>CAVIAA010000001.1:0-170206 GCA_963640685.1 Acutalibacteraceae bacterium
GCGGCGATAAGTCCGCCGAATAAATTAAAGAACTGCTGTATTTGCGGCGCGGGAACGGATCCCAGCGCCGTTTTTTTTGTTCTGCCTAATTATTAGTGATAATTTCTAAACTATTCTTGAAATACAGGGATGTTTGTGTTATTGTATACAAGTATCCAAATTGAACTCAATTAGTTTTAAATAGGAGGAGACTTATTTATGAAGAAACTTATGGCAATGGCACTTGTGCTTGCGATGGCGCTGAGCCTTGCGGCCTGCTCCGGCGGATCTGATGTGCACCGGCTCAACTTTGCGACCGGCGGCGACGCGGGCACCTATTACGCCTTTGGCGGCGTTATTGCAAGCGTGCTCACCAACAAGATAGAAAACGTTGAGGTCACCGCACAGACCTCCGGCGGCTCCATAGACAACGCACGCAAGCTCAAGAACAAGGAAGCGGAGCTTGCCTTCATGCAGAACGATGTTCTCCAGTATGCTGTTACCGGTACCGAGTCCATGGCGGAGGACGGCGCTATCGAGAACATCTGCGCCATAGCCTCGTTGTATCCCGAGGCGGTGCAGCTCGTTACCACCGAGGCAAGCGGAATAAAGACTCTGGCCGACCTTAAGGGCAAACGCGTCTGCGTTGGCGACCAGGGCTCCGGCTCCGAGGTCAACGCAAGGCAGATAATCGCCGCAGCCGGCATGAGCTATGACGACTTTGACGTACAGTACCTCAGCTTCTCCGAGTCCTCGACCGCAATGCAGAACGGCACCGTGGATGCCGCCTTTGCAACCTCCGGCCTGCCCAACAGCGCGATGACCGAGCTTGCAAACTACACCAAGATACGCATAGTGCCTATCGACGGCGAGGTTGCGGATAACCTTATCGCTCAGTATCCCTTCTATGTAAAGACCACCATAGGCGAGGATGTTTACGGCGTTGAGGCTGCGGATACCGTAGCTATGATGGCCGTGCTTGCCACCACAAAGGACCTCGACGAGGAGGTAGCCTACAGCATCACAAAGACGCTCTTTGAGAACCAGAACGACCTTATCGCCGGCAACATGCACGGCAAGGAGGTTACCCTCGACACTGCAACCGCCGGTATAACCGTGGACTTCCACCCCGGCGCAGTGAAGTATTACAAGGAACAGGGCATAATGTAATATACGCCCGAAAGGGACGGGTATTAAAATTAGGAGGGCGAAAGCTCTCCTAATTTGAGGTTAAGGACAAACGTTAAGAAACCGCACATAAAATATCATATACGGGAGAAAACATGGAATTATTCAAAAAGAAAGAAAAAGAGCCTGAGAACGTCGTATTGGACGAGACGGTAGATACCTCCGGCATGACCGATGAGGAGATCGCCCAGCTTGAGGCGGCAAAAGTGCTTGCGCAGTATGATAAGGAATCCGCCTTCCGCAACGGGCTGCCAAAGGCCGTGTCCGCCGGGATATCCGCGATACTTATAGCCTTCTCGGTTTTTCAGCTGTATACCAGCGTATGGACCATACCGGCGCAGATATTGCGCTCGGTACACCTTGCATTTGCGTTGTCTCTAGTTTTTCTGCTTTATCCGGCGGGGAAGCACATGGCGAAGAACAGGGTGCCGTGGTATGACTATGCACTTGCGCTGCTTGCGGCTGCCGCCGTGCTTTATATCCCGCTCAATTATGAGTATATAATAAAGAGCGTCGGCAACTATTCCTCACTGGATATAGTAATAGGCGCGGTGGGTATGCTGCTGCTGATGGAGGGCTGCCGCCGCGTCGTCGGTATGCCGATACTTATAATCGTGCTGGCGTTTTTGCTGTATGCAAGGTTCGGCTACCTAATACCCGGCACCTTTGGCCACAGGGGCTATACCGTGCGCCAGATAGTCAACCACATGTACTTTACGCTAAACGGCGTTTTCGGCACACCTCTGGGCGTATCCTCAACGTATATATTCTTATTTATACTCTTTGGCGCGTTCCTTGAAAAGACCGGCGTTGGCAAGCTGTTCATAGACCTTGCAAATGCAGTTGCCGGCAAGCATATAGGCGGCCCGGCAAAGGTCGCGGTAATAGCCTCCGCGCTGGAGGGAACGGTTTCCGGCTCCTCCGTTGCAAATACCGTAGGCTCCGGCTCCTTTACCATACCAGCGATGAAAAAGCTCGGCTACAGGCCGGAGTTTGCGGGCGCAGTCGAGGCCGCGGCTTCTACCGGCGGTCAGATAATGCCCCCGATAATGGGCGCGGCGGCGTTCCTGATGGCGGAGAGCACCGGCTTCACCTATGCCGAGGTCGTAAAATCTGCGATAATCCCCGCGATACTGTATTTTTCGGGCATACTGATAAGCGTTCACCACGAGGCGAGAAAGATCGGCCTTCGCGGAATGGACGAAAAGGACATACCCAAGGTCGGTGTGGTTATGAAGGAGCGCGGGCATCTGCTGCTGGCGCTGGCATTCATGATATATATGCTCTCCTCAAGGGTGACGCCCACCTATGCCGCCCTCGGTGCAATACTGACGGCGCTCATGGCCTGCAGCATAAAATGGTTCTGCGTAATACCCGCGGCGGTGATGATATTATGCATGAACCTCAACGTACACTTTACGACCTATTCCATGATAGCGGTAGGCATATGGCTGGTCATGTGTCTGGTGCGCGGCTTCAGAATAAAGGAAAAGCTGACGGCTAAGGAATGGATATACACCGCGCTGGGCTTTGACCCGTATGACATGATAGTTGACGCGCTGAAGAACGGCGCAAGGAGCGTGCTGTCGGTTGCTATCGCCTGCGCGATGGCGGGCATGATAGTCGGCACCGTTACGCTGACCGGCCTCGGACTGAAGCTGGCCACCGGCCTTGCAAAGGTGGCCGGAAACAGCATTTATCTCTTGCTGTTCTTTACCATGCTTTCTTCAATCGTGCTGGGCATGGGCGTTCCCACGACGGCGAACTACCTCATAACCTCAACGATATGCGCCCCGGCGATAATCAACATGGTCTGCCTTATGCGCGGTGTGCCGGTTACCGAGCCGACAATGGCGATAGTGATGAGCGCTCATCTGTTCGTGTTCTATTTCGGCATAGTTGCCGATATAACGCCGCCTGTTGCGCTTGCCGCGATGGCAGGAGCGGCGATCGCCAAGGGCGACCCGTTCAAGACCGGCGTTACCGCAACGCGGCTTGCGATAGGCGCCTTCATAGTGCCCTATATATTCGTTCTCAACCCCGCAATGCTCATGATCGACACGACGGTGTTTGCGGTAGTGCAAAATGTTGTTACGGCGCTTATAGGCATGTATGCCCTTTCCGGCGGGCTTGCGGGCTTCCTGCAGGATAACTGCAAGTGGTATGAGCGGGTGCTACTCATAGGCGGCGGCCTGTGCATGATAATCCCCGGCACCGTGTCCGATATCGTTGGCTTTGCGATACTGGCGGCGATATACGTAGTTCAGCGCAAGCGTTACAGCATCGCAAACAAGACCGCGGCGTAAAGCAAAAAAATCAGGGCGTCCCTATTGGGGCGCCCTTTTGGTATGCTGCGCTTTACTTTATGAAGCCGAACACGTTGAGTATTACTATCACCATGAACAGCGGGATAATGACGTATGCACTGAGCTTGTTCCAGAGGTTTATCTTACCGTCCCGCCCGTCGTGGGTGAGCTCCGCCCCGTATTTCTTCCAGCCCCAAACCTTGGATACGAACAGGCAGACAAGTATGCAGCCGAGAGGCATGAGCACATAGCCGCTGAAGCAATCCAGCCAGTCATACAGGCCGTAGAACTCGGTGCTGCCGTAGTACAGCCAGGGTATCTTGAAGCTGCTCATGGGGCCGAAGCCGAGGGATACGAATATGTTGGCTATGCCGATTATTATGGCGATGATGAGCGTTGCCTTCTTGCGCCCCATGTTGAGCTTTACTTCGGCTGTGCGTATGTTGGTTTCAAAGAAGCTGAACAGGGAGGAGATGACTGCGAATATCAGCGCAAGGAAGAAGCAAACGCCGATTATACGGCCGCCGGGCAGGTTAAGGAATATGCCGGACATTACCTCGAATACGAGGGCAGGTCCCTTTTGAACGTCTATACCCGCGCCAAAGGCGGAGGGGATTATAACGAAGCCGGCGAGGACCGCGGCAAAGGTATCCGCAAAGCTCACGAACAGCGCATCGCTGCGGAGGTTGTTCTTTTTAGGTATATTCGCGCCGAGGGTTATAAACAGGCTCCAGCCTATGCCGACGGAGAAGAGCACCTGAGTTACGGCGTCCGCAAATACCTTTACGCTGAACTTGCTGAAATCCGGAAGCAGGTAGTATTTAAGACCCTCAACTGCGCCGTCGGTTATGGTGCAGGCATATACGCCGCAGATTATGAGCATAACTATCAGCGCGGGCATCATGTACTTGGACAGCTTTTCAACCTTGTCGGTTATGCCGAAGAGCAGCATTATGGATACAAATACCAGAAGTATCATCGACCAGATTATCGGCTGCACGGGATCTGTAATGAAGCTCTGGAAAAAGACAGAGGGGTCGCCGCCGAAATCGCCGACGAAGATGAACTGGCAGAGGTAGCGCAGCACCCAGCCGCCAACGACCACATAGTAGAAGTTGATCATTATGGTGCACAGGTTGCCTATCCAGCCTATGAAGCCCCACTTGGGGTTGATACACTCAAAGGCCGTTACGGTGTCCAGCCCGCTGTGGCGGCCAATCGCGGTCTCCATCTCTACCATGGGCTTTGCAAGGGCCAGCACGACGAGAAGATACACTACGAGGAAAACGCCGCCGCCTCCGCGGTAGGCAAGGTAGGGAAACTTCCAAATGTTTCCTAGGCCTATTGAAGCGCCTGCGGCCACCATCAGGTAACCAAAGCGGCTGCCCCATTGCTGCTGTTGATGTTTCTGTTCCATGAGCTTACACTCCTTCAAAAAAATTATAAAGCGATAATGATTTCGCCTCTAAAGCGGCGCCTTAACAAAAATTAACACCGCTAAAAAGCATAACAAAGTTAAGACTCGGACAATTCCGTGCCATAATACTTAAAACGCCTTTTAAAAGCTACGGTTCGCACATTTTGATTAGAAGAGATGCTGCAAAAAAACTATGCGAACGAGAACACGCTGGCGAAAACTGTTTCCAACCTTGAATTACATAGATTATAAACCCGTGAAGGAGATTATGCAAGGAATAGAATGATATTTGTTTAACTCAATATTTGATGATAGTCATGAGAAATTCTCATGTTTATCATGCACGGTGTGTATGATGGAAATGCTTAAAACCGACCTGCACATTATAGGGAACGCATTCGGGCGGGGTTGAAAAAGGCGGCCGGCAAGGGTATCATATCGGTATGAGAGGCTTTTTCAAAAAACTGAAGGATGCGGACGGCGGCGCCTTTTGTCTTGCGGCGCTGATGCTGCTCGGGTATGTGCTTATGCATTCGCTGCTGGGCGGAACACTACTTGCGCATAACCCTTGGGACAGCTATACGCTTCAGGCGATATCCTGGCTTTCGGGCAGGCTGGATATGGGGCAGAACTACGAATGGCTGGAGCTCGCGATATATAACGGTAAATACTATCTTTCCTTCCCGCCGCTGCCCTCCGTCGTGATGCTGCCGCTGGCTCTGCTCTTCGGCGGCAACACACCGAGCAACCTTGTTTGCGCGCTGTATGGGATAATTACGGCGCTGCTTGCGTATAAGCTGCTCAGAAGGCAGGGAATGGAAAAGCGCCGCGCGGTGTTTTTCGGCATTGCCTATGTGTGGGGAAGTAATATGTGCTGGATGAGCACCTCCGGCGGGGTATGGTTCATGGCGCAGGGGCTTAATATGCTGCTGCTTACCGCCGCGGTGTATTTTGCCATTTCAGGCAGGCGGACTGCCGCGTTTGCCGTGACCGCCCTTGCGGTCGGGTGCAGGCCGTTTTCCGCCCTGATGTTTTTGCCGCTGGCCGTGTATTTTTATGCAGCGGACAGGGAGCGGGGCAAAGCCGGTACGGAGTGCATTATAGGGCAGCTGAGGCTGCTGATCATACCCTGCATTGTCGCCGCTTGCCTTATGCTCTACAATTACGCCCGCTTTGGCAGCGTGCTGGAGTTCGGCCACAACTACCTGCCGGAGTTCACCCGAAGCGAGGAGGGGCAGTTCAGCCTGAGCTATGTTCCGCAGAACCTGTGTAACCTGCTGCTTCGCCCAATAACGCTTAATTCGAGGCTGAGCATCGAGTATCCGTTGTTTGACGGCTTTATGTTCTATATTGCTAATCCGATGTTCCTAATTTGGTTCGGGGCGGTGATATGGGATATACGCCGAAAAAGCATAGACGTTGTGCGAGGGTGCCTTATTGCCGCCGTGCTTGCGGAACTGCTGCTCCTCTGCGCCCATAAGACGCTTGGCGGCTGGCAGTTCGGCGCGAGGTATACGGTGGATATGCTGCCGATGGCGCTGATGTACCTTGCCCTCGGCAAAAGGGAGCCCGACTGGGCGGCGCCGATAATGACTGCAGGCGTTATGCTCAACCTCTACGGGGCGGCTGCAATGAACCTGCTGCATTGATGGAGTATGCCGGTTGTGGTATAATAAACCAAAACAAAAAGGAGCAAAATGCATATGGTAATAATAGAAATGGAAGGCGGCGGCAGGATAAAGCTGGAGATGGACCGAGAGGCCGCGCCGAACACCGTAAAGAACTTCGTGAGCCTGGCGGACAAGGGGTACTATAATGGGCTGATATTCCATAGGGTCATACCCGGCTTTATGATACAGGGCGGCTGCCCCGATGGGACCGGCATGGGCGGCCCGGGTTACAGCATAAAGGGTGAGTTCGCTGCAAACGGCTTTAAAAACCCGCTTAAGCATAAGCGCGGCGTTATATCCATGGCGCGCTCTATGCGCCCCGACAGCGCAGGCTCGCAGTTTTTCATAATGCATCAGGATGCGCCGCATCTTGACGGGCAGTACGCGGCGTTTGGCCGTGTGGTTGAGGGAATGGACATAGTAGACGAGATAGCCGCCGTTCCGACGGACTTTCGGGACAGACCCAAGGTGGATATGGTGATCAAATCCATAACGCTGGTAGACGAGCCGGTGGAAGAGCCGGAAAAGCTGTAAAAACAAGCGGGGAGGCGGGATAATGGAACCTCATGAGGAAAAAATAGCCGAGCTGCGCGGCCAAATAGACGAGATCGACCGCCAGCTCGTTGAGCTTTTTGAGCGGCGGATGGATGCTTCGCGCGAGATAGGCGCGCTGAAGCGGGAACATAACCTCGGCATACGCAACGAACGGCGCGAGCTTGAGGTCAAGGCAAATTGCAGAGCCTATTGCAAAAACGACAGGTATACTGACTACGCTCAGTCCATGATGAAGTGCATAATGGGCGCCTGCCGCGGCATACAGCGGGCAGACGACCCGGATTACGACGACCCGTGGCAGTATGCATATAAGGATTTGGACGTTGCAAAGGAATTAGGACTCAAATAATTGGGCAAGCTTCTGCTATGAGCAGGAGTGTGTATAGGGAAATACTGAATCGTGCGAAAGCGCTTCTGGGCAAAGAGCTCGGGGGCGCTTTTTTAAAGGACGAAGAGACGGAGGCATATCAGGAATATCTTGCGCTGAACGCGCCGCCCATAGAGCGGCTCGACGAGCAGCGCAGGGAGGACTTTTCGGGTATGCCGGTGATAGCCGTTATGATAGCCGACGGAGAGGAAAGACTGAGGCGAATTACCGAGAGCTCGATCAAGGCGCAGACCTACGGCAACGCGAGGCTTGTGAGCGACGTATCTGCCGGGGAGTTTGATTTTATAATGTATATGTGGCCGGGGGATACCCTTTCGCCGGATGCGCTGTATGAGCTTGCAGGGGGCGCGGAGGGCTATGACCTTGTCTATTGCGACGAGGACAGGCTGAATGCAGACGGGCAGCGGTGCGAGCCGCTCTTTAAGCCCTGCCTCGACAGGGTAACACAATACAGCTATGATATGCTGGGGCGCGGGGTAATGGCGAGCAGGGCACTTGTTTGCTCTGCCGGCGCGATGACGGGCTGCACCGGCTGCGACAGGTACGCCTATAACCTCAGACTTGCGGAAAAAAGCAGCAACGCAAGGCATATGGGCCGCGTGCTGTATACCGCGCTGGACAGGCGGGATATAGGGACGGAGGGAAGAGAGACGCTTGAAAGACACCTCGAAGGCCAAGGCGGCCTCAGGGTATTCCCCGGGGAATGGCGCGGCAGCTTCAAGGCCGAAAGGGCAAACGCCGGCAGCAGCGCGTCTATTATCATTTACAACAAAAACGCCTGCGAGCCGCTCATGCGGCTGCTCGGCTCCATGGATGCGGAGCTGAGGGAATGCAGGCATACCGAGATAATAATAGCGGACGGCGGCAGCACGGACAGCCGTACACTCAAATACTACGACATACTTGAAAGAAACCGGGCGGCGAGGATATGCCGCGGCGAAGACAGTACGATGCCGGAGCTTTTGAACGCGGCGGCTGGCATGGCAAACCGGGAGCACTGCCTGTTTATGGAGAGCTGCATGGAGACGTGCGGCGTTAGCTGGCTCAAAGATATGGCGGCTCAGTCAGGGCGGCGAAGCTGTGGCGTGGTGGGCGCAAAGCTGGTCTGCGGCGGGCGGCTGGTGCATACCGGCTATACCATAGGCATTCGCGGCTGGCAGGACAGCCTGTATCGCGGTGAGCGGGACGACGGGGCAGACGGGCAAAAGAACCGGCTCGTAAACACCATTAGGGCTGTTTCGGCCACCGGCTGGGTCGGAATGATGACAAAAACCGACCTGTTTTATAACGTCGGCTGCTTTGACGAGAGCTTTGAGGAGACTGGCTTTGATACTGAATACTGCATAAGGCTGTTAAGGCGTGGGTACGACATAATATATGTGCCGCACGTCGTTATGAAGCACACTGGCGAGATAAAGAGCATTGCAAACGGCAGCGAGCAGGATAAAATGCGGAGCTATGATACCATAAGGGATATGCTTATAAGCGGCGACCCGCGCTACGGCAGCGGCCTCAGCTATGCTTCGCCTGTGCCGCAAATAGCGGTGAGCCCTGAGCCTCCGGCTATGATGAACGATATGTTCAGAGCTCGATGAGCAGATCCGCCCCCGCAGTCTCATCAGGGTCGTGCGTTACCATTATGAGGAGCTTGCCCTCGGTGCGGCGGCGTATGCAGCAGAGCGCTGCGGCCTTTGTGCCGGCATCCAGCCCCTTTAGCGGCTCGTCCATTATGTACACCTCCGCCTCCGCCGCGAGGGCGCGGGCAATGGCTGTGCGGCGGCTCATTCCGCCGGAAAGCTGGCGTGGGTACCTGTCAAGGTCGGCGCCCAGCCCAAGCTCGGTGAGTATAGCCGCCGCCATTTCCCTCGGCGCGGCTATTGAGGCGTTTTGCAGCGCCGTTTCCCAGGGGAGTAGCCTGTCCTCCTGAAATACCATGCTTATTCTTTCGCCGCTGCGGAGTACGCTGCCGCTGTCCGGCCTGCTGAGCCCCGCAATGAGGTACAGCAGTGTGGTCTTTCCGGAGCCGGAGCGGCCGGTAACGGCGCAAAAGCCCTTCTCGGGCAACGAAAGCGAAAGATCCACCAAAACGGCCTTTTTGCCGTAGCTCTTGCAAACGTGGTCAAGGCGTATCATATACCCTCCTCATAAGGCGCAGAAACAGCCGCTCCAGCGCAACGCTGATAAGCACTATGACCGCAGTCCATGCAAAAAGGTCGGCGGTTTCCAAATATATCTTTGCGTCGTACAGCTTTACCCCTATGCCGAGGGCGGGGGAGGCGAGTACCTCCGCCGCTATGCCGGCCTTCCACGCGAGACCCATGCCGGTTCTTGCCGCGGCCATAAAAAACGGCATTATCCCGGGGAAATATATGTGCCGCAGGGTCGCGGCGCGGCCTATTCGAAATATGCCGGCCATCTCCAGCAGCTTTATGTCCGTCTTTTTTATCCCCTCGTAAACGTTTGACCACACTACCGGCAGCACCATCAAAAACGATATTACCGAGGGAATGCGCTCCTTTGAGAGAAAAAGAAACATGAGTATTATGAAGGAGGCGACGGGCGTCGCACGGACGATCCTGACCACCGGCGAAAGAAAAGCATCCAGCATGCCGAATCTCGCGGTGAGCGCGCCAAGTGCCGTGCCTATCGCAAGGGCGGAAAGGTAGCCGGAGAGTATCCTCAAAAGCGACGCTGCGATATCCTGCCAGAACGGCAGGCCGGAGGCAAGCGAGAGTATTCGCCCTGCTACGGAAAGGGGAGCAGGCAATATGAGCTCACTCCCCACGCACATATACAGTATTTGCCACAGCGCCAGCCATGCGGCGGCGACGGTGACGCTCCTTAACAGCCTCTTCATGCGGCTCCCTTCGGGCGGCATTTAGCCGAGGTAATACATGCTGTCATCCGGCAGCGCCCCGCCAACGGACTTCGGGTCGGCGTCAAAGAGCACGCCGAGCATTTCGGACATCATGTCCTTCATCTCGTCGCCTGTAATGCAGACGATGTTGCAGTTGGGTATTGCCTTTTCCGCAAGCGCTGCGCTTGCCATTATGCCGTACTTTTCAACCAGTGCGCCCGCCTCTGCGGGGGAGGAAACGGCGAAGCTCGCGGAGGCCGCATATTCTTCAAGGAAAGACTTGAGAACTTCCGGGTGCCCATCCGCAAACGCCTTGCGGACGACGAGGCAGCCCTGAACGAGGCTTGCATCGGATATCTTTTCCCACTCGGCAGTGAGGTCGAGCGCTATGCGCGCACCCTCGACCTTGCTGAGCGCGGTGGTCACAAACGGCTCTGGAACGGCGATTATGTCCGCCTCGCCGGAGGCGAGCTTTGTTACAGCCTCTGCGTGCTCCGCGGCGTATTCGACCTCGACAGCGCCGGAGAGCCCGTTTTTATCCAGTATGTAGTTGAGTATATACTCCGGGGTGCTGCCCTGGCCGGCGGCGAGTATCTTTTTGCCTGCAAGGTCGCCTATGGACTGGACGCTGTCGCCATTTTCCACGATGTACAGCACGCCGAGCGTGTTTACGGCGGCGGTGAGTATCTGTCCCTCGGTCTTGTTAAATAGCACGGCGGCGAGGTTGACGGGCACGGCGGCGATATCCAGCTCGCCTGAAATGAGGCTGCCGGTGACCTCGTCCGGGCTGCCGGCGTATGTTACGTTATAGGCGTACTCGGCCTTGCCCTCCTCCGCGAGGGAGCTGAGCTGTGCCATGCCTATTCCGGTAGGCCCCTTCAGTGCGGCTACGTTTACCGTCAGCGGTTCCTTCGGCGCGCAGGCTGTGCACAGTGACAGCATCAGCAGCGCCATTGCGGCAGCGATTATCCTTTTCATGTCGATACTTCCTCCTAAGATTGTTTTTATTGCTTGATTATTATGGTTCGTCCGTTTCGCTGTATCCTGCCCTCCGCCTCCATTGCGGTAAGGGTTCGGTAGAGCGAGGCGCGGCCGACGCCGAGCAGCTCCGCAAAATCCGTAAGGCTGCAGGGCAGCTCAAGCTGCTTTGTGCCGTCCTTCAGCGCGGCGTTGTCCTCAAGGTACATGGCAAGCCTGCTTCCGGCGGAATAACCCGCGAGGGAGGCGATTTTTTTATTGAGGAACAGCACTCTGCTCACCAGAAGCTCCGCAAGGCTCACGGAAAAGCTGCCGCCGCGCGATAGCCCCGCGCGTATAACGCTGCCGTCCATGCAGAGCACGCGACAGCCGCCTGAGGCAGTGAGCCGGCTTATGTCGCTGCCGGGGAAAAACGCCTCGGAAACGTTCAGCGCCTCGCCTGCGCCTGCCGTGCGCATGAGCAGATACCTCCCGTCGGAGGTCAGCTTTTCAACGGTCACAACGCCGGAAAGCAGGACGAACATACAGCCGCTCGGCAGCTCCTCGCCATCTTTGAGCAGCCGTATTTCGCAGCCGGGCAAGGAAATAAGAGCCGCGAGCTCCTCATTGCCCACGCTGCAAAACAGCGGGCATTGGCGTAGACTCTGAATATCTGCTGCGCTTATATCAGTCATGCATTGACTCCTGCGAAAATAAATCTGTCTCACTTGAGACAAAAACACTATAACATGCCGTCTGCCTTTCGTCAACAGCAAACAAAAAAAGACCTCACGGTCAATGCCGTAAGGTCGATGTTGGTACCCGATAGGGGAGTCGAACCCCTGTTCCCGCCGTGAGAGGGCGGTGTCCTAGGCCACTAGACGAATCGAGCAAGCACAACTAATTATACACAGTTTCCGCAGAATGTCAATACATAAATTGAACTAAAATTTTCAAATGCCGTTTAAAGCAAAAAAACGGCAAATTTCACTTGGATAATTCGGATTTTGAACATTTGTTCACAGCGCGGGGTATACTTTTTTGCAAGCAGGAAGTATTATATCTATTACCGACGGAGGACGGAATATTTTACCAAACCAAAAGAGAGGCATTATCCCTATGGAAAATACGTATACGGTTCGCAAGGATGGCATTGCCGGACGGCTGAGGAGCTATGTGGCAAACAACAGGCATGTATGGCTGCTGCTGTATGTGCCGGCTTATCTTATAGTTTTCTGCCTGCTTCAGGCAAGGACGCTGCCGGAGAGAACGGTGCATTTCGCCCTCGATTATCAAATACCCTTCTGCGAGTATTTCATAATACCCTACTGCGCGTGGTATTTCCTGCTCATAGGGGTGGGGCTGTATACCCTGATAAAGGATAAACAGAGCTTTATAAAGTATATGCTGTTCATGATAATCGGCTATTCTGTCTGCTTGTTTACATACTGGGTATACCCGATAGCGCAGGACCTAAGGCCGGAGGTATTCCCAAGGGAGAATATATGCACGCAGCTCACCGGGCTCATATACTCAATGGATCCGCCGTTTAACATATTGCCCAGCATGCACGTCGTGGGCAGCTTTATGTGTGCCGCCGCCGTTGCAAACTGCCCGACTGTGAAGCACATCGGCACAAAAATATGGGTGAGCCTGCTTGCGGCGCTGATATCGATATCGACGGTGTTTGTAAAGCAGCACTCAGTGCTGGACACCGCAGCGGCTCTTGCGCTCTGCATAGTGATATTTTTGATACTCTATGTCCCCTGGAAAAGGGAAGAAAGGGAGCGGCTCTCACCCCTTGCCCGCCGAAGCTGGCGCATAGGCGGTGCGGCAGGGTTTGTGGTCAGCGCCCTGTGCATTAAGCTCGCCGTTGAAAACCTGCCAGCATAGGGTGTATCATTAGGCGAAAGAAGCAAGGGAAGGACGTTTAGTTATGGTGAAATTCAGCCTCTATCAGCTCGTGTGGATGTTTTTCGTGTATGCCTTTATGGGCTGGTGCGCGGAGGTGGCCTTCGCGGGGCTGCGCCACGGCAGGTTCGTAAACAGGGGCTTTTTGAATGGGCCTATATGCCCGATATACGGCTTTGGCCTCGTTGGGGTGATATATCTTCTTGTTGACCTGAAGGACAGCTTCTGGATATTGTTCTTGGGCTCGATAGTAGTTACGACGGCGCTGGAGTATGCTACCGGCTGGGTGCTGGAAAAGCTTTTCCACGCAAAGTGGTGGGATTATACAAATAACCGGTTCAATATCCGCGGCTATGTGTGCCTTGAGTTCTCGCTGATGTGGGGGCTTGCGGCGACCTTTGTGGTTCGAGTGATACACCCGATGGTGATGACCATGATAGACGGCATACCGCACGGCGCGGGCACCGTAATGGCCTATATAATGCTTGGGCTGACCGCCGTTGACCTCGGCGCAACGCTCGCTGCGATATGCAACATGCAGAAAAAGCTGCGGCTTATTACGGCGGCAGCAAAGGAAATGCACGAAATATCGGATATCATAGGCGAAAACGTATCCCGTGCCGCGGTTGGCGTGCGCAAGCGCACGGAGGAGGCAAAGGAGCTCTACGGCGACCTTATAGAGCTGAGCGCCGCCCACAGGGCGGAGGAAAAGGCGCTCATAGAGAAAAACAGAGAGGAGGAGCGGCAGCTCTTTGAAAGCATACGCGAAAAGGAGCGGAGCCGCCGGGACGTAAAGGCGGCCATTGCTCAGGCGGACAGGCGGGAAAAGGCCAAGGAGCTGCGCGACAGTCTGCGCAAAAAGAGCTTCACTTACCGCCGAATTGCAAGGGCGTTCCCCGACCTTGGCCTTGACGATGGGGAAAACGAGAACGATAAATAAACACGGTCTCGCCGGAAAGAAGGTTTCCGGCGGATTTTTTATGTGATATAATCCAGATTAACACGACAAGGAGCGACACTTTTATATGAATTACGCCTCTCTTATCCTCTATATGCTGATAACCTGCTTTACGCCGGGGCCCAACAACATAATGTGCATGTATTTAGGTGCAAACGGCGGCCTTAGGGCATCGCGGCGGTTCATGACGGCGAGCATACTTTGCTTTGCCGCCAAGGCGCTGTTCTGTGGCTTTCTCAACGTTGCACTGGCGGATGTGCTGCCGGGCATTGTGCCGTATCTGAAGTGGCTGGGCGCAGCGTATATGCTCTACCTTGCGCTGCATATACTTATGGACGGCTTCCGCAAGGGGCAGAAGAGCGGCGAAGCGGGCGGCCGGGAGGCCGGCTACCGGGATGGTGCGCTTATGCAGCTGCTCAACATAAAGAGCTGGATGGGCAGCCTCAGCGTGTTTTCGATATACGTTGTGCCGTATACCACGGCCGCAGGGGCGATATTGCTGGTTTCCGGGATAAATACGCTGCTTATGACCGCAGCGGGGCTGACATGGTGTCTTTTCGGCAGCGCAGTGAGAAGGATATATGCGGAGCACATAAAGATATTCAGTGTGGTAATGGCGGTATCGCTCGTATGGTGTGCCTATACGGCGCTGGTATAGCCTGCTAAAAAACGGAGGTATGGAAAAGATGAAGGAGCTGCTCGTAGTTGTAGATTATCAGAACGACTTTGTAAACGGTGCGCTGGGCTTTGAGGGCGCTGAGAAGCTGGATAAGCCCATTGCCGAAAAGATCAAAGAGTATAGAAGCCGCGGCGGGGATGTGATATTCACGCGGGATACCCACGGCGAAAACTACCTCGACACTCAGGAGGGCAGAAAGCTGCCCGTGCCGCACTGCATTAAGGGAAGCGAGGGACACGCGCTGTTTGGCGAAACGGCAAAGCAGCTTCTTACGGGGGATATCGTAATAGACAAGCCCTCCTTCGGCAGCCTTGAGCTCGCAAAAACCGCAATACAGCGTGGCTATGACAGGATAGAGCTGGTCGGCCTCGTTTCGAATGTATGCGTGCTGACTAACGCTGCGGTGCTGAAAACCGCGCTGCCGGAGGCGGAGATAATCGTTGATGCCGCCTGTACATCGAGCTTTGACCGGAAGCTGAACACCGCCGCTCTGGACTGCATGGAGGGCATACAGATAAACGTCATAAACAGAGGGGATAAGTAAAAATGGCAGATGGAAGATGGAGCCTGGACGCACTGTATACCGGCTTTGAAAGCGAGGACTTTAAGGCGGATGTAGGGCGGCTCGGCGAGGTAAACGGCCTGCTTGCGGAGGCAGCACGCCGAACAGATGGCGATACGCCGAGGGACAACCTTCTGGCGATAATACCGCTGCTTGAGGAGCGCAGGCTGCTCTTTGGCTCATTGTCGGATTACTGCCTGTTCCGCCAGACGATGGACACGGAGGACGGCAAGGCCGCCTCTGCCGCAGGCAGGGTAAATATGCTCGCGGGGAATGCGGCGAGGGCGCTGTCGGAGATCACCCGCTATATAGCCTCGATAGACGATATCGAAGCTGCGATAGCCGGCGAGCCGCTTCTTGAGGCGTACAGAGGTTATCTTCTAAGGGAAAAAGAGAAGGGAAAGCACCTGCTCTCGGGAGACGGCGAGGACGTCGCCGCACTGTATGACGTGAGCGGCGGCAAGGCATGGGAGGAGCTGCACTCATACATTACCTCCTGCGCCGCGGCGGAGCTGAACGGCAAAAGCCTCAGCCTGACGGAGCTGAGGAACCTTGCGTACGACCCTGACGGCGAGGTGCGCAGGGCGGCGTATGCGGCGGAGCTTTGCAGCTATGAAAGCATAAAGGCTCCCGCGGCCTTTGCGCTAAACAGCATAAAGCTGCAAAGCATAAGCGAGTGCAGGCTCAGGGGCTTTGAGAGCGTGCTGGATAAGTCGCTGTTTTCGGCGAACATGAAGCGCGGCACGCTGGAGGCACTTTGGGGTGCGGTCGAAGAATATCTGCCGGCGTTTCACCGCTATTACAGGGCAAAGGCAAGGGCGCTGGGCTATGAAAACGGCCTGCCCTGGCATGAGCTGTTTGCGCCAATAGGCAAGAGCACGCGAAGCTTTACCATAGAGCAGGCGAGGGATTATATACTTACGGTATTCTCGAACGTTGATGCAGAGCTTGCAAACACCGCAAGCAGAGCGTTTGAGGAGGACTGGATAGACGTTTACCCGAGGAAGGGCAAGGTTGGCGGTGCATACTGCGAGCCGGCATTCGGGCGGGGGCAGTTCAGGATACTGACAAACTTCGGCGGAACGTTCGGTGACGTCGTCACTCTTGCGCACGAGCTCGGCCACGGCTTCCATGAGATGTTGATAAGGGATAACGCCGTTCTCAACAGGGATTACTCCATGTCCATCGCCGAGACAGCCTCGACCTTCAACGAAAATCTCGTTACGAGCTATGCGATAGACCGCGCGGAAAACGACGGCGAAAGGCTGATGCTGCTTGAAAACAGGCTGCAGGACGCGGCACAGATAATATGCGACATATACTCGCGCTATCTCTTTGAAAAGGAGGTATGCGAAAGGAGAAGCGGCAGCTTTATGCTGCCGGAGGAGCTCTGCGAAATAATGCTCGGCGCGCAGAGCAGGGCGTATGGCTGTGGGCTGGAGCGGTCTACGCTGAACCCGTACATGTGGGTGTGCAAGAGCCACTATTACAGCTCGTCCCTCGGGTTTTATAATTACCCGTATGCCTTTGGCGGGCTGCTTGCAAGGGGTCTGTATGAAATGTACAGGCGGGAAGGAAGCGCCTTCCTGCCCAGGTATAAGCGAATGCTCAGGGAAACGCCGATGCTTTCGGTTGAGCAGAGCACAGAGCTCTGCGGCATAGATGTATCCGGCCGCGAGTTCTGGCGGGCCTGCCTTGAGACGATAAAACAAGACATCGAGCTGTTTTGTGAGCTCGTGAAATAGAAGGAGGATGAAGATATGACAAATCAGGTGATTGAAGCGCTGAAGGCGCGCCGCAGCATAAGGCAGTACAAGCCGGAGCAGATAAGCGAGGAGGAGCTTTGCGCCGTGCTGGAGGCGGGAGAATATGCCCCGAGCGCCATGGGTACCCAGTCCCCGCTTATGGTGGTCGTACAAGATAAAACGCTGCTTTCAAAGCTGGAGCGCATGAACGCGGCCTTTACCCAGAACCCGGAGGGGAAGCCGTTTTACGGCGCACCCACGGCCGTTATAGTGCTTTTTGACAGCGAGAACAGCAACGGCTTTGCGGACGGCTGCCTTGCCATGGGGAATATGCTCAATGCTGCATACAGTGTTGGTCTCGGCTCCTGCTGGGTAAACAGGGCAAAGGAGATGCTTGACACCGCCGAGGGGCGGGAGCTGCTGAAGGGCTGGGGCGTGCCGGATAAGTACCGCGGGGTAGCCATATGCATACTGGGCTATGCCGCATGCCCCCTGCCGGAGGCAAAGCCGCGCAAGGACGGATACGTCATAAGGGCAAAATAAAAAAGGGGGGGATGCCCCCTTTTTTTATTCTATCGCAATGAGCTTTGAGCTGCGGACGCCGCGGAGCGCCATAAGCTGCGCCATTATGTCGTCCGGTGCCATGGTCATGTTGGTCATATCCACCGATACCACGACGTTTGCGTTGCCGTGTATCGGCAGGCTTTGGGTTATGGTGAGTATGTTTGCGCCCATTTCGGAGAATTTATTCAGCACCTCGCTGAGCACTCCCTGCTGGTGCGAGAGCATGAACGCGAACACTGCCTTTTTGCAGGCCGTTTCGTTGCTTGGGGCAAAAATATAGTCCTTGTACTTGTAATATGTGCTGCGGGATATGCCGACGAGCTTGACGGCCTCGCTGACCTCCTTGACCCGCCCTTCGCGCAGCATATCACGCGCCTGAACCACCTTTTCGTAGTAGTCCGGCAGTATCCGCCTGTCAACGATGAGATAATTGCTCTGCATAAGCTCTCCTTAAAAATCCAATGATATAAATTTCTTCATAAGGGTGTGCCCCTCCTTTATGTACAGCCCGGTGCTTTCGGCCTCGGATTCACAGTATGAGGAAACGGAGGGAGAGCAGCACTGCCTGCTGTCATACAGCACAAACGGCACCGGGTCTGAGCTGTGTGTGCGTATTTCGATAGGGGTCGGGTGATCCGGCAGCAGCATCACGGCAAAATCCTCGCCGCGCACGCTCAGGCTGTCCATCAGGAAGCCAAGAATATCTCGGTCGATGTGCTCTATTGCCTCTATCTTGCATTCAACGTCGCCCGCGTGGCCGCTTTCGTCCGGCGCTTCAATGTGTATGTAAACGAGGTCTGTGCCGCTGCTCAGCAGCTCCAACGCCTTGCGCCCCTTTGCGGCGAAGTCAGTACGCTTTGCTCCCGTTGCCCCGGGCACTGCGGGGACCTCCATGCCGGTGCATATCCCAAGCCCCTTAAGCAGGTCAACGGCGCATACCATGCCGGCATGCACGCCGTACAGCCGCTCAAACGGCACAAGCTCCGGCCGCGTTCCTTCGCCCCAGAACCAGCAGGAGTTGGCGGGGCGCTCGCCGTTTGCGGCGCGCCGGCGGTTGATAGGGTGCTCGCTCAACAGCTCGCTTGAGCGCACCATAAAATCAGACAGCAGCTCGCCATATCTGCCGCCGGGCAGGCGACCCCTGATGGGTATGCCGGTTATGTCGTGCGGCGGCGTCAGGTCTGTTCCGAGCTCGGCATGGTGTATAACAAGGCAGTGCCGGTAGCTCTTGCCGGCGTGCAGCTCAAGCTGCTCGGTATTCATGCACTCGGCAAGGTACTCTATCAGCGCCGCACCCTCCTCGGTCGGTATCTCGCCTGCGGAATAGTCTATCATGGTCCTGTCGAGGTAGCCCGGCTCATCGGACAGCGTCACTATATTGCAGCGCATCGCGATGTCGTCCGGCGCAAGCTCAATGCCCATGCTGACCGCCTCCAGCGGAGAGCGCCCGCGGTAATATATCTTTGGGTCGTAGCCCAGCACTGCTAAGTTGGCAGTATCGGATTGCGGCGGCATACCGTCTGGTACCATACTTGCCATTCCGCAGGCTCCGTGCGCGGCAATATAGTCCATATGCGGCTTATGTGCCGCTTGAAGCGGCGTTCTGCCCGAAAGCTGCGGCAGCGGCCTGTCCGCCATGCCGTCTCCGAGAACGACTATATATTTCATAATCAAAGTGCCTTTCGTGAATAGTGATTATTTTACAAAACCGGCGGATATAAAGCGCTTCATCTCCGAGGGAGCTATGCAGCCGGTAAAGCGCTCGTTTGCCCCATTAAGGCCGGAAAGCCCTGCCGGCGGGGTAAGGCCGGATATACCTGCAAGCCTGTCTATGAGCTCAAATTCGCCGCCTGAGGCGTTTGAACCGAGCGCCTTGAGCACACTGCCGGGGAACTTAAACGGGCTTGCGGTGGAAGCTATGAGCGCAGGGGTGGTGTCGCCGGTGCCGCGGCGGTACTTGTCGTATACCGATAACGCAACGGCGGTGTGCGGGTCTGCCAGGTAGCCGCAGTCGTCGAATACCCGCTTAATGGTGCACGAGGCTGCGCAGTCGTCCGCAAAGCCGGCGGAAAACTCCGCAGCTATCGCTTCGCGCAGCTCGCGGCTGACGGAGTATCGCCCCTCGGCTGCAAGGGAGGACATATACCCCTTTACCTCAATGTCGTTACTGCCGGAGAGCAGGTACAGCAGCCTTTCAAGGTTTGAGGATACGAGTATATCCATAGACGGCGATGTGGTCAGGTAAAACGGCCGGTTACGGTCGTATACGCCGGTATTTATGAAATCCGTGAGCACATTGTTTTTATTTGAGGCGCAGATAAAGCGCTTTACCGGCAGACCGCACAGCTTTGCTATGTATGCAGCAAGTATATTGCCGAAGTTGCCCGTCGGTACCGCAATGTTTATGCTCTTGCCCGCAGATATGCTGCCGGAGGAGATCATGTTGCAGTATGCGGAGAAGTAGTACGCCACCTGCGGCGCAAGCCTGCCCCAGTTTATGGAGTTTGCGGAGGAGAGGCGTATGCCGGCCTTTTTAAGCTCCGCCGCATAGGCGCGGTCGGTAAATATCGCCTTAACGCCGGACTGCGCATCGTCAAAGCTGCCGCGAACCGCCGTTACGGATACGTTGGAGCCGCGCTGGGTGGTCATTTGCAGCCGCTGTATCTCGCTGGTTCCGCCGTATGGGTAAAACACGCATATGCCGGTGCCCGGGACATCTGCAAAGCCCTCAAGCGCCGCCTTGCCGGTGTCGCCGGAGGTTGCGGTAAGTATCACTATTTTGTCGTTAACGCCCTGCTTTTTTGCGGATGCGGTGAGCAGGTACGGCAGAATTTGCAGCGCAAAGTCCTTAAAGGCGGAGGTCGGCCCGTGGAAAAGCTCAAGCACGCTTGCTTCGCCGACGCTCACGACAGGCGCCGCGGTCTGGCCGAAGTGCGCCGCGGAATACGCCGCCTCGGTATATTCTTTAAGCTCCTCCGCCGTAAAATCGGAAAGGAACAGGCCGAGTATTTTAGCTGCCCGCTCGGGGTAGCTCATGTGCTGCATGGCCTGTATATCGGCGATCGTCAGCCTTGGGAAGTCTTCCGGCAGATACAGCCCTCCGTTCGGCGAAATGCCGGATAATATCGCCTCAGATGCGGATATGCTTATTTTCTTGTCTCTGGTACAGGTATAATTCATATTATTCCCTCCACTGTCCCCATGCGGGCAAAATCAAGGATATTATAAACTGTGTACAGAATAAATACAAGTGTTTTTGCAGCAGCGACAAAAACGCGGCGCTCCGGCGGCGCTGTTGGCGGTTGAAAGAAGACACGGCAGAGGGTATAATTATAAAAAAATACAAGCGAATGGAGGAAATATGAGTAAGGATATAAACGTATGCCTGCTTAACGATTCCTTTCCGCCGGTAATAGACGGCGTTGCCAACGCCGTTGTGAATTATGGCGAGATAATCGCCGAAAAGGGCCTTGGAAAGGCTACCGTGGTTACGCCGGATTACCCGGGAGCGGAGGATAACTACCCCTTTGAGGTGGTGCGTTACCCCAGCCTCGGCACAGAGCAGCTCATCGGCTACCGCGCCGGGCTGCCCTTTGATGCAAAGATATTCGGCAGGCTGGAGAAGGCGGGGTTCAACATAATACATACCCACTGCCCGGTGGTATCGACACTTATTGCAAGGACGCTCCGGGAAAAGCTGGATGTGCCGGTAGTATTCACCTACCATACCAAGTTTGATATTAACATCTCCGATATGGTGCGCTCCAAGCTGGTTCAGGAGGCGGCGCTCAAGAACCTCTGCGCCAATATACAGTCCTGTGACGAGGTGTGGGTCGTCAGCCGCGGCGCGGGGGAAAACCTGCGCGGCATAGGCTACGAGGGGGATTATATAGTGATGGAGAACGGCGTAGACTTCCCAAAGGGCAGCGCGCCGGAGGCTGAGGCTGCTGAAATACGGGCAAAATACGGCATAGGCGCGGAGGAAACGGTGTTCATGTACGTCGGCCGTATGATGTGGTACAAGGGCATACGCATAACGCTGGACGGGCTAAAAAGGGCGGCGGAGCGCAGCTGTGCGTTCAAAATGATATTCGTTGGCGACGGGGCGGACAGGCCGCAGATGGAGCAATATGCCGCCGAGCTTGGGCTGGATAAGCAGTGCATATTTGCCGGAGCAATTCGGGACCGCGAGCTGCTCAGAAGGTACTTTTCGGCTGCCGATATGTTCCTCTTCCCATCGACCTTTGACACAAACGGCATAGTCGTTCGTGAGGCGGCGGCCTGCGCATTGCCCAGCGTGCTTGTAAAGGGGAGCTGCGCTGCGGAGGGGACGGAGCACTTGAAAAACGCCTATCTTATAGACGAAAACTCCGAGGCAATGGCTGAGGCCGTGGGCTTCGCCTGCCGCGAGCGAGAGGCTGTTAAGAACATGGGCAGCGCCGCGATGAACGACCTGTATATATCCTGGGAGGAGAGCGTTCGCCGCGCGGTTGATCGCTACGGCATCGTTATCGACAATTACAAGCGCGGCAGCACCGAGCGGGATAAGCTGTGGACAGATCGCTTCTTTGCCGCGATGGCAGAGCTGCAGACGAGAATGAACGCGGCATATGAGCGGCGGATAGACCTTGGGAAAAGGGGAAGGGAGATATACGGCCGAGCGGAGGAAATGAGCCGCGAGGCCAGAGAAAAGAGCAGGGAGCTTTACGACAAAGCCTGGGAACGGCTGGAAAGGTATCTGTAAAGGGTCATGAGGGAGCTTCCGCAAAAATTTACAGACCGTATGGCGGGGCTGCTCGGCAACGAGCTTGCGGACTTTTTGGATAGCTATGAGCAGCCGCCGGTCCGCGGCATACGGGCAAACCTGCTGAAGACCAGCCCAAGCGAGCTTAAGGGGCTTCTTTCGTGTGAGCTCGAGCCATCGAAAACGCTTGAGGAGGGCTTCGTGCTGCGGGGCGAGGCAGAGGGGCTGGGCAGCGATCCGTACCACATCGCGGGGCTTTTCTACATACAGGAGCCATCGGCTATGGCGCCCATAGCCGCAGCTGAGATACAGCCCGGGATGAGGGTGCTGGATCTATGCGCCGCCCCCGGCGGCAAAAGCGGCGGCATAGCGGCGCGGCTGGGCGGCAGCGGGCTGCTGGTCGCAAACGAGATAGTCCCAAACAGGGCAAAAACGCTGTGCTTTACCCTTGAGCGGCTGGGCGTTACAAACGCCGCCGTCACCTGCGCTCACCCAGAGGCCATTGCAGAGGCGCTGCCGGGCTATTTTGACAGGGTGATAGTGGATGCACCCTGCAGCGGCGAGGGAATGTTCCGCAAGGATGAGAACGCAATAGCCGAGTGGTCGGAGGAGCATGTGATTTCCTGCGCCGCGCGGCAGAGGGCTATACTTTGCAGCGCATATAAGGCGCTTCGCCCCGGCGGGAAGCTGATATACTCCACCTGCACGTTTTCGCGTGAGGAAAACGAGGACAATGTCGAGTGGCTTACGCGGGAATTTCCGGATATGGAGGCTGAGCTCATGGAGCGGCTGTACCCGCACAGGTGCGCCGGAGAGGGGCATTTTGCCGCCCGGCTTAAAAAGACCGGCGAGGGAGAGGAGCCGCAGCGCGGCATGAAGCTGTTTCCATGCCGGGAGAAGGGGTATTCCAGCTTTTTGGAGAGCACATTTATCCTACCGCCGGCCGGTGAACCGTATATACTTAAGGACGGGCGGGTGCTGCTAATCGGCAATGAGCTGCCTGAGGGGCTTTCAAAGCTCAGGGTGCTGTCTGCCGGCGTTCACGCGGGTGATATGATAAAGGGGCGCCTTGAACCCTCACACAGCCTTTTTATGGCTGCCCACGGCGGAAAATACCGCGGCTGCATCAGCCTTATGCCGAATGACGCGGCGCTCGCTGCCTTTTTGCGCGGCAATACGATAGATGCCTCGAATGAGCTTTCGGGTTACCTGCCGGTGTGCGTAAACGGCTTCCCTGTGGGTTTTGGCAAGGCCGTCGGCGGTACGGTCAAGAACCATATCCCAAAGGGGCTCAGGATTATGTGATTAAGGTTTTATTAAATACGGCGATATACTATTGAATTTTAGCGAATATAGTAATAAAGTAATGCCGTAACGAAATGAACGGAGGATATTATCATGGAAAATGCAAACCTCAATAACGATGTCGAAAAATACCGCAACATAGCGGCGCTGAGCTATGTTATAATGCCGCTCGCCGTTGTGATGCTGATACTGGATAAGGAGTCCAACTACATCCGCCATCATGCAAATCAGGTGCTCTGCCTCTTTTTGTGGTTCGCGGCGGCTAGCGTAGTTGCGATAATACCCATACTCGGATGGATAGCCTGCGCGGTCGCAGTGGTTGCGGGCGTGGTGTTCATGGTAATGGCGGTCATTCGCACCTGCAAGCGGGAATACTACGAAATACCCTTGATAGGCAAGATAAGGTTCATACCGGAAGCATAACAGGTGTACTGTGCGGGGGCTTGACAAAGCCCCTGCTTTTTTATACAATCAGAGACAATATAGCGATGACGAAGAGGAGTATGCGCTTATTCCGCACAAGAGAGACGGCTCCGCCGGCTGAGAGGGCTGTTTGCATGAAAGGCGCAGAAGGTCGCTTCCGAGCTTCGGAGATGAACAAACAGTAGTTTCCGGCGGCCTCGCCACGTTACGGCGAAGGAGAGGGGCGCTCAGCGCCCAATAAAGGTGGTACCGCGGGTCCGCTCGTCCTTTAAAAAATGGGACGGAGCGGGCTTTTTATTGCAAATTATTTCATTGGTGATACAGGAGGAAAACACATGAGCAAAGAGCTGCCTAAGACCTACGACCATTCCGACGTGGAAAGCAGGCTTTATGAGGCATGGGAAAGCAAGGGCTACTTCCATGCCGAGGCGAACCCTAAGAAGGATCCGTACTGCATAGTTATGCCGCCGCCAAACATAACCGGCAAGCTGCATATGGGACATGCGCTGGACAATACCCTTCAGGATTCCATAATACGCTATAAGCGCATGAACGGCTTTGAAACGCTGTGGCTGCCGGGAACGGACCACGCCTCCATAGCTACCGAGGTCAAGATAGTTACCGAGATGGCAAAGGAGGGCATCGACAAGCGGGATATAGGCCGCGAGGCGTTCCTTAAGAGGGCGTGGGAATGGCGGCGTGAATACGGCGGAACCATAGTTAAGCAGCTGCGCAAGATGGGCTCCTCGTGCGACTGGGAGCGTGAACGCTTTACGATGGACGAGGGCTGCAACAGAGCGGTAACCAAGGTGTTCGTCGACCTGTACAAAGAAGGACTCATATATCGCGACGACCGCATAATAAACTGGTGCCCGGTCTGCCAAACCGCGCTTTCGGATGCGGAGGTGGAATACGAGGAGCAGGCCAGCCACCTTTGGCACGTTCGCTACGACGCGCCGGATGAGAGCTATTCGATAACCTGCGCGACCACCCGCCCCGAGACGATACCCGGCGACACGGCCATAGCCGTGAACCCCGAGGATGAGCGGTATAAGGATCTCGTCGGCAAGACCGTCATAGTGCCGGTCGTCGGCCGCGAGATACCAATAGTCGCCGATGAATACGTTGAAAAGGAGTTCGGCTCCGGCGCGGTCAAGATCACCCCCTGCCACGACCCGAACGACTTTGAGGTGGGCGTAAGGCACGGCCTGCCCCGCATAAGGGTGTTTACCGACGACGGACACCTGAACGAGCTGGGCGCACCGTATACCGGCATGACCACTATGGAGTGCCGCAAGGCTATCGTTGCCGATATGGAAAAGAGCGGCAACCTCGTTAAAATAGAGGACTACACGCACAACGTCGGCGTTTGCTACCGCTGCCACAACACCGTTGAGCCGCTGACCAGCCTGCAGTGGTTCGTGAGCATGAAGCCGCTTGCAAAGGAGGCGATAAGGGTCGTTGAGGAGGGCGAGGTCAAGTTCGTTCCGGAGCGGTTCAACAAGACCTACTTCAACTGGATGTATAACATCAGGGATTGGTGTATTTCGCGCCAGCTCTGGTGGGGACACAGAATACCGGCATATTACTGCGAGAACCCGTCCTGCGGCCATATCGAGGTAACGCTGGACGAGCCCAAGACCTGCCCCGTATGCGGCGGAAGGGTGCATCAGGATGAGGACGTGCTGGATACATGGTTCAGCTCCGGAATGTGGCCGTTCTCGACCTTGGGCTGGCCGGATGAAACGCCGGAGCTCAAGTATTTCTACCCGACCAGCACGCTGGTCACCGGCTATGACATAATCTTCTTCTGGGTAGCCCGAATGATAGTTTTCGGCACCAAGGTAATGGGCAAAATACCATTTGATACCGTGTATGTGCACGGCATAGTGAGGGATGAGCTGGGCAGGAAGATGTCCAAGTCGCTCGGCAACGGCATTGACCCGCTGGAGATAATCAAGGACTACGGCGCGGATTCACTCCGCTTCAGCCTTGTTACAGGCAACAGCGCGGGCAACGATATGCGCTTCTCCAATAAAAAGGTCGAGGCAGCGCGCAACTTCTGCAACAAGGTATACAATGCCTCCCGCTTCGTGCTGATGAACATCGGCGATGAGGGCGTTGGCGAAATAGACATGGATAAGCTGGATATAGCGGATAAGTGGATACTGCACCGGCTGAATACTGTTGCGGGCGAGGTCACGGCGAACATGGACGGCTTTGAGCTGAATGTTGCGGCGCAGAAGGTATACGACTTCATATGGACGGAGTTCTGTGACTGGTACATCGAGATGGCCAAGCCGAGGCTCTACGGTGAGGACGAGGGCGCAAAGGCCAACGTTCGGGCGATACTCGTAAGGGTGCTGGGCGATGCAATGAAGCTGCTGCATCCCTTCATGCCGTTCATAACAGAGGAGCTGTATCAGAGCCTGCCCAATGCGGAGGAGACCATAATGCGGGCAAGCTGGCCCAAGTATACCGAGGCGTTTGAGTTCGCAGCGGAGGCAGCCGAGATGGAGGGCGTTATGGATGTGATACGCTCCATAAGGAACCTGCGGGCGGAGATGAACGTTCCCCCGGCAAGGCGTACAGCAGTTTATATGGTCACCCCCGCAGAAAACGCCGCTGCATTTGAAATGGCCAAGGCATACCTTATGAAGCTCGCGGGAGCGGAGAGCGTGACCGTTCAGCAGGATAAGAACGGCATACCCAAGGGCGCCGTGAACGCCGTGTGTGCTATGGGCGAGGCGTTCATACCGCTGGATCAGCTCATCGACATAGACAAGGAGATCGAGCGGGTAAGCAAGGAGATAGCCAAAATGCAGGGCGAGGTTGCAAGGGCAGAGGGCAAGCTCAATAACCCGGGCTTCGTTGCAAAGGCGCCGGAAAAGGTCATAAACGAGGAGAAGGAAAAGCTTGCCGTTGCAAGAGAAATGCTCTCAAAGCTCGAGCATCGCCTTGCGGAGCTGCAAAAATAAACAGATGAGCGTACTTGAGATATTCATACTTGCGGTCGGCCTTTCAATGGATGCCTTTGCAGTGTCCGTGTGCAAGGGACTTGCAATGGAGCGCATTGACCTGAAAAAGGCGGGCATAGTCGGCTTGTGGTTCGGCGGCTTTCAGGCGCTGATGCCGATGATAGGCCATTTTATCGGCACGCGCTTCAGCAGCATGATACAGTCGGTGGATCACTGGGTGGCGTTTATACTGCTGGCGCTGATAGGTATAAACATGGTGCGGGAATCCTTTGCAAAGGACGACGAGGAGGCGGAGAGCGGCTCTCTGGCCTTTAAGACGATGCTCATGATGGCTGTTGCAACCAGCATAGATGCGCTTGCGGTGGGCATATCCTTTGCCTTTCTTTCGGTCAACATAGTAAGCGCCGCGCTCATGATAGGCTGTACGACCTGCGCCATATCGATGGCAGGCGTAAAGGTCGGCAGCGTGTTCGGAACGAGATATAAGGCCAAGGCAGAGCTTATAGGCGGCATAATACTTATACTGCTGGGGCTGAAAATACTGCTGGAGCACACGGGAGCGCTTTCTGCCATAATCGGCTGACCTTATGACCCGAATGTTAACTTTTGCCTGTCAACAGCCCTATTTGTTGACAGGCTTTTTTATGGGAATTATAATCAAGGCATGAATCGCGAAGAGCTTGACCGTAAAGCGGCGAGGGCGAAGGATCGCCGTATATATCATATTTGCTCGGCAAAGAGGGCTGCTGCGGCGCTTATGGCGGCGGGTCTTCTCTGCTCTGCTGGCTGCGCCAAAAAGCAGGCCGCAGAGGACGACACCTATGTAATGGTGGATATAGGCTACTTCAACGAGGAGAACTACGGCGACGACACAACGTTCGTTGCGATAACCGGCGGGTTTTCAACGCCGGAGCCTGCGGTAACGCCTGTTCCGACGCCGGAGCCAACGGCAAAGCCGCGCAGCACAAAAAAACCGAGCAGCACCGCAAAGGCGGACAAAAAAGAAGAGACAAAGAAGGAAGAAAAAAAGACCGAGGAGGAGAAGGCCGAGGCTACGCCAACGCCTGAGCCGAAGAAAAAGACCCCATATTACAGTAGCTACACCAGGCAGTCGCTTTCATATGAGAGCGGTTCGTCTGCTGTGAGCTTTGAGACGACCACATTTGACGGCAGCAGCGTCAGTGAGAGCATCTTCAGCAAGAGTTTTGTCACCATGATAAACATATGGACGACTACCTGAGCGTCCTGCATGCAAGAGATGGGTGATCTCTCAGAACTCGCAAAGGAATATAGCGGCAGCGGCTTCAGGATATATGGCCTTGCGGCGGATGTTACGCCGGATTCCTCAACGCTTATAGCCAGCGCAAAAGCCCTGTTTGAATCGGCAGGGGGCAGCCATACCAACCTTACCTGCAGCACCAGCGCCCGCAGGGCGATGATGGACGGCGTGAGCGTCGTGCCCACGACCAAGTTTTATGACTCGGAGGGCAAGCTCATAACCGTCGTTCACGGCGCAAAGAGCAAGCAAAAATGGATAGATATAATTGAGACGGTGATGAATGAAAAAGCGTAGTATTATTTCTCTTGCAATAGCAGCGGTGGGCTTGACCTTTATCGTCATAGGCGCGGTAAGGGGCGAGGCTGGTGCCGTTATGCAGAAGGCTGTAATGATATGCATGGAGTGTATAGGCCTTGGATAAGAAAAAGAGCAAAAAAAACAAAAATAACCACCCCTTTTTAAGGGCGAGGACCTACTTTCAGGCCTGCTGGACGCTGCTTACAAACAGCTATGCCTCAGGCTTTATAAACGGAACGATATATCAGGGCGGAGTTAAAAGCGTGTGCGTGCCCGGGCTGAACTGCTATTCCTGCCCCGGCGCGTGGGGCGCCTGCCCGCTGGGCTCGCTGCAGAACGCACTTGCGGGCAGGGTGCAGGGCTTCCCGTTTTACGTCGTAGGGACGCTGATAACGATAGGCGCGCTGCTGGGCAGGATAGTCTGCGGCTGGCTGTGCCCGTTCGGCCTCGTGCAGGATCTTCTGTTCAAGCTGCCGCCAAAGCGGAAAATACGCGCGCTGCCCGGCGAAAGATATCTGCGCAAGCTGCGCTATGTGATACTCGTAGTCATGTGCATACTGCTGCCGATGCTGGTAAAAACATCCTACGGCCTCGGTATGCCGTGGTTCTGCAAGTGGATATGCCCCTCAGGAACGCTGCTGGGCGGCCTGCCGCTCTTTGCGCTGAACGAGAGCCTGCGCAGCGCTGTCGGCTGGCTGTTCAGCTGGAAGCTGTTCCTGCTGGTCGTGATACTGCTATGCTCTGCGCTCATGTTTAGGCCGTTCTGCCGGTATCTGTGCCCTCTCGGCGCGATATACGGGCTTATGAACCCCGTGTCCCTCGTAAGGATGCGGGTGAGCAGGAGCCGCTGCACGCAGTGCGGCGCCTGCCAGCGTGCCTGTGGGCTGGATATACCGGTATACAAGGAGCCTAACTCGACCGACTGCATACGCTGTGGAAAGTGCGTCACGGTATGCCCGAGCAGCGCGCTGAAGCTGAACGTTGAGCTGAAGGGCAGGCGCAAGCGCAGGCGTACTGCCGAGGAGAGCGCGGATGAGGTATGAGCCGGAGCTGATACGCCTTAAGAACAGAAGCTACGGCGTGCTCCGCAGCCCGAGCCCGGCTGAGGGCGGCAGAGTGCTGGAGCTGATGCGGGCCTGCACCGCCGAAACCGAGTACCTTATAGAATATCCGGATGAGATAAGCCATAGCGACGAGAGCGAGGCTGCGCTTATATTTGCAGCCGGCGAATCAGCGGGCAGGCTGCTCATCGTTTGCGATATCGAGGGTGAGCTTGCAGGGCTCTGCTCGCTCAGCTGCGATGGGATCACGAAGTTCAAAATAAGGCACCGCGCCGCGGCCGGCATATGCATATTAAAAAAATACTGGGGCATAGGCATTGGCAGGGCGATGATGAGCGCAATAGAGGCGCAGGCCAAAGCGGCGGGGCTTAGCCAGCTCGAGCTGGAGCTTATAGAGGGCAACGAAAGGGCAATGGGGCTTTATTCCGCACTTGGCTACCACGAGACCGGAGCGCTGCCAAATGCGATACGCACAAGAGATGGCAGGAGCCTCAGCCTGTACACTATGATAAAGCAAATATAAAAACCCCCGTTTGTCAGCCGGCAATGCATGTTGGCCGGTAAACGGGGGAGTTTTTATACCAGAGCGAGCCTTAGCGCGGCAGCTTGCTGTACTCTACGGCTATACGGGAGGCTGCGCGGGCGTTGTTGTAGGCGAGCTGCAGGTTGGAGGCGAGGGATTCGCCGCCGGTGAGATCCTTTATGCTGGCAAGCAGGAAAGGCGTCGTGTTCTTGCCGTGTATGCCCTGCTCCTTCGCCATTGCGAGCGCCTCGTTTATTACGGACTCCATCTTGTCAAAATCCAGCTCGTATTCCTCGGGTATCGGGTTTGCAATGAGCACACCGCCCGCAAGGCCAACGTCCCATTTTGTCTTTATTACCCTCGCAGCTTCGGCGGGGTTCTTAAGGCGGTAGTCTACCTTAAAGCCGCTTCTGCGGCAGTAGAAGGCGGGGAAGTCCTCGGTATCCATGCCCAGCACCGGCACGCCCATGGTCTCGAGGTACTCAAGGGTAAGCCCGATATCCAGTATGGATTTTGCACCGGCACAAACCACCGCGACCGGCGTGTGCGCAAGCTCCTGAAGGTCTGCGCTGATGTCCATGGTCTCCGTTGCGCCGCGGTGCACGCCGCCTATGCCGCCTGTCGCAAACACACGGATGCCGGCCAGCGAGGCTATGAGCATAGTGGTTGCAACGGTGGTAGCGCCGGTCTTGCCGGTTGCGAGGTACACGGCAACGTCCCTGCGGCTGACCTTGCCAACGTCATTTGCGCGGCACATTATCTCAAGCTCGTCGGCGTTAAGGCCAACCTTGAGCTTGCCGCCGATGATGGCGGTAGTTGCGGGCACTGCGCCTGCGCCGCGGACTATTTCCTCGACCTTGTGCGCAAAGCCCAGATTCTCCGGGAATGGCATGCCGTGGCTGAGTATGGTGCTCTCGAGGGCAACCACCGGCCTGTTTTCGGCTATCGCCTGCTGAATCTCGGGTGTGATGCTGAGGTAATCCTTTGTAGTCATGTTCTTTTATCCTCTTTCGGTAATAATATTTTCTATGAGCTCCGGGCAGATATCGGGGTTTATCGTGGTTGCCGAGGACACAGCCGCGGCTCCCGCCGCAAGGGCATAATCCAACGTCCGGTCTATGTCAAAGCCGTTTATGTAGCAGTATACTACCGCGGCGGTGAAGGCATCTCCCGCGCCGGAGGCGTTGACTATGCTGTCAGCGGGGTGCAGGGCGCGCTGTATGCACTGACCGCTTATGTCCATATACAGGCAGCCCTCCCGCCCAAGGGATACGAATATGCGCTTTACACCACGGTCGAGAAGTATACCGCAGGCGGCCTTTACACCCTCGAGCGTATCGGTGTTTCTATCGGTAAGCACGGCAAGCTCCATTCGGTTTGGCTTCAAGGTATGCACGCAGCCGACATACGGCTTGAGCCGTCTCGCATAGGCCGAGGATACGGGGTCGCAGAAGAGCGGCAGGCTGCTGCCGTATCTTGAGGCAATGCCGTCGATGACCGCCTCCGGCAGCGCCGGATCAAAAATGAGCAGTCGCGCCCCTTTAATTATGCTGTCCCTGCGCTTTATGAACTCCATGTCCATATGCTGAAGCACCGACATATCCGAGAGCGCAACGTACATTTCCCCACGCTCGTCAAGCAGAGACATATAGGTTGAGGAGGGGTGGCCGTCAACCGTCATGCACTGGCTCATGTCTATGCCTGCCGCGGCGGATTCTTCGCGTATCATCCTGCCGTAAAGGTCGGAGCCGAGCGCGGTCATCAGCTTGACGCTGCCGCCAAGGCGGGCGAGGTTTTCGCATATGTTGCGTGTAACGCCGCCCAGCGATACGCCCATGCTGCCCGGGTTGCTGTCCGCCATTATTATCGGGTTTTTGCTGCGCCCGCATATGTCTACGTTTGCTGCGCCTATGCCAACTGCGTAGTCGCAGTCCTTTACAAGGTATATCCGCCCACTTATATAGCCCTTCTTTTGCAGGTTGGATATATGCACGGCGACCGAGGTGCGGGCTATGTTCAGCCGTGAGGCTATCTCGCTCTGCTCAATGTCCGGCTGCTTTTTGATTATTTCGAATATTTCCCGCTCTCGGTTTGTCATAGCAACCTCACAACTTTAGTTTAATATAATTCAACTTGTGTTTAGTATATCGCCGGAGAAGGTCTGTGTCAATAACCGAAGCCGCATTTTCCGGTTGTTTGAATGGCGATATAATGGTATATTGTTTTTGAAAATAACTCTTGAGGAGAAGGGAATATGCTGAGAAACGGTAAGCTGCTCATAGGCAGGGGAGACAATGAAACGTATATCGAGCCTAAAATGGCAAACAGACACGGGCTTATTGCCGGCGCAACAGGCACGGGCAAGACCATTACGCTCAAGGTAATGGCGGAGTCCTTTTCGGATATGGGCGTGCCGGTATTCCTTGCGGACATAAAGGGCGACCTCGGCGGCTGCGCGAAGAAGGGCGAGGCCGGAGAAAACATAACAAAGCGACTGATAAAGCTCGGTATACCTGCAGAGGAGTTTGAGCTGAAGGGATACCCCGTAAGGTTCTGGGACGTGTTTGGCGAGGGAGGGCATCCCGTTCGAACGACGGTCAGCGAGATGGGCTCAACGCTGCTCTCAAGGCTGCTTGGACTTACAGACGTTCAGAGCGGTGTGATGGACATTGTGTTCAGGGTGGCGGACGACAAGGGCTGGCTGCTTATAGACTATAAGGATCTTCGGGCAATGGTCAGCTATGTTGCGGAGCACTCAAAGGAGCTGCTCAACGAATACGGCAACGTTACCAAGCAGTCCGTGGGCGCCATACAGCGCTCACTGCTGCGCCTTGAGGACGAGGGGGCGGAGAGCTTCTTCGGCGAGCCGGCAATAGACATAAACGACTGGATGCGGACCGACGAGAGCGGCTGCGGCTATATAAACATACTTCATTGCGTAAGGCTGTACCATTCGCCGCTGCTCTATTCGACATTTATGCTGTGGCTGCTGAGCGAGCTTTTTGAAACGCTGCCGGAGGTCGGAGATCTCGAAAAGCCCAAGCTGGTGTTCTTCTTTGACGAGGCACACCTGCTCTTTAAGGGCGCGCCGGCGGCACTTGTGGATAAGATAGAGCAGGTGGTCAAGCTGATACGATCAAAGGGCGTTGGCGTGTACTTTATAACCCAGTCTCCATCGGACATTCCGGATGCGGTGCTGGCGCAGCTTGGCAACAGGGTACAGCACGCGCTGCGCGCATATACGCCATCGGAGCAGCGCGCGGTGCGCTCCGCCGCGCAGACCTTCCGTGCGAACCCGGCCTTCAGCACCGAGCAGGCCATAACCGAGCTTGCAACGGGGCAGGCGCTGGTGAGCTTTTTGAATGAAAAGGGCGTGCCGGGCGTAGTAGAGAGGGCAATGATACTGCCGCCGCAGTCCGCAATGGGGCCGATAGATGACGAACGAAGGCGGGCGGAAATAGAGGCGGACGACCTGTTTGGCAAGTATGAGGAGGAAGTGGATAACGAATCCGCATATGAGCTAATAACAGCCGAAAGGGAGAAGACGGCCAAGGAGGAAATAGCCGCGGCCAAGGAGCAGCAGAAGGCCGCAGCCGAGAAGAAGACCGAAAAGAAGACGGCTTCCGGCGGGCGCAAAAAGAAGACGGCCGCGCAGAAAATGGCGGACAGCGCCGTAAATACTATCGGCCGCGAGCTCGGAAAATCGATAACAAGGGGGCTGCTCGGCTCGCTTAAAAAGTGGATGTAGTGCAGACGGCATAAATCGCCAAATTGCGGCATAGCCTTACATACCAGACGAATTTGGGGGGTAGGGCTATGATAATGCAGGCGCTGATCGACCTTTTTGGCGGGATATTCGCCTTTGTCGGGCATATAAGCGGGGGAAACTCCTTTCCGGAGCCGCTCAGCCCGCAGGAGGAAAAGGACTGCATAGAACGGCTGGAAAAGGGCGACGAGGAGGCGCGGCGGCTGCTTATCGAGCATAATTTAAGGCTTGTAGCGCATATCGCAAAAAAATACTCAGCGCCGAGGCGAGATGCCGACGATGTGATATCCATAGGCATCGTAGGACTCATAAAGGCCGTATCCACCTTCAACTCGCAAAAGGGTAATACCCTTGCAACATACGCGGCAAGGTGTATAGAAAATGAAATACTGATGTCCCTGCGCGCAGAGAAGAAGCAGGCGGGGGAGGTGTCGCTGTCTGAGCCGATAGGCGTAGACAAGGATGGGAACGAAATATCGCTGTCCGAGGTCTTGGGCTCGGATGGGGATGAGATACATAATATGGTCGAGCTTGCGGTGGCGGGCGAATATCTCCGGCAGGCGATGGATAAGGTGCTTACGCCGAGAGAACGACGGGTGATCGAGCTGCGTTACGGGCTTTATGGCACCAGAGCCGCGCCGCAGCGGGAGATAGCAAAAATGATGGGCATATCCCGCAGCTATATTTCCCGCATCGAAAAAAAAGCGCTGCACAAGCTGAACAAGGAGCTTGGCGGCAGGGATAACGAGTAGGAGAGGATATAAGGACATATGGAAGAAAACAAAAGCAGCATAAAATTCGGCCCTGCGGGCAACAGCGACAGCTTTTATCAGGAGGGACATACCGCAACGGTCGAGATGCCGAAATGGATAAGCGAAAGAGGACTGGACTGCTTTGAGTATTCCTTCGGCAGAGGGGTTAGAATGGGTGCCGAGGGCGCAGCCGCCGTCAGGGCGGAGGCGGAGAAATACGGCATACAGCTGAGCGTGCATATGCCGTACTTTATCAACCTTGCGACCGAGGACGAGGAAAAGAAAAAGAAGAACATCGGCTATTTTGTGGATTCGCTCAAAATTGCTGAGGCACTTGGCGCAAAACGGGCGGTGTTTCACCCGGGCTCCGCAACCGGCGGGGACAGGGGAGAAATACTTGAGCGCGCCTGCGGTTTTTTCCGGGAAATAATAGCCGTGCTGGATGAAATGAAGCTGATGAGCGTAACGCTCTGCCCCGAGACGATGGGCAAGATAAACCAGCTCGGGAGCTTGGATGAGGTAATAACCCTTTGCAACGTGGATGAGCGCATATGGCCGACGATAGACTTTGGGCACCTTCATTGCCGCGGCCTCGGCGCGATCAATTCAAGGCAGGACTATGCCGAGATACTGGACAGGCTGGAAAACGGGGTGGGGTTTGAAAGGGCAAGGACAATGCACGTTCATTTTTCCCGCATAGAATATACAAAGGGCGGCGAAAAAATGCACCATACCTTTGCGGATACCCAGTACGGCCCAGAGTTCATGCCGCTTGCGGAGCTGCTTGCCGAGCGGAAATATGCCCCGGTTTTGATATGCGAGAGCAAGGGAACCATGGCAGAGGACGCAAAAGCCATGAAAGATATGTATTTTTCCGCTGTAAAGGCCTTGTTGAAGTAGCGTGACCTGTGATATAATACAAAATGGTTATAATCTGCACATGACGCAGTGTAGGTGATATACATGATACTTTTTACTTTGGAGGTAATATCCTTATGATCATGGCTGGCGATTTCAGGAAGGGCGTAACCGTAGAAATAGACGGACAAGTTTGGTCCATCGCCGATTTTCAGCACGTTAAGCCCGGCAAGGGCGCCGCATTTGTCCGTACCCGCCTTAAGAACGTTATGACGGGCGCGGTGCTGGAGCGCACCTTCAGCCCGACTGACAAGTACCCCACAGCGCTGATAGAGACCAAGGAGATGCAGTATCTCTATAATGACGGCGATCTGTATTACTTCATGGACACAGAAACCTACGAGCAGCTCCCCCTCAACCACGAGCAGGTAGAGGATGCTATCAGCTACATCGTTGAAAACGACAACGTTACCGTGCGCTTCTTCAAGGGCAACCCTTTCTCCGTGCAGCCCGCCAATTTCGTGACCCTTACCGTTACCGAGTGTGAGCCCGGCGTCCGCGGCGACACCGCGACCGGCGCGAACAAGCCCGCAACGGTTGAGACCGGCCTCAAGATAGTCGTTCCTCTCTTCGTAAACGAGGGCGATAAGGTACGTATCGACACCCGCACCGGCGAATACATGGAGCGCGTATAACACATTCTAATAGAAAAATTAGGAGGTCAACTATGGGCTATATGAAAGAAAAGGTCGCATACCTCAAAGGCATGGCAGAGGGTATGAACATCGGCAGCGAGGGCAAGGACAAACTCCTCAGTGCTATGATATCCACTATGGACGAGATGGCCGATGCTATCGACGAAAACGAGGCCGCGATGGCTGAGATAGACGAGTGCTTGGACGATATCTACGATGAGCTGGACAATATCGACGATTATCTTTCTGATGATGATTCCGAAGAGGATGACGACGATTTCGTAGAGCTGCAGTGCCCCGAGTGCGGCGAGACCATATACTTTGATGAGGATATGCTGGAGAGCGGCGAGGAGCTGCTCTGCCCAAACTGCAACGCACTGCTGGTTCCCACCCTCGAAGAGGATGAGGAATAACAGCCGCAAAAACGAAAACAGCTTTAAGAGCAGAGGCTCGCGCTTTGCGCGAGCCTTTTACAAGGCTTCCTTAACGGAGCACATCAGCGTAATACGATCAAGAGAGGATTCAAATGCTTGCGAATATTGAGGCTTTGGCCTTGGGATATTTGATAGGAAACATACAGTTTGCCGTGATACTGAGCCACGTTATGCACAAGGACGATGTGCGCAACCACGGCAGCGGCAACGCAGGCAGCACGAACATGCTGCGCGTATACGGCAAGCTGGCGGGTATATTGACCTTCGCCGGGGATATTCTTAAGGGCGTGCTCGGCGTGGTGATAGGCAGGCTGCTGGGCGGCGAGGTGTGCGCATGCTTTGGCGCGCTCGGCGTCGTACTGGGGCATTGCTACCCGGCCTTTTTCGGCTTTCACGGCGGAAAGGGGGCAGCGTCCTCGTTGGGCGCGATAACCGCCCTCAACCCGCTTTTCGGCGGTATAGTAACATTGATCGTCGTCATCGTTGCAGCAATAACAAAAACGGTTTCCGCCGCATCCCTCGCAGGAACGCTCGGCTACCTTATAATGTGCCTTATATGGGGCAGTAAGGCAAACAAGCTGCTGGCCGTAGCCCTGTTTACGATAATATATCTGCGGCACAAGGAGAATATCATAAGGATAATAAAGGGCAGCGAGGGAAAGCTGCTGGACAAGGACAAATAATGCCGACACAAGCAAGGGCGGGGACGGGCAAAAGCCTGCAACCCCGCCTTTCTTACTATTTTGCCTCTGCAATGACCGCCTCGCCGAAGCTGTTGTCGACGAGCTCCTCGAGCGGCACCCTTGCGGAAAGCTCACCTGCGCCCTCGAGTATATCCTGAAGGCGGGTAAAGGAATCCTCCGTCATGGTCGGCACCTTGGCCCAGGAATCCGTTTCGCGGTAGCTCTTTGCAACGGCGGAAAGGGTGTTCAGGTCGGTATCCGGGAAATAAGGCTGCATCTCCTTCGCGACCTCGGCATCGGTGGCCGCCCATACCCACTGCTGCGCCCTGTATATTGCCCTCACAAAGGCGGCAACGAGCTCCGGCTCCTTCTCAATGGTATCCTTACGCATCATAAAGGCCGTGTACGGCACCTCGCCGCTCTCGGTTCCCATGTTCGCAACTATATGCCCCTTGCCTTCTGCGGCAAAAACGGATGCGGTCGGCTCAAAGAGCGTAACGTAGTCGCCCGTGCCGCTTTCAAAGGCGCCTCCCATGAGGTTGAACTGTATGTTGCTTATCACCTCGACGTCTCTGCCCGGCTCAAGCCCGTGCTGACGAAGCACATACAGCAGCGTCGAAAAAGGCATCCCGCCGGGACGTCCGGCAATTATTGATTTGCCCCTGAGCTTGGAAAAGTCAAAGTCCGGGTCCTCCGTCCGGCCGAGGAGAAAGGAACCGTCCCGCTTGGTCAGCTGGGCAATTATCATGGGATGATCCTTCTTACCCTGATTTACGACGTATATTCCGGTTTCCGGCCCCAAGAGCGCCGCGTCCGCATCGCCGGAAAGCAGAGCGGTCATGCTGGCGTCGCTGCCGCCGCCGGTGACTATATCCACCTCAATGCCCTCATCCGCAAAGAATCCCTTTGAGCAGGCTACATAAAGCGGGGCATAGAAAACCGAGCGAGTCACCTCGTTCAGGGTGAGCTTCCTCAGGCCGCCGTCCTTGGCGCAGGCGCAAAGGGAGAGAGGCAGGATAAGACACAGCAGCAGAGCCACAAGTTTTTTCATATAAAACGCATCCTCCATATCAGTTTGCTGACATGATATGCTGCGGCTCGCGGCTCGGTGAACAAAAAACCGCCCGGTGCGGGCGGCTGAAAAAAAGGCGGCTATGCCTTGCGGCGCAAAAACTGCGTTCGCGCATAGTGTATGAGCGCAATGAAGGAGCAGGCTATTGACATACAGAACAGCGCGGTGCTGAGGCCGCATACGGCGCTGAGAAGCGGAGGAAGGCTGAACCTGTCAAGCAGTGCCATGGTTATGCTTGCGCTAAAGAGCACCGTGGAGGCCTTGCCGAATATATCGGAATAGGCAACGACCTTTGAGCGGAGCATTATGAGCCCGCCCATGAGCATCAGGCTTTCTTTTGTTATGACCGCTGCAAGCATGAGCGGGTGTATCCATCCCTCCATATAAAAGCACACGGACACCACCAGCAGCGTTATTTTGTCCGCGAGCGGGTCAAGTATCTTGCCAAGGTCGGATACACAGCTATATCTGCGCGCTATCGCCCCATCCAGCACGTCGCTGAGCATTGAAACGGCAAACACGGCGACGCAGGAGGCGTATTCGCGCAGCGCAAAGTAAAACGCAAACGCTCCGGCACAGGCTATACGAACAATAGTAAGAAGGTTAGGAAGATTTTTAATCATGTTAATTGTCTCCTCTGAACGTTCCTTTACTAATCATATCCAATATCGAGGCAAAAATAAAGCATTTTTTAAAACAAACGGTTATTTCGTTGACACGCTTGGTAGTTGAGTATAAAATAAGTGAGGTTTGTATACTTCCCGGGCTTTGCTCGGGCGATCACAAGAGATAAGGAGAATTTCAATGTTCAAGAACAAACGTACCCTCCGCGTATTTGCGGCGGCGATGACCGCTATAATGGCTGCCTGCGCCTTTGCGGGCTGCAGCGCAGTTGTAGAGGATCCCGTTGTGGCCAAGGTCGGCGATGTGGAGATAAAGTACTCTACCTTCTACAATGCCTTCACCACATATGCACAGTATGGCCTCATAGATACCAGCAACTCCGAGACCGCAAAGGACGGCCGCCAGATGATAATGGATACGCTGGTCAACTCCGTTATACCCGTTGCAGAGGCGTATAAGGAAGGCATAGAGCTCTCCGAGGAGGAGACGAATACCGCAAAGGAAAGCGCCCTCACCGCTGCGAACAGCTACCTCACGGATTATGAGGACGAAACGATAGAGGACGAGACGGAGCGCAGGGAGGCCGCAATAAAGGGCTTTAACGATGCACTTAAGTCCAGCGGCTTCAACTTTGACGATGTGCTTGCGGATATGGAGAAGCAGTACATTGAAGATGCGCTTACCCAGAAGATACTGAACGAAAACTATGCCAGCATTGCAGAGCCTACCGATGAGGAGATACAGGCACGTTACGATGACGAGCTGGAGGCCGATAAGAAGAAATACGAGGAGGATCCCTCTCAGTATAGCACCGATATGTCCTACTATACCTACTACGGGACGCTCAAGCCGCTCGTAGCGCCCGAGGGACTGTACTATGTAAAGCACATACTCATCAAGAACGCCGACAACGCGGACGAGGAGGACAAGGACCGCGACTACAAGGCACTTGCTCAGGAGGTGCTGGATAAGGTGAACGCGGGCGAGGACTTTGATGCGCTCATCACCGAGTACAACGAGGATCCCGGCATGGAAAGCAACCCCGACGGATACATCATCGGCGCTGATTTCGAGGGCGTATACGACGACGCATTCCAGAAGGCGGCGGCCGAGCTCAAGAAGGAAGGGGATGTATCCGGCCTCGTAGAAGGAACATACGGCATGCATATAATCAAGCGCTATAAGGACATCAGCACCGATCCTGTTCCTCTGGACGAGGTCAAGGATGCGATAAAGGACGAGATCATGACCGAAAAGAAGAACGATATGTACGACGATCTGATCGAGCAATGGAGGTCCGGTCTGGAGATCGTGACCTACGACAAGAGAGTGCAGTATGTCGGCGTGAAGTAAAGGGGTAATTCATCAAGGCTGCCCGATAATATTCGGGCGGCCTTTTATGATGTTGCAATTTCGAGCAGGTTTCTGTATGCTATAAGCATATTTGAAAGGACATTGGTGCTTTATGACTAAGAGGGCTTATTATGAAAACGGTGCGCTGAGCTGCGAGGCTACGGTGCTGGATTGCCGGCCGGCAGAGGGCGGCTTTGAGATACTTACAGACGTCACCTCGATCTTTCCGGAGAGCGGCGGCCAGCTTTCGGATACCGGCTTTATCGGGGATTCCAGAATATCCCACGCACGCGAGGAGGGCAGCGAGGTATGGCACCTTGGCGATAAGCCGCTCGAGGCCGGCGCAAGGGTGAGCATAACGGCAGATGAGGAGCCGCGCAGAGATCACACGCAGCAGCACAGCGGCGAGCATATACTCTCCGGCCTTGCGAGCAAGCTGCTCGGCGCAAAAAATGTCGGGTTTCACATGGCTGAGGACTACGCAACGATAGACCTCGATACCTCGCTTGACGCCGAGCAGATAAAGCAGCTTCAGTGCGAGGCAAACAGGGCGGTTCAGCGCAATGTTCCCGTTACATATGAGATGGTTCAGGGGGAGGAGCTTGAGCATATCACGCTTCGCAAGCAGGCCAAGGGGCTGAAGGGGGATATACGCATAGTGTATTTCGACGGCGGAGAGGTGGATTCCTGCACCTGCTGCGGAACTCATGTGGCATTTTCCGGCGAGGTTGGGTATATCAAGATAACCGCCCATATAAAATACAAGGGAGGCACCCGCATATGGTTCGCCTGCGGCATGAGGGCGGTCGAGGATTCGCTGCGGGACAAGGACACAGTGGATGCGCTTGCGGTGAGATTCAGCGCAAAGCAGGAGGACGTGCTCGGCGCCGTGCTCAGGCAGGGAGATGAGCTCACGGCAGCCCGGCACCAGCTCAAGGAGTGCACGGAAAGGCTGAACGGCTACATTGCATCGGAGCTCACGGCAAGGGCGGAGACCATCGGCAGCACAAAGCTCGTGATGGACGTTCAGCGGGGCAGCACGATGAACGAGCTAAAAAGCCTCGGCGATATGCTTGCAAACGACGGCGATGTGCTGGCGGTGCTCTTTGGCGCAAATGTCGACAGCCTCGTGTATCAGCTCGTTCGCGGTAAGAATGTAAGGCTCAGCATGAAAGAGCTTATTCAGGCTGTGAACGCGGCGACCGGCGGCAAGGGCGGCGGCAGGGATGAATACGCCCAGGGCAGCGCCAAGATAACTGCTTCAATGGATATCGAGGGCAGTGTGGAGAGCGTCAGAGGATACTGCCGCAGCCTGCTTAATAGCTGAAAAAAACGCCGAAAAAACAGCGGAAACCCTGTTGACAAAAGCGGCGGATATGATATAATAACCAGTAGCAAAGCAGAGGCAGCCCGCTTCTCACCCGCCGGCGGTATTTAGCTAGGCGCGGTAAATATAGGCAACACGAGTGTGTGTTTATGTTCAGCGGGTGCTCTGGCTCGCTGAATTTTTTTGTTATATGGAGGTGTCCACCATAGCCAAGGAAGAACTTCAGATCAACGAGGAGATCCGCGATAAGGAAGTGCGCCTTATCGATGAGGAAGGCAACCAGCAGGGCGTCGTACATGTCGATGTCGCTCTCCGCATGGCAGAAGAGGCGGGGCTTGACCTCGTTAAGATAGCGCCTCAGGCTGCACCCCCGGTATGCAAAATAATGGACTACGGCAAGTACAAGTTTGAGCAGGGCAAGCGGGAGAAGGAAGCCAAGAAGAACCAGAAGATTATTGAAATCAAGGAAGTACGGCTTTCCGCTACAATCGATACCCACGATATGGAAGTTAAGGCCAAGGCAACCGAAAAGTTCCTCAAGAACGGGGACAAGGTAAAGGTGACTATCCGTTTCCGCGGCCGCCAGATAAAGCACGGCGACCTCGGGCTGGATGTTATGGACGCTTTCTACGATATGGTCAAGGACAGTGCTGCGATCGACCGCCCTGCAAAGCAGGAGGGACGCAATATGTTCATGATATTAACACCCAAAACCAATTAACACAGGAGGAATACCCCATGCCGAAAATCAAGACCCATAGGGGTGCCGCAAAACGCTTCAGCGTTACCAAGTCCGGCAAGATCAAGAGAGCAAAGGCTTACAAGAGCCACATTCTTACCAAAAAGACCACTAAGCGCGGGCGCAGACTGCGTAAGGGCGGCTTTATTGCTGAGTGCGAAGCCAAGAAGGTTCGCGAGCTGATACCTTATAAGTAGGAGGAAATGAAAAATGGCAAGAATCAAGAGAGCAGTCAACGCCGTTAAAAAGCGCCGCAAGGTTTTTAAGCTGTCCAAGGGCTACTACGGAGCCAAGAGCAAGCAGTACCGCGCAGCCTCCCAGCAGGTAATGCGTTCCATGGCTTACGCCTATGTCGGCCGTAAGCTCAAGAAGCGTGAATACCGCAAGCTGTGGATTGCCCGTATCAACGCAGGTGCACGCATCTGCGGAACCACCTACAGCCGCATGATAGACGGCCTCAAGAAGGCCGGCGTGGATGTAAACCGCAAGGTACTGGCCGATCTCGCAGTAAACGATATGGCAGCCTTCAAGAAGCTGGCCGATATCGCAGTTGAGGCAAGGGCGTAATTAAACTTAAAAGAAATGGCGCAGTCGATGGCTGCGCCGTTTTTGGCTTAATGAGGGGGGAGGCATAATGCTCATACAAAGCACACAAAACCCGGCGGTAAAGCGTATGCGCTCGCTTTTGACCAAAAAAGGACGCAGGGAGAGGGGCTTGCACCTTATCGAGGGCGAAAGGCTGGTAAGCGAGGCGGCGGCCTCCGGCGCAAAAATAGAATGCGTGTTTACCGAGGAGGGGAGAATGCCTGTTTACTGCGGCTGCGGCAGCGTATACGAGGCGCCGCGGCATGTGATGGAGAGCATTTCGGATACCGAAACGCCGCAGGGAATATGTGCCGCGGTAAGGACACCCTCGCTGCAGCCGCCGGCGGAGTACCCGGAGGGCATGATAATTGCGCTGGACTGCGTTCAGGATCCGGGCAATATGGGTACCGTCATACGCACGGCGGACGCTATGGGTGCCGCAGGCATACTCTTGGGTGCGGGCTGTGCCGACCCGTTCAGCCCAAAGGCACTTCGCTCCACGATGGGCAGCATATACCACATACCGATATGGCAGGGCGAGCTTGTGACGGAGCTTGCGCGGCTCAGGGACTGCGGCTTTTGCCTGATATGCGGCCACCTCGAGGGCGGCGAAGAGCTGCCGAAGCCGGGCAAGCGCTGCGTGCTGATAATAGGCAACGAGGGCAACGGCGTATCGGACGAGGTCGCAGCGCTCTGCAATAAATACAGATTGCCGATGTTCGGCCGGGCGGAAAGCCTCAATGCCTCTGTTGCCGCAGGGATAATCATGTACGAAATTGCCCGGGAAATGAGAAGATAAAGCGTATATACACAAATAAAAGGAGATGTATTTTCATGTGGTTCGTTTGTGCTTTGCTAAGCGCCGTTTTTGCCGCTGCGACCTCTATTTTGGCGAAGATCGGCATAGACGGGGTGGACTCAAACCTGGCAACGGCTATACGAACGATAGTGGTCGTGGTGATGGCCTGGATAATGGTGCTCATAACCGGCCAGCAGGGCGGAATAAACGAGATAACGCCCAAGAGCTGGCTGTTCCTCTGCCTTTCGGGTATAGCCACAGGCGCGTCGTGGCTCTGCTACTATAAGGCGATACAGATAGGCGAGGTGAGTAAGGTCGTGCCGGTGGACAAGCTGAGCGTAGTCATAACGCTGATACTTGCGTTTGTGTTCCTGCATGAAAAATTCACATTAAAAAGCGCCGTTGGCGCTGCACTGATAACCGCGGGGACACTTGTAATGGTGCTGTAACGCCGAAAAAAAACAAAGGCGGGGGAATGCCCCGCCTTTTGTGTACAGCGATTTAAGTCCTTTTCGCCCTCTGCCAGTCCGGGCAGATGCCGACGTTTGCGAGCATATGGTACAGCTTATGCATGGGCATGCCGATTATCGTAAAGTAGCAGCCCTCAACGCGCTTTACGAACACCGCGGCGGGGCCCTGTATGCCGTATGCTCCCGCCTTATCCAGCGGCTCGCCGGAGGCGACATAGGCGCGTGTGTCCTCCTCGGGTATTTCCTCCATCGTTACCATTGTCGTGTCGTGGCATAGCTGCGTGCTGCCGTCTGTAAGCACGGCAACGCCGGTATATACCGTGTGCGTTCTGCCGGAGAGCTTTTTGAGTATGCGAACGGCGTCCTCCTCGTCGCGGGGCTTGCCGATTATCTCTCCGTCCAGCCAAACTATCGTATCCGCGCCGACGATGCAGGCGCCAGGGTGAGCCTGCTTTACAGCCTCTGCCTTGCGGAGAGCAAGCTGCTCAACAAAGCTGCCGGGCTCGCCTAAGGGTATGTTTTCGTCGGCATCGCTGGTTACGGCGGTATAGTCGAGACCTACGAGCTTGAAAAGCTCCCTCCTCCTTGGGGACTGGGAGGCAAGTATAAGTTCCATATATGTATCACCTCAAGATCATTGTCGAATAATCATATCACAGCGCGTACACAAACGCAAACCCGAACAGTATACCCAAGGCAATATGTGGAAATACTCCTGATGAAGACAATACGGAGGTATTTTTATGTTCGGAATAAAGCTCTTGAGGGATATATTCGGCGAGGCGCTGGCGCTGGATCTCGGCACGGTGAATACCCTTGCGGCGATACAGGGCAGGGGTATAGTGCTAAGGGAGCCCAGCGCGGTGGCGGTCTCGACCGGCGACGACAGGGAAATACTGGAGCTTGGCGGCAGGGCAATGCTCATGCTCGGCCGAACGCCGGGCCAAATGACGGTAAGCTACCCAATACGGGATGGAGTTATAGCGGATATGACGCTTGCAGAGGCGATGATACGCTACTGCATAGCTGAGGCGCTGGGCAGGAAAGCGGGGCCGGTCGGCATACGGCTTGCGCTGTGCCTGCCGCTGTGCGTTAACGACATAGAGCGCCGGGCACTTATGGAGGCTGCGAAAAACGCTGGGGCGAGGGAGATAGCCGTGCTGAACGAGGCACTTGCCGCGGCGATAGGCGCAGGGCTGCCGGTCAGCGAACCGGTGGGCAGCATGGTCGTGGATATAGGCGGCGGCACGACGGACTCTGCGGTGGTCGCGCTCGGCGGCATAGCCTGCCATAAATCGGTGCGCACCGGCGGCACGCATATCGACAGAGCCATAGCGGACTATTTGGCACACGAATACCGCCTCAGCATAGGCGAGAGAACGGCGGAGCAGATAAAGCTGACGCTGGGCAGCGCCCTTATGGGCGGCGATGCGCGCATGGAGGTTCGGGGCAGAAGCATGGCGAGCGGCCTTCCGGAGAGCATAAGCGTGAATCAGGGCGAGATAAGCTACGCGATAATGAAACCCATGCGCAGGATATTGAACGCCGTAAGGGAAACGCTTGCGGATACGCCGCCGGAGCTTGCGGGGGACATATACTCAAACGGTATAACGCTGACGGGCGGCGGGGCGCTGCTGGATGGGCTGGACGAGCTTATGAGCCGGGAGACCGGCATGGAGGTGCGGGTCGCGGACTCGGCAGAGAGCTGCGTCGTGCTCGGCGCACTAAAGGCGCTGGATATGCGGGACAGGATAGACTGCATACACGACGGAGAGCTGACGGCGTAACTAAATAATGGCAGAAAGTGCCGCGTTTTTTAAACAAATGTAACGAATTGCCGCCATGCCTTGCACATGGCGGCGCTTACATTTATAATAACTATCGGAGTTTTATAGCGAAACAGCCTTTTTCGCCCGGGAGAGATCTAACGGGCATTTTGATAAGGAGTAGATAGATGAACGGTTTTTTCAGGAGCAGGGGCTTCATCGTGATATTGGCAGTTGTAGCGGTGCTGTCCGTGCTCATAGCGGCTACATACCGAGACAGGGCGAAGGTGTCGTTTATTGAGGACGCCGTGAACTCTGTCGTGAAGCCGGTGCAGAGCTTTTCGGTGAGAGCATCCAACTCCATAGCCGGCTTTTTTGAGCGGGTGTTCAGCTCAACAGACCTCGACAAGGAAAACGAGCAGCTCAAGGTCAGGCTTGCACAGTATGAAATAATCGAGAGCGAGCTGGAGACGATACGCGAGGAAAACACAAGGCTCAAGGAGCTGCTGAACTATACTGACATCACCGATAATTACAGTTATATAACCTCTACCGTAATAGGCAAGAGCCAGGGCATATGGTTCAGCGAGTTCACGCTGAATGCCGGCCGCAAGCACGGCGTTGAGGAAAATATGGCGGTGGTCAATTCTGAGGGGCTGGTCGGCAGGGTAAGCTCGGTCAGCGCAACCACATGCAAGGTCGTTGCCATAATAGACGGCACATCCGATATCAGCGTGATGGTTGAGCGCACAAGGGACTACGGCTTTGCGCGCGGCATACTGAGCACCAACAGCGATGAAACGCTGGAGCTTTATTACCTGCCCAGCGGCTATGATCTGGTTCCCGGGGATACCATAGTGACATCAGGCATAGGCGGAATCTTCCCAAAGGGCATAGCTGTAGGCACGGTAACTGAGGTTTCCCGCGCAAGCGATAACGCAACCGAGGAAAGGAACGCGATAATCGAGCCGGCAGTGGATTTCCTCAGGCTGGAGGAGGTAATGATAGTAAAGGTAGACGAACAAGAACAGAGCAAGGAGGAGACACCGGAATAATGTACCGGCTGTATGCGGCAATAAGCATAGCTATAGGCATATATTTGGATTCCGTGCTGTTTGCAAGGGTGAACATATTCGGCGTTGTTCCGGATTGCGTGCTGGTCGTTATAGTGTGCATGGGCATACTGCTCGGAGCTAACGAAGCGGCGGCGGTAGGGTGCGTAACAGGGCTGTTGATAGATGTGATCTTCGGCAGGGCGGTAGGCATAAACGCCATAGCTTATATGGCCTCGGGCGCAGTCGGCGGTATATTCTACAAAAAGTACTTTGCGGATAACATCATAGTGCCGGTGCTGACGGTCGGCGTGTGCGCGCTGTTCAAGGAGAACCTTATGGCGGTGCTTACAAAGGCCGTTGGAGGCAGATTTTCATATTTTGAAATGCTTATAACCTATGTGATACCCTCTGCGCTTATGAGCGCAATACTGTGCGTGCCGGCGCACGCGCTGCTGAAGCCGAGGCTGCTGGTTTCCGCTAAAAAACGCTACGACAGGAGCGCCGGAGGTATAAAGTAATGAAGGACGGAACATCGAGATTTATTATAATATCGCTGGTGCTGCTCGGCCTGATGGGCGCGCTGATAGGTAAGCTGCGAGAGGTCACGATAGTCGAGGGAGCGCAGTACGCGGAGGCCGCGTCAAACACCAGCAAGAGCTCAATAGACATAAAGGGGACCCGTGGCAGGATACTCGACCGCAACGGCGTCGTTCTCGCTTACAGCAAGAACAGCTACAACGTTGAGTTTTTGCGTAACGCGGATAACAGAACGGATTACGACTCCGCGACCTATACCGATTCAATAATCAAGGCGATAAAGATAATCGAGGACGGCGGCGGAAAGACGATAGATACCTCCTATATAAAGAAGGACGAGGAGGGAAACATAGTTTACGATTGGGGCGTTGAAAGCAGGGCGGCTCAGGTGGCGAGGTACAAGAACTTCTGTCAGGCCATGGGCTTTGATATATCGACATCACTTACCAAAAACGAGAAGATATCCGACAAGGCACTATGGGATACCAGCACATGGCCGACGGCGGAGGAGGCGTATACAAAGCTGCGGGCGCTGTGGTTCATACCGGAAAATCTGTCCTTTGAGGAGGCAAACAAGGTAATATCCATACGGCAGGAGGTGCTGCTTAACAACTACCGTGCGTATGAGCCGATAACCATAGCTTACGATGTGAGCATGGAGGTCGTTGCGGAAATAAAGATGCGTGCGGACGAGCTGACCGGCCTGCAGACCAGCCAGAGCACAACGAGGGTATATCCGAGGGGCACGACCGCGGCGCATATACTCGGCTACCTCGGCAGAACGGCTACCGAGGAGATGGTAAAGGAGCAGGGGTATTCCTACGATGATTATATCGGCGTATCCGGCATAGAGTACACAATGGAGCAATACCTGACAGGCTCAACAAACGAGCGCAAGGGCAAGCGTGAGCTTGAACGCAACAAAAACGGCAGCGAAATAAGGGAGCTTTCGTATACGCCCGCAAAAGACGGTGACGATGTTATGCTCACCATAGACATAAACTTCCAGAGCGTGGTGGAAAAGGCATTGGAGAATCTCATAGCCGAAATAGACGCGAAGGAAGAGCAGAAGCTGACCCAGAACCACGACGATTATGACAAAAAGACCAACGGTAAGGCGGATGACATAAAGACGGCCAAGACCGGAGCGGCGGTCGTTATGAACGTAAACACCGGTCAGGTGCTGGCGATGGCATCTTATCCATCCTTTAACCCAAACTGGTTCATATCCGGCCTGAGCACCGAGCAGGCGGCGGAGCTTTTTAACAGCGACTACTCGGCGGAGACTACGCCCACACGAAACAAGGCGATATCTACAAAGCTGGCGCCGGGCTCGATATTCAAGATGGTCACGGGCATAGCCGCCGCAGCGGAGGGCGTGCTGGATATAGACGAGCGAATAAGCTGCCAGTGGGAGTATATAATCAAATACACCGATGAAAACGGCGTTGAAAAGACAATCGAATCAAACGCGCCTAAATGCCACCTGACGAGCCGGAGCAAGATTGGCCAGCATGCCGACCAGACGCTGGCGGACGCCATAAAGAACTCCTGCAACTATTACTTCTGCGAGGCGGCATACAGGCTGGGTATCGATAAGCTGAATGAATGGGCAGGCAAGTTTGGCCTGACCAGCAAGACGGGGATAGAGCTTACCGGCGAAACGGAGGGCATAGTCGGCGGGCAGAAGGTGCTTTTTGACAACTCCCTCGTGGGCGAGGACGGTACACTGGATATATCCAACCAGAAGACCAGCCTTCCGAGCCTTGTATACCGCAAGCTGAAGGAAACGCTGGTAAAGTTCGTTGAAAGCCGGAACACCGACGTTGACGAGGCGGCGGTCGAACGCTGTGCGAAGCGGCTCATGGAGCTACAGGACGGCGACATAACCAACAAGGGACCCGAGATAAGGCGCATAATCAGCGAGGAGATAGACATTCCCGAGGGCATAACGCAGATGCGCAAGGACTGGGTGAACAGCATATCCTCGTTGCTCAACGAGATACAGTGGAAATCCACCCAGACCATACGAGCGGGCTTCGGCCAGGGCACAACGCTGGTCACTCCTATCGCAGTAGCGCGCTATGTAAGCGCCCTTGCAAACCATGGAACGGTATATGACGTTCATATAGTGGATAAGGTTATCGACAGCAGCGGCGCAACGGTTAAAAACGTGACCCCGAGCATATACAATCAGATAAACATATCCGATGATATATGGGAAGCGGTGAGCACCGGAATGAAGGGCGTTGTTTCGCCGGAGGACGGCGGCACGGCATCCAGCGCCTTTAAGGATTATTCGGAGTTCAAAAAGAAATACATCGATACAGAGATGTTCGGCGGAAAGACCGGCTCCGCCCAGATAGGCCTTCGGTCGATCAACATAGACATAGAGAATACGTCCTGGTTCGTGGCCTTTGCGCCGCGTGAGCAGCCGGAAATAGCGATAGTTATATGCGTACCGTACGGGCTTTCGGGCTCCTCCAGCGTTCCGGCGATAGTGGACATACTAACGTATTACTTTGGCCAGACGGAGAACGCGGCGCCGGAGAACCTCGTGGCGATAAACGGCCTGACGGAATAAACAGAAAAGTACATACAAAAACAGGGCAGCTCACGCTACCCTGTTTTTATGCTCGGTTTTGTTACTTTATGTTGGCAACATAATCGAGGACAACGTTTACGCCGTCAACGATAGCGCCGGAGCTCACGGAGGCACCGCTTACGGAGTCGATGTTGTCCTTGAGCTTGAGGGGGGCAGTCTTTCCTTTGAACTGCTCGGTAAAGGCGGGCTCCTTGGTCTTAGCACCGAGGCCTGCAGTTTCGGAGAAGTTCGCGCCGCCTACATTTATGCCGGTTATTACGCCATCTGCGTCTACACCGACGACGACCTCGATCTCTCCGCCGTAGCCCTTAACGGTGACCTGAGCGGTATAGCCCACGGTTTCCCCGTTTGCGGTTCCCTTATAGCAGTAGTCGATAGCGTCGTTGTCGACAGCCATCTCTTCAAATTCGGTCGCAGTGGGGAGAACGGCGCGGCGAGCCTCGTCCGCAGCGGCAAGTGTCTGTTCCTTGATTACGGGAGCAGTAACTTCGTTCGTGAGCCCCAGCGCACAGCCGGCGATGAGTGCTATAAGTCCGAGTACTATCCAAGCGGGCCACTTCTTATCCATGACTAGAAAACCTCCTAAAGAAAAAGAGAATTAAGTTTATAAACCTCTGAAATTCAGCGTTTTCATTATAGCACAGCCGGCGGTGACTTTCCAGTAGAAATAATAGATATTATTTTCACGCACTTTCCGCCTGTGAAAACAGAAAAATGCCGTGCCTGCTGGAAAAAATAGCTCTGTAAAACGTGGAGCAACGGTGTTATAATCATGGAATGAAGAAATGTAAGGTAAAAATGTATGGACTCTTAGCGGCCGCATTTGCGCTGTGCATGAGCGGGTGCAGTGCCGCGCCGGCGTATAATTCTGCCGTTGGGTTCTATCTCGATACTGTGGTCACGGTCTCCGGCTATGCCGACGAGGCGGTGCTGCGCTCTGCCGTGGATAAGTGCGGCGAATACGAGGCGCTGCTCAGCAGGACGGTTGAGGGCAGCGATGTATGGCGCATAAACCACGCAAACGGCCAGCCGGTCGAGGTATCCGACGAGACGGCGGAGCTGCTTGAAACGGCGCTTGAGGTATGCGAAAAGAGCAGCGGCGCGCTGGATATAACCATTGCACCGTGCAGCAGCCTCTGGGACTTTAAGGCGGAATCGCCTGCGCTGCCGGATGAGAAGGCGATAGCGAAGGCGGCGAAGCTCGTTGACTACACAAAGCTGAAGCTCGACGGTAATACCGTAACGCTCCCTGACGGCATGGGCATCGATCTCGGTGCGGTCGCAAAGGGTTACATTGCGGATAAGATAGTCGAATACCTGCGCACAGAGGGGGTAAAGAGCGCTATCGTGAACCTCGGCGGAAATGTTGCCCTGGTCGGCGGCAAGCCGGATGGCAGCGCATGGACGATAGGCATACAGGACCCAAACAGGGAGGACGGGACGTCGGCATACAGCATAAGCGGGCAAGACGAAAGCATAGTTACGAGCGGCGTTTACCAGCGCGGCTTTGATTTGGGCGGCATAAGGTATCACCACATACTGGACGCCGAAACGGGGTACCCGGTACAAAACGGTTTGTCCTCGGTAACGATAATAACCGAAAGCTCGGCAATTGCTGATGCAATGTCCACGGCCTGCTTCGTTATGGGGCTGCGGGAAGGGCTGAGCTTTGCCCAAAGCATGGGCGTTGATGCGGTATTTATAGACGCGGAGGGAAATATGCACTGTACGCCCGCCATTGAGGGCAGGCTGGAAAGGGCAGAGTAACATGGATAACAAAAAGCTGGAAAAAAACGAAATGGACATGACCACAGGCCCCTTGTTCGGCAAGCTTGTGGCCTATGCCGTGCCGGTCATGCTGACCGGCATACTGCAGCTGCTCTTTAACGCGGCGGATCTTATAGTCGTTGGCCGCTATGCCGGCAGCACGGCTCTCGCCGCGGTTGGCTCAACTACCCAGCTTACCAACCTTATCGTGAATGTATTCATGATGATATCCGTAGGCGTGAGCGTCGTCGTGGCGCAGCACTACGGCGCGCATGAGCCTGTTGAGGTTGGGCAAACGGTATCCGCCGCAATGCTCATGAGCCTTATGTTGGGTGTCCTGGTTTGCGCAATAGGCATTACGGTGAGCAGACCCATGCTGGAGCTTATGGGGTCGCCGGAGGACGTAATAGATCAGTCTGCGCTGTATTTGAAGATATATTTTACGAGCATGCCTGCCTTTATGGTCTACAACTTCGGCGCCTCGGCGCTCAGGGCTGTCGGCGACACGAGGCGGCCGATGATGTTCTTAAGCATTGCCGGCGTAATAAATATCATACTGAACCTCGTTACGGTGATATGCTTTAACATGGGCGTTGCAGGTGTTGCAATAGCGACCTCGGTTTCTCAGTATATCTCTGCTGCGTGCGTTGTGCTCAGCCTGATAAGGACGGAAAGCTGCCTGCACCTTGACATTGGGCATATGGCGCTGCATAAGGATAAGGTGCTGGCGATACTCAAGGTCGGCCTTCCTGCAGGGCTGCAGAGCTTTGTGTTTTCAATTTCAAACGTGCTCATACAGTCCTCGGTAAATTCCTTCGGCTCGGTGGTCATGGCGGGCAGCGCGGCCTCGGCAAATATAGAGGGGTTTATATACATATCCATGAGTGCCGTCGTTCAGGCCGCAATGGCGTTCACCGGCCAGAATATAGGTGCGCGAAGGTTTGAGAGGATAGGCGAGGTCGTAAGAAAGAGCATACTGCTGCAAATAGTCGTGTCAGGCATATTGGCCGTGGTGTGCTGCACATTTTCGGAGCAGCTTATAAGCATATACGCCAAGGAGGACGCAGGTGTGATAGCTTCCGGCGTATCGAGGCTCAGGATAATCAGCAGCCTGTATTTTATAATGGGCATATCGGATATAGCGGTCGGCGCGATGCGCGGAATGGGCAATTCAACAGTGCCGATGATAATAAGCGTGCTCGGCATATGCGTATTGAGGATAGTATGGCTGTATACAGTGTTTAAAGCCGTAAGGACGTTTGAAATGCTTATAATAAGCTATCCCGTTTCCTGGCTGATAACCCTGATAATGCAGTATATATGCTACGGCATAGTAAAGCGCAGAACGATAGAGCGGCTGAAGACGGAGCCCGGGTGCGCCGTAGGAGATTAGAAAAACAGCTGCGAAATCACCTTTATGAAGAGCAGTATGATCACTGCCGCCATTATCGGGCGGATAAACCTTGCGCCGTTTTTTACGGCGAGGCTGCTGCCAACGTAGTTGCCGAGCATTGCACAGAGGGCGCAGGGTATGCCTACGGCGAACCACACCTTGCCTGCGAGCACGAAGGTCACAAGTGCGCCTATATTGGAGGCAAGGTTGACCACCTTTGCGTTGCCGCTGGCGGTGATGAGGTCATAGCCCATCAGCGAGCAGAAAAGCATTATATAAAACGTTCCGGAGCCCGGGCCGAAAAAACCATCGTACAGGCCGACACAGAGACCTATCAGCAGCGCGTATGCGGCGAATTTAAGCGGTGTGAGGCTCTTTTCCTGTCCCTCTGCCCCAAAGCCTCTGTTGAGGCTCAAAAACACCGCAGCAGCGGGCAACAGTACCATCAGCACCATATTGAGGTACCTTTCGCTCAGCAGTAGCGCGAGCCTTGCGCCAAAGGCGGAGCCTATCAGCGCACCTGCGGCTGCCGTCAGCGCCGCTTTCCATTTTATCGCGCCGCTCCTGCCGTATTTTACAACGCTTGTTGCGGTGCCAATGCTCATTGCGAATTTATTCGTTCCATATACCGTGTGTATGGGTATGCCGGCAAGCATGGCAACAGGCAGGGAAATCAGCCCGCCGCCGCCGGCTACGGCGTCGGTAAACCCGGCAAGAAAATACCCCGGACATACTATGAGCAGCTTTTGCAGAATATCGGTCAATCTAAGTTCCCTCCTTTGTGCGCTGTATATATGGATTATAACACGAACAGGAGGATTAAATACAGCCATACCGGTAAATAAGATGTGATACCCTTTTACAGCGGCGGATATGTGCCGAGCTCGCTTATTATGCGCTGAGAATACTCTATAAACGTGCGGGCAGCAAGCGAGGCATTCTGGAGCGATTTTACGATTATGCCCATATGACGGTATTCGCAGGGCGAAAGCTCTTTTTTAATGACGTTTGCTTCAAGGCTGTCCAGCACCATCTCAGGCATGACCGTCACGCCCAGGCCGTGCTGTATCATTGCGATTATTCCCCTGTTTTCCATGGTTGAGAAGGAAAGGCGGGGGGTTATTCCGCTGCCCTTTACGACCTCGGAAACGTCGTAGTCAAAGCCCTCGTATGAGAGTATGAACGGGTCCTCTGCAAGCTCGCTGAGGCTCACGCTTTCGCTGTTCACGAGCCGGTGCCCGGGGGGAAGCAGTGCAAGCATCCTGTCCGAGGCCAGGTGTATCCATTCATAGCTTGGCGGCGGGTTGCTCATTATTGCAAAGTCGATGACGGATTCGTCGAGCTGATTCAAGAGCGAATCGTTGCCGCCAACGATTATCTCTATTTGTATGCCGGGATAATCCCGACTAAATTCTTCGATTATTTTGGGCAGCCACAGCACCGAGGCACTGGCAAAGGTGCCGATGCGGAGCTTGCCGAAGCTCATGCCGCGTATATTTGCAACTATCTGGTCGAGGTGGTCGTTTGCGTTGAGTATTTCGCGCACGGCAGGCAGCAGCGCCTTTCCGTTTTCCGTCAGCCGAACGCCGCCCTTGCCGCGAATGAGCACCGGAAAGCCGAATTCATCCTCGATAGTCCGTATCAGGTGGCTTACGCCGGACTGGGTGAAGCCGAGCTGGTTGCCAGCGGCGGTAAGGCTCTGCGTTTCTATTACCTTTAGAAGCACCTCTAATTTTTTGATATCCACTATACACGCCTCCTTAACATGAGAAATGTTCATGAAGGTTCAATAAAACATTCATTTTACTTATGTTGTTTTTTATATTATAATAACAACAAGAAAAATACAAGCTAAATTTGTATTTGCACGAAGAAGCAAGTGCCATTTAATGTTTCCCCCACAATGCTTGACAAAGCACCAGTTATCCCCGACTGCAACAAAAGGCTCCCGAATTTAAGGGGCTTTTTATTGTTTTTGGGAAGACTTGGGTTTGTGATAATTATATCTGTTGGAAAGAGCGGAATTGGTGTATAATGGCGTTAGAACAGGAAAGGAACCGTGATTTGCAATGAACAACGACGTTCGCCTGACCTCGATGACATCCTGCGGCGGCTGAGCTGCCAAAATAGGTCCGGGAGTGCTGGACGCAATGCTTTCGACTCTGCCGAAAAATTCCGACCCGAGGCTCATAGTGGGCTTTGACACGGCGGATGACGCGGCAGTATATAAAATAAACGACGACACGGCGATAATTCAAACCGTGGATTTTTTTCCGCCGATGGTGGACGACCCGTATACCTTCGGTCAGGTCGCGGCGGCCAATGCGCTCAGCGACATATATGCGATGGGCGGCGAGCCAAAGCTGGCGCTTAACCTCTTCTGCTTCCCCTCAAAAAAGCTGCCGGAGGAGGCCATAAAGGCCATCCTTGCAGGCGGGGCGGATAAGGTGCTTGAGGCGGGGGCGATACTCTGCGGCGGGCACACTATCGAGGATCCGGAGCCGAAGTACGGCCTTGCCGTTACCGGCTTTGTGAACCCGGGCAGGGTGCTTTCGAATGCATCTGCAAGGGAGGGCGACCTGCTGATACTTACAAAGCCCATCGGCAGCGGCATACTGACGACCGCGGCAAAGGCGCAGCTTCTCTTTGGTGAGCAGGAAAAGCAACTGATAGCCACTATGACGGCGCTAAACGCAAAGGCGCAGCGCTCAATGATGAAATTCGATATCAACTCCTGCACCGACATAACCGGCTTCGGTCTTATGGGGCATGTGCGCGAAATGGCGGAGGGCAGCGGGCTCACGGCCGAGATAACGGCGGACGCGGTGCCGATGCTGGATGGTGCGCTGAGCTTCGCAAATATGGGCATAATACCCGCCGGCGCGTACCGCAACAGGGAATTTATCGGGGAAAAGGTCAGCATACGGGAGGACGTGGACAGAGCCGTTGCCGATATACTCTTTGACCCGCAGACCTCCGGAGGGCTGCTCATTAGCCTGCCGGAAAAGCAGGCATACGCCCTTTTGGAGGATATACGGAGCCATACGCCTGCCGCCGCCATAATCGGCCGAATGAAGGCCAAGGGATGGTATGCGATAGAGGTAATATAAAAAACACCGAACGGAGGAGAATGTCTTATGAAGCTGGCGATAAGCGCGCCAAGGGGAAAAATGGGCAGGCTTGTAACGAGAGAGGCGCTCAAGCGCCCCGATGAGTTTGAAATCGTGGGCGGCATAGGCCCAAAGGGAAGGGATTACATCGGCAGGGACATGGGCGAAGCCGCAAAGACGGATGTCGTTGGGGCAAATACCTATGACGACGTTGAAAGAGTAGTTGCAATGAGCGACGGCGTTGTCGATTTTTCCACGACCGAATGTGCAATGGAGGTTGCCCGCGCCTGCGTAAAGTACAAAAAGCCGCTTATGATGGGCACGACCGGCTTTACGGAGGAGCAGATGGCCGAGCTTGAGGAATGTGCAAAGATAATACCGATACTCATTGCGCACAACACCTCAAAGGCGGTAAACCTTGTTTATGAGATCGCCAGAATGCTTACAGAGGCAATAGGCAGCGAATCCGATATAGAAATAATCGAAATGCACGACAGCAAAAAGCTGGATGCGCCGAGCGGCACCTCAAAGGAGCTTGGCGAGATAATCGCCGGCGTTCGCGGCGAGAGCCTTGCAGATGTTGCGGATTACGGCAGGAAGGGCAAGGGGCTTCGCCAAAAGGATCATATAGGCTACCATTCCGTGAGGGCGGGCAACATTGCAAGCTCGCATACCCTGATGTTTGGAATGGAGGGCGAGCGCATAGAGATAACCCACCACGCATACGACTACGGGACATTTGCAAAGGGCGCGCTGGACGGCATACTTTTCCTTCAGGGAAAAGAGCCGCGCGTATATGCGTATAAAGAGGTTCTCGGGCTTTGATTGAATCATGAACACGCCGGACGGAACGCCGCCCGGCTTTTTTTATTTACACGCCTTTATACGCTCGCGCTGGTTTTATTATCCTTGAGCAGGATATACGGCGGAACATTGAGCACGCGGGCTATGTTGAAAAGCAGCTCAATGGAAAAAGGACGCGCCATGTTCGGCGCTTCTATAAAGCTGATATGCGTTCGGCTTACGCCGGCACGCTCTGCAAGCTGCGCCTGCGTAAGCCCCGCCATTCGCCTGTAATGTGCTATGTTCATGCCTATCATATAATAATAATCCACGTTTTCAAACGCTATTTTCATTGAGTGAGACATCACATACCTCCGTCTTGTCAGAATTTTAATCTAATTCTTCTATTTTCTTTTTGGAGTATCGTCAACACGTTGAGGCAAATTAACAGATTGCCATTGCAAACTAACGGTTAGCGTGATAAAATATGCAACTATGAAGATTCGGAGGTGGACAGAAAATCGTGAAAAAACTTTTGAAAAAATTATTGTCTTGCGCAATGGCAATGACGATGACGCTGGGTGTGCTTACGGCAACGGGCACGGCGTTTGCCGAGCAGACAGCAACAGAAGAGACAGCGAACAACGTTAAGCTGGACGTTTCAAAATCCAAGCAGGCAACCAATCTCGACAGCAGCTTTGAATCCCGCGTTACCCTGTCTCTGCCCTCGGCGGAGTATAAGGGCAATCTGGATGTGGTGTTCGTACTGGACGGCTCAACAAGCACTGACGAAGATAATCTTGCCCGCAACGCCGCTGTGTTGCTAAAAGAATTGAACGAGTTTGAAAATCTTAACGTAAAGGTCGCCTTGGTGATTTTCGGCGGCAGTACCCCGATTCTATACAATGGAAGCGGTGAAGGGCTTGTCCCCCTCACTGGGGACAGTTTAAGCACGATAACAGGTGTGCTTACTGATAAATCCTATGATGGCAAACCCGGTCGCAGCGGCAGCAACCTTCAGGCCGGCGTGAAAGAAGCGCAAAGAATACTGGATGCTGACACCGCCGTGGCAAGCAGCGATAAATATATGATACTCCTTACAGACGGCGGCGCCCGTATGTGGGTGAATGATAAGGGGGAGGCTCTGTTCCAGACGTATGCTCCGAACGGCAGTATCCTTTGGAACTCCAACGAGGACTTCTACCAGCGTTACATAGAGCCTGGAAAAACGGAATTGCGTGGGTTCGATGCTGTTTGGAATGCCGGTAATACTGATGCCGACTTTGCAAAGTACAAGATGACCGAGGAGCAGAGCAAGGAAGAAGACGCTGTTAGTAAGGCCGCTAATTGGGATACCGTTCTTAATGATGACGATTATTACACGGCTCTTGAGGTCTCGACCTACTACGCCGCAACGTCTATTAAAGAGGCTGCTGAAAAATGCCACGTTATTTGGGTGGATTATCCCTACCACGATGGTAAATATGCAGAGTATACCAATTCCTTCAAGTCCTGGCTGGCGACTAACGGATACATTACGCGGTACGACAGCACAGAGACGACGACAACGACAACGGCGAGCAGCGCCATTCAGACCGCTTCGATAGAGCAGCCCGTAGCCGTTGCGTTAAAGGCGATGAGTACGAGCGTGACTTTTACGGCAAATAATATCGATTCGACCGGCGGAACGGGCACGAGCAGCATTGGAATTTTTGAAAAGGTAAAAGATCAGCTCGTTCAGGTCGTTGCCGCGGGGTCTAAAGTGATTGACTACATGGGCTATGTTGCGAATGATTACAACATGGACTTCATAAACGACATAAGCAAGCTGGAGCTGACGGTGAACGGTAGCGCGCTCAATAAGACTAAAATTAGTAATAACAGCTACGGCTTCGGGAAAAATGAAGATGGGTCTGATTCCTACCGCTATGTACTTACTTATACCCGGGACACTGCTGCCGACGATGAACACTTTACTTGGGAAATAAACGAAGCAATCACCAAGGATATGAAGGTTCAGCTTACGTACAGCGTTAAGCTGACCAACCCCAAGAGCGCGAGCGGCACCTACGGCGAGTATGACGCATACGGAACGAATAACTTCAGTGGATTGTATACCAACAACCAATCCGTGCTTACACCGGTGGACAGCAACGGTAAAATAAGGCCGAATGAGGAGTTCGCAAAGCCGACGGTTTCATATACCGTAAGAAGCGGCAGCGACGGAAGATATTACCCGACGCCGACGCCGTCTCCCGTTCCGGTTGCGGTCGTTCTGCCCAAGACCGGCGATATGACGATATGGCAAAGCATACTCAGCTTCTTCGGGATAGAATAAAATAAACGCGCAAACGAAAAGGGGCGGCTCGCTGAGCCGCCCCAATGTTTTTTGCTTTGCTGCCGGTTTAACCCGTGTATCCAAGCTCGGCAAACCAGTCGCTTTCGGGCTTGCCGTCGATCTGCCATACGGAGTCGGCGTCATCGCCCTTGCTTATCTCGATCTTGGCGGTGCGCCCGTCCTCGGTCATGAGGTCAACGTAGCTCTGCATATCCGTTCCCATCAGGAGGAAACGGTCGCCCTTCTTGCCCTCGCCGGTGCTCTCATCGCCGTAGGTCAGCTTAAGGCCGCTCTTGCTGAGCTCAAGCGCCGCATCGTCCCATGCCTCGGAGAAGTTCTCGTAAACCACGCTGTAATCGCCGCTGCGAACGAAGCCAAACTCGTCTCCGTTTTCGCCTGTTGCGAGCATGAGGTTGCAGGAGGCGGTGTACTTGCCGAGCATGCTTATCTCGGTAAGGAGGCTTACGCTGCCGTTGCCGTGTACGCCGGTCACGACGCCGTCAATGGCGGCTTTCTTGAGCTGTCCGTCCTGAATCCTGTATACGTAGGTGATGTTGTTGCCGGAGTCTGCCTTGCCGTAGATGTAAAGCTCGGTGTACTCATCGCCTACCGTGGTGTTGCCGATATGTATGCTGTCGTTGCTGAGCACGAGGGACTCTATTTCGTCCTTTACCTCGCTGCCGTCGATATCAAAGCTGACGGTAACGCTGCTCTCGCCGCTCTGGGTAACGGTAAAGTCGACATAATCCGCGTTCTCGCCCGCGTGGAGTGAATCCTTGCTGCCGATGTCAACGCCCTTCCACTGGTATATACCAAGCTCATTTTCGTTAACTGCCGATTTTACGCTGTATTTGAACTGACCGGCGTTGTCCGCATCCTGCAGTACAAATACCATTCCGCCCAGCCTTTCGCCGTTGCCGAGGTAAAGCCCGGTGTTTACGGTCACATAGTCGCCTTCCTTTACGATGCTCTCGATAACGGTCAGCGTATCGCCGCTGTCGGAAGGCGCCAGCTTAAGCGTCTCGGTCGCTTCGTCGTAGGTGATGTAGTCAGCGTAGAGCTCGGGAATCGAGCGCAGGTCGCGGCTGCCGAATGCCGCAGCGGCGTAGTCCTGCATCGTAGTCTCGGCCACGGTAACATAACCCTGCTCGTCCTCGGTAACGGTGGGCTCTTCTGCCTCGGGCTGTATGCTCATGCCCCAGTTTACGCCGGTGAGGTAGAGGGCGGACCAGAAAAACGTAAGGTCGCTCGGGTCATATTCGGAGTCGCTGTCTATCCCGATGGAGCGCAGTATGGAGTCCATTATGGGCAGCATGGCGTTTACGGCCTTTGTATCCTCGTCGCTCAGCGGGCTTTCGTCCAGAGAGACAGGCTCCTCGGGCCTGATCTGCCCGGCAGAGATTACCTCCTGCTCCTGCGCCGGCTGCTCGCTCTCGGCGGTTTTGTCGCTTGTAGTTTGGTTCGGTGTGCAGGCTGATACGCAGAGCATAACTGCTATGATCACAGCAAACAGCTTTTTCATGTTTTTCCTCCTTAAAAATTAAAAAAGGTGAAAGCAATGCTTCCGCAAGCTATTATAACACCTGCCGTGGCTTTTGTGTTTTAATAATTCGTTAAAAGTTACAACATTAGTTTTTTGAACCGCACCGAAAACGACATGATATACTCGCGGCTGTCAAATTCAGTACAATTTTGCAATAACCGAAAAAAGGCCGGAATGCGGCGGCTTTTCGCAGAACAGATTGAGCCGTGCCACATGCCTTTTACATTTCATTATTTGTTAATTTGCTTTGTTGGTGGTTATGTATTAAAATCCAGTGTGAGTCATAAGGTTCGTTAAAGGAGCGGTGATAGATGGACAGCATACCCAAGGTCAGGGCAGAGGCGAAGCAGAAGCCGATAATCGACCTGAGGAACGTTAAAAAGATATACCGCGTTGGCAGCGTTGACGTGCACGCGCTAAGGGGGGTAGACCTCCAGATAATGCCCGGGGAGTTTTGCTGCATGATCGGTCGAAGCGGCAGCGGCAAATCCACCCTGCTGAACATGCTTGCGGGGCTGGAGCCCGTTACCTCCGGCGAGGTGGTCATAAACGGCAAGCACCTTGAGCGGATGACGCAGGCGGAGCTGATACTCTTTAGGCAGAAGTACGTCGGGTTTATATTTCAGTCTTTTAACCTGATGCCGTACTACACAGCCCTTGAAAACGTTGCGTTTCCGCTCTCGTTCAGGGGCGTTCCGTATGAAAAGCGCATGAGCCTTGCAAAAAAGGCGCTTAAGGACGTTGGCCTGGAGAGCCACATGCAGCACATGCCGGGGCAAATGTCCGGTGGTCAGCAGCAGCGCGTCGGCATCGCCCGCGCCTTGGTGACAGATCCGGAAATAATCTTTGCGGATGAGCCGACGGGCAACCTGGATTCCAAGACGTCGGACGAGGTGATGCGGAGCATGTGCGAAACGGTCAAGAGCCACGGCAAGACCTTCATAATGGTAACACACGATCCGAACATGGCGGCTTATGCCGACAAGGTCATAAACATACTGGATGGGCGCATAACCGATACCTACTACAACGAGCACAAAAACGGCGGAGGAAAAGAATGAAACGGGTTATTACTGTAATTCTGGCGATAATGATGGTGCTTTCTGTAAGCAGCTTTGCATATGCGGAGAATGTCACCATCAGCGGTGCAAAAGAGAACAGCTATGTTGAAAACAACGGCAGCGTCAGCATGAACATCCAAATAAATAACCAGACCGGCAAATCGCTGCAGTTGGTGTCCATTCAACCGAACGGCGGATATCTTACCAGTGTTTCTTTTCCGACAGATAAGGACAGCTCGAGGGCGACTATTCCGTTCGGAAGTAGCATACTGAATATCACGGCGAACACCGGCGGTTCAGGAGAGACTCCGGGTACCCTGACATTTTATTTTTACTATGTCGACGATGGAGGCGAAAGCCACCCGGAAACGGCTACATATAGCGGATTTACGGTGGCGGAGCATATCGAACCTTCAACGACTCCGACAAGCAGCGCTTCGCCGCAGGCAACTGCTTCGCCGGAGAAAAAGGAAGATTCCGAGTTCAGAATAAAGACCACCAACATCGACTCCTACGGTCAGCTGGTGCCTACTCCTTCCGGCGACTACGGCGAGACGATAGGCGTTCGCCTGCCGCTCACCTGCACAAAGGGCATGGTATACGACATAAAGGTCTCTCCCGTGCTGAGCACGGATATTGAAAAGTTTCCCTTTGATATAGACCTCGTGGACTATAACCTGAGCTACCCGAACAGCCTTTACGCAGGGGCGGTCGTCGAGTTCAACTATACTTGGCGGCTGAGCAAAAAGGCAACGGTCGGCGTAAAGCAGGTTGACTTTAACGTGACCTACCGAAACGAGGACGGCGACCTTAAGACCGGCACGGTAAGCCTGTTTGTAAACGTTCGCAAGGGGCTTTCCGCAAGCACCGACAAGGACGCTACCGCCTCAGTGCCGAAGCTGATTATCGAAAGCTATAAGTTGAGCTCGGATAAGATATACGCGGGCGAGACCTTTAACCTTGAGTTTACAGTAAAGAATACCTCAAGCGAGACCGGCCTGCAGAACATTCAGATACACATTAAGGACGCCGCGGAGACCGCGACCATAGTTCCCGCAAGCGGCGGCAGCAATACCCTCTACATAAGCAAAATAGCAAAGGGGGAGAGCAGCGCGCAGAAGGTCGCCCTTCAAACCGCGCCCGATGCCGCGGCAAAGGCGTATACCCTGAGCGTGGATTTCAGCTATGAATCCGCAGACACAAACGCCGCGCACACCGCAAATGAGACCATAGCGGTGCCGATACTGCAAAAAATACGCCTCAAGTGCGATGAGCCGACGGTATACGACGAGGTATCCTACATCGATTCCAGCACGAGTATGTCGGTCAAGATGTACAATATGGGTCGCTCCAGCGTGTACAACTGCGCGGTTGACGTTGAGGGCGAGGGGCTGAAGCTCGAAGAAAGCTACTTTGGCGGTACCCTTACGGCGGGCTCTACTCTTGCCGCTGATATATCCGTTATACCCTCTGTTGCGGGGGATATAAGCGGCAATATCGTGATATCCTACGAGGACGTATACGGCGAGCCGGGGGAGGAGATGCTGCCCTTTACGCTGCATGTTGAGGATCCCAACGCCGGGATGGAGGAGGACATGGTGAGCGTTGTTGAGCCGGAGCCGGAGCCGAGCAAGGGCTTGCCCTGGTGGGGCTGGGCGCTTGGCACGGGCGCACTGGGCGGCGGTGGCTTCTTTGGCTGGAAAAAGCTGAAAAAGCGCAGGGAGCGCAGCTTGGAGGACGAGGTATAAATGCGCCTTTCGGATATACTCAGGACGGCCTTTTTGAACCTTTGGCGGCGAAAGCTGCGCGCCGTGCTCACCGTGCTCGGAATGGTCATAGGTGTAGCCTCGATAGTCGTTATGATGAGCCTTGGCATCGGAATCAAGCAATCCACGGTGGAGAGCTATGCCCAAATGGGCAGCCTTACCAACATCACAGTAATGCGCTGGAGCTACCGCGAAACCGAGACCGGCGGAACCAGCACCGAGAAAAGGCTGGACAAAAAGGCGGTTGAAACAATTAAAAAAATACCCGGCGTTAAGGCTGTTATGCCGCGGATACAAGCATACGGAATGCTAAAGAGCGGAAAGTGGGTAGCGGATTGCAGCATTATGGCCATCGACAGCACGGCGGCGGAGGAGTTTGGCATTGAGCTTTCCGAGGGACGGTACCCGAAGTATAAGCGGGGCAGCTCAAGCTATGAAATAGTTCTCAGCCAAGATGTTTTAAACTGGTTTTACGACCCGAACAGCGGCAAGCAGGCCGTTGACAGGGACGGCAACCCAAAGGTCACGATGGATTCAAAATTCCAGCTCACCTTTGACTATAGCAACGTATACAACAACATGAATACCACAGAGGGCGAGGAGCAGCAAAAGGGGCAGATGTACCGCATCGAGCCTGTCGGCATGATTTCGCCGAATAACAACGACTTTTCGTGGTATTGCCTCATGGATATCGAGGCAGTTCAAAAGCTCGCGAGGGAAAACAGCAGCTTTATGCAGCTGGATACAAAGAACTACAATCAGGTTCTCGTAAAGTGCGAAAGCACCGATGACGTTTCCTCCGTTAAGGCCGCGATAGACGAGATGGGTTACGGAACAAGCTCGCTTCAGGATGCGCTTGAGCAGGCGGAAAAGCAGATGCAGCAGATACAGTATCTGCTCGGCGCGATAGGCGGCGTTTCGCTGCTCGTTGCCGCGATAGGCATAATGAACACCATGATGATGAGCATATACGAGCGGACAAAGGAGATAGGCATAATTAAGGTTCTCGGCTGCCGTATGGATAACATTGCGGCGCTGTTCCTGACCGAGGCTGCGTATATCGGCCTGTTTGGCGGGGCGGCGGGCTTAGGCATAAGCTACGGCATTTCCGCCGTTATAAATCACTTTGTATCCTCAAGCGGCTTTAAGAGCGTTATCCCGTTTTACCTCGCAGCGGGTGCCGTGGTCTTTTCGGTCACGGTTGCGCTGCTTTCCGGCCTTTACCCCGCCTTCAGGGCAATGCGCCTCAGCCCGCTAAATGCGATAAGAAACGAATAGAGAACCAAATAAAAGAGCAAAGGAGGGATATTATGAAAAGCGTAAAACCAGGGCGCGGCCCGTCGGGGCTTGGCGCAATAGGCTCGATAATAGGGGTGCTGTTCGGAATATTCTGGACAATAAATGCGGTTCAGATGGGCGCACCTGCGGCGTTTGCGGCCTTCGGTGTGCTGTTTGTGATAATGGGCATCGTCAACGCCGTGTATAATTACAAAAACGCAACGGGCAAGAACAGATATTCCTCATTTGACATAACCGACGAGGGCGAGGAGACTGACCCTCTTCAGGCTCGCTTTGGCGGGCAGAGCAGCGGCGAAGGGAACACCGCCACATCCGCTGCGGCTTATTGCCCATACTGCGGCTGCGGGGTCGACGGCGATTACGAATATTGCCCCAAATGCGGCAAAAAGCTACCAAAATAAATCGCCGATAAGGCTCAATACAACGGCATATCGAGCATACCTGAGATAGAAAGGACCTCAGCCATGACGGAGAACAGCAGGGTGATGCGAAAGAAATTCAAAGATGCGGAAATATCCGCACTGGGCTTTGGCGGCTTTCGCTGGCCGATGGATCCGGCTGAGCCAAAGCACATCGACAGAGCCAAGGGGCATGCGCTCGTTGACGAGTGCTTTTCTTGCGGCATAAACTACTTTGACACCGCCTATACCTATCAGCAGGGCGATTCCGAGCGCTTCTTTGGCGAAAGCCTGACTCGCTACCCGAGGGACAGCTATTTTCTTGCAACTAAGTTTTACGTTGTCGCGAACCCAAACATTGAGAAGGTGTTTGAGGAGCAGCTTCGCCGATGCAGGGCAGAGTATTTTGACTTTTACCTGATACACTGCATGGACGAAAACAATATGCCAGCATATATGAACCCGGCAAACGGCTACATTGAGTATTTGCTCCGCCAAAAGGCAAATGGACGAATACGTTATCTCGGCTTCTCGTCTCATGCGGAGCCGGAGTCATTGAGAGAAATACTCGACTGGTACGACGGCTTTGATATGGCTCAGATACAGCTGAATTATGTTGACTGGGATTTTCTGAGGGCAAAGGAGCAATATGAAATAATTACCGAGCGCGGCATACCGATATGGGTCATGGAGCCGCTTAAGGGCGGCAGGCTTTCTGCCCTCAGCCCCGATGCCGCTAAGATACTTGCCGAGGCTCGACCCGATTGGTCGCTGTCGTCGTGGGGAATGAGATTTTTGATGACGCTGCCGAACGTTCAAACCGTGCTGAGCGGAATGAACAGCATAGACCAGATACGCGACAATACGGCGACATTTTCTGCAAAGAACCCGCTTACCGAGGATGAGCTTGAAATACTCTTCCGGGCGAAGGAGCTGTTTATGCAGCACCTTGGCGTGCCGTGCTCGGCTTGCCGCTATTGCTGCGCCTCCTGCCCCGCCGAGCTCGACATACCGCTGCTCATCCGTGCGTATAACGAGTTGAGCATGGGCGGCGAAACCTGGCGCTTTGCCGGCCTTGCGAGCGCAAAAGGGCCGGAGAGCTGCCTTGGCTGCGGAACCTGCCTCAGCCGCTGCCCGCAGCGAATAAACATACCCGACGTTATGAGCAAGCTGTCGAAAATGAAATAACTGAAATTACATAAAAGGCGCCCACGCCGCGTATGCGGCGTGGGCGCTGCTGCTTATGCAATTATTTATCCTGTATGCCCATCCTGCTCTCGGTCGGGTATGCAACGCCCTCCTTCATTACGAAGGAGCAGTCGCGCAGTGCGTCCTTATCCGTCAGAAGGTCACGTCCCCAGCCGGATATGTCGGCGTACTTACCGGCCTCGATGGTGCCTACGACCTTATCAAGGCCGCATATCTCGGCGTTGTTCTTGGTTGCGGCCTGCAGTATACGGAAAGGATCCGCGCCGCATTCCATCCAGCAGCGGTACTCAACGCCGTGCTCGTAGTTTTGCCAGTTCGTGACGTGGTCGGTGCCGTAGCCCAGCTTTATCTTGCTGTCGAGTATTGCCCGGCGGCCATCCTGCAGCCGCTTTTGATATATATGGAGCTTGCGGCAGAACTCGGGGGACTTACGCTGCATGCTCTCCTCGTCGTTCATTACGGCGTCCTGATACGGGGTAAATGTCGGCACAAGGTATGCGCCGCAGTCCTCGTACATGCGCGCCGTTTCCTCGTCCATAAGGGAGCCGTGCTCCATGCCGTTTATGCCGTATCTCAGCAGCTTCTGCATCAGCGCAGGGCCGTATGCATGGGCGGTTACGGACACCTTAAGGCTCTTTGCGGTGTCAAATATCGCCTCAAGCTCGGGGTCGCTTAGCTGAATATCATCGGGGTCGTCGTTCGGCGTGGAGAATCCGCCGGTCGCCATTATCTTTATAAAGTCACCACCCAGCTTTACCTCGCGGCGAACCGCGGCGCGGAAAAACTCCGGTCCGCTTCCGGTGCCGTGGAACAGCTCATCCTGAATATAGTCCATAAGCATGGGGTTCGTGCGGGCGACCTGAGTCATATCGCCGTGGCTGCCGGGTGCGCCGAGCAGGTGCGGGGCTACGACGAGCCTTGCGCCGGGCAGGTAACCCTCGTTGATCGCGCGCTTAACGTCCAGCTCGTAGGATTCGCGCCACCAGCCCATGCTGCGTATGGTGGTAAAGCCGCCGTACAGCGATTTTTCCGCTGTGTGGTAGGTCGCAAGGGCACGGTAGCCGTCGGAATTGAGCAGGGTATCCACCATGCCGACATCCTTGAAATGGAAGAACTCGGTGTGTACATGGGCATCGATCATGCCGGGGGTAACGGTCAGGTGAGAGAGGTCTATTATCTCTGTGCCCTCCGGGCAGGCGAGGTTATGGCCAACTTCTTTTATGTACTTGCCTTCGATAAGTATTTCCATGTCCTTCTGAAGCTCTGCCTTAAGGCCGTCATACAGCTTCCCACACTTTATCTTGATGTACTTTTCCATTTTTTTAAGCCTCCTTCTTTTCTTCCTGCTTTTTGCTGCCGCGCTTATAGTCGGCAATGAATATCACGGCGGATACCGCTATTGCGATGAGCATATAATATGCGCTGTTCATGCTGGTGAAGTAGCTGCAATACAGACATATCGCAAGGGGTATCAGCCAGAGCACGAATTTTCTTGCACCCTTGAGCACCGTTTGCGCAACGAGGCCGCCGAAGAGCGCCGGGACGACGTAGTTAAGAGCGGGCTGAAGCGCCTCAAGCTCAAGCACAGGCTTGAGCGGCACTGCCAGCACAACACCTATTGCAAGCACCGCTATCGAGGTTATTATCGATGCGCCGCATACTATAATGGCCATCGTATGGCACTTTTCGCTGTTCGGCTCAATGCCGAGCGCGTTTATTGTGCCGACCGTTGCGGGCATCCTCAGGTTGGTGACGTTGCCGGTTATGTAGGACATATACAGCGCACCCGGGCCCATTATGGACATATAGCCGATCGTTTCGCCGGGCCACCAGGGGGCCATGAACAATATTACCGCGACCACACCGGGCCAAAGCTGCTTAAGGTCGGGCCATACGCCGTATACCATGCTTATGATAACGGGGTAAGCGGTCATGGCAACGAGCAGCACAAGGCTGGATATCATGCCGAAGGAGTGTACCCAATCGTTGAAATTCTGAGTCTTTTTCATAATTGTTCACCTCTTAAAATATGAAGCAGGCGGCGGCCATCGCAACGATCATGCTTATCGCCATGCAGAAATCGGACAGCCACTTCTGTTTCGGGAGCTTGTGGCATATGAACACGATCAGCGCACCTACGGCGAAGCTAATCAGGAACACGATGCCCTTTGTATTCATTGCGCTAAGGCCGTAGGCCACGGATACGAAGGCCATTATGCCCATTAGGCAGCCGGTGCCGAGGGCGAGCACAAGGCCCATATCTATCGTGTTTGCCTTTTGGTATATTTTGCTTATGGGTTTAATTGCAAGGGAGGACCACAGCACGCAGGCGCTGCCGCCGATGGTCATTATCCAGGCAGCCGCCACCCAGCCGTTGATGGTATATCCGTTGGGTATCAGCTCTTCGCCAACGCAGTTTACCGCAACGCTTGCGGCATATGCCTCATAGTGGGCGGAGCCTATTATGGAAAGCCGCAGCCATACGAGCGGCGTGCCGAGGAGCGGAACCAGCGAAAGGAAAACGAGCAGAACGGGTATTGTAGGAAGTATGCTGATGGTTATGCCGGTCGTCAATCCCTTGCGTATGTCACCCTCGGAAAGCCCGAGGCTCAGCGCGTTTTCCTTTGCACGGCGCATATATATCAGGCATTGAATGATAACTGCTACAAGCAGCAGCCCAACGTAGATGAACATCCACGGGGCGTTACAAATCTCGGTGTAGAGCATAATAAAGCCTTCTCTCCTAATTTCTTTATTTGTCTCATTGTTTTAAACGGATAAATTAGTTTTGGTCTTTTTGAAAACCGATACAAGCCATTGGCCGTTGGCCTGCGCTATTTTATGCACTGATCAGTCGCATAATTCATTACATAATCCGTTACATAATGAATTATGTAATTCATTATGTCAGGCTCGAGTACGAATGTCAAGGATTTATCACTTTTTTATGCACAACATTTTATAATGCCCGCATTACAAAAATTCATGCACGGTTTTTTAACATGCGGCATGGCCAATTTTCATCAGATGTGATATCATTCAAAATGTATGTAAAAAACGGAGAGAAGCTATGTATAAAAAAACAAGCAAACGCGATGAGCAGAGCAGACAGTCACGCATGGCGCTTTATGAATCCGCCAGCCGTCTTTTTGCCGAGCGCGGCTTCAATAATGTTACGGTGGAGGAGCTTTGCGCCGATGCAAACCTTTCTACCGGCGCCTTTTATCACTACTTTAAAAGCAAGACGGAGATATTGACGATATATCAGGTGCAGCTGGATGAGCAGTATGCTGCGTTTTATGAGAATACGATCAAATCCGATGAGTGCGCGTCACTGCTGGTGCCGGAAAAGCTGCGAAAAATGCTGAAGTTCATACTGGGCTGCTGTGTGGATCGCGGGGTGGAATACGAGCGCATCGTATACAGCCACATAATAATGGATACCGGCTTCAGCAGCGCCATGATAGCGCCGGATCGAGGCTACTATACCATAATGCACGAGCTGATCGCATCGGGTCAGCAGGAGGGCAGCATAACCGACGACATTACGGCGGAGCAGATAGTGGACGACATAACAAAGCTGTGCCGCGGCTGCATAGTGGATTGGTGCGTAAACGGCGGAAAACCGGATATCTACACGCATTGCGAGAGGTTCATAGCGAGTTATATACGCGGCATAGCCAAATAAGGGTATATATTAGGCCGCCCGCCTTAAAGGCGGGCGGCCTTTTGGTGCTTTGCGCAGCGCGGCATGCGGGTGCTTAGATGGTGCCGCTTATGACCAGCGTGCTTACGCCCGGGGTGGTTATCCACTGTCCGGAGGCGTTTTGGGTGTAGGTCGCGGCGGGCACGGTTATCTGCCCCGGAACCGTTGCAAAGGCGCCGGTCGCGGTGTCGTAGGTGTAGTTGGTAGTCGCCGCCCAGGCCGTGCCATTGAATGTGACGGATATATCCGAAAGCAGGGGAGAGAAGGTATCCGTGAGCACGGTTTCGTCTCCCGCGTCAGCCTCGGCCGAGCCAAAGTTCTGTATGGTAAAGGTGTAGGTTACGGTGCCGTTTTCCTGAACCGTGGCGGGGGATATGGTCTTTGTAACGGCAAGATCCGGGCTGCTTTCCGCGGCGAGCGCGGCGGAGGCCGTCAGCGCTTCGGATATACCGCCGCCGGTAAATGAGGCGGTGTTGGTTATCTCGCTGCCGGAGGCAGGGGAGGCAAAGCTGTTTACAAGTCCCTGATATACTATTGAGGCATTCCCGCCGGCGGGTATGGTTATGCCGGATACCGTCAGCTCCGCATCGCTGTATGCTACGGCCGGCGCGGGCTGCAGCACTCCGTTTATATAGTATCTTATGGAGTTGGATACATAGGTAAGAGGGTATACTGTGCTCACATCGTAGGTGTAGCCGCCCATGTCGTCTGTAAGGGTAACTCCAGAAAAGGGGATGCTGCCGGCGTTTGAGGCGGTGACCATGTAGGTCACCGTTTTGTCCGTTGCGTAGCTGGGGTCAACGGCAGCCTTTGCCGCCGTCAGGGTTGCGGCGAGCTCGCCCTCCGCAAGGTTGGAATTGATTATGGTATTGTTATAGGCAAGCTGTGCCTGGTTGGTAAATCGTGCCATTTTTTCATCGCTCCTGTCGGTATTGAGCAGGGCCATGCCCTGTACTAAATAATATGGCCTGCGGCGAAAAAGGGTGAAAGAATGGGTGATATATCCGGCTTATGCAGCTATATTCGTTTTGTTCAAATTTATTTCACAGCGCCGCGGATACATACATGGTAAAATAACGATGATGCCGCATCAGCGGCTGACGAAAGGGATAATACGGAATTGGACAAGACTGAGCAACGGAAAAGAATACTCATCAACCTGCTTTACTTTGCGGCGGTGATAGCGGTGCTGGCGTTTCTGTTCAGGTATATGATGTCAAAGCTGCTGCCGTTCTTTATAGCCTTTATAGTGGCGGCGGTGCTGCACCCGCTGCTGGATAGGCTGGTGAAAAAATGTCACCTCCCAAGGAAGCTCACCGGAACGGTGCTTATAATGCTCACATATGTGCTGCTGGCATTCATTGGTATAATACTCGTCGATAAGGCGGTGGAGTTTGTGCAGCGCGTGATAGTCGTTGCGCCGAAAACGTGGAGCAATTCGCTGCTGCCTGCGCTGCGCTCGCTTTGGAGCAGCACAGAGGTATTCCTCGAAAGGTTCAACGTAACCATAGATATATCCATGGATCAGGTGCTCACAATGATGGAGAGCAGCATAAAGAGCCTTTCTGCAAGGGCAGTCTCCTTTCTAGGCAGCTTTGCGGTCTCGCTGCCCGGAAGGCTTGTGAATACGATAATATGCATAGTTTCAACGCTTTTTATATTGCTGGATTGGGACGGGATCAGCCGCTTTATTCACAGTCAGCTGCCGGATAAAACATCTAAGGTAATAAGCAACGGATGGAACCAGCTCAAAAAAACGCTCGGGCAGTATGCGCGCTCATACGGGCTTATAATGTTGATGACCTTCTGCGAGCTCTCGATCGGCCTGCTGCTGATCGGCGTAAATAATTCATGGGGGATCGCGGCGGGGATAGCCGTATTGGACATACTGCCGATAGTCGGCTGCGGAACGGTGCTTATACCGTGGTCGATAGTGAGCTTTGTAATGGGCAAAACGGCGCTTGGGGCAGAGCTTGCGGTGCTGTATGTCGTGATATCCGTAGTGCGTAACATAATGGAGCCAAAGATAATAGGCAAACAGGTCGGGCTGCACCCGCTTGTCACGCTGCTTGCAATGGTAGTTGGCGTTTCGCTCTTCGGCGCTGCCGGCGTGTTTGCATTGCCGATAGGCATTGCGGTGGCAAAGCAGCTTGATGACAACGGAGTCATAAACATAATAAAAAAACAGGAAAACGATAACTGAAAAAAACAGGGGGCTGCACAGCGCAGCTCCCGTTTTGCTTTTATTATTCAATATTTCTCATTTCCTTCAGGTGGCGGCAGCTTTTGCCGTACCTCGTCGCCTGCACCTCGGCCATTATCGCAAGGGTGATCTCCTCCGGCGTCTCTCCGCCGATATCCAGCCCTATCGGGGTGAATACGGTATCCAGCAGCGAGTCCGGCACGCCTCTGCCGCGCATATATTCAAAAAGCCCCGCGATTTTTTTGCGGCTGCCGATCATGCCGACATATGACGGCTTTTTTGAAAGCGCAGCATACAGCGCAGCTCTGTCGTTTACATGGCCGTGGGTGGCTATTACTATGAACGCGCCCTCCGGGATATCCATATTCATCATATCCGCTTCAAAGTCGCTCACGCGAACGAACCTGTCCGATTGGCGGATGCTTTCGCCAATCATTTCGTCAGGCCTGTCGTCTATGAGCAGCGTGCTGTACCCGATGAAGCGGGCGGCCTTGAGCATGGCGCAGCCAACGTGGCCGGCGCCGCACATAACGAGCAGCGGCTTGGCCGCAAAGGACTCTATGAGCACCTTGATCTGCCCGCCGCAGGTCATGCCGGTGTTGTTGGTCAGCTCCGGAGAGAGGTCGTAGGTTTTAAGGAGATTTTCCCGCAAGCGCATGCACTCCATGGCATCCTTGACGGCGAGAAGCTCGGCGGCGCCTCCGCCTATCGTGCCAAAGGCTGTACCGTCCGAAAGCACGAGCATTTTGCCGCTTTTGCGCGGGGAAGAGCCGGCCGCCTCCACAATAGTCAACAGGGCGTGGCTTGTGCCGCTCTCAAGGGCGGCGAGCTGCCGCCTCAAAAGTTCGGCTGTGTCCATAGCGTTATCCTCCTGTGATAATATCGACTTTTCGCATATTATACCATGCGAGCCGGAAAAACAACATAACCAATGAGAATTACCAAATAATAAATGAGAATTACTAATAAATAGCATGAAGGATATTCATGCATGATATTCGAAAAAAAGCCAATGTGGGCAAAAGAAAGGCGAATTGTCTAAAAAACGGCTGCGCGGGTCTCAAAAGCAGCCGCCGAAAACCGCAAGATGGGAGCATGTCGTTATCAAAAACACCGATTGACATATCGAGAACATACTGATAAACTATGTCTAATGTTTGATATTCATTTATCGTTTGCTGTATGCAGTCTGTTGTGGCCGATGTTGAAATGGCTGTCTGATAGCTGTTGCTGATGTTGATGATGTAGCTTAACACAATTAAAATCAAAGGGAACGTTCCCTTTTGTATTTGTGTACCCACAAATACAAAAAACACTTCTTGAACAATGGGCAAAGCTCGTTTAGTTCATAAATTATCAGGAGGAAAGAAGAACACATGAAGAAACTTATCGCTCTGATGCTGGTCATCGTTATGGCAGTTTCCTTCGCGGCTTGCTCTCAGCCCGCCGCAGAACAGTCTGGCGAAGCTGCTACCGCAGAAGGCACCGCCGAAGCCGCTACCACAGAAGCCGGCGATCTCAAGTGGGATCCTACTAATGTTCAGGCGTCCATAGAGGCCGCTGTTGCAGCGACCGATGGCAAGATCGCCATTATCACCAACACCGTATCCCAGAACGAGGAAGAGTACCGTTCTGCAGCCGCTATGGTTGAAAAGTACGGCAACCGTGTCATTCACGACACCATGCCCGATAACTTCATGGCCGAGCAGGAGCAGTTCATCTCTGTAATCAATAAGTACGGCTCCGATCCCGATGTAAAGTGCCTTATCATCAACCAGGCCTGCCCCGGCTCCAATCCCGGCATCGACAAGGTTGCTGAGGTTCGCGATCTGGAAGACCTGCTGGTCATCTACTGCACTCCCCAGGAGAACCCCACCGACATAACCACCCGTGCCGACATCACCATCTCCGTTGACGAAGTAGGCAAGGGCGTATTCATGGCTGACAAGGCCAACGAAATGGGCTGCAAGACCTTCGTGCATTACAGCTTCCCCCGCCATATGGCGCAGGTAACTCTGGCAGGCTGCCGCGATAAGATCAAGGCAAGGTGCGAAGAGCTGGGCATTGAGTTCATCGACGCTACCGCTCCCGATCCCACCGGTGACTCCGGCCTGTCCGGCTCCCAGCAGTTCATCCTTGAGGATGTACCCAAGATGGTAGAGCAGTACGGCACCGAGACCTGCTTCTTCACCACCAACTGCGCTATGCAGGTTCCCCTCATCAAGGCTGTTTACGATGCAGGCGCATACTATGTGCAGCCCTGCTGCCCCAGCCCCTATCATGGATTCCCCAGCGCCTTCGGTATCGAGAGCCCCGAGGATCTGGTTGGCGGTCTTGAGGCCACTATCGAAGCCGAAAAGAAGTACGTTGCAGACGCCGGTCTGACCGGTCACTTCTCCACCTGGGCGGTTCCCGCTTCCATAGCAAACACTGTTGCCGGCACCGAGTACGCCTTCCTGTGGATGGCCGGCCTCGTTGGCAACTGCGATTCCGACGTTATGAGCGCGCTGCTGAGCGACTACTGCAACGCCGACGCTGCTCTGACTCCCTTCGTAGATCCCGGTACCGGCGAAGTCACCGAGAACTACCTCGTATATCAGCTCGGCTACCTCGATTTGTAATTCGAATGTCGGTTTGATGGTTTGATCGTTTAGCTAAAACGGGGCGGCTGCGAGCGTTCGGCTCCGCCGCCCCTTTTAACTTGCATACGTTATTATATTATTTAAAGCCTTATCCGCAATATTCTTTAACCATTGCTAAACCCAAGCTAGAAAGGGGATCTACAAGTTTTGGCCGAATCAATTTTACGTTTTGTAAACGTGGGAAAGTCTTACGGCAGCAATCAGGTGCTTAAAGGGATAAACATGGATGTTCGCCCCGGCGAGATACATGCCCTTATAGGCGAAAACGGCGCCGGCAAGTCCACGTTGATGAATATACTTTTCGGTATGCCGGTAATACACGAAACCGGCGGCTTTGATGGTACCGTTGAGATAGGCGGCGAGGATGCACACATATTGACACCTCATGATGCCATGGAAAAAGGCATAGGCATGGTGCATCAGGAGTTTATGCTTATCCCCGGATTTACCATAACCGAAAACATTAAGCTCAACCGCGAAATCACCAAGCCTACCGTGCTTTCAAAAATATTTGGCAAGCGCCTGCAGAAGCTCGAAATGGGCAGCATGAATGCCGATGCCCGCAAGGCGCTGGATACCATGGAAATGGACATTGAAGAGTACACGATGGTACATGGCCTGCCGGTTGGCCATATGCAGTTCGTTGAGATTGCCCGCGAGATAGACAAGACCGGCATACGCTATCTGGTATTTGATGAGCCTACCGCCGTGCTGACTGAGACGGAGACCGAGAACCTCCTTGCCGCGATACGCCGCCTTGCAGCAAAGGGCATAGGAATAATCTTTATAAGCCACCGCCTCGATGAGATAATCAGCTTGTCCGACCGCGTTACTATACTCCGCGACGGCGAGCTGGTTGCTACGAGGGACACAAAGGACATAACCGCAGCCGAGATAGCGAGGCTGATGGTTGGCCGCGCACTCACGCTGGATCGCAACGAGAGCGGCCGCAGTGTGAGCGATGAGGTGATGCTTGAGGTCAAGGGGCTCAGGGTAAATATGCCCGGCGAAAGAGTGCATGACGTCAGCTTCAATGTGCATAAGGGCGAAATAGTCGGCATAGGCGGCCTTGCGGGGCAGGGCAAGCTGGGCATTGCCAACGGCATAATGGGCCTTTATCCTGCGGACGGCGAAGTGCTGTTCAAGGGCAAGGAGCTTAAGCTGAACGACACAAGGGATGCGCTTAAATCCGATATAGCCTTCGTCAGCGAGGACAGAAAGGGCGTGGGGCTTTTGCTCAGCAGCCCGATAGACCTAAACATAGCCTTTACGGCGCTCGAAACCGACGGTAAGTTCATAAAGAGCTACGGTCCGATAAAGGTTGCTGACAAGAAGGCCATTCGGGAGCATGCGGACAAGATGATAAAGGAGCTGGATATCCGCTGTACCTCCGCCGCGCAGAACACCGGCGCGCTTTCCGGCGGCAACCAGCAGAAGGTGTGCGTGGCTCGCGCGCTTACTCAGCAGCCGGAGCTGCTGCTGGTATCCGAGCCTACCCGCGGCATAGACATCGGCGCGAAAAAGCTGATACTGGATCTGCTCAAGAGGCTTGCGGAAGAGCAGGGAATGACCATTGTCATGACCAGCTCGGAGCTTGCGGAGCTTCGCAGTATTTGCGACAGGGTACTCATAATCTGCGAGGGCAGGGTCGCGGGCGAGCTGAAGCCCGAGGCGTCCGATGAGGAATACGGTCTTATGATGTCCTCCGCTCATGCATCAAAGGAAAAGGAGGCATAAACAATGGGTAAATTGATCCGCAGAATGGGAATACCTACCTTTGCCGTGTCCGCGCTGCTGCTGGTCGTGCTGGTAGCTGCGTATGCAATGGGGCAGTCAATTCCCGTGCTTCTTACCGATATATTGCGCCGCGTTGGCATGAACGGCATACTGGTGCTTGCAATGGTGCCCTCGATAAAGTCCGGCGTCGGCCCGAACTTTGCGCTGCCGATAGGCATAGTGGGCGGCCTTTTCGCCCTCATGTGCTGCATGCAGCTCGATCTTATGGGCTGGAGTCTGATCGGCTGCTCAATACTGCTGGCAATAGTCATATGCAGCCTCATGGGCTGGGCATATGGCAAGCTGATGAACGCCGTTAAGGGCGCCGAAATGACGATAGCGACGTATACCGGCTTCTCGATCGTTGCGTTCTTCAATATACTCTGGCTGTCGCTGCCCTTCTCCAACCGCAAGATGGGTTGGATGCTGGGCGATGGCCTCCGCGAAACGATACAGATGGACGGCTTCCAAGCGGACAAGATAGTGTCCGACTTCATGGGCTTCAATATCGGCAGCGTGTATATCCCGACCGGAATGATACTGCTGCTGCTGTTCACCTGCGTCGTCGTGAGCATATTCTTCAAGACGAGAACCGGCCTTGCAATATACGCGGCCGGCGTCAATCCGAGGTTTGCGGAGGCGAGCGGACTCGATATCGACCGCAGCCGCGTTATAGCAAACATGATCTCCACCGTGCTCGCGGGCATTGGCATAATAATCTACTCTCAGGGCTACGGCTACGCGCAGATATACAACGGCCCGCTGAATATGGCGTTCCCGGCAGTGGCCGCAGTGCTTATCGGCGGCGCAACGGCGACAAGGGCAAGCTGCGTAAACGTCGTCGTAGGCGTATGCATATTCCAGGGGCTCATGACGGCGGCAATGCCGGTCGCAAATGCCCTGTTCACCGGAACCGACCTTTCGGATATAATGCGTCAGGTCATACAGAACGGCGTTATACTCTACGCCCTTACGCAGGTTAAGAAGGGAGGCGGCAGGTAATGGAAGACCTTGTCAAGAAGAACCAAAATAAATTCAGCATCGGGCAATTCGTGCTGGATAATATCGTTACGATAATTTTCTGGGTGTTCATCGTGCTGGGCCTTGCGCTTGCAAAGAGCGTAACGTTCAACTGGTTCCTTACAGAGCTGAGCAACCGGTTCTACCGAAACGCGTTCCTCGTGCTTTCCCTGATAATCCCGGTAATCGCCGGCTTGGGGCTTAACTTCGGTATAGTCGTTGGCGCAATAGCGGGGCAGCTCGCCATTATACTGGTTCGCTACTACTACATAGGCGGCTTCGGCGGCTTCCTGCTCTGTATGTTCATCGCGCTGCCGATAGCGGTGCTCTTCGGCTGGCTTACCGGCACACTGTATAACAAGACCCGCGGTCAGGAAATGATAGCTTCGCTGATAGTGGGCTACTTCGGCACCGGCATATATATGTTCATAGTGCTGTTCCTTATCGGCGGCGTCATACCCGTTCAGCCGGATCACCCGATAATCCTTCCCGGCGGCGTAGGCATCCGTATGACGATAGATATGGATACTATAAAATATGCGCTGGAGGGCATTTGGCAGGTACCGTTTGCCGTGTTTATGGCGGTGGCCTCAGGCCTCGTGCTGCTGTATCTCATATGGAGCCAGTTCCTTCGCAAGCTGAAGCCGGGTCAAACCCGTCTTAACAGCTTCAAGTTCTATCTGTACGCTGCGATAGCGGCAGTCATACTCGTCGTATTCGCTTATCAGGCGGCTACAAAAGGCAGGCTGAGCATGGTTCGCAAGGTGCCTATGGGTACCGTGCTGATGATAGTGCTGCTCGCTGCATTTACAAAGTGGATAATGACCACCAAACTGGGTCAGGATTTCCGCGCCTGCGGCCAGAACCAGTATATTGCGGAGTCCAATGGCATAAACGTTGACCGCACCCGCATAATCGCCACCATAATTTCGACCGTTCTGGCGGCATGGGGTCAGATAATCTACATTCAGAACATTGGCACCCTGAACGTATACACCGCACATAACCAGATCGGCCTCTTCTCGGTTGCGGCGATACTGGTCGGCGGTGCGTCGGTAAACAAGGCGACGGTATCTCAGGCCATAATGGGAACGCTGCTGTTCCACTCCATGTTCATACTAAGTCCCGAGATAGGCCAGGCCGTGTTCGGTCAGGCGATACTCGGCGAATACTTCCGTACCTTCATGGTATACGGCGTAATCGGCCTCTCCCTCGGCCTGTATGTCTGGAAGGCAAACAAGCAGAACAAGCTCACGCTTGAGCCGCGCGCTGTGGAAAATGCCAACAAGTAGATAGACATAAAGCACATACAAAGAGTATAATTAAAAGGGCTGTTCCCCGTGGCAGCCCTTATTTTTTAAGAGTGAAAGGGAATATAAACCATGAGAGCGGAATACATAAAGAAGCTTGCCAACATGATGAAATACGACGCGATGCTCATATCCCCTTCCGAGGAGATGCGCTTTTTTGCCGGCTTTTCGCCCATGATGTGTGAGCGGTTTCAGGCGCTTTTCGTAAAAAAGAGCGGCGAGTGCTTTTACCTTTGCAATACCCTGTATGCAGATGAGATCGCCGAGGGGCTGAAGCACCAGTGCCCTGTCTACCATTGGCACGACAACGAGGGAATGGATAAAGCATATGAAATACTTAAAAAAGAAGGGCTTGCCGGAAAAACCGTTGGCGTAAACTCGACTGCGCAGGCATTTAATGTGCTGGATATAGGCCGAAACTGCGGCATAAACTTCCTTAACGGCAAACCGCTGCTGGAGGAGGTACGCATAATCAAAACTCACGAGGAGCTTGAAAATATGCGGCTTTCTGCAAGGGTGGCCGACAGCGCATTTGAAAAGGCCTGCGCCATGATACGCCCGGGCATAACCGAGGGCGAGGTCCGTGACGTCATAGTGGGCACGATGGCGGCGCAGGGCGGCTGCAACTTCGATTGCATAGTTGCCTCCGGCCCAAACAGCGGCTACCCCCACTACAACAGCTTTGACAGGGTGATACAGGAGGGCGATTGCATCGTTTTGGATTGGGGCTGCGCCATAAACGAGATGATGTCCGACCTGAGCCGCACGGTTTTTGTCGGGAGCATTACGGACGAGCAGCGCAAAATATACGAGCTCGTTGACCGCGCCCAGCTTGCAGCGCAGGCCGCAGCCGTTGAGGGCGCATATATACCCGATATAGATAAGAAGGCGCGGGAGGTGCTGGATGAGCAGGGCTATGCGCATACCTTGGTAAACCGCGTTGGTCACGGTATAGGCTACTCTGTTCATGAGGGGCCGTATATTAACCAGATAAACGACAGAAGACTGGAGCGCGGAATGTGCTTCTCAATTGAGCCGGGCGTATATCTGGGCGGCAGGTTCGGTATGCGCGTTGAGAACATCGTCTGCATAAACGAAAAAGGCGAGTCCGAGGTACTGAACAAGGCGGATAGGAGCCTTAGGATACTCGATTGGTACAAAAAATAGGCTAAAGACAGGAAGCAAGGAGAATAGAAATGATATACCGCAATTTTAAGGGCGAAGAACTGTCCGCGCTGGGTTTGGGAACTATGCGCTTGGCGACGATGAACGGCAAAAGCGAGGATATTGACGAGGCCAAAACACGGGAAATGGTGGCGTATGCAATGCAGAACGGCATCAATTATTACGATACCGCTTGGATGTATCACGGTGGAAATTCCGAAACGGTGATAGGCCGGGTGCTTTCGGATTATCCGAGAGAGAAATTCAACCTTGCGACAAAGTTTCCGGGAAATATAAAGGAAAACATAACCAAGGTTGAGGAAATATTCCAAAGACAGCTGGAAAAGTGCCAGGTGAATTACTTTGACTTTTATCTGTTCCACAACGTATGCGAGGTCGATGTCGATGATTACATGAATCCCAAATACGGCATTATGGATCACCTGCTCAAGCAAAAACAGGCGGGGCGGATACGCCACCTCGGCTTTTCTGCTCACGGGCGAGTAGATGTAATGCGCCGCTTCCTCGATGCATATGCGAGTGAGCTTGAGTTCTGCCAAATTCAGCTGAACTATTTGGATTACAAATTCCAGCACGCAAAGGAAAAGGTCGCGCTGATAAGCGAATACGGTCTGCCGGTTTGGGTAATGGAGCCGCTCAGGGGCGGAAAGCTGGCAAGGCCGAACGAGAAATATATGGCGGAGCTTAAGACGCTGCGGCCGGAGGAGAGCGCGGCGGGCTGGGGCTTCAGGTTCCTGCAGAGCCTGCCCGAGGTGACTATAGTGCTTTCCGGAATGTCCGATATGCAGCAGCTTAGAGACAACATAAGCACCTTTGCGGAGGATAAGCCGCTTGGCGACGGCGAGATGAGGGCACTGTTGGGTGCGGCAGATAAAATGATAGAGGAGATAGCCCTGCCCTGCACCGGCTGCCGCTACTGCACGGCGAAGTGCCCGAAGGGGTTGGATATACCGATGCTTATTGAGCACTACAACGAGCATGTTTATTCCGAGGGCGGGCTCAGAGCGCCGCTTTGGCTCGCGTCGCTGCCCGAAAGCAAACAGCCCTCTCAGTGCATCGGCTGCAGAAGCTGCGAGGCGGTGTGCCCGCAGGAGATAAAAATATCCGAGGTAATGAAGGACTTTGTGGAAAGACTGAAAACGGTGCGCGACGGAGCTGCATATGGCGTAAGGCCGCAGACAAGCTCCCGGTAATGGCGGCGGAAATAAGAAGCGTAACCATAGGTGATAGACGGGTCGAGTATGAGCTGCACCGCAAAAAGGTGAAGAACCTCAACCTCCGTATACGCGCTGACGGCTCGGTATACGTTTCCGCAAGCCCAAGGGTGAGCATAGGTGCGATAGAGCGCTTTATGCAGAGCAAGGCGGGGCTTATACTTTCTGCCGTGGACAGGGCGATGGCAAATGCCGACACCTTGCAGGAGTGCACTGAGGAGAAATGCAGGACGGCGCTTTCGGCATCACTTGAGAGAGTGTATCCGCTTATACGGCCATATGGGGTAAAAATGCCGGAGCTTAGGCTGAGGAGCATGACCTCCCGCTGGGGAAGCTGCTCCTATACCGCCGGGCGCATAACGCTCAACAAGAGGCTCGCTGCATATCCCAAGGAGGCCGTTGACATGGTGACGCTGCATGAGCTGTGCCACTTTATGCATCCGAATCACTCGAAGGAATTTTATGCGCTGATGACGGAGTTAATGCCGGACTGGAAGCAGCGCAAATTGCTGCTGAGTGAGAAACAAGGAACAGGAAAAATCACGGAATGAATATAAACGAAAAAACAAGAAAACTGGCTTACGCCGCCGCAACGGCGGCGTTGTATGTCGTGCTGACTCTTATTTCGGCTGCGGTTGGGCTTTCAAGCGGGGTAATACAGTTTAGGATATCGGAGATGCTGACGGTGCTGCCGGTATTCACTGGCGCGGCCGTTCCGGGTCTGTTCATAGGCTGTGTTATTGCAAACCTCGTAACAGGTGCGCTGCCCTGGGATGTAGCTGCAGGGTCGCTGGCAACGCTTATAGGAGCCTGCCTTACATATGCATTCCGCTCAAAGCCCAAGCTGGCGACGCTGTTTCCGGTGCTATCAAATGGTGTAATAGTACCGTTCGTGCTCATGCAGGTGTATAAATTCCCGGGAAGCTACTGCTATTTCTTCGCAACCGTTACCGTGGGCGAGGCGGTCTGCTGCTGCGGCCTCGGCTATCTGCTCTACCGGCAGCTATTAAATAGAGGCATTTTCAGGAGATAAAATACTTCTAAAATTTGAACAATTGGTAAATTGCTTTGCCTTTGTTGAAAATGCAGCGGCTGCGGGGTATAATGTTACCGTTAAAAAGAGTAACACAGGGAGGAACATGGCTGAATGAACAAGGAATATGTAATAATGACGGATTCTTCCTGCGACCTGCCGCAGGAGCTGGCAGATCAGCTTGGCCTCGAGGTGCTGCCTCTTGAGGTCATGGCGGACGGAAAAAACTACCGCAACTGGCTGGACGGCCGGGAAATAGACTTTAAGGAGTTTTACAGGCTGGCAAGGGATGGCAAGGATCTTAAGACCTCTGCCGTTAATACCGCCGCCTTTGAGGAAGCGATGGAAAAGCTGCTGAGCGAGGGCAAGGACGTTCTTTATCTGGGCTTCTCGTCAGGGCTCAGCACCACTTATAATTCCGGCGAAACGGCGGCGCGCGAGCTTCGCGAAAAGTATCCGGAAAGAAAGATATATACCGTCGATACGCTGGCGGCATCGCTTGGCGAGGGAATGATTGTGTACTACGCGGCGAAGAAAAAGCTGGCGGGCGCAACGATAGAAGAGGTTCGCGACTTTGTTGAGCAGGAAAAGCTGCATATGTGCCACTGGTTCACGGTGGACGACCTGAACTACCTAAAGCGCGGCGGAAGGATATCTGCAGCGACGGCCGCCGTCGGCACAATGCTCAGCATAAAGCCGGTCATGCACACAGATAACGAGGGACATCTCGTCGCCGTGGGCAAGGCGAGGGGGAGGAAGGCATCTCTGAAGGCTCTGGTGGACAGCATGGAAACCACTATGCTGCCCGAGCGCAACGAGACGGTGTTCATAAGCCACGGCGACAGCCTGGAGGACGCGGAGTACGTTGCAAGCCTTGTGCGTGAGCGCACCGGCGTTCAGGATGTGGTAATCAACTACGTCGGCCCGGTAATAGGCGCCCACTCCGGCCCGGGCACGATAGCCTTGTTCTTCTGGGGTACCGAAAGATAGACAACAGCAAACAGAGACGATTCTGAGGCAGGCCGCGGGCACGGTCTGCCTTTTGCCTTTTCTGCACGATTTATTGCATTAAATACACAATGATTCATTGCAAAAGGCGATGTTGTATGCTATTATATGCTAATGGCGGTATGTCCGCAAAATGATACAAACATATATGTAGTTTCGGAGGTTTATACATGGCAACTTTGGAAAAGCTCGAAGGCAGCAAGGTAAAGCTAACTATCGAGGTACCCGCGGATAAGTTTGAGGAGGCTGTTGAAACGGCGTATCGTACCAAGGGCAAGAGGTTCAACGTTCCCGGCTTCCGCAAGGGACATGCTCCCCGCAAGATGATCGAGAACACCTACGGCCCGCTGGCTTTCTTTGATGATGCGTTCGATATCGTTTATCCCGATGTATATCAGGCTGCGATAAAGGAGCATGACGTTGAGGTTATAGACCGGCCAGACATTTCCATCGTTGACCTGCCTCTTGACGGCAAGGATCTGGTGTTTACCGCCGAGGTCGCGGTGCGCCCGGAGGTCACACTTGGCCAGTATAAGGGTATAGAAATAGAAAAGCACGAGTATAATGTTACGGACGAAGACGTGGATGCCGAAATAGAGCGCGAGCGCGAGAAAGTAGCCCGCATGGTAGACGTTGACCGCCCGGTTGAAAACGGCGATACCGTAAACCTCGATTATGAGGGCAGCGTGTCCGGCATCAAATTTGAGGGCGGCTCTGCACAGGGGCAGACCCTTGAAATAGGCTCCCATACCTTCATTGACGGCTTTGAGGAGCAGATGATAGGCATGAAGGTCGGCGAGGAGCGCGATCTTCAGGTGAAGTTCCCCGAGAAATACCACAGCGAGGCTCTTGCCGGCGCTGATGCGACCTTCCATGTTAAGGTAAACAGCATACAGAAAAAAGAGCTTCCGGAGCTGGACGATGAGTTCGCAAAGGACGTATCCGAGTTCGATACGCTTGACGAGCTGAAGGCTGAAAAGCGCAGGGAGCTTGAGGAGCAGGCGGCGAAGAACGCCAAGATCGAAAAGGAAAACGCGGTGGTTGCAAAGGCAGTAGACAACGCCGAGGTAGTTATACCCGACGTCATGGTGGAGCGCCAGATAGATGCCATACTGAACGACATCCGCTATCGCCTCAGCATACAGGGCATCAGCCTTGAGGACTACATGAAGTATGCAAACACCGATATCGAATCCTTCCGTAAGGAGAGCCGCGCTGACGCCGCGCGCAGGGTAAAGAGCCAGCTCGTAATAGATGCTATCACCAAGGCAGAGAAAATCGCTGCTACCGTTGAGGAAGTAGCTGCCAAGGTAGATGAATACTGCGCCCAGTTTGGCGACAAGGCCGAGGACTTCAAGAAGGGACTTTCGGAGGACGACAAGAAGTTCTTCGAGGATCAGATAATCGTCGATAAGGTGCTGGCCGCGATGACAGACTCTGCCGTTGAGGTTGAAAAAGAAGAAAAGACCGAGAAGACCGAAAAGCCCAAGAAGACCACAGCCAAGAAGACTGAAAAGAAAGAAGAAAAGGAAGCGGAATAACCCCGGAGCCTTTCCGATAACTACATTAAGTCAGCTTCGCCGCACATTGCCGTGCGGCGAGGCATTTGTGATAAGAAGCAGTAATTTGTTCAAAAATAAAGGAGATGAACACTATGAATCTTATACCTATGGTAGTAGAGCAGTCCAACAAGGGCGAGCGTTCCTACGATATATATTCCCGCCTGCTGAAGGATCGTATAGTGTTCCTTGGCGGCGAGGTTGACGACGACACCGCCAACCTTATCGTGGCTCAGCTCCTCTTTCTTGAGGCGGACGATCCAGATAAGGACATAAGCCTGTATATAAACAGCCCCGGCGGCTCGGTAACTGCGGGCATGGCGATATATGATACCATGCAGTACATCAAGTGTGATGTATCCACCATATGCATAGGCATGGCGGCAAGCATGGGCGCCTTCCTTCTTACGGCGGGCGCAAAGGGCAAGCGCAGGGCGCTGCCCAACAGCGAGATAATGATACACCAGCCTCTCGGCGGGGCGCGCGGTCAGGCGACCGATGTTGCGATACAGGCTGAGCAGCTGGTAAAGATAAAGAAAAAACTGAACGGGATACTTTCTGCACGCACCGGTCAGCCTATTGAAAAGGTTCAGGCGGATACCGAGCGCGACAACTATATGGATGCCGAAGCGGCGCTGGCCTACGGACTGATAGACGAGATAATTCCGCCCAGGAGGTAATTGATGACGAAAAACGAAGAGAAGACGAACGGCACCGTAAAGTGCTCATTCTGCGGGAAATCGCAGGACGAGGTAGATCGAATAATTGCGGGTCCGGGCGTATATATATGCAACGAATGTATAGAGCTGTGTCAGGAGATAATCGACGAGGAGCGCTCCGGTATCGAAACTGAGCTTGACGATATACCAAAGCCTCAGGAGATATCCGACACACTGGATCAATATGTCGTGGGTCAGGCCGCGGCAAAGCGTGCCCTTGCAGTGGCCGTGTATAACCACTACAAGCGCATAAACGCGGGCAAGCAGAAGAAGGACGATGTTGAGCTGCAAAAGAGCAACATAATCATGCTCGGGCCGACCGGCTGCGGAAAGACCATGCTTGCTCAAACCCTGGCAAAGATACTTAATGTGCCTTTTGCCGTGGCCGATGCTACCTCGCTTACCGAGGCGGGCTATGTCGGCGAGGACGTTGAAAACATACTGCTAAAGCTCATTCAGGCGGCAGATTACGATGTCAGCCGTGCGGAAAAGGGCATAGTGTATATCGATGAGATAGATAAGATTGCAAGAAAGAGCGAGAACCCTTCCATAACCCGCGATGTATCGGGCGAGGGAGTTCAGCAAGCTCTTTTGAAGATACTTGAGGGTACGGTGGCGAGCGTACCGCCGCAGGGAGGCCGCAAGCATCCCCATCAGGAGTTCATACAGATAGACACTACCAACATACTCTTTATCTGCGGTGGCGCATTTGCCGGAATAGAGGATATAATCTCCAAGCGTACCGGCAAGAGCGTAATGGGCTTTGGTGCGGACGTTCAGAGCAAGGTAGAGAAGGACGTTGGCTCTATACTCAAAAACATACTGCCGGAGGATCTGCTGAAATTTGGCCTTATCCCCGAATTCGTGGGAAGGATGCCGGTTATAGTTACGCTGAATCAGCTTGACCGCAGGGCGCTTATAGACATATTGACAAAGCCTAAGAATGCCCTTGCCCGTCAGTATAAGAGGCTATTTGAGATGGACGGCGTGGAGCTCGACTTTGATGAGGACGCTCTTGAGGAGGTTGCAGACCACGCCATAGAACGCAAAACCGGCGCACGAGGGCTGCGGGCGATACTGGAGGATGTGATGCTGGACATCATGTTTGACATACCCTCCAGAAGCGACATAAAGAGCTGTACCATAACGAAGGACGTAATAGAGAAAAAGGAACCGCCAAGGTTTGAATACAGAAAGCCCAACGAGCAGCTTCCGTCCCCCGAACTGGGCGACGCCTGCTAAACAAAACTGATAAACACCGGCAGCTCATCCCATTATAAGGGATGCTCTGCCGGCTTAATTTTTTTTAATGCGGAGGTATTGCAAATGAAAAAGGACGTAGTGATAATCGGGGCCGGCCCTGCGGGGATATTTACCGCGCTGGAGCTGCTTCGCAGGGGAAGCGGGCAGAGCATAATGATAGTTGAAAAGGGACAGTCAATTGAGAACCGCCGCTGCCCAAAGACAAAGACGGGGCGCTGCATGAACTGCAAGCCGTATTGCCATATCACCACAGGATTCTCCGGCGCGGGCGCGTTTTCGGATGGCAAGCTGTCGCTCAGCTGCGATGTCGGCGGCGACCTGCCTTCGCTGATAGGTGAAAAGCTCGCTCAGGCGACAATAGACTATACCGATAAAATATATCTTGAGTTCGGCGCAAGCACAAAGGTCGAGGGCGTCAGCAACGCCGAGGAGGTAAAGGACATACGCAAGCGGGCAATAAAGGCCGGGCTTAGACTGGTGGATTGCCCGATAAGACACTTGGGCACCGAAAAGGCGCAGGAGCTTTACCTTGCAATAGAGCGCTATCTTCAGGAAAACGGCGTTGAGATACTCTTTGGCTGGGAGTGTACCGACCTTATACTGGACGGGGAGGAATGCAAGGGCGTTTATGTGACCAACGGCCGGGAGAGCAGCGCGGTGCAGGCGAAGCACACCGTCGTAGCCACAGGCCGCCGCGGCGCGGACTGGTTGGAGAAGCTTTGTGCCGACCACGGCATAGCCCACCAGCCCGGAACGGTAGATATAGGCGTTAGGGTCGAGGTGCGAAATGAGATAATGGAGCGGGTGAACGAGGTACTGTATGAATCCAAGCTGATAGGCTACCCGAAGCCCTTCAAGAACAAGGTGCGTACCTTTTGCCAGAACCCGGGCGGCTTTGTGAGCCAGGAAAACTATGATAACGACTTGGCGGTCGTGAACGGCCATTCGTATAAGGATATAAAGAGCGACAACACAAACCTTGCGATACTCGTATCGCATAACTTCAGCGAGCCGTTCAACCAGCCAATAGCTTACGCGCAAAAGGTGGGCGAGCTTACCAATATGCTCGGCGCGGGGCACATAATGGTTCAGCGCTTCGGCGACATACTGGACGGCAAGCGCACATGGCAAAAGGAACTTGCTCAGTCCAACGTTAAGCCGACGCTGCCGGACGTTGTTGCAGGGGACATAACCGCCGCAATGCCTTATAGAGCCATGATAAACATAATAAACTTTATAAAGGCCATGGATGAGGTGGTGCCGGGCTTCGCTTCGTATGAAACGCTGCTGTATTCCCCCGAACTGAAGTTTTACAGCAACCGCGTCAAGATGGACACCGACTTCAACACCAGCGTAAAGGGGCTGCATTGCTTGGGCGATTCCAGCGGTTGGACGAGAGGACTCATGATGGCCTCGGTAATGGGCGTGCTAATGGGTCGGGTGATAGCAAGAGAGGGCTAAGCTGCAAAAAACACAAAAAAGGGACTGCTGTGCGGTCCCTTTTTAAAAATACATAAATATACCCATACATGGACTGCTTTTCCATGATACACTTACGCGCCTTTTTTCCGGACGGGGACATACTATGATTAACATTTATCGGCGAGAGGAAGGAAGACGTATATGGAGAAGGGCGCAATTTGGCTGCTTATAGCGGCACAGCTTTGCGTATGGGGCTATGTATTGCTGAAAAGCAGAAGGATGAAGAGGCTGGTGCGGGGAGAGCCGGAAAAGCGCGGCGGCGGGCAGAAGCAAAGCAGAGAAATGCGGGAGCTTGCGGAAATGCGCAAGCGCTCACTTAACACACCGCTTTCGGAAAAGGCAAGGCCGGGCAGAATGAACGAAATAATAGGCCAGGAGGAGGGAATAAGGGCGCTGAGAGCTGCAATGTGCGGCCCAAACCCGCAGCACGTTATAATATACGGTCCTCCGGGCTGCGGAAAGACCTGCGCCGCGAGGCTGGTGCTTGAGGAGGCAAGGCGGCAGAAGGACTCTCCATTTGACAAAAACTCCAGATTTGTCGAGGTGGATGCGACCTGTGTGCGCTTTGATGAGCGGGCAATAGCCGATCCGCTCATGGGCTCTGTTCACGACCCGATATATCAGGGCGCGGGCGCGCTGGGCGCCTCCGGCGTTCCGCAGCCAAAGCCGGGCGCCGTAAGCCGCGCGCACTGCGGGATATTATTTTTAGACGAGATCGGCGAGCTGCATCCGGTTCAGATGAATAAGCTGCTCAAGGTGCTGGAGGATAGAAAGGTATTCTTTGACAGCGCATATTATTCAAGGGAAAACCCATCCATACCGCAGCATATACACGATATATTCCAAAACGGCATGCCGGCTGATTTCAGGCTGATAGGTGCGACCACGAGGCAGCCGGAGGAGCTGCCGGCAGCGCTGCGTTCGCGGTGCGTTGAGCTGTTTTTTAGGCCGCTGGGCTTTGAAAGCATACTTGCAATAGCGGAGGGCGCGGCGGGGAGGCTGGGCTACGAAATGGAGCGGGGCGCGGCGGAGCTTTGTGCCCGCTGCTGTGCCTCGGGGCGTGATGCCGTAAATATGATACAGCTTGCCGGCGGTGCCGTTTACACCCAAAACCGCCGCGTGATAACTATTGCCGATATGGAGTGGGTATCCGAAATAAGCAACTGCCCCAAAAGACCGGAAATGCGCATGCCGGAGCATATGCTGCCCGGCACCGCCGTAGGAATAGGCGTATTCGGCGGCGGAAACGGCATGATAATCGAGATCGAATGCGTGGCGCAGCGAGCGAGAGGAGCCGTAGGTCGGCTGAATATCGGCGGTGCGGCGGAAAAGGAGGAGATAGAGCTGCGCGGCAAGCGGCTGGAGCGTCAGAGCACCGCGCTATCCTCGGCGGAGAACGTGCTAAGCGCTTTCAAGAGCCGCTTTGGACTGGATTGCGGTGCATACGACATACACTACAACGTTCCGGGCGGGTTCCCTATGGACGGGCCGAGCGCTGGCATAGCCTTTGCCGTGGCGCTGATGAGTGCGGTTTCCGGCAGGGCGGCTGTTGAGGGGATCGCCATGACCGGCGAGATAACCGTAAACGGTCAGGTACGCCCTGTCGGCGGCGTTAGGGAAAAGATATCGGCGGCAATCACCGCAGGGGCCGGCACCGTGATAATACCCGAGGCGAATTACGAACGCAGGTTTGGTGAGATGGGGGCAAGGATAATAGCCGTGTCCGACATAGCGGAGGTCATGCGCATAGCCTTCGACATACCTGCCGAGGAGGAAATTGAGGGAGTGCTGCCCTTCCTTTGCACGACTGCCTGACGGGTGCTTGAAAGGTTTTTGCCATATACACACTGTTGTCAAAATCCGGTGGTATAAGTATAATCACATATATAATTTATACCGAGGACAACGACAGCAAAAATGGTGGAACACGAAAAGAAATACGAAAGTATACCGACGGTAGCCCTAAGGGGGCTTGTGGTGCTGCCCGGGCAGATGCTGCGATTTGACGTAGGCAGGCCCAAGAGCGTGCACGCCCTTAACCGTGCAATGGACGAGGAGGGCCTCATATTCGTAAGCGCGCAGAAGGATCCTAAAACATATGACGTAGAGCCGGATGGGATATACGAGACGGGTACCCTCTGTGCCCTAAGGCAGGTATTGCCAACGCCGGGCGAGTCCGCAAGGGTATCGGTAGAGGGTATCAGCCGGGCGATTATAACACATATAGAGGACGGCGATGAGGGCTTTTCCGCAGATATCGAAATAATGGAGGACGGGGAATATGACCCTGCCGAGGCGGAGGCTCTGCGCCGCAGAGTAGATGATAAGCTCAAGGAATGCGCTCAGCTCAACCCAAAGCTGGATCCCAATATACTCATCGGCATTGAGGCGAAGCTCATGCCGGGTGAATTTGCTGATGCGGCGGCTGATGTCGTTCTGAAAAGGCCGGAGCAGCGGCAGGAGATACTTGAGGGAAAAGACCCGTCGGAGCGCATGAAGCGGCTGCTGGGCCATTTGGAGATCGAAACGGATATACTTAAGGCGGATATGCGAATAGCCGCCGAGGTAAAGTACCAAATGGACAAGAGCCAGCGGGAATATTACTACCGGGAGCAGATAAAGGCAATACGCAAGGAGCTCGGCGAAAGCACGGAGACCGAGGCGGACGAATTTCGGGCGAGGCTGGATCAAAAGCAGATGCCGGATAATATCCGCGCCGTCATAGAGCGGGAAATACAGCGCTATGGCGACCTGCCCGCCGGCTCGCATGAGGCACCCTCCGCAAGGAATTATATAGAATGCATGCTGGATTTGCCGTGGAGCGAGGAAAGCGCGGACAATATGGAGCTTGACCACGCGAGAAAGACGCTGGATGCCGCCCACTACGGAATGGAAAAGGTAAAGGAGCGCATTATCGAATACATGGCGGTCGCACGCCTTACCGGCAAGGTGAACGGACAGGTGATATGCTTTGTAGGTCCTCCCGGTGTAGGCAAGACCTCTATCACGCGATCCATCGCAGATGCGCTGGGCAGAAAGTTCGTGCGCATGAGCCTCGGCGGAATAAGGGACGAGGCCGAGATAAGGGGACACCGGCGGACATATATCGGTGCGATGCCGGGCAGGGTGATATCCGCGATGCGTCAGGCGGGGGTGATGAACCCCGTGATACTGTTTGACGAAATAGATAAGCTGGCGGGAGATTACCACGGCGACCCCGCGGCGGCAATGCTGGAGGTGCTGGACAGCGCGCAGAACTTTGCCTTCAGGGATCACTTTATAGAGGTGCCGTATGATCTTTCCAAGGTGATGTTCCTGACTACGGCGAACGACAAGAGCACGATACCTGCGCCGTTGCTCGACCGAATGGAGGTAATAGAGGTTCCTGGGTATATTGAGACCGAAAAGACCGAAATAGCCAAGCGGCACCTGCTGCCGAAGCAAATGGAAAAGAACGGCCTTGAAAAGAATATGCTCAGCATACCGGACGGATTGTATCCGGATATCATAAGGGGATATACGGCGGAATCCGGCGTGCGCGGCCTTGAGCGGGCGCTGGGGAAGGTATGCCGAAAGGCCGCCTGTGAGATAGGCGACGGCAAGGCGAAAAGGATACGCCTGACAAGGGCAAAAATGGACGAATATCTTGGAAAACCAGCGAATAAGCCGTATGCCGTGGCACATAAGGACGAGGTCGGGCTGGCAAACGGGTTGGCATGGACGAACGCCGGAGGCGATACGCTGGAGATCGAGGTGCAGACCGTGCCGGGCAGCGGCAAGCTGGAGCTTACCGGCAAGCTGGGCGAGGTCATGCAGGAGAGCGCAAAGGCAGCGCTGACCTTTGTCCGCGCAAACGCAGGCAAACTCGGGATAGACGAGGCGGATCTCAAGGAAAAGGATCTGCATCTTCACGTTCCGGAGGGGGCAGTGCCAAAGGACGGACCGAGTGCGGGCGTGACGATGGCTGTTGCAATGGCCAGCGCGCTCTCGGGTATACCGGTAAGAGGCAGCGTCGCTATGACCGGGGAAATAACCCTGCGCGGCCGCGTGCTGCCGATAGGCGGGCTGAGAGAAAAGCTCCTTGCGGCGGTGCGCGCCGGAATGACAGAGGTAATAATACCGGAGGAGAACCGGAGGGATCTTGAGGATGTGCCGGACGAGATAAAAGACGCACTTGAACTGCATTTTGCGTCCGATGCGATGAACGTAATGGAAAATGCACTGTCGTATATGCCTGAGGCTGTGCCGAATATGGCAGCTATGCACAGAAAAAACGAAGTGAGCGCCGTACAGTAGCTGAGCGGCCGTTGTAAGGGGAGGGACATCGTCTCTCCCTTTTTGCTGCCGTAAAAACAGCCGGCACTTAAAAAATACTGTTGCGTATCTCATTTAGTGCTGATAAAATCCTATATGCAAAAAGATAGGAAGAGGTGCCGGCGTGGATTTTACAATAAAACAGGCGGAATTTGTTACCAGCGCAGGGCTGGGCAGCCCATACCCCGAAAGGGCTGCGGCGGAGATAGCCATCGTGGGCAAGTCCAACGTTGGCAAATCCAGCCTCATAAACTCGCTCTGCAACAACAAAAAGCTGGCAAAGACCTCTGCAAACCCGGGCAAAACGCGGCTGATCAACTTTTTCAGGATAAACAGGGAGTTTTATTTCGTAGATCTGCCGGGCTATGGCTTTGCGAAGGCGCCTAAAACGGAAAAAGAAAAGTGGGGCAAGCTCATGGAGGATTATCTTTCCTCCGGCCGGGTGGATCATATATTCATGCTGATCGATATACGGCACGAGCCAACCGGGGACGACAAGCTCATGCTGCAGTGGATAATATACTACAACCTGCCCTTTACGCTGATAGCTACAAAAGCGGATAAGCTGGCCAAGAGCAAGCGCGCGCAGGCTGCAAACACGGCGGCAAAGCTGCTCGGCGCACCGCCCGCCGCGATAGCGTACTCATCGGAGGACGGATGGGGCAAGGAGGAGATTCTGCGGCGCATGGGTCAGGTGGTGGAGGATCTTAAAAACCTGAGAAGCGGTATTGACATAGCGCAGGAGTAACAGCATAATAGTAAATTAGCTGATAAGAGCGAACTTGTTGATATAAAAATCGGCCGCATCGAAGGCCGCTTGGAGGATTGTTATGGGTCTTAGAAAGTGCCCGAAATGCGAACTTAATTACATTAAAGACGACGAACAGCTATGCAACGTATGCAGGCGCCACATGAAGGGCGAGGCAGAGACTGACGATGCGGTTACCATATGCACCGAATGCGGAGAAAATCCCGCCGTGCGCGGCAGCGAGCTTTGCGCAGTGTGCCTGAGGGAGGCGCGCAGGCAGGAAAACCTTGAAAAACTGGCGGACGATATGACCGGCACCTCCGTGGTGGGCGATATGGATGATATAGATGATATGGAAGTACCCATGGACGATGACGATATACCCGAGATAGAGCTTGAGGAGATCGACAGGGAGCTTGGCGGAGACTCCGACTTGGATGACGACGCTATGGATGAGGACGAGGAAGAGGAGGACGGAGAGAAAGAGGAGTAAACGACTCTTTCACTGCCGCTAACGGAGCGATGAATGAAGCTGTTCGCAATAGGTGATTTGCATCTGTCTAACAGCACGAACAAGCCCATGAGCGTGTTCGGGCCGAATTGGGATAACCATGCCGAGAGGATAAAAGAAGCGTGGATGGAGAGCGTATCCGATGAGGATGCGGTGCTGATACCGGGCGATATAAGCTGGGCCATGCAGCTTGACGAGGCAAGGCCGGATATAGATTACATCGCGGTGCTGCCGGGCAAAAAGATAATAATGCGCGGCAACCATGACTACTGGTGGAACTCCCTGTCAAAGGTCAGGGATATGCTGCCAAAGGGGATATATGCCCTGCAAAACGACTCGCTCGAGATAGGGAATGCTGTCATAACCGGGTCGCGGGGCTGGGTCTGCCCTGGCAGCTCTGGCTTTGTTCCGGAGACGGATCAAAAAATATACGACAGAGAAGTTATAAGACTGGGATTATCTCTTTCCAGCGCCCGCGCGGGGAGCAGAATAATATCCATGCTGCACTATCCGCCGTTCAACGAAAAGCGTATGCCGAGCGGCTTTACGGATATGTTCGAAAAATATGGCGTGGAGCGGGTGATATACGGCCACCTTCACGGAAAGTCCTGCCGCGGCGCATTTGAGGGGGAGCGCAACGGCATAGAATACACCCTCTGCTCGGCAGACCATCTGGGCTTTGCGCCCAAGCTCATAACCGAAATATAGCAATGCAAATATACAAAGAGAAAGCGGTTTGATACCGCTTCTTTTGTTTTTTGGATGAATTTTGGCACCGCTGCGCTTGAAACAGCCTGCGGAACGGAAAAAACATATAGAAAATAAGGTATTTGGCCACCGAAAGAACATTAAAGTGGTTTAAAGTGTTGCAAAGTGGTGTCAGTGTTGTTATAATACAATCAACTCAATATCTGTGGCGGTATATATTGAGAGGAGGCATCCGCGTTGCTGATAAGCTCTTTCGGACATAGCGTGGACGCCAAAGGCAGGGTGTTCATACCCTCCAGATGGCGCGACGATCTCGGAGACACCGTCATCATTACCCGCGATATGATGGGTAATGCTGACATGAGGTGTCTTTACGGTATGCCCGTGGAGCTGTGGAACGATATGCTGGAGCGGTTCAAAAAGGTCGCCGTGTCGGATGTAAAGGCGCAGAATGCGATGCGCCGGCTCTTTGCCAACGCTGCCGAGTGCGAGCTGGACAAGCAGGGGAGGATACTGCTGCCGGCAAACCTTCGAGAATATGCAAGCATTACCACCGATGCCATGTTGGTAGGCATGGGCAGCCGCATAGAAATATGGGGTGCGGACAAATGGGAGGAGCAGCTTGAAAGGATGGACGGCGCAGAGAACGAAACGGTAGCGGAATCCCTGAGCTACCTCGCGGGGCTTGGCATATGACGGAGTTTCACCATGTACCCATAATGCTTGGCGATGTGATGGAGCTGCTAAGGCCGGAGCGGGGAGGCATATTTGTAGACGGTACGCTGGGCGGCGGAGGGCACTCCGAGGGGATACTCAAAAGGCTGGGCGATGGCAAACTGTACGGCATAGACCGTGACGGCGAGGCGATAGCCGCCGCAAGCAAAAGACTCAAGCCGTTTGGGGATAAGTTTGAAGCCATTCGCGGCAACTTCTTTGATATGCAGGAGCTGCTTGGCAGCGTGGGAGTCACCAGGGTAGACGGCATACTGCTGGATCTTGGAGTTTCATCCTATCAGCTGGATGCGCCGCAGAGGGGCTTTTCCTACCACGAGGAGGCGCCGCTGGATATGAGGATGGACGACAGGGCAAACCTTACGGCATATGACGTAGTGAACGGATACAGCCACGATGAGCTCACGAGGATAATACGGGATTACGGCGAGGAACGCTACGCTGCCCGCGTGGCCTCGGCAATAGTTCGCGAGAGGGAAAAGCAGCCCATAAAAACCACGACCGAGCTTGCGGATATAATCAAATACGCCATACCTGCAGCCAACCGAAGAGAGGGACCGCACCCCGCGAGAAGGACGTTTCAGGCAATACGGATAGAAGTAAACGGAGAGCTTGAGGAATTGGGCGCGGCGATTCAGCGGGCGCACGACATGCTTGCACCGGGAGGGGTGCTGGCGGTGATAACCTTTCACTCGCTGGAGGATAGGATAGTAAAGCAGACGTTTAGAACATTTGAGCATCCCTGCGTATGCGACCCAAAGGCGCCGATATGCACCTGCGGCAGGGTGCCTACGGCAAGGGTGCTTACAAAAAAACCGATAGTGCCCGGAGAAGAGGAGCTGGAGAGCAACCCAAGGTCGAGGAGCAGCAAGCTAAGGGCAATAGAAAAGCTTTAGAATAACCGAACGGAGCGTTGAATAACAATGGCAGTAGCGGCAAGAAAACTGGATAACGATTATGTGTACGCCGGTTCGCCTGCAATGCGGGTATATACGCATAGAACTCCAAATGTTGCGGCGCAGCCGGAGTCTCACGCACAGGCGGCGGCACAGCCGACAGTAAGGCCGAGGTACAGCCTGCTGCAAAAGCTGGCGGTGACCTGCGGCATAATCATGGGAGCCATAGCGATACTCGCGATAATGGTGCGCTATGCGACTATAACGGCGCAGTACGCCATAGTAAACGAATATAAGAATACGATCGAGGAAAACGAGAGAACGCTGGATAGACTCGAGGTCAAGCTGAATTCTGCTGTAAGCCTCGATGAGGCCAGGGAGGCGGCGCTTGCGGCAGGCCTTGGGTATCCGTCCGCATCGCAGATAGTTCAAATAGAGGGCGAATAGGCGGGGAGCTTGAGCTCGCCGCAATGGCAATTGGAGGCGGCTGATGGCAGGACCTGCGGTATCCGGCAAAAAAAGGATGTTCATTACGCTGATCGGCATAGCAAGCGTATTCACCCTCCTGATAGGCAGGCTGTTCTGGATACAGATAATAGACGGGAAGCGACTTTCCGAAATGGCAAAGGAACAGCAGACGCAGGATACGTCGCTGAGCGCCTCGCGTGGCACAATAACGGATGCAAACGGCGTTGTGCTGGCTCAGAGCGGAACGGCATACAAGGTTCTGCTCAACCCGTATCAGCTTAGCCGCAAGCAGGAGGATATACCGAGGATAGTTCGCGAACTGTCGGAAATATTGGAGATGGACAGCGACTATGTGATGCAGCTTGCCCAGAAGAAGAACAAAAGCGGCGCGTATTACAAGGAAGTTGTGCTCAAACGGCAGGTCGAGCGGGACGTTGTTGATGAAATAACCTCCAGAATGTTGGGCAGCGGCGTATATACCGCAATAGATTCAAAGCGGTATTACCCGGAGGGACACCTCTTTTCGCAGCTGCTGGGCTTTACAACTGTGGATGGCACCGGTCAGGCGGGGCTGGAGCAGAAATACAACAAATACCTTTCCGGCGAAAACGGCAGGATGATAACCGAGACGGACAGAAACCACCAGACGATAGCATACGGCTCACAGGAGATACTGGAGCCGGAGGATGGTTACGATATAAAGCTCACCACCGACAGCGTGGTGGAGTCCTTCCTTGAGAAGGCGCTCAAGGAGGCCCTTGAGGTAAACAAGGCGGAGACGGCTCAGGGCATAATAATGAACTGCAAAACGGGCAAGGTGATAGCGATATCAACGCAGCCCGACTTTGACCCGAATGATCCGCCGAGAAGCGACGTCGCAACGCTCAACGCCCTTTCGCGCAACCGAATAGTTGCGGATGCTTACGAGCCGGGCTCCACGTTTAAGATAATCACGCTTGCCGCGGCTCTGGACAGCGGGAAGGTGACAGCGAGCGACGAGTACGACTGCAGCGGCAGCTACACCGTAAACGGTGAAAAAATAAAATGCTGGAAGAGCGGCGGGCACGGCCACGAGACCCTAAAGAAGGCCGTACAGAACTCCTGCAACCCGGCGTTCATGAGGATGGCGCTTGCAATGGGCAAGTCCACGTTTTACGATTACATCTACGCCTTTGGCTTTGGCTCCTCAACGGGGAGCGGTATAAACGGGGAGACCTCCGGAATAGTCACGCACGAGAAGTACATTACGGACAATACCCTTGCCCGAATAGGCTTCGGTCAGAGCATAGCTGTGACACCCATTCAGCTTTGCAGCGCGGTTTGCGCGGCGGTCAACGGCGGGCAGCTCATGCAGCCCTATGCCGTGGACAGCATAGTAAACAAGGACGGCAGGGTGATACTCAAAAACGAGCCCGTTATGATACGGCGGGTGATAAGCGAGAGCACCAGCGCACAGCTAAGAGAGATACTCGAAAGCGTAGTATCCGAGGGCAGCGGCAAAAACGCCGCCATACCCGGCTACAGGGTCGGAGGAAAGACCGGAACCGCCCAGAAGTACGAAAACGGAAAGATAGCCAACGGTAAGCTGATAGCCTCGTTTATAGGCTTTGCCCCTGCTGATGACCCGGAGTTCGTATGCCTTATACTGGTGGATGAGCCGAAGGTAGGCACTATATTCGGCAGCACGGTCGCAGCGCCTTACGTTAAGCAGGTAATGGAGGAAACGCTCCGCCACTACGGCTACCTGCCCACCGAAAGCGCGGATACCGTGACGGTGCCCGACACGGCGGGAATGACTATAACTGAGGCCAAGGCCGCCCTAAAGGAGGCGGGGCTCAACGCGGAATATCAGGATAACGAAGAAGAAATGGTCACCGCACAGGTGCCGGCTGCAAACGAGCAGGTGCAAAGAAACAGCGACGTGCTGCTGTATACCGCGGTAACGGATGTTGACACGGTTGACGAAGGGAACGATATTGTAACCGTTCCGAACGTCATAGGAATGAAGCGGCTCGCGGCGAACGACGCCCTCGCCGCAAAGGGACTTGTGATAAGGATCGAACCCGAGGATCAGACCGGCGTTGCCATAAGACAGGTGCCGTCGGCGGGGGAGGAGGTCTCGGCAGGCACGGAGGTGCTGGTTGAGTTCTCCAATATAGAGATATCAAACTGAGGCGTAAGCCTGACGGAGGTAATACCATGCTTTTGAGCGAACTATCACGCCCGACGCGGCATGAGCTTATCGGCTGCGATACCGAGGTGAAGGAACTGAGGTACAATTCGAGAAAGGTCGAAAAGGGCGATGTGTTCTGTTGTGTAGTAGGCACCTTTGCAGATGGGCATAAGTACGCTCAGCAGGCCGTTGACGCCGGAGCCGCCGCGCTGGTGGTCGAGCGCAGGCTGGATATAGATATTCCGCAGGTGCTGGTTGAGGATACCAGGATCGCGATGGCGGAAATGGCTGCGGCGTATTACGGCTATCCATCGCGGGAAATGCAGATGATAGGCGTTACAGGCACAAACGGCAAGACCAGCACAACGTATATGCTCAAGGCGGTAGCCGAGCGAATGGGCAAAAAGGTCGGACTCATAGGCACCATACGCAACATGATAGGCGACATAATAATAGATACCGAGCGAACCACGCCGGAAAGCGTCGACCTTCAGAGGATACTGCGCCAAATGAGGGACGAGGGAGTGGACGTTGCGATAATGGAGGTATCCTCACATTCGCTGGATCAAAAGCGGGTGCACGGCATCGAATATGACGTGGGTGAGTTCACCAACCTGACCGAGGATCACTTGGATTACCACAAGACCTTTGAAAACTACTTTAACGCCAAGAAGCTGCTGTTTAAGCAGAGCAAGGCTGCCGTAATAAACCGGGATGACCCTTATGCCAAAAGGATGATGGAGGGGCTGGAAATACCCATAATGACCTTCGGCATACGGGAGAAGGCAGATGTGATGGCGAGCGAGATAGACATAACGACGCGCGGCGTGCAGTTTGATTTCAACTATAAGAACATCGTATCCCGCTTTAATGTGCCGATCCCCGGCCTGTTCAGCGTATTTAACGGCATGGGAGCCGCAGCGGTGGCGATAAGCCTCGGCTGGAACCTCGATTCAATAAAGTACGGCCTTGAGCATATGATGAGCGTGAGCGGCAGGCTGGAGCCGCTGCCAACGGGCAAAAACGAGTTTACCGTTCTATTGGACTACGCACACACGCCGGACGCGCTGGAAAACGTGCTTAAAACGGTAAAGGGCTTTGCGACCGGCAGGATAGTTACGCTGTTTGGCTGCGGAGGAGACAGAGACCGCGCAAAGCGCCCGATAATGGGCGAGATCGCCGGCAGGTTTTCGGATTTTGCCATCGTCACCTCGGATAACCCGCGTACGGAGGAGCCTATGGATATAATCAACTCCATAGTTGAGGGCGTGAAAAAATCCGGCTGTGAGTATATCGTAATAGAGAACCGCAGGGAAGCGATAGAGTACGCGCTGAAAAACGCCAGAAAGAACGACGTCATAATCCTTGCCGGAAAAGGACACGAGAACTATCAGGAGATAAACGGCGGAAAGCACCACTTTGACGAGAAAGAGATAGTGGCGGAGATACTGGGGCTTTAGCCCTGAAAACGGAAGGAAGTTGTGCAAATGAAGTACGCGATATACGCTCTGCTCTTGAGCGCGGCGGTGACCATGGCGGCAGGCCCGGTTATGATACCACTGCTGCACAAGCTCAAGTTTGGCCAGAGCGAAAGAAAGCTCGGCCCTCAAACCCACCTAAAAAAGGCGGGGACGCCTACGATGGGCGGCATAACCTTTATAATCGGCATAGTGGCGGCGACGATGGTATTTGCCTATTCTGCATCCGAGCTGGTTATGCCGGCGCTGCTGATGACGGTGGCGTTTGCCCTTGTCGGCTTCCTCGATGATTTCTTGAAGGTGAAGAAGCACAATACGGACGGGCTTAGAGCATATCAAAAGATAATCGCTCAGTTTCTTATAGCGGCGATAATCGCGGTGTACGCGAGGCGCAGCCCGTTTGTCGGATCCAGCATTTACCTGCCGTTTTCAAAGGCAGAGTGGGATCTCGGCGCGTTCTATGTACCGGCCATGATTTTCGTAATAATCGGCACCGTAAATGCCGTCAACCTTACCGACGGGCTGGACGGGCTTGCGAGCGGCGTAAGCCTCGTATACGCCCTTACAATGACTGTGATATTCCTGTATATGGCATCCGTAATGGAAGCCCCTGTGGATATGGGACAAGCCAAGCAAACGCAATACGCTGCGGAGCTGAAATCAATGGCCGTGTTTGCGGCGGCGGTGGCCGGCGGGTGCTTGGGTTTTTTGAGGGTAAACAGCTTCCCCGCAAGGGTGTTTATGGGCGATACCGGTTCTCTTGCCTTGGGCGGCGCAATAGCCGCAATGGCGATATTCTCCAGGGCTGTGCTGCTGCTGCCGATAATGGGCGCCTGCTTTGTTGCGAGCGCCGTGAGCGTTATACTTCAGGTCGGCTCGTTTCAGCTCACCGGAAAACGCATATTCAAGATGGCTCCGCTGCATCATCACTTTGAGCTGCTGGGCTATTCCGAAACAAAGATAGTTTCCGGCTACATGATAGTTACAACGTTGCTTTGTCTGGTCTGCCTCTTGGCATTCCAATAAAGATATTTATTAGTTTTTTTTGCCGCCCGGTGGCAGGGTTCCGTATTTCAGCCGTGATTCTTTGGCGCTTGGCACGGCAGGCGGACACAGGGCGTTTGAGGCAGGACGTGGCTCATTGCCTCAAACACCCTGACACCTCCGGACGGCCTTTTTTAGCATAAAGCAGTGCGGGCGAGCCGAAAAGGCTCGGCTCGTGCCAATCGATACAGACAGACGAGAAAAAAACAAAACAAGAGGAGCTGAGCATTATGCATAACGGCAAAAAAACGGCGCTTATCTGCGGAATGGCAAAGAGCGGTATCGCCAGCGCGATATTGCTTTATAAAAACGGCTATCATGTGATCGTCAACGACATGAAGCTGGAGATACCCGGCCTTGAGGAGGCTCTCGAGGGCATTGAATACACTAATGCGCTCGGAAAAGAGCCGGAGGAGCTGCTCTATGGGGTCGACCTGCTGGTGCTGAGCCCTGTTATACCGATATTCAAGCCCTTTGCAGTCAAGGCGCGGGAGCTCGGCATTGAGGTCATAGGCGAAATAGAGCTTGGCTACCGCTATTGCAGCAGAGACGCAAAATTTGTCTGCATAAGCGGAACAAACGGCAAGACCACGACAACCGCGCTGACGGGCGAGCTGTTTAAGGCGGCCGGGAAAAACACATTCGTTCTCGGCAATATAGGAATACCGATAACGGAAAAGGCGATGGAGGTAAAGGCCGGCGATACGGTCGTTGCCGAGGTGGCGGCTCTTCAGCTTGAGAGCATAAAGGAGTTTCGCCCAAATGCCTTCGGAATGCTCAACATAACCGAGGATCATCTTAACAGGTTCCAATATAAGATGGAGAACTATATAGCTGCAAAGTGCCGCGGCTTTGAGAACCAGACGGAAGAAGACTTTGCGGTGCTTAATTACGACGATGCGACGGTCAGAGATATGTCACGGCTGACCAGGGCACGGGTGCTGTATTTTTCTCAGAAGCAGGGTGTTGAAAACGGAATGTTACTAAGAGACGGCTTTATGATATGGCGGATGGACGGCAAGGAGCAGCGGCTCATTCACCGCAGCGAGCTTCAGATACCCGGCGACCATAACCTTGAAAATGCAATGTGCGCCGCGTCGCTTGCAATGTGCATGGGCTTGGAGGCAGACGCGGTTTGCCGCGGCCTTAGGGAATTTAAGGGCGTTGAGCACAGGATAGAGTTCGTTCGTGAGGTAAACGGCGTGCGCTATGTGAACGACTCAAAGGGCACCAACCCGGATTCTACCATAAAAGCGGTGCAGGCCATGACACAGCCCACCGTGCTGATGCTGGGCTGCGGCGAGTATGACAAGCACAGCGACTTTGCGCCGCTGTTTGAAGCGTTTGGCGGCAGGGTAAAGGCTGTTATAGCCTCCGGGCTAAACATACCAGCAATAAAGGCCGCAGCGGAAAAGACCGGCTTTGGCGGCGAGCTTGAGGAATGGCACGGCGACTTCGAAGGCATGGTGAAAAGAGCCGGCGAAATGGCCGGCCGGGGTGCAACGGTGCTGCTTTCTCCGGCGGCGGCAAGCTGGGGACAGTTTGACAACTATGAGCAGCGAGGAGAAATGTTCAAGGATATCGTAAACAAACTGTAGAACGCATAATTATAATTGACCCGAGGGGAGGTGCGGCATGGAACGGGCAAAGGCAAAAAACAAAAACGGGCAGGTGGACTTTCTGCTCTACGTTGTAGTGCTGCTCCTCTGCGCCTTTGGGCTGGTGATGGTATTTTCGGCGAGCTACTATTACGCGCAGAACAGCGCAAAGCTGAACTACGACGGGCTGTATTACCTGAAGAACCAGGCGAAGTATATGGCACTGGGCATAGTCGTTATGATAGCCATGTCAAGGTTTGACTACCATTACCTCGAAAAGCTGAAAAACCTTGCGCTCATTGCTACGCTGCTGCTGATGCTGGCAACGGTGTTCTGGGGCGAGGACCTGAACGGCGCAAAGCGCTGGCTAAATCTGTTTAACATAGTGACCTTCCAGCCCTCCGAGCTTGCAAAGTTCGTGCTGATACTGTACATGGCATCCTTTATGACCCGCCGCGCACCGCAGATGGGCAGCTTTACGCGGGGCGTTGTGCCGCTGCTCATTATCATGTGCGTAATATGCATATTGCTGCTTTTGCAGAAGAATATGTCCATGATGATGGTGGTCATGATGATAGGCTTCGTAATGCTGTTTCTCGGCGGGGCGGATATGCGGCACCTCGTTGGGCTTTGCCTGCTTGCGGTTCCGGTGTTCTTCCTTGCGGCGTCAATGGAGACATACCGATGGAATAGGCTGGTCATATTTACTAACCCGTGGAAGGATCCGCAGGGCATCGGATATCAGCTCATACAGTCGTTATACGCGCTGGGTAGCGGCGGCCTGTTTGGCAAGGGACTGAATTTTTCAACGCAGAAGCTGCTGTTCCTTACATACGGCGAAAGCGACTTTATATTCGCAATAATAGGCGAGGAGCTGGGCTTTGTCGGCTGCGTGCTCGTCATAGCGGCGTATTTCTTCCTTGTTTGCCGCGGCATGAGGACGGCGGCAAGGTGCAGGGACAGGTTCGGCAGTCTGCTTGCTGCCGGAATAACCTCGGTTATTGCAATACAGGTGGCGGTAAATATAGGCGTTGCGACCAGCTCGGTTCCGCCTACGGGGCAAACGCTGCCCTTCATCAGCGCGGGCGGAACATCGCTCATAATATTCATGGCAGCGGTCGGAGTGCTGCTGAACATATCGAGAAACACCGAGAGGCTATAGGGACGGCGCAGGACGCAGTTCAAACGGGAAACGAGAAAAAATGACGCGCAGCAAGAAGGGGAAAACCCGAATAGTTAAAAAAGACAAAAACAGGGACGGCAAAAAGCCGCCCCGCAGCGGCGTGTCGTATGTTGACATAGAGCAGGTAAAGCAGCGCTACGGCGGGCGCTCTACTAAGGAGCCGGAAAAGGAGCTGCACATATTTGGCGAGGAAGCCGAAAAAGCCGGCGAAAAAAAGAAGAAAAAGAAGCTGAGCCGCGGGACATATGTGCTTGTGGCTCTTCTAGTGCTTTTAGGCATAACCATAGGGCTGTATTTTGCCCTGATAGTTGACCGCATAGAGGTCGTGGGTAACGTGAGACTGGAGAAGGGCGAGGTGCTGACGATATCCGGACTGAACGTAGGGGAACATATCCTGCTTGCGAATATAGGCGAGGCAAGGAGCAGGCTGCTTGCAAGCCCTTATATACACTCTGCGATAATAAAGAGAATGTACCCGGACAAGCTCATAATAACCATCGAGGAACGCGAGCCCGCCGCCGCGATAGTCGGAATAGGCTCATATGCGATAATAGACATTGACGGCATGGTCATGGAAATATCACAGACCAACGACGAAGGGCTGGTCGCGGTATACGGCGCAAGCTCCGGCGGCTACGCCGTTGGACAGAAAATCGGCGATTATTCCGAATTTAACAGCAAAACTCTCTTGGAAATACTGACTGCCGTGAGCACAGAAGGATTGCTGGATATGATAGAAAGCATAGATATGTCGCAGCCGCTTAAAATAGGCATGACGACGACATACGGTTATTCGGTAAACATAGGGCAGCCGGAAAACATCGCGGAAAAGCTGCAAAACCTGCCCGCGGTCCTGAATAAGGTGCTTTCGATGGGTCTTGAGGGAGGAACGATAGACCTTGGCGTGCTGGGCGACCCTGTATATTCGCCGCCGGAGGTATACACAGAGGAGAACGACGAGGAAGCGGCCGAGGACGGCGAGGGGGTGGAAAACGAGAAGGCGGACACCGCAGACAGCACCGAAACCGAAAAGCCGCAGGCTTCTCCCAGCCCTGCGCCGTAGTTTCCATAACCTTCAAGGCGGAAAAATATGCGTATCCTATTGCACAAAATATAGTGGTGTGGTATGCTTAACCCAACTATTAGGTGGTAGTATATTCTTTGATGCCGGATGGAGAGTAGAGGCGATACGGAGGGAAAATGAGACAGAATACCGCCATACTCGATATTGGAAGCTCTAAGGTGATATGCCTTATATGCAGCACACAAGGGAAAGACATTACGGTGCGCGGGGCGGGCATAAAGGAATACCCGGGTTTTGAAAACGGACGGTTTACGGACGAGCAGCTTTTCTCAAACGCTGTTGTAGATGCGATATCTGCGGCAGAGGGAGAGGCGCGGGTGCGCATACGCGATCTTTCGGTAGGCGTTCCGGCGAGCTTTTCAAAGCTCGTGCTGCATGAGGGAAGGGCTGAGGTGACATCCCGAAACGGCAAGATAAACGGGGACACCATAGACGACCTCATAAACGACTCCTTGTCCTTTGAGCAGCCCGCCGGGTATGAGCTGATGCACTCCACGCCTGCGGAGTTCCGCATTGGCGAGAGCGTGACCTCAGAGCCGCCGCTCGGTCAGGCCGCGGAGGCGGTCGGCGCGATGGTATCTCATGTGTATATGCAGAGTGCCTTTCGCATGGCGGTATCCGACGCGCTGGATAGGGCAAACCTTGAGGCGGATATGTACATAAGCGTACCGCTGTCGGCTTCACTTTTCGTAATACCGGAGGAGGAGCGGGCGGATTGCGCGGTGCTTATAGACGTTGGCGCAAGGCAGACGGATGTCAGCTTTATAAGGGGCTCTGCTCTTATAGCCTGCGAAACGCTTGGCATAGGCGGCGCGAGCTTCGTGAATGACCTGGCCTATGGGCTGGGGATATCTGTTCAGTCTGCGGAGAACGTTAAGCGGAGATATGTTTACTCGCTGGACTATCAGGACAGCATCGATATAGTGCGCGTAGAGGGCAGGAGTCCGATGCGCGTTGACCACAAGGTGATACAGTTTATCATCGAGGAGCGCACCAAGCAGCTTGCGGGTTACCTTAAAAAAATGCTGCTGGAGATGGGCGTGCGGCTGGATAAGAAGCCGCCGGTTTACATCACCGGAGGCGGGATAGCCCTTATGCGAGGCAGCTGTGAATACATGGAGAAGCTGATGGATGTTCCATTGAGGGTGCGTATGCCCTGGATGCCGAGGCTCTCCTCGCCAAACTACGCAAGTGCTTTTTCGGTGATGGACTTCGTAATGCACGCCGAGGATGAGGGCAGCGTGGACAGGCTGGTCGGCATGGTCGGCGAGAGCAAGTTGATGAGGAAAATACGGGATTTTATCGAAAACGTAAGATAGATATCAGGAGGAAATGATATGCCTATTGGTCTTGAACTGGATATGGAAAGAGGCAACCTCGCTCAGCTGAAGGTGGTTGGCGTAGGCGGCGCGGGCAACAACGCGGTGAACCGTATGATACAGTATGGCATACGCGGCGTTGAGTTCATTTCCGTCAATACGGACAAGCAGGCGCTTTACCTTTCCCATGCCAACCAGAAAATACAGATAGGTGAAAAGGTGACAAAGGGGCTTGGCGCCGGTGCCGATCCCGAGGTCGGCCGTAAGGCAGCGGAGGAGAGCAAGGAGGCCATAACCGAGGCGCTGAAGGGCGCAGATCTGGTGTTCATAACCGCAGGAATGGGCGGCGGAACCGGAACTGGCGCAGCGCCGGTCGTTGCAGAGTGCGCTAAGGAGCTCGGCATACTCACCGTAGGCGTAGTCACTAAGCCATTTTCCTTTGAGGGACGAGTCCGCATGAACAACGCCGTAAACGGCATAACCAACCTGAAGGCAAATGTCGATACGCTTATATCCATACCCAACGACAGGCTGCTGGACTCCGTCGGCAAGGTAAGCCTTACCGAAGCATTCAGGATAGCAGATGACGTACTGCGTCAGGGCGTTCAGGGTATAAGCGACCTTATAGCCGTGCCTGCGATGGTAAACCTTGACTTTGCGGATGTACGCACTATAATGCGTGAGCGCGGCATGGCACATATGGGCATAGGAATGGCGACCGGCGATAAGCGCGCTGCGGAGGCCGCAAGGCAGGCAGTCGTGAGCCCGCTGCTCGAAACGACGATAAACGGCGCAAAGGGCGTGCTGCTCAACATTACCGGCGGCGCGGATCTTGGCATACAGGAGCTTTCGGAGGCTGCCTCCATCATACAGGAATACGCAGATCCCGAGGCCAATATTATCATGGGTGCAGGCATAGACGAGGATATGGGAGACGGCGTCCGCATAACCGTAATAGCTACCGGCTTCGATGCGCCCGGCGTGAGGACTCAGCCCAACCAGCAGCCCACAGCGGCAGTTAATTCCGTTCAGCCCAACCAGCGCAGGCAGATGACCGTTGGCGAGATGAAGGCACAGGAGAGCAGCTGGAACGGTGCCGGCATAAAGTTTTGGGAGCGCGAGCGCACGAGAACGCCGCTGTACAGCGAGCCTGTTCCGGATGAGGGAGTCTCCCCGCATTTTACCATGGACGACCTCCCGAAGGAGGACAAGAGCCGCGGGAGCAATAATAACAACAACAATCTCAACGTGCCTGCATTTTTGAGGAGGAACGACTAAATCAAAAACGCGGGCGCGTGGCCCGCCGTACACTTTTATAAAGCATATGACGGGGAAACGCAAACAAAAGGAGCGGTTCCTCGTTTTATAATTTTTTATTTTTTGAAAGGAAAGAAAGACCATGACAAAATCCTTCATTCCCGCGGGCTATAAGCCCACACTGTCCCTCTATGAGACTCAGGACGCGATCAGCTTCATCAAGCGCGAGTTTCAGGATAGCCTCGCAAGGGCGCTGCACCTTAAGCGCGTTTCCGCCCCGCTGTTCGTTCAGCCTGAAACAGGCCTCAACGACAACCTGAACGGCTACGAGCGCCCCGTAGGCTTCGATATACCGTTTACCGGCAAAGAAGCTCAGGTCGTTCAGTCCCTCGCAAAGTGGAAGAGGATGGCTCTCTACCGCTATGATTTCCACCCGGGCAAAGGCCTGTATACCGACATGAACGCTATACGCCGCGATGAGGAGCTGGACAACCTCCATTCCGTATACGTAGACCAGTGGGACTGGGAAAAGGTCATAACCCCCGAGACCCGTGACCTGACCACGCTTAAGAACACCGTTATTGCGATAGTTGGCTGCGTATGCAACACGCTGGATATAGTGAAGGCGCGCTATAACTTCATAGAGACTGAACTCAGCCGCGATGTGTTCTTCATAACCACGCAGGAGCTGCTGGACATGTACCCCAACATGACCGCGAAGGAGCGCGAGAACGCCATAACCAAGGAGCACCGGACTGTATTCATAATGCAGATAGGCGATCTGCTCTCCAACGGCGAAAAGCACGACGGACGCTCGCCGGACTACGACGACTGGAAGCTGAACGGCGATATACTCTTCTATGATGACGTGCTGGATTGCGCTATGGAGATATCCTCAATGGGCATCCGCGTTGACCCCAAGAGCCTCGATGAGCAGCTCACCAAGGCGGGTTGCGACGACAGGCGGGCCCTTACCTACCACAAGATGCTGCTCAACGGCGAGCTGCCGCTGACGATCGGCGGCGGCATAGGCCAGTCCCGTCTCTGTATGCTGCTGCTCGGCAAGGCGCATATAGGCGAGGTGCAGTCCTCCGTGTGGGACAACGACACCATCGAGTGCTTTGAAAAGGCAGGCGTTACACTGCTTTAAAAGGCAAAACCGCGATACAACAGGGCCGCCCTTTGGGGCGGCCTTTTGAGTGCTTGCTTTTCTATCAGCTTCGCGGCGCAGGAAGACGCTGAAATATTCTCCCAATATTCGAATATATATTTATCATCGCTTCTACATTTTGCTCAGGGTGCGCCGTGGTATTATTTTTACGCGGGGGTGAGGGGAATGTACATTGAACTGTTTCTGCTGGATAATCTGCTCATGAATACCCTCATATGCCTGCTTGCGGGCGCTGCCTGCGGGCGGCGGGTAAAACTGCGGCGGGCGGCTCTTTTTTCTTTATTCGGGGCGGTATACGGCGTATTTGCAGTGTGCTTTGAGCCGCTGATGCGCCTGCCGTGCAGGATAGCGCTTTGCCTCGCCATGGCGTTGGTGTTTCCATATACTGGGGTACGCGAGTATGTGAGCGGCCTTGCAGCGATAATGGCGGCAGCTATGACGATGGGCGGGCTCAGCTTTATGCTCCTGTACCTTGGCGAAGCGAGAAATATGCCGGCGGGGAGTGTGCCGCTTAGAATAATGCTGCTTACGGCGATTATGGGGGCACTGCTGCCGAGGGCGGCGAGGGCGCTGCGCCGCAGAAGAGCCAACGGTGAAGGGCTTACGCTCATGGTAAGGCACGGGGAAAGAGTGTATACGTTGGCGGCAATGGTGGACAGCGGAAACGGGCTGTATGACCCGCTGAGCGGTCTGCCTGTTGCGGTAGCGTGGCTGCCGGAGGAAACGGGAGAAATACCGATACCGGCGGGAACGGTTGGCGGAAGCGGCATACTGTATGCCTTCCGGCCGGAGAGCGCGCGGCTTTCCGGGGAGGAAACGGATATTCTGGTGGCGATAGCGCGGCGGCCGATAAGGGCGGCGCTCATACCGCCGGCGGCATTGCCGGATGAATTGAGAGAGGAGCGAAAGGAGAAAAACGGTGTTTGATGCAGTAAAGAGCATTCTGGCGAAGCTATATGCTGCTATCGGTGGGGATATATTCTACATAAACAGCGGAGAGGCACTGCCGCCGCCGCTCAGCCGGGAAGAAGAGGAGGAAATAATGGAAAGGCTGCGCGCCGGTGACGACGACGTTAAGCATATACTCATTGAGCGCAACCTGCGGCTCGTGGTATATATCGCAAGAAAATTCGAGAACACCGGCGTATCTGTTGAGGACCTTATATCCATAGGCACAATAGGGCTTATCAAGGCGGTAAATACGTTTGACGCAGGCAAAAGGATAAAGCTCGCAACGTATGCCTCGCGCTGCATAGAAAACGAGATACTTATGTACTTGAGACGAAGCTGCCGGCTCAAGCTGGAAGTATCGCTGGATGAACCGCTTAACGTGGACTGGGACGGAAACGAGCTGCTGTTATCTGATGTACTGGGAACCGATGCCGATGTTATTTACCGGGGAATAGAGGATGCGGTCGATAAGGAGCTGCTTGCAATCGCTATGGATAAGCTGACGCCGAGGGAAAAGAAAATAATGGAGCTGCGCTTTGGTCTAGGCGGAAACAGAGAATATACGCAAAAGCAGGTCGCGGATATGATGGGCATATCGCAAAGCTATATAAGCAGGCTGGAAAAGCAGATAATAAAGCTGCTTAAAACCGAGATGGCGCAGCTGATGTAAAACAAAAAAAGCGCGGTAAACGCGCTTTAGCTTTTATCCTCGCAGCTTTTGCATATGCCGTGGAAGAGTATGTCGCAGCCGGTAATGTGTAACCCGGAGAGCTTGGAGGCCGATGCGCAAACGTCAGGCACGGCGCTTGCAGGTATGTCTATTACCCTTTTGCAGCGCTCACAGCGCATATGGTGATGTGGCGCAAGCGTGCCGTCAAACCTGTCAGGCCCGTCCGGCACGGGTATTCGCAGTATCATGCCCGCATCCGCAAGCTGACCCAGGTTCCTGTATACCGTTGCAAGGCTAACTGCGGCTTCGCCGCTGTCGTTCAGCACGGCGTATAGCTCTTCCGCCGTTGGGTGAATGGGGTGCGCTGCAAGGGTCTCAAGTATTATATCCCGCTGCTTGGATTTTATCATTTCAGTTGCTCCGATAAACTTAAGAATAATTCTTAATCTTATTATAGCATGGGAGTCGCCGGTGTCAAGCGGCCGAAAAAAAGGCTTCGCAGCGTTGTGCTGTGAAGCCTGATTTTGCTTTTACTAATTCACCGATATATCCGCTTTGCGGTAATAGGGGATATTAGCCCTCGCAAGGGAAAGCGATGAGTTGCCTAGCGGCTGGCCCTGCGAGCCTGGAAGCAAGCACTGCAGTAAATGGGTCTGTCGTTCTTGGGAACGAAGGGAATCTTGGTGGGAGCACCGCACTGAGCGCATACCGCGTCATACATTTCCTTTTCGCCGTTGCGCTGGGTCTTGCGAGCGTTCCTGCACGCCTTGCAGCGAATGGGCTCATTCTGGAAACCCTTCTCAGCATAGAACTCCTGCTCGCCCGCGGAGAAAATGAATTCGGCGCCGCAATCCTTGCATACCAAAGTCTTGTCTTGGAACATTTTGTTTACAATCCCCTTGTATAATTATATTTTTTAGTGACCCGAGACTTCGGCTGACCTGGTTTTTGCCCCCACACTCGCCGCCTGGAAGGTTCGCTACTAGGCAATTACGCCGCCCACTACTGCTCCTCTCGGGGTATACCCCGGACGGACTTACATCTAAGCCGCACCATGCTCACGGGCGGCATTGCGCCCGCTTATGTGGATCGTTTCGCCTGCGACTGGCATCGACTTGCAACCACAGACCCGACAACCCGGATAACTAAAGCTGATTATAACGCATACAAAAGTTTTTTACAACTCATTTTTTGAAAAAATTCCCTGAAAAGCTGAAAAAACGCATGCTTAGCGAACGGTGGGGTCATCGTATACCGCTCTTGGCCCGCCAATGTACTTTGGACGGGTGCGCGCCATCACAAGATTGGCTTCGCCTATGTGCCTCGTGTTTGCGTGCACGGGTACCACAACGGGGTGCATATGCATACCTATGAGGGTACCGCCTATATCCATGCCCGCAGCGGCCTTGCCCTTTAGATCCTCGACCATAACGTGGTCGTCAAACTGCGCAACGGCCTCCATTGAAAAGGCGCCGCCCGCGTGAAGCTGCGGTTTTACCCATACCTGCTGAAGGTCGTATTTCTCCATGCACTCCCGCTCAACTACGAGGCAGCGGTTGAGGTGCTCGCAGCACTGCACCGCAAGGTAAAGCCCCTTGGCTTTTATCTTGGGCAGCACGGCATCCATGACCGCCTTTGCGGCCTCAACCGAGGAGCCGGAGCCTATGCGCTTGCCGACTATCTCGCTGGTCGAGCAGCCAATTACCAGTATATCGCCCTTTTTGAGGGTATCCGCTGCGGCAAAAAGCTCGTCTATCGCGGCGGAGGCCTGTTCAAAGACCTTATCCATCATAGCAGTATCAACTCCTTGAAAATGCTTTGGCAGTAAGCCGTATAAATTATAAGGCTAAAGGTACTCCGTTGCAATAGCCCTGCGATTTTACCCCAACGCTAACACCGCACTTTTTTTCACAAAAAAGTACGTTTCGTTTGGCGCATAGTATGGTATAATCAAAAAAAGAGAAAAGCGCGGCGAACCGAGCATGCTTGAGCCGCTGCGCGGGAAAGGGGAAATGAATATGCGTATTTCTATCAACGGAAAAAACATCGAGGTATCCGATTATCTCAGCGACCTTGTGAAAAAGAAGGTCTCCAAGCTGGATAAGTATTTCCCTGAAGACACGGAGGTACATGTAACGCTTTCCGTAGAGAAGAACCGCCACATCGTCGAGATAACCATTCCCTATTCAGGCGGCATAATCCGCGGCGAGGAGGTCAGCGGCGATATGTACGCCTCCATAGACACCGTGCTTGCCAAGGTTGAAAAGCAGATAGTGCGCCACCGTACCAAGCTCGAAAAGAATCTCCGCGCAGATGCCTTTGCCGCAGAGGAGGCAGGTTATGCCGTAGAGGACGAGGAGGAAGAGGAGCATCAGGTCGTGCGCGTAAAGCGCTTTGCGATCAAGCCCATGGACGTTGAGGAGGCGGTACTCCAAATGGAGCTGCTGGGTCATTCCTTCTATGTATTCGAAAACGCGGAGGACGGCGAGGTAAATGTTCTGTACAGACGCAAGGACGGCAACTACGGTCTCATAGAGCCTGAAAGATAAGCGATAATGAGAACGACAAAGACGCTTTTACACAGCGGCACGCCATAGCGCGTGCCGCTTTTGCGCTATTGCAAAGGTGCGCCGGGCGGCATTATAATGTAATCGTAAGAAAACAAACGGCGATATCCCCCATATGCAGGGCATATGAGGGCATGTTCGTGTACATGGAGGAATAAAAGTGTTCATAATAGTGGGCCTCGGCAACCCGGGCAGAGAATACGAGAATACACGTCACAACGTAGGCTTTATGACGCTGGATGTGCTGGCGGATAAATTCGGGATAGATATAAAAAGACATAACTTCAAGGCGGTCTTTGGCGAAGGGTATATCGGTACGGAAAAGGTCGTGTTGGCAAAGCCCGAGACATATATGAATTTATCCGGCTGGAGCGTTATGGAGCTTTGCGGCTGGTATAAGCCGGAGCATGACCGGCTTCTGCTGATATATGACGATATAGATATACCCGTGGGCAGCATACGCATACGGGGCGGCGGCTCCTCGGGCACGCACAACGGCATGAGAAGCGTCATATATCAGCTGGGCTATGATGACTTTCCGCGGATACGTGTAGGTATAGGCAAGGCGGACGGGCAAAAGGGGCTTATTGCCCATGTCCTCGGCGCACCGGAGGGGGAGGACAGGGAAAAGCTCATAGCCGCCATAAAGGATGCGGCGGATGCGGCGGAGCTTATAGTCGGCGGAGAGCTGCAGGAGGCACAGGCGAGGTACAATAAGCGCCCAAAGAAGCCCAAACCGCCAAAGCCGGAGCAGGACGAAGCAGCACAGCAAGAAGAAGCGCAGCACGAGGAAGAGGAGCAGAATTAAGTGACTGACCCGCTGATAAAAATACTGGATAAGCACCCGGAATATATGCGGCTCAAGGAAGCCGTGTTAAAGGGCGAGGGTCCTGCCGGTGTGTTTGGCCTCGGCGAAAGCCATAAGGGGCATGTTGCGGCTGCGCTGTCGGCAAACAGGGCAGTGCTGCTCGTTGCACCGAATGAGGTCGCTGCGGCAAAACTGAACGACGACATCGCCTGCTACGGTGTGCGATCCGTACACTTTCCGACGAGAGAAATACCGCTTGCCGGAAAGGGCTTCGCTGCGAGGGACGGAATAGAGGAGCGGAGGGTGGCGGTGCTGTCCGCCCTATCATCGGGCGAGAAAATGACCGTTGTTACCTGCATACAGGCGCTCATGCAGCGCTTGGCTTCTCCCGAGGTGATAAGAGATAGCCGGCACAGCTACAAAACGACACAAACCATCGAACCGCGAGATATGGTCGCAGAGCTCGTGCTCGCGGGCTACGAAAGGGTAGATGTATGCGAGGCACCGGGGCAGGTCTGCCTGCGCGGAGGCTATGTGGACGTATATCCGCTCTCCGCTGAAAACCCGGCAAGGATAGAGTTTTTTGACGATGAAATAGATACTATAAGGATATACGACCCGCTGACACAGCGCTCGCTGGAAAATGTTGAGCAGATAGACGTCCCGCCGGGAACGGAGGCCCCGATAACGGCTAAAGCGCGGGAGAGGACGGTCAAGCTGCTGGAAAAGCGGGGGGAGAGCGAGCTTACTTCTTTGCTGAAGGCGGGCGGAAGGCCGAGCAACCCGGCTGCGCTGCTGCCGCTGCTGTATCCTGAAGAGAAGACCCTTTTTGACTATATCGACGGCGAGTGGATAATACTCATAGACGAGCCGACGAGGCTCGAGGAGAGCGGAAAGATCGCCTATCAGGAATTTCTGGATGGGGCATCTGCGCTTATCAAGTCCGGCGAGATACTTCCGGAGCAGGCCGGTCTTGAGGTATCTCCGCTCGAGACGATAAAGCGGATGGACACGAAGTGCACCGCTATGATGTTTGCGCTGACCAGAAGCTATAACCTGATCGGTCAGCGCTGCATATTCAGGTTCGATACCAGACCGATATCCAGATACATCGGGCGGGAGGAGCTGCTCTCGGAGGATATAGAGGCCTGGAAAAAGAGCAAGACCAGCGTGCTGATATACGCGGGCAGCCACGCAAAGCGGCTTCAGGACAGACTGCTGGATCTCGACCATATAGTGCCGATAAAGGAAAAGCTGGATAGGGACATTGTGCCGGGCGAGGTGCTGATAATCGAGCGGCAGCTGAACCACGGCTTTGAATACCCGGAGCTGTCGCTTGCGGTCGTAACGGAAAACGAGCTGTACGGCACCGAAAACCGAAGGCCTGCGGACAGCCGAAAAAAGCATAAAAAGCCGCAGCTGGTATTCAGTGAGCTGAACGTAGGCGACCTCGTAGTGCATGAGCTGCACGGCATAGGCCGCTTTGTGGGCGTGGAGACGCTCACGGTGGGCGGCGTTCAAAAGGACTATCTGCACCTCGTGTACTCGGGCGGGGATAAGCTGTATATTCCTACGGATCAGCTGGACAGGGTACAAAAGTACATAGGCGGCGGCGAGGATACGGCGGCGCAGCACCTTTCAAAGCTGGGCAGCGGCGAGTGGCAGAGGACGGTATCAAGAACGCGCGAAAGCGTAAAAAAGCTCGCCTTCGACCTTGTGCGCCTGTATGGAGAGCGGCAAAAGCTCAAGGGCTTCAGGTTTTCACCGGATACGCCGTGGCAGCGCAAGCTGGAGGACAGCTTTCCATACGAGCCCACGCCGGATCAGCTCACATGCATTGAGGAAATAAAGGCGGATATGGAGAGCGGCAAAGTGATGGATAGGCTGCTCTGCGGCGACGTTGGCTACGGCAAGACGGAGGTCGCGCTGCGTGCCGCGTTCAAGGCGGTGATGGACGGCAAGCAGTGCGCAATACTGGTGCCGACGACGATATTAGCGCAGCAGCACTATAACACCATAGCCGCGAGGTTCGATGGCTTCCCCGTTCACGTTGCCCTGCTTTCCCGCTTTAAAACGGCAAAGGAAGAGGAACGGATAATCGAAGGGCTGAAAAACGGCAGCGTAGATGTCGTGGTCGGCACACACAAGCTGCTTTCAAAGAGCGTAAAATTCAAGGATCTCGGCCTTTTGATAATAGACGAGGAGCAGCGCTTCGGCGTTGGGCACAAGGAGCAGATAAAGAACCTTCGCCAGTCGGTAGATGTGCTTACTCTTTCGGCAACGCCGATACCGAGAACGCTGCATATGTCTATGACCGGCATACGGGATATGTCGGTAATTGAGACGCCGCCCTCGCAGCGGTATCCGGTGCAGACCTATGTGATGGAGTACAGCGAGCCTGTCGTGCGGGAGGCGATACTAAAGGAGATCGGCCGCGGCGGGCAGGTGTATTTCGTATATAATAACGTTCGCAATATGGAGCAGTTTGCGGCCAAGCTCAGGGAGCTGGTGCCGGAGGCACGGGTGTGCTTCGCGCATGGGCAGATGCATGAGCGGGTGCTGGAAAACACCATGCTGGAGTTTATGGAGCATAACTACGACGTTCTGCTTTGCAGCACCATAATCGAGAGCGGGCTGGACATACAGAACGTGAACACCATAATAATAGCGGATGCGGACGCTATGGGGCTTTCGCAGCTGTATCAGCTCAGGGGGCGCGTTGGGCGCGGTGTAAGGCTGGGGTATGCCTACCTCACCTACCGGCCGAACAAGGCCATGAGCGAAACGGCGGAAAAGCGGCTGATTGCGATACGGGAGCTTACGCAGTTCGGCTCCGGCTTTAAGATAGCGCTGAGAGACCTTGAAATACGCGGCGCGGGCAACCTATTGGGGCCGGAGCAGCACGGGCATATGGAGGCCATAGGCTACGACCTTTACTGCAAGATTGTTGACAGCGCCGTTCGGGAGGCAAAGGGCGAGGAGCTGCCGAAGGATATAGAGACTGTCGTGGAAATACCTATTTCCGCAAACATACCCAAGGGCTATATACCGAGGGAGGCAGAGCGGCTTTCGATGTACAAGCGCATAGCCTTTATAACGGCGCAGGCGGATGTATACGACGTACAGGATGAGCTTATCGACAGGTATGGCGACATACCCGAGGAGGTTCAGAACCTGATATTCATAGCGCTTATAAAGGAGGAGGCGCAGCGAGCATACATACAGCGGCTCATGGTCAGAGAGGGTGAAATATGCATCAGCTTTGACCCGGAGGCGCCGATGAACGGGGCAAAGCTGTTTGCGGCGGCAAATTCCATCTCGGGCGCTGCGGTGCTGCCGGAGGAAACGCCGGCGGTCGTGATACGACGGCCGAAGGCTGATGTGAAAAAGTTGTGCAGCGAGCTGACACAGATTGTTTACATGCTTGCGGATTGCATAGACAAGTAAATAAAGCTATAATCAAACGAGCAAAGCATGGGTAGGCTCAGGCTAAAATGCCCAAGGATAGGAGAAAAAGACATAATGAAGAAAATTTTCGCGGCGGCGCTGGCAATTGCCATGATGCTTACAACGGCAGGATGCATCAGCATTACCTCGAGCACGAGCGACACATCGGCGGCAGATGCAGACGTGGCGGTCGCCACTATCGGTGACAGGGAAGTTGCATTCAGCGAGTACAAGCAGCTTTTTGATCTGTATGCGGGCTATTACGCCATGATGGGCTATGACATATCCACCGACGAGGAAGCGACACAGCAGCTTCAGGATGACGTGATAGATGCTCTCGTGCTCAACGAGATAATAGCTTATCAGGCGGCGGAGGCAGGCTTTAACCAGCTTAGCGAGGAAAAGCTTGCCGAGATAGAGAAAAACGCACAGGAAGACCTTGAAAGCATCGTTGAAGAGTGCAAAGCACAGGCGGAGAGCGATGCAGAGGACGACAGCAGCGTAAACGTTGAGGAGAGGACTGCGGAGTACGTTGCGGATCAGGCGGAGAGCTACGCCGGCGAGCGCATGACTGCCGATGAGTTCGGCGAGTGGATACAGGAAAACTACATTGAAAACGCAATAGGCGGGGCCTTCCGCGAGGAAATGGTAAAGGATGTAACGGTATCCGACAGCAGCATACAAAGCTGGTATGACGAAAACCTTGAGCAGCAGAAGGCAGACTATGACGAAGATCCGGAGGGGTATAAGTCCGCAAAGGAGACTGAGGAGCTTTACGGCGGTTCTCCGGTGCTGTATACTCCCGAGGGATACAGCAGAGTGCTGGAGATACTGATAACCCCGACCGACGCGATATCCGAGGAATACAGCAACAAGTTTGACGAGATGCAGAACCTCGAGAGCGAGTACGGCGAGCTTGCCTTTACCGTGCAGGTGGAGGGCGGCACGGGTGCCGCAAGGCTGAACGAGATAAAGAAGGAATATAAGGCGGCGAAGGCCGAGGCGGATAAGCTGCTGGACGAGTACTTCAAACCCTCCGTTGAAAAGGCGAATGAGGCGTATGCAAAGCTGCAGGCCGGCGAAAAGTTGGAGGATGTTGCAGCGGAATATTCTGACGAGACAAACGCGCCGGAAAAGGGGCTGCTGATAAGCCAGAAGAGCAGCAGCTATGACTGGAGCGACGAGATTAAGGCAGCCTTTGCAAAGCTCAAGCTGGGCGAGTATACAAAGCCTATAAAGGATGATAACGGCGTACATATACTCTACTATCTTTCCGATGAGCCGGCCGGCGAAATTCCTCTTGATGACGTAAAGGACGCTATACGCGAGCTGCTCCTTGACGATGCACAGCAGGAGGAATGGAACCAGATGCTGGAGACCTGGAAGAACGACGGCAGCGTATCTCTAAATGAAGAGCTTATACGCAGCGTAGCCTACAACTCCTCCGAGCCCGTTGGCTAAACAAAGCTGAAAACGGCAGACCGGGCGAAAGCCCGGTTTGTTTTTTTGCCCCGCATGTGGTAAGCTAATTAAAAACATATTTTGGGAGGACGTACATGCGTCTAGATAAATACCTGAAGGTATCAAGGATAATAAAGCGCAGAACGGTCGCAAGCGAGGCGGCGTCGCTGGGCAGGATACAGATAAACGGCAAGGTCGCAAAGCCCTCGAGCGAGGTAAAGGAGGGAGATACGCTGGATATACTCATGGGCGGCAGGCACACCGTAGTAAAGGTAACGAGCGTTCAGGAGTTTACGACAAAGGCCGCAGCAGCGGAAATGTACGAGTTGATATCTCGGGGCGGAGAGGAATGAAGGTAACAGGTATAATTCCTGCGGCGGGAGCCTCGCGGCGAATGGGCAGGGATAAGCTGACGATGGTCTTTGGCGGCAAAACGGTGCTGCGCCGCTCTGTTGAGGCGCTGATGAGCGCCGGAGTGACGGATATAATAATCGCCGTCTCGGATGCCACAAGACAGGAGGCGGAGTCTCTGAAGAAAATGTACGGCGTTAGGCTTGTTGGTGGCGGCGAAACGCGCGGAGACTCGGTATACAACGCCCTTATTAAGGCGGATTGCGACATAGCTCTGATACACGATGGAGCGCGGTGCCTGGTCAGCGAGGAGATCATCAGAGACAGCATACGCTCTGCTGAAGAATACGGCAGCGGCGTCGCCGCAATACCCGCACGGGATACCATGTGGAGAGACGGTGAAATAGTTGACCGGAGCGGCATAATGCTTGCGCAGACACCGCAGGCGTTTGAATACAGGCGGATAATGGCCGCATACGAGGCGGCAAGGAAAAGCGGCATACAGGCGACCGACGACTGTGCGCTGTACAGGCGGCTTTTCAGGGAGGTGCATTATTCAATGGGCAGCATAATGAACCAAAAGCTGACCGCGACAGAGGATGTTGAAATGTTTGAGCGGCTCACGCAAAGGCAGCGCATAGGCTATGGTGAAGATACCCACCGGCTTACCGAGGGGAGAAGGCTTGTGATAGGCGGTGTGGAAATACCGTTTAGGCTTGGCCTGCTGGGTCATTCGGATGCCGATGTTCTCATTCATGCTGTGATAGACGCGCTGCTTGGCGCCGCCGCGTTGGGGGACATAGGCGGGATGTTTCCGGATTCCTCGCCGGAATACAAGGATATAGATTCACTGCTGCTGCTTGAGCGGGCATGGAGCCGCGTCAGCAGCGAGGGCTATTCCGTAAGCTCAGTTGATGCCACGGTAATAGCGCAGGAGCCTAAGCTCGCGCCGTATATAGACGACATGCGCCGCAGCATAGCCCGTGCCATAGGCTGCGGCGAAGTGCTTGTCAGCGTAAAAGCCACTACGCCGGAGCACACGGGTCCCGAGGGGAGCCTTGAGTGCATAACGGCTCGCTGCGTATGTATGATAAGCGGGTAACACGAGTGTAGATAACGTGTGGTATTAAAAATGCAATGCTGTATGCTGCAGCAAAGAAATAATATTGGGGTACATATGCTTTTACACGAACGGATATACCACGACATATTTAAGCTGATAGCAGATGGAAACTACAAAAGGGGCGATCTTCTGCCAAGCGAAAAGAGACTGATGGAGCAATATCATTGCAGCTTGGCTCCTGTTCGTCAGGCGATGGGGCAGCTGGAGCAGCTGGGGCTGGTAGAGAGGCGTAGGGGCAAGGGGACCTTTGTCCGGGCAAGCGGCGCGTCCGATTTCAGGCTGGATCTTGTAGGCTTTACCGGGGCGCTGTATGACGAGAGGGATAAATGGGTATACAAAACAAGATGCATTGAGCTCATTAAGGCAAACGAAGAGCTGGCTGAAAAACTTTCTGTTGTGCCGGGTGCAGAGGTCATATACGTTGAGCGGGAGGGTTGGTTTAAGGATGTGCCGATACAGCTTTCAAAGCATTATCTGCCCGACACCGACTTTTATGACGAAATTAAAGAAGCGGGAGATATACAGTTCTGGCGTTTTTTGCTGGAAGGAAAGCTGGGATTGCATATGGTGGATGCCGTAGATGAGGTGCATGCCGACCTTGCCATACAGGAGCTTGATGGAATATTTCCGCCGTACAAGGGTTATCCCATGCCGCTAATGGTGGTGGAGCGCACCTCGAGGGACAGAACTGGCAGAGTGCAGGACTATACGGTGTTTTATATAGCCAATTTTAAGGCTGGGGGAAAAACGGTAAGTCACAGATATACAATAAACGAAAGCCAGATATATAAATAGACGCAGCCGTATATTTACGTGTCCGGCTGTTCTTCTGTCAGATTGCTGTTGACTAAAACAAAACATTATAATATTATAGTGTTAATAAAGTGTGTCCGCTTAGGACGTCATAAGCAGATGCATATACAGTTCGTTTATGAAATTTGACAATTCACACAAAAGGAGCGAAGGAATGCTACTGATACGTAATGCCGATGTATATTCGCCTGAACCGATAGGCAGAAAGGATGTTCTGATTGAAGGAGAAAAGGTGATCAAAATTGCCGACAGTATAATTGGCGATTATTCTGAGTTGAATATTAAGATCGTTGACGCCGATGGTAAAAAGCTGGTGCCGGGCTTTGTGGATCAGCACGTCCATGTGATTGGGGCGGGCGGCGAGGCGGGTTTTGCTACGCGAACTCCTGAAATGCAAATAAGCAACATCGTTAAACACGGAATAACCACGATAGTCGCCCTGCATGGCACTGATGGTACGGCGCGCAACATAGAAGCACTCTATGCAAAAACCTGCGCATTGGAAGAGGAGGGGATAACGGCAAGAATGCTGACCGGCTCATTTGAAATGCCGTCCCCCACGCTGACCGGTTCCGTACGCCGAGATATGATATTTATAGATAAGGTCATAGGGGCGAAGACTGCGATATCCGACAGGAGATCATCTCAGCCAACAAGAGCGATGATCGAGCAGTTCGCAGCTCAGGCTTATACAGGCGGGCTGGCGGGAGGCAAAAGAGGATATACACATATCCATATGGGAGTTGGCGCCCGCGGGCTGAGTATGCTTAAGGACATAATACGGGAAACTGAGATACCGCCGTATTTGCTCGTCCCAACTCATGTAAACCGGGATAAAGAGCTGTTTGCGGATGCCATAGAGTTTGCGAAGATGGGCGGCACAATAGATATAACGACCGGAATAGGGCCGGAATATGGGTTACCAAATGCGGTAAAGCCAAGCGAGGCGGTGAGGCGCTGCCTAGATGCGGGCGTTGATATAGAGCGTATTACTATGAGCTCGGATGCGAACGGCAGCATGGCTGTGTACGATGAAAACGGAAAATTCAAGGGATTGTTTGTGACAACGGTGGAGTCCATGCTTGCAGAATTTAAAGACATCGTATTTAAGGAAAAGCTGCCGCTTGAAACTGCAATAAGAGTAGTGTCTACCAATGTGGCGAAGTCGATAGGGATGTACCCGAGAAAGGGCGTTATACGAGAGGGTCAGGACGCCGACTTGATACTGCTAAGAGACGGGCTGGAGATAGACTCCGTATATGCCAAGGGGATGCTTGCCGCTGAAAACGGCGTTTCGCTTTTACATAATGCGTTTGAACATTCGTCAATGATGTGATTTACTAAAAGGAGAAGAAAACAATGAATGGCAACACTAAAAAGATGTCTTTTTCTCAGCTCCTAACGAAGGAGCCGCCGCACACTTATCTGCTTATTTTTGTAATCCTCATGATATGCGCGGTGCTGACCTATATAGTTCCGGCCGGTCAGTTTGATACGGCAGTGAACGAATCGGGTCGCGCAATATTGGTGCCCGGAACATATCACAGAGTAGAGCAGAGCCCGGTGAACCTGTATCAGTTTTTCAACGCCATACCCAGCGGGCTGGTTTCGATGGCATCGCTGATATTCTTTGTAATGATAGCCGGAGGATCGTTTGCGGTCATTAATGAGACAAAAACTATAGACATACTTACAAACAAATTGGTAATATCCTTGGCAGGCAAGGAAAAGTGGATAATCTTCGTTGTAATGCTGATGTTTTCTGTGCTGGGGGGACTGATAGGATTTGATGCGGAGTGCGTGATATTTGTTCCTATATGCATTGCCCTTGCGCGCAGAATGCACTATGACAGCATTACGGGCGTTGCAATGGTGATGTGCGGAGCATTTGTCGGCAGCTCTGTGGGCACTTTCAATCCTTATGCAACTGCTGTTGCTCAGGGAATAGTCGGCCTGCCGATATTCTCCGGTGCTTGGTACAGAATAATCATGCACATTGTAATACTTATAGCAGTTGCACTTTACGTTATAAGGTACGCTGAAGGCGTGAAGAAGGATCCAAGCAAGAGCTGCTGCTATTCACTTGAAAAGACACTGCCTGCACCGGAGGACGAAAGCGTACAGTCTTCAATACCATCCAAGTTCAGCGTAAGAAATATACTGGTGTTGATAGTGATGGTGGCCGGATTCGGCGTGATAATATACGGCGCGCTGAAGATGGACTGGTTTGCTAGCCAAATGGCTCCGATATTCTTGGCGATGGGCATCATAGCCGGAATTGTTGGCGGAATAAAGGGAAACGACCTATGTAAAATATACATAAACGGCTGCAAGTCGATGATGTTTGCCTGCCTCGTGATCGGCATGGGGCGTGGTATACTGATAGTAATGGAACAGGGAATGATATTCCATACGATATTGAATAGTCTTGCGAGCGTGCTTTCCATGCTTCCGCCATCGCTTATAGCTGTCGGTATGTTCTTCATGAATATAATCATCAATTTGTTTGTCCCTTCGGGCAGTGGCCTTGCGGCTCTGGTAATGCCGCTCATGGGGCCTCTCGCTCAGATGACCGGCATTACTGCCCAAACTGCGGTAGTGGCATTCCAGTGTGCAGCCGGATTTTCGGACTGTGTTATACCTACCAGCTCTACGACTAACGCTTGTATAGGTGCCGGCGGGATCAGCTTTGTTCAGTGGTTCAAGTTTGCCATAAAGCTGGCTCTTATAGAATGGGGACTAAGCATTGTGTTTATCGTAATAGCAACCTTAATACACCTTGCATAAGCAAACTGACAAAACGCAACACGGGCGGCCTTGTGGCCGCCCGTGTTTTATACTGGTTATACTGGCTTTTATGCATTATCCTTCATGTACAGCGGGTTGCGTGAGAACCAGCTGTCGATTATGCGGTAAGGAGATTTCGGTGTTATGAGACTTACTACGATGGTGAGCACCAGCGACACAAGCACGCCTATCACTATGGATTCCATGCCCATTCTCCAGTTTACGATGCCCATGCCGTTCAGCAGGTAGGTTACGAGGCCGCCGACCATACCGGCAAGAGCGCCCCACTCGTTTGCACGCATCCAGTAGAGGCCGAGCATCAGAGGGATGTAGAATGCGGAGACCATGCCGCCGACGGCGTAGATAACCACGTTCTGGAGGTTATCTGGAGGGGTTAGGGAGAGGACGAAGATGACCAGAGTGATCACGACAGTGGAAACTGTGGTCAGGTTCTTCATGGTCTTGGGCGTTGCGTCGGGATTAATGACGGACTGATACAGATCCTTAACGACCGCCGCGCTCATAACTATGACCATCGTGCCAACTGTGGATTGCAGCGCACCAACGACGCCTGCGAGGGTCAATCCGGCGACCCAGTGGGGCAGCGCGGCAACGGCCAGCGTGGGCAGCGCATAGTCAGAAACGGCGAGATCCGGGAACGCGTTGCGTATGGTACCGGCCAGCAGAGACAGGCTGAGGCTCCAGATGGCGACGAGAACAACGCCGATCTTGATCGCGGTGTTCATCTTGCGGGTGCTGTTGTAGGACATGCAGCCGATAACGGCGTGGGGATATCCGGGGTTAAAGAAGCCGAAGGTCATGAAGTAGCTCAGAACCATTAGCGGGCTGTAGAGTGCCTTGCCGGAAACCAGATCGGGGTTCATTTCCGCAAGGTTGCGGAACGCCTGCTCGCCGCCGCAGTAGCCGAAGCCTAGGAAGAGGAGCAGGAAGCAGGCCAGCGTCATTACGCAGCCCTGAATGACCGTTGCGGCAGCAACGCCCTGCAGGCCGCTGAACGCCGCAAGAACCATAACGACTATCGTGAAGGCGACCAGACCTACCCAATAGGGAATGCCGGTCATGACCTCAAAGAGGCGACCGCCGCCGATGAACTGCGAAGCGGTGTAGTAGCCGACGAATATAAGCAGAACGACCGAGGAAATGACGGCGAGGAGCTTATTGTTGTTGTAGCGGTCAAAGAGCAGGCCGACAAAGGAAGATACCTTGGAACGGCGGGATACGATTGCGATCTTTTTGCCGACAACGCCGAGAACCATAAGGTTCATGAGCATCTGACCGGGGACAACAGCCGCCCAGGAGAGGCCGCCGCTGTAGATCTTGCCGGGGGAACCGATGAAAGTGCCGGCGGAGCAGATTCCGGCTGCAACCATCATGGCAACGAGGAGCGCGCCCATTGCGCGGCCGCCGGTATAGAAGTTATCGGTAAACTCGCCCTTCTGCGAGTCGAGCTTTTTCTTATAGAGCCAGCCGACGATGAGCAGAGCCGCAGTATAGAGGACGAAGACCAGAATTATAATTAGCTTTGTAGGTGTAGAAACTACCATATGATTTCCTCCTATTGTGTCACCAGCGTACTGATTACTGTTTCTTTTCTTCGATGTCGCCGATGGATTCAAGACTCATATGAGTGAAGAACCTGTCGAGAACAACAGCAACGACAACGGCTGTTACGGCGCAAACCACGAATACCCAGAAGTACCAGGCGGGCATACCCATAATGTAGCTAAACTGCCTCGGGTCGCCGCCGCCCACGATAAAAATCACATACAGCATTACGGCCGCAAACACGGCGAACACGCCAAAGCTGATCCACATTTCACGAAGGCAAACCTTAAAGCGGGGGTCAACGTCGATGTCCTTTTTGAGGTCATAGTCTCTGCTTTCAGGATCAATGCGTTTCTTTTCGACTTCCATTTAGTTAATCCCTCCATTTTTCTCATAAAATTTCCGGTTGCGGGTTTCCCGCCGTGTATTGCGCCGGGGGAAACCCTATTTCCACCTAATCAGGCATACGCCTCTTAGCAAAGGTGCTTAGTGCTGGTTGCGCAGCACACGGCCAACGCAGATGTTGTTGAACTTGCCGTCGTCAACGGCGATATGGCCGTTGATGAGTACGTAGTCTATGCCGTCAGCAAGGGCGTTATAGGCGACATAGTCAGCGTTGTCGTGGAGCTTTGCAAGATCCATAACGACCACGTCTGCCTTCATGTTCTCTGCGATACGGCCGCGGTCCTTGAGGCCGATCTTGTCCGCCGGCATACCGGTCATCTTGTATATGGCCTGCTGGAGCGAGAGAAGGTATTCCTGCTTTACGTATTTTTCCAGCACGCGGACAAATGCGGCGGTGTATCTGGGGTGATAAGGCCCAAGGCCGGGGAAACCGTCGGTGCAGACCATGGAGTAGGGATCCTGCAGTATGCGGGAGATATCCTCCTCGTCCATGGTGAAGACGATCATCATAACGTTGTTTTCGCTGTTCTTGATGATGTCGAGCGCCATCTCGTAAGGATCCTCGTTGTTTTCCTCGGCGATCTGCTGAACGGTCTTGCCCTCGTATGCCTTTACGCTGCACTCGTTGATGAGCACGCGATTCCAGGAGCCGGCATACTGGAAGAAGTTTTCATAGGGCGGGTTCTCGTTCTTTACGTCTGCGATGATCTTTGCTCTGGTCTCGGGGTCGGAGCAGCGGGCAACGAGCTTGTCCACGCCGCCTTCAAGCGACCACGGCGGCAGGCATGCGCTGAACTGGGTGCTGGCGGCATTGTAGGGGTATACATCACAGGTGACATTCAGGCCGCGGGCATTTGCGTCGTGGATAAGGCGCAGAGTTTCCTTTGGCTTGCCCTTGTTCTTGATGCCCTGCGCCTTGTGGTGGGAGATTTCAACGCTGACGCCGGTCTTTTCGGCCAGATCAATGGTCTCCTGAACGGCCTCGATGAGCTCGCTGCTCTCGCTGCGCATGTGGGAGGTATAGATACCGCCGTGCGCCTTTACCACGCGCGCAAGATGCAGCATTTCATCCTGATTTGCAAAAACTCCCGGGGGATAGATGAGGCCGGAGGAGAGGCCGAAGGCACCCTGCTCCATGCTCTCTGCCAGAAGGTTGTCCATGGTCTCCATCTCTTCATCCGTAAGCGGGCGGGCTTCAAAGCCGGAAACGGCGATGCGCAGCGAGCCGTGACCCACAAGCCCCGCGGTGTTCAGCATCGGGTGATGAGCCTCGACCTGATCGAGAAATTCACCGTAGCTGGTCCAGTTATACGGAACGGGTACGTTGGAGAAAAACGGATTGCAGTATTTGCTCAAAAGATCGAGATTCTTGGGGTTTACAGGCGCTGCGGAAATGCCGCAGTTGCCTATGAGCTCCGTAGTGAAGCCCTGCCGCAGGCGCAGAGGGTTCTTTGCCTCGTGGAAAACGATGGCGTCAGAGTGACAGTGGATGTCGATAAAGCCGGGGGTGACGATCTTCCCTGTCGCGTCGATAACGCGGGCTGCGGGCTCGTCGATGCTGCCGATTTTAACGATCTCGTCGCCTACGATAGCGACGTCCGCGCGGTAAGGGGCAGCGTTGTCGCCGTCGATTATCGTGCCGTTTCGAATCAAGATGTCGTACATTCGATGTCCTCCAAAACTGATGTGATAGTAGTGTGTGTTCCGTTTGCCGCCCTCGAAGTGTGCTGCGAACCTGTGCGGCTGTCTTTCAAAGTCAGCCTAACAGAAAAACGACGGCAAGTGGTAATTGCAAAACCGGATATAGGTTATCTCTAAAACGCATAACAGCGTTATTTTTATGTCTTGCACATATCAAAAGCTGTGATATACTGAATTTAAGGCATAATTTATAAAGTATGTTCTGTTTTCGCTTCATTATATCTATAACAAACCATGAAAGAAGCACTAAATACCGCCCGGGTTATTGCCTGCTGGAATAATGGATATCCGAAATAAGCATAACGGGCAGACCAAATCATTAACATAACAAAGGGGGACGTGAAAACCATGAATATGAACTATATTCGTCATGCACTTGAGGTCAGCCGCTGCGGATCGATCAACCGTGCGGCAAAACGGCTCTATATTTCGCAGTCCTCGTTGAGCCGCGGCATAAAGGAACTTGAGGAGGAAATCGGCATACAGATCTTTACAAGATCCAGCACCGGCATAGAAACGACACATCAGGGTCAGGAGTTTCTTAACCATGCCGCCAAGCTGGATGTTCAATACAGGCATCTTGAAGAAACCTATTTTTCGGGCTACAAGCCGGACGTTCTGCATTTGAGCGTTGCGTCCGTCCGCTTTGCGGTGTCAAACCGCGCGATGATAAATATATATAAACGCCATGCGGACAGCGAGTTTCAGAATATCTGCTTTGCGGAGGGCTCACAGGAGGAGGTCATAGATCAGGTTTACGACGGCCTGTTCAGCCTCGGAATACTCATTTCATCCAGCGATAAGAGGGATTACTGGCAGGCTGCCGCAAAAAGCCGGGAGCTCAGCTTCACTGTTCTTGCAACAAGGCAGCCGTATATCTTCATGGGGGAACAGAACCCGATAGCTGGGGGCGAATCTGTCAGCGTTGAGCAGCTGATAAACCTGCCGCACGCAACGATGGCGCAGAGCGACATATCGCCGCTGCTGTACTGCTCCGGCGTTAACAGCTATGACTACCGCACCGTTGCAAAGCGCATACTCGTCAGCGACCGCGCCGCGCTGTACGACCTGCTACGCGCAACGAATGCTTATTATATCGGCCTCAACCTCGGGGCGAACTCCGCCTGCATCGAGGGCATACGCTTCCTGCCGCTCCGCGATGCCGATGTAAATATGGACTGTGTGCTGATCCATATGAAGCAGCACCGGGTCACCGCCATAGAGGAGGAGTACATTGCGGAAATCAAGCATCTGCTCGAAGAAACTTAAACAGGTGAATATTTGCACATATCATACATATTTTTTCATGTGTTTCAGGGCGTTTTTTTCAAGGCGGGAGACCTGAGCCTGACTTATGCCTATTTCCTCCGCGACCTCCATTTGGGTGCGCCCCTGAAAGAAACGCAGCTTTATTATGCTCTGCTCCCGCTTGGACAGCTTATCCATGCCGCGTTCTATCGCAACGTGGGTGAGCCAGTCCTCCTCAGAGGTTTTTTCGTCCCTGAGCTGATCCATGACATATATCGCGTCACCGTCGTCGTGGAATATCGGCTCATAGAGCGAAACGGGATCCTGTATCGCATCCAGCGCAAAGGCGATATCCTCCTCCTTTGCGCCCATGGCCTTGGCTATGTCGCTTATGTGCGGCTCCTGCCCTGTTTGATCCAGCAGCTGCGAGCGGGCTTGAAGGGCGTGGTAGGCGGTATCCCGTATCGAGCGGCTGACGCGGAGCGGGTTGTTGTCACGAAGGTGCCGACGCACCTCGCCTATTATCATCGGTACTGCGTAGGTTGAAAACCTCACTTCATAGGCAAGGTCAAAGTTGTTTATGGCCTTTATCAGCCCGATACAGCCAACCTGAAACAGGTCGTCCATCTGTTCGCCGCGGCCGGAAAAGCGCTGGATAACGCTGAGCACCAGCCGAAGATTTTCCCTGATGAAGGTATCGCGCGCCTCCTCGTCTCCTTGGCTTATCTTCTTAAGCAGCTCGGTGCTGCGTTCGTATGTCATCATTGGCAGTTTGGATGTATCCAACCCACATATTTCAACCTTGTTCACAGCCATAGCCTATGCCCTCCTTGTCTGCCGCTATGAGTAGCATTGCCCTGCCAAGCAAAAACAATGCGCGACAAAAAAGCGGAATAATGCTGAAAGGCGAAGGAAGAGCAAGTTCAAATTTTGTTTAAATTTTTTCCGTTGAGAAGCGAAGAAATGAATGATACCATAGTGGAAAACCGGTACATAAGGAGGGAAAATAATGAAACGCCTGATTGCCGTTATAGCGACGCTGCTGCTTTTTTCGGGCTGCACGGGCGATGCGGGCAGCAAGGAGAGCCTTACGGTCAGGTTTTTTGACGTTGGCAAGGCGGATGCCTTTTATTTTGAATGCGGCGGTGAAAATATGCTGATGGATGCCGGCACGGCAAAGGACGGTGCGGAGGTAGCGAGGCGGCTGAGCGAGCTCGGCGTAGACAGCATAGATTACCTCATGGTGACGCACTTTGACAGGGATCACGCGGGAGGCGTGCCGGAGATCGTTCAGCAATTCGAGGTAAAAACGTTGCTTCGGCCGGAATACTCAAAGGAGAGCGAGGAGGCCGCGGCCTGTATTGAGGCGGTAGAGAGGGCAGGGGCGGATATAGTTATGATAAATAGTTATACAGAGCTTGCACTGGGCGGCGCAACGCTTAAAATACACCCGGCGGGCAAGGAATACGAAAAGGACCCAAACAACAATTCTTCCCTTGTTACAGAGGTGTTTTACGGGGAAAACAGTCTGCTCTTTACGGGAGACATTGAGAAGGAGCGTATAGCGGACATAATGGACAGCCTGAACAGCGAGGGTTACGATTTCCTAAAGGTACCGCACCACGGCAAATATGAAAAAATACTGCCGGAGCTTTTTGGGCGGGTCGGCGCACAGTCAGCCCTGATAACAAGCTCCGAAAAGAATCCGGAGGAGGAAAAAACGCTGCGCGCACTTTCTGATGCGGGCACGGATATAATACTTACAAGGCAGGGCGAGGTGCTTCTTACCTGCAACGGAAGGGAAATCAGCATAACGCAATAAATGCCGTTTTTTTGCCTTGACACGGGGCTTTCACCATGATATCATTACTCGGTAAGCCGCTCCGTATCGGCTTGGTAAGTGCGGGCTTTTCCGCCGCCGAATATGGGCGAGATTTGAAGAAGGAGGTACAGGACGTGTACGCTATCATCCGTACCGGTGGCAAGCAGTACAAGGTAGAGGCCGGAGACGAGATCCTCGTTGAAAAGCTGGATGCCGAAGTAGGTACTGAGGTCAATTTCGAAGTATTGATGCTTTGCGGCGATGAGGTCGTGGTCGGCAAGCCCGTAGTAGAGGGCGTTTCTGCCAAGGCTACCGTTCTCGAGCAGGTCAAGGGCAAGAAGGTTATAGTATTCCACTACAAGCCCAAGAAGAACATCCGCAAGAAGCAGGGACATCGTCAGCCTTACACCAAGGTCAAGATCGAGTCCATCGGCTAAAGCATGACGCACTTAACGCTTATTCGCGACGGCTCCGGTCTCATCGGCTTTGAGGCCGAGGGACATACGGGATATGCCGACGAGGGCAGCGACATAGTTTGCAGTGCGGTATCCGCGCTGACGCAGACCGCGGCTCTTGGCATAACGGAGCTGATAGGGATTCAGCCTGCGCTCGATATAACAGAGGCGAGTATGTATCTCATGCTCCCCGCAGATGTAACGGAGGCTGAGTGCGAAAAGGCACAGATCATTTTGGAAACTATGGCATTGGGTCTGAGATCCATTGCCGCTACCTATGGTGATTACATCAAAATATCAGAAAGGAAGGTGTAACACGATGATGAACATCAATCTGCAGCTCTTTGCTCATAAGAAGGGCGGCGGCTCCACCAAGAACGGTCGTGACTCCGAGTCCAAGCGTCTTGGTCCCAAGCGTGCTGATGGTCAGTTCGTCCTCGCCGGCAACATACTGGTTCGCCAGCGCGGCACTCACTTCCATCCCGGCGTAAATGTAGGTCTGGGCAAGGATGATACCCTCTTCGCAAAGGCAGACGGTATCGTGCGTTTCGAGACCAAGCATCTCGGCCGCAGGGAAGTCAGCGTATATGCTGAGGAAGCTGCTGAGTAATAAAAGCTGATAAGCGGCCTCGTTCTTTTGAACGGGGTCGTTTTTGCAAAGGAAGTTTATGGATATCTGCCTGAGAAATGATACAATAACCGTTTCCGGTGTGCGCTGCTTTGACCTTGCGCGCTCATGCACCTGCGGTCAGGCCTTCCGCTGGAGGGAAAAGGACGGGGGCTGGTTCGGCGTTGCGGGGAACAAGGGCGCTGACGTAAGGCAGGAAAATGACAGGCTTACCATAACGCCGGGCACGGATGGGGACATAGGCTTCTGGCTCGATTATTTTGACCTTTACAGGGATTATGCGGCAATAGAGGATAACGTAAGAAACGATGCGATACTGGCTCCCTGCCTCGATTATGCCGGTGGAATACATCTATTCAATCAGGAGCCGTTCGAGACGCTTATCAGCTTCATAATTTCCGCAAACAACAATATAAAGCGCATAACCGGCATAGTTGAAAGGCTGTGTGTTCTGGCCGGCGAAAAAAGGCAGGGCTATTATACCTTCCCGTCGCCGGAGATGATCGCTGGCCTTACAGTTGAGCAGCTTGAGGGTATAGGCTCCGGCTACCGTGCGCCGTACATAAAAAAGACCGCCGCTATGGTAGCGGACGGCTATGATATCGAAGCCTTGCGGAATATCGGAACGACGGAGGCCAAGAAGGAGCTTATGCGCTTTCCGGGCGTCGGGCCAAAGGTCGCGGATTGCGTGCTGCTGTTTTCGCTCGGGCATACCGACGCATTTCCTATGGATGTATGGATGAAGAGGGCGATGCGGCTTATGTACTTTGGTGGGAGCGAGCCGCAAAAGAGCGAGCTGGAACGGCAGATAGCCGCGCTCGGCCCGAACAGCGGCATACTGCAGCAATACATATTCCACTACGCCCGCGAGAACATGCCAAAGGGCTTTAAGTAATATAATTACAGCGGCTTGAAGCCGGAAAGATATACGGCGCGGCACTCCTGCGTTTTGATCGCTTCGACCAGCTCCGGAACGGTTGAAAAGCTGCCGGGTATCTCAGTCGCGTAAAGGCCGACCTGAACCGTGGTGTGCGCGTCGCTCGCGCCGAACTGCTTTAGTCCGGCCTTTATGCAGGTATCCAGTGCCATGCGGTTTTCAAGCGGAGTCGTGCTGCCGTTGAGCACCTCAACGCCGGTCATCCCCTTGAGCGTGAACAGCAGGTCGCCAAGCCCGCGGCTGTTGGCGCGGTATGGGTGGGCAGAAATGCACACGCCGCCCTGCGCCGTAGCATAGTCTATAAAGTCCTGCGCCATCATGTGCGGCGCGGGGAGCTTGTCAATGCCGAAAGCCACTATATCTCCCTCACAGGAGAGATACTCAACGCCGACAAAGATCGGGAAATTCTCGTCACCGGATACCCTTTCGGCGTATTGGACGAGTCCCATCTGGTCGTGGTCGGTTATGCATATGCCGTCCAGCCCCTTGCGCTTTGCCTCGGCTACTATCTGCAGCAGGTTCATCCTGCTGTCGCCGGAAAATGTACGTTCGTGAAGGTGAGTATCTATTATCAAAACCGATTCTCCTGTTTAGTAAATTAAAATGCCGATCGGCACACACATCGATTTTAACAGATGCAGCCCCATCATAGAAACATAAATAATCGATAATACGATGCGCGTTATCGATTATTCAAATTAGTTATTATCAATAGCAGGCTCTGAACAGCTCCTCGACGCTTTTCTGTGTGTCCTTCGGGATGATCTGCCTGACCTCGGGGCATTGGGCTACCCTTCCTGCAAGGCGGGGCAGCTTTTTTAAGAATGTGTCCTTGTCCCGCTCCAGCTCGCAGAGCTTGAGCGGCATGCCGAGTATATCCCCATATTGCTCAACAAGAGAAGCAAGGGCTGCCGGGGTGCTCTCCTTGAGCCCGATTTCACCTGCAATGCTGCCGTAGCCCTCGGCATATTTACCGGAGGAACGGCGTATTACAAGGGGAAGGTATACCGAGCACAGGGCGCCGAGCGAGGCTTTGCCGAAAAGCCCCATTGAGCCATGCGCCATTGCGGAGCAAAGACCGGGCATAGAATTGTAATGGGCTATGCCGCTGAGTATCTGGGCGTTGAGCAGCGCCTCTGCGGGGTATGGCAGGCAGGAGAAGGCGACAGAGCTGCCGAGCAGCGTTCGCAGTGCCTGAACCGCGAAGGGTCTGCTGAACAGGCTGCCCGAAGGGGAAACGGCGGCTTCTATTGAAAGCGCGATGGTTGAAAGTACCGTATCTCCTGTGGGCAGCTTTGGCAGCTCTTTTATCAGAGCGGGGTCTATTATCGTCGCGTGCGGCATCAAGCTGGGGCAATACAGCACCCGCTCCAGCTTTTCGGCCTTGTTCCAGAGGGAGGCGCATCCCGTGGCTTCGCCGCCGTTTGAGCCGAGGGTCGGTACGGCTATAAGCCGTGTGCGGCCGAGCTTGAGCGGAGGCAGCTCTGCGTTCATAAGGCTGCCGGGCGTGAGGTCGGGTCGTTCGTAAAATATGCGCATCAGCTTGGCGCAGTTCATGGCAGCGCTGCCGCCAACGGCGATGATCCAGCCCGGCTTGAACTCCATGAGCGCCTTTGCTCCGCCAAGCACCGTTACCCCTTCAACCGGTCCCTCCGGCAGCGTGAACACCCGAATATGCATACCCGTGCGCTTTGCCTGCTTTACGGCAGCCCCGCCGGCCTGCTCACAGTCCTGAACTATCATCATGCGCTCGCCGCGAAGGCCGGCGATATGCTCAAGTGTCCCGTCGCCGTAGAGTATCCTTATGGGTATGCGAAATTCAGCCATTGCGTTTTCCCCCGGTAGAGTTATTCCGATATAGCTTGCCGCATTTTTGTGCAAATAATGCATTCTGCCGTCATAGAGCTTGCGAAAAGGGAAAATGGATTGTATGCTATAATAAAATGCGAGGATTACCGAAAGGAACAGAAAAATAATGAAGCTGAACAAATACATCGACCACACCCTGCTGAAGGCAGACGCAACAACGGAGCAGATAAAGAAAATATGCGACGAGGCAAAGCAATACGATTTTGCGAGCGTGTGCGTAAACTCCTGCCATGCGGAACATGTTGCGCAGCAGCTTAAGGGCAGCGGCGTAGCGACCTGCTGCGTCGTGGGCTTCCCTCTCGGCGCAATGCTTACCGAGGCCAAAGCATACGAAGCAAAGCTTGCAGTTGAAAAGGGCGCAAATGAAATAGACATGGTGATAAACATCGGGGCGGCCAAGGAGGGAAACTGGGAGATGGTGGAAAAGGACATAAAAGCGGTCGCCGATGCCTGCCATCCCAATGCGCTGCTCAAGGTCATAATAGAGACCTGCCTGCTTACCGAGAACGAAAAGCGTGAAGCCTGCCGCTGCGCCGTAAGAGCCGGCGCAGACTATGTAAAGACCAGCACCGGATTTTCTACTGCCGGAGCAAACCGGCACGATGTAGCCCTGATGAGGGAGACGGTAGGACCGAATATAGGCGTAAAGGCCGCCGGCGGCGTGCGCACCCGCGAGGATGCCGAAAGCATGATAAGTGCCGGCGCAACGAGGCTTGGAACGAGCTCCGGCGTGAAGCTCATGGCAGAATAACAGTATAAACTTGGGGACGGAGGCTTCCGTCCTTTTTTTGTTTTTGGCGCTTTTGGCAAAATAAGTGAATATGCGCCAAGAGCAGTGGGAATAACTTAAAGGTTGCGAAATTTGCACAGAGAATAACAGTATAGTGAGCCGGAGGCGGCAGCCTCTGAGCTAAAAGCAGCCGACAGGAGGTAACCATGAAGCTGGATAAGAACAAAAGAGGAAAGGAGCTCCGCGTGACGCTATCCGGGGAGCTCGATCACCACAACGCGGCGGTGATACGGGAGGATATAGACCGCGAGCTCGACAGCGGCGTAAAGCTGCTCACGCTGGATATGAGCGGTGTAACGTTTATGGACAGCTCCGGCATAGGGATCGTGCTGGGCAGGTACCGGCGCATGAGCGAAGGGGGAGGAAGGCTTAGGATAAGCGGAATGAGCATATATGCCGAAAAGATACTTAGAATGGCCGGTGTATTGGCACTACTGGAAAGAAAATAAGAATTGGGGGTAGAGGACGATGAACAAGAACAGCATGGAGCTCAGCTTTGACAGCAAATCGCAGAACGAATCACTTGCCCGCTCGGTTGCAGCGGCGTTTTCGGCGCAGCTTGACCCTACCATAGCGGAGCTCACCGATATACGCACAGCGATAAGCGAGGCGGTGACCAACGCAATAGTACACGGCTATGGCAATGACCCGACAAAAAAGGTATATATGCGCTGCACGGCGGAGGATGGCCTGCTTGCCTTCGTCATAGAGGACAAAGGCAAGGGGATAGAAAACGTAGAGCTTGCAATGCAGCCGTTTTATACGACAGAGCCCGGCCTCGAGCGCTCCGGTATGGGCTTTTCTGTCATGGAGGCCTTCATGGACGGCGTAATTGTGGAATCCGAGCTGGGGCAGGGCACGCGGGTAACATTAAAGAAGAACATTTCGGCGGTGAGGGAAGATGAATGAAGGGAGGATACCATCCAACCCCAGGTTTCCGTATGAGGAAACGCTAAAATATATAAGCCTCGCCCAGTCCGGCAACGAGGAGGCGATGGAGGAGCTGGTTCGCCGCAACGTGCCGCTCGTGCGCTCAATAGTTAAAAAATACCTGAATCGCGGCGCGGAATACGACGACCTTTACCAGATAGGCAGCATGGGGCTGGTAAAGGCGATAATGAACTTCAATGCCTCCTTTGGCGTGCGCTTCTCGACCTATGCCGTGCCCATGATAGCGGGCGAGATAAAACGCTATTTAAGGGACGACGGCATGATAAAGGTCAGCAGGTCGCTAAAGGAACTGTCCGCAAGGGCAGTCGCTGCGCAAAGGGAGCTTGGAACCGCACTCGGCCGTGATCCCGGCATTGCGGAAATAGCTGAGCATATAGGCGAAACGCCGGAAGATGTCGCTATGGCGCTGGATGCAGCGCGCCCGTGCGTTTCGATATATGAGCCGGTATACGGCGACGACGGGGATGCGCTGGTCATGGACAGGCTTACGGCAGAGGAGGAGACGGAGGAAGCGCTTGATAGGGTGCTTTTGGGTCAGCTTATGGGCATACTGGACGGGCGCGAGAAGCGGATACTCATAATGCGGTACTTCAGGGACAGAACGCAGAGTGAGACAGCGGCGTATCTCGGCATATCACAGGTGCAGGTATCTCGGCTGGAAAGCCGAATACTGCAGAAGCTGAGGGAAAAAGCGCAGGAGCGGGCGCAATAAAAAAGCCGGTTTTGCCGGCCTTTTTGTTTTAACGATAGAGGTGCTCGAGTGATTTCCTTACATCGTGGTATATCCTGTCCTTATCAATCGTAAGAAAATCGCCGTTTTCGTAGAGTATGTTGCCGTCTACCATTGTCATGCATACGTCGCTGCCCTGCGCGCTGTAACAGAGCATAGCCAACGGGTCAAACGCAGGCAGCATATGCGGCCTGTCAAAGTCAACGGCGATGATATCTGCCCTGCTGCCGACCTTGATGCAGCCGCAGTCTGTCCTGCCCTGCATCAGCGCGCCGTTTCGGGTAGCCATTTTTATCGTGCCCGCAGGCTTCATTATCGTAGGATCCTGGTTAAAGCCATTGTGCACGATGGAGCAAAGGTGCAGCTCCTCCAGCATATTCAGGTTATTGTTGCTGGCGGCTCCGTCTGTGCCTAGACCCACGCAAAGCCCCATATCCAGCATCTTCTGAACCCTTGCAAAGCCGCTGCCGAGCTTCAGGTTACTGGTTGGGCAGTGAACGGGAGAAACGCCCTTGGCCTTGAGCAGCTCGAGGTCGCTGTCCGTTGCCCATACACAGTGGGCGGCAATTGTCGGGCTGTCGAAGGTGCCGAGGCTGTCAAACCACTCCGCCGGGGTCTTGCCGTATTTTTCTATGCAGCTCTCATGCTCCGCCATGGTCTCGGAAAGGTGAATGTGCATTATTGCACCCAGCTCGCGGCATTTTTCGCTGTGCTGCCGCGCAATTGCTTCAAGGCATGTATATTCTGCATGTACGGACAGGTCAATCTTCAGCTTGCCGTCCCCGGCGCCGTTATAGCCGTTATAAAGGTCAAGCGCTTCTCTTGTGCGGTAGCTGTCCTCATATTTTTCGCTCGGGTCGAAGGCAGAAATGCCGCGGCAGAGGTTCGCCTTCATGCCGGAGCTCAATACGCACTCGGCTGTGGTATCGGAAAAGTAGTACATATCCGAAAAGCTGACCGTGCCGGTGGAAAGCATTTCAAGTATCGCAAGCTCGGTGCCGGCCTTTGCGTCGGCGGCTCTAAGCCTGTCTTCCGTCGGGAACATATTGTCATACAGCCATTCCTTGAGCGGCAGGTCGCTGCCGATGCCGCGCAGCAGCGTCATTACAGCGTGGTTGTGGGTGTTCACAAGGCCGGGGTAAAGTACCTTGCCGGACATATCCTTTACGACGTCGTATTTTTCAGCCGGTGCAGCCTCGCCTATGTAGCTTATAACGGCACCGTCAACGCCGCAGAAGCCGTTTTTTATAACCTTAAAGCCGTCATCGTCCGATGCAACTATGTCGCAGTTCTTAAAGAGAGTTTTCATATCGCGTATATATGCTCCTTAAAGGGTTATACGCTCATTATAACAGAAAACCGCCCGGTTGACACTATATGGCGGCGCTGATAGAATTAAACTGGCAGATACAAAAACACAGCATAAAGAGGTAGCAGAATGAGCATTGTTCGCGATATGTCCCTTGCAGAGTACGGCAGGATGAAGATACTTTGGGTGCAGGATTTTATGCCCGCCCTTTCTGCAATAAAAAAACGCTTTGATGCGGAAAAGCCCTTTAAGGGAATGAAGATAACCACCTCGATACACATGGAAGCAAAGACGGCATACCTTGCGCTCTGCCTTGCCGCCGGCGGCGCCGAGGTACACGCGACCGGCTGCAACCCTCTTTCTACGCAGGACGACGTTGCGGCGGGGCTTGCCTCCCTCGGCGTGGATACATATGCGGAGTACGGCGTTGACAATGAGCGGTATGAGGAGCTGCTCGTTGAGGCGCTCTCCTGCAGGCCAAACCTTATAATCGACGACGGCGGCGACCTTGTGGAAACGCTGTTTAAACGGCCGGAGCTTGCCTCGGAGCTTATAGGCGGGGCGGAGGAGACTACCACCGGCATACACAGGCTCAAGGCGCGGGAAAAAGCCGGTGTGCTGCAGTTCCCGATGATGAACGTAAACGACGCCATGTGCAAGCACTATTACGATAATAAGTACGGCACAGGCCAATCGGTATGGGATGCGATAATGCACACCACTAATCTGCTCGTTGCGGGGCGAACAGTGGTCGTTGCAGGCTATGGCTACTGCGGGCGCGGCATTGCAATGAGGGCAAAGGGCATGGGCGCAAACGTCATAGTTACAGAAATAGATCCGATAAAGGCGCTGGAGGCATCTATGGACGGTTGCCGCGTAATGACTATGGACAGGGCGGCACGAGAGGGAGACATATTCGTTACGGCGACCGGATGCAGAGATGTTATAACCAAGCGGCATTTTGAGGTCATGAAGGATAATGCGTTTCTTTCCAATGCCGGGCATTTCAACGTTGAGGTGAACTGCACTGAGCTTGAGGATATGGCGGTTAGGGTATATAAGCGGCGCAGCGATATAATGGGCTATGAGCTGCCGGGCGGGCGGACACTGAACCTGCTTGCGGAGGGCAGGCTCGTGAACCTCGCCTCCGGAAACGGCCACCCGGCTGAAATAATGGATACCAGCTTCGCCATACAGGCGCTTGCAATGGAATACATGGCGAAAAACGGGAAAAGCCTCGGTTGCAGGGTATACGATATACCCCGGGAAATAGATGCCGAGGTATCGCGCCTGAAGCTCATAGGGCTGGGAATGGAGATAGACAGCCTGACGCCGGAGCAGGAGAGATATATGAACGGCTTTGAGGTATAAGCAAGGCCCGGCAGCAGGCTGCCGGGCTTTAATTATTTTCTTGCTGGCATGCATTCTATAAGTGCGCTTTCCAGTACGATGTCATCCGGCAGCTGCTCGGCGATCTTCAGATACGCGACGTTGGCAAAGCTGCGCATGTTTTTGATTATTTCCGCTCGAGAGTATTTCAGCGCCGCCTCGTATGCCTTTTTCATGGGGTAGCTGCTGCCGATACGCCGCAGCACTCCGTCGCGGTTCAGCCCCTTGTCTATGTATGTCCTGGCGTTTAACACTGAGCGGAAGAACTTCTCCATATAGCCGGCTATGCCGAAGGTGCTTTCGCCGTCAAAGAGCATCTGACGATACGCCCTTATTCCGTCCTGCGCCTTGCCTGCAATGAAATAATCCTGCATATCAAATATGCGTACCTCGAGACTCCTTGTAACGCAGGCCGAAACGGCTTCCTTCGTGAGCTCGTTTCCCCTGCCAACGTAGTCGGCAGCCTTTGTAAGCTCGTTGTTGAGAGTGGCAATGTCCGTGCCTGCAAGGCTTACTATGAACCTTGCGACGGTATCGGTTATGGCGACGTTCAGCCGCTTTCCCTGCTGGTAGACCCATCGTGCGGCCTCCTGCTCCTTGAATGCGGGAAAATCCACCAGCCTGTCGCCGGCCTTCAGCGCCTTTACTATACCGAGCTTTTCGTTTGCCTTGCCGCGTATGAAGAATATCAGCAGCGTTGACGACGGCATACCGGGCAGGTACGCTGTGAGCTTTTTCCCCTCGCTGTCCGTTGGAAGAAATTTGCATACGACTATGCGCCGTTCGCCGAAGAAGGGCAGCGTTTCGCAGGCGGATATTATGCTGTCCGCATCTCCCTGCTCGAACACTTGCAAATTCAGCTCTCGAACGGAGAGCTCCAGCGCTGCGGTAAGGCTCTTTAGGGCGCTTTCCTTAACGAACTCCTCCTCGCCGTGCATGAGGTATGCACCGCCGAGGTCGTTTGCCTTTATTCGCTTGAAAAACGTCATGTAATCCATGATTGAATTATATCACAAAAGAAAGAAAAGCTACAGCATACACAGCACTGCCGCAAAAAGAGAAACGGCACAGGCAGCGAGCTTACTTTTTGTGCTTATCAGCGGTTGATCCGACACAAAGAAGCAGGCAAGGTAAATAAATATGCAGACCGGGATCGTAATGACTGCCTCGCGAACGGCAAAATCAGCCGAGGATACGATGCTTGCAGCCGCCGTCATTACATCCGTGAGCAGCAGAGGAATGCATGATATCGCCCTTGCCGCAGAGGGCAGCAGTATGCCTAACAGGTTGACCGCCATTGCCGAGAGAAACACAAACGGTACGAGCGGCAGTATCACTATATTGGCAAAGAGACCAAGCATGGGGATGGTGCCAAAATAGTATACCGACAGCGGCAGCGTGCCGAGCGTACCGCAAACCGACAGCGCGATCGCCTGAGCGATTTCAAGCGGAAGGAAGGACAGTCGCTCCGTCAGTGGCCGCATCAGCAGCGAGATCATGATGACCGCGCCGAAAGAAAGCTGAAAGCCTATGCCATACAGGGAGGAGGGGTCGGCAAGGAGTATTACCAGCGCACTGAAGGCTATACCGGATGGCATGTCATACCGCCGTCCGGATACATCGGCATATAGCCCGGAGAGACTCATCACGCTTGCCCGCACAAGCGAGGCGGGGAAGGCGGCTATCGCGCAGTAGGAAAAGAGCGACACAAGTGTAAATATAAACCGTGCCTTCGGCCTTGCTCTGTGCGTCAGCTTGTTTAGCGCGCTCACGACGAAGGAGACGTGCAGGCCGGACAGCGCGAGAATGTGCGCTATGCCGCAGTTGCGGAATGCGGCGTATACCTCATCTGAGATGTCTCCCTTTACGCCCCAGAGCATAGCGTTCAGCAGCGGTGCATGGCTGCCGAACAGTTCATTGCAGGCTGCACAGAGCAGGGTACGCATGTGCTCAAAGGGATATATTACGTCATACGGCAGCCTTAGCGGGGCAAAAAGGCTGCGGAGCAGCCCAACCGCCGCCCAGAACGCAAGCAGGGAGCCGCCGCGCAGACCGAAATACCACCCGACGCCAAAAAACAAACAAAAAAGGCACAGGGCTGCGATGAACCAAGTGCCTGAAAGACCGGCAGAAAGGAATATACCCATAGTAATGCCCAATGCGGCGCATGCTATCGGCCTGTAATGCAGCAGGGTATATTCCGGAGTCCTCATAGTTGCGCCTTAGCCCTTATAGGCTACGACCTCTATCTCTACGAGGCCGCCTGCGGGGAGCTTGGAAACCTGGAAGCAGGAGCGGCCGGGGAAATCGGAACCGAAGTAATCGCCGTATATCTTGTTTACCGCGGCGAAGTCATTGAGGTCAGTGAGGAATATAGTGGTTTTGAGTATGTCGGTCATCGCTGCGCCGGCGGTCTTGAGTACATTGTCGATGTTGATGAGCGCCTGCTTTGCCTGCGCCTCAACGCCGTCTGCGAGCTTGCCGGTAGCAGGGTCGATGCCAAGCTGGCCGGAGGTGAAGATAAAACCATTCGCTTCGCAGGCGTGGCTGTATGGGCCGAGAGCAGCGGGAGCATTATCGCACTTAATGATGTTCTTCATGGTATATTCTCCTTATCGTATTTAATTTAGCGGTTATCTACACACCTATGGTATCATTGCGGCAGAGCAGTGTCAACCGTTGAAGCCCTGAGCTTTCTGTTCCACATTATCAGCCCGTCCTCGCCGGTGTCGGTGTAATACTTTTTTCGCCTGCCAGCGACCTCGAAGCCGAGGGAGGTGTAGAGATTTTGCGCAACGGTGTTGCTTATGCGTACCTCAAGGGTCATGCTTTCCGCATCGTGACGCAGGGCGACCTGCATAAGCTCCAGCATGAGCCGCCTTCCGTAGCCGCGCCCGCGGTATGCGGGATCCACTGCAACGTTTGTAATGTGCGCCTCGCCGAACATTACCCACATGCCGCCGTAGGCTATCACCTGCCCATCATCCTCACCAACAGAATAATGGGCGATATCGTTCTTCAGCTCGCCGTAAAGCGAGCGTTCGGACCAGGGTGAGCGGAAGCATATCTGCTCCAGCTCCGCGATACGCGGAACGTCCTTTTTCTGCATGGGTCTGAAGGAAATCATCTGCTCCTCTCCTTTGAAAGGCGCTCTGCCTGTGACGGGCGGAGGTAGAGCGGCATAGCCTCTTTTGCGCCGCCGCCGTTCAGGAGCACATCGCAGGCCGCAAGGCCTATTCTGTCCGCAGTTACGCTGTGTTCTTCAAAACGGGTACTTGGCAGGGCAGAAAGTATGTGCTCGCGGTGCATGAGCGCACCGTCGCCCGTCATAAGTATACCGTCGGGCAGGCGGGCTATAAGCTCGTCTATAACTACTGCCATAGGCGCAGGGTCAAAGCCTTGGCATCTCACCATCGCGTAGCCGTTGCCGTTGCGGCAGTCCAGCAGGGCGCAGGCGTTGTCCAGTCCGTAGAGCAGCCCTTCAAGCGAGCTTGAAGCCGCGACCGGCCTGCCCAGTGCGGCGGCCATTGCGTTTGCGGCGCATACGCCTATGCGGACTCCGGTAAATGAGCCGGGGCCGGCATCCACTCCAAATACATCCACATCCGATACGGAAAAGCCGGCCGCATCAAGCGCACACTGGCAAAGCGGCATTATCGTTTCGGAGTGAGTATGCCCACAGGCGCCGACCTCAAGCGAAAGCACGCTGCCGTCTCTTATGACAGCGGCAGAGGCCAGCGGCCCGGAGGTGGAAAGGGAAAGCATCAGCATTTTATATTCTCCAAAAGCTCGTGGTATTTCTCACCGTAGGATTCAAAGATCATGGTTCGCTTTTCCGTGCCGGAGCCCTGTATGTGCAGCTCCAGCCGTTCGGATGGTAGCGCATACCGCACGTTTTCGCACCATTCCATGATTATCACGGCGGGGCGGGATAGATAGTCGTCGTAGCCTATGGCGTAAAGCTCGTCCTCGCCGCCCAGCCTGTATGCGTCAAAGTGCAGAAGCGGCAGACCGCCCTCGTGCTCCCGTACTATGGTAAAGGTCGGGCTTTGTATATCCTCAATGCCGAGCCCCTGCGCGACCGATCTTGTAAACGTAGTCTTACCCGCGCCAAGGTCGCCAAAGAGGGCAATGAACGCATGGGGAAACAGCAGCGGCGCGATCGCATTGCCTATGCGGGCAGTGTCGCGCTCGGTAAGGTCTCTTAATATAAGCTCCATCAGTCAAATGCGCCTTTCGCTTTGAGCTCGTCGCGGAAATCCAGCAGCCTGTCCTGCTCAATGGCCTCGCGCACCTGTTCCATCAGCCGGAGGGAGAAGCGCAGGTTGTGCGTTGTAATGAGTTGCGCGGCAAGGATCTCCTTGCATTTTACAAGGTGGCGTATATACGCTCTTGTAAAGCCGTTTTTGCAGGCGTAGCAGTCGCAGCCTTCTTCAATGGGCGTAAAATCGTGTTCAAACGCAGCGTTGCGGAGCATCCGCTTGCCGCTGCCGGTGAGCGCCAAGCCGTTGCGGGCTATTCGGGTCTGCAGCACGCAATCAAACATATCTATGCCGCGTATCGCTCCTTCGACGAGGCAGTCAGGGCTTCCGACGCCCATAAGATACCTTGGCTTGTTCTGCGGCATATAAGGCATCATCTGCTCCAGCATGTCGTACATGACCTCCTTGGGCTCGCCAACGGAGAGCCCGCCTATGCCGTAGCCCGGCAGATCCAGAGATGAGAGGAATTTCGCACTCTCGATACGAAGGTCGGCGAACATGCCGCCTTGAACTATGCCGAAAAGAGCCTGATCCGGCCTTGTATGCGCCTGCTTGCAGCGCTGCACCCAGCGGTGTGTGCGCTCCATTGCGGCAATGGTGTATTTTCTGTCGGAGGGGTAGGGGGCGCATTCGTCAAATGCCATGGCGATATCCGCACCAAGCGCTTCTTCTATCTCCATAACAAGCTCGGGGGTGAAAAAGTACTTTTTGCCGTCCAGCAGGGAGCGAAACTCAACGCCGTCCTCTTTTATTTTGTTTGCTGCGGCGAGGCTGAACACCTGAAAGCCGCCGCTGTCGGTAAGTATGGGCTTGTCCCACCGCATAAACTTGTGCAGGCCGCCGGCCTCCTTTATGAGCTGATGCCCGGGCCGCTCAAAGAGGTGGTAGGTATTTGAAAGAATTATCATGGAGCCGACCTCCTCAATATCGCGGGGAAGCATGGCTTTTACGGTCGCCTGAGTGCCGACCGGCATATAGCACGGCGTTTCTATGATGCCGTGCGGTGTGTGCAGCCTGCCGCGTCGCGCGCCGGACTGGCGGCAGACGTGCAGCAGCTCGTACTTAAAGTCAAATTTATCCTGCATAAATATGCTCCGTTTTTTATAGTATCAGCATCGCATCACCAAAGGAGAAGAAGCGGTATTTCTCCTTAACGGCGTGTTTATATACGCTCAGCATCTCCTCGCGGGTGGATAAGGCGGAAACCAGCATGAGCAGCGTGGATTCCGGCAGGTGAAAGTTGGTTATGAGCTTATCCACTGCCTTAAATCTGTACCCGGGGGTGATGTAAATATCCGTCCAGCCCTTTTGAGGGTGAACTATGCCGTCTTCATCGGTTATGCTCTCAAGCGTTCGGCAGGAGGTGGTGCCAACGGCAAATATCCTGCCTCCGGCGGATCGCGCTTTGTTTATCGCTGCTGCAGTCTCCTCGCTGCATTCGTAGTATTCCGAGTGCATATGGTGATCCTCAATGTTATCCTCGGATACCGGCCGGAAGGTGCCAAGGCCAACGTGAAGCAGTATGTCTGCTATAATAACACCCTTTCTGCGTATATCCTCGAGCAGCTCCGGCGTAAAGTGCAGCCCCGCGGTGGGCGCTGCGGCAGAGCCGTTTTCCCTTGCATATACCGTTTGGTAGCGCTCCTTCTCGGCAGTGCGCTCGGTAATATACGGCGGCAGCGGCATTTCGCCGGCTCTGTCCAGTATTTCCTCAAATACGCCTTCGTAATTGAGCTTTATTATCCTTCCTCCGTCCTCGGTGCTTTGGAGTATCGTTGCGGAAAGCTCGTCGTTTATTTTGAAAGTCAAGCCGGTTTTTGCCCGCCTGCCAGGGCGAACAAGGCTTTCCCACCGGTCGCCGTCGAGCCGGCGAAGGAGAAGAAACTCCATTGCCCCGCCGGTATCCTCCCTGTGTGCATACAGCCTTGCGGGTATGACGCGGGTAATGTTGCGCACCAGCACGTCGCCGGGCTTGAAGTAATCTAAAATGTCGGTAAAAACGCCGTCGCGTATCGTCTTATTTTCCCTGTCGTATACCAACAGCCTTGAGGCGCTGCGAACAGCGGACGGAGACTGAGCGATCAGCTCCTTTGGCAGATCATAGTAAAAGTCGCTTGTTTTCAAAATACATATTCTCCTTGATTCATCGCTTCATTATATTGCAAAGGACACAACAAAACAAGAGGGTATGCGCCGGGCATACCCTCTCAAATTGCGGTATTAAGGTCACTTCATGGCATTGTGAAAGTCCTCGTCGGCCTTCTTGAGCATTTCCCGTATAGGAAGGTGATACGGGCAGCGGCTTTCGCAAGCGCCGCAGTCCAAGCAGGCATCGGGCTTTACCTTCATTGCGTTGTAGCGATCCATTGCCATTTGCTTGAGGCCGTAGCGAACGAGGTAGCCGTTGGCGGTAAAGACGCCGGAGATATCTATGCCTGCGCTGCAGGGCTGGCAATAGTTGCAGCGGCGGCAGAAGCGGCTGCCGAGTGTATCCCGTATGTGCTGTATCTCGGCCATATCCTCGTCGGTGATCGGGGAGGGATCGGTCGCCGCCTTAACGTTCTGCTCAAGCTCCTCAAGGCTGGCCATGCCCGGAATGTTCACGGTCACATCATTGTTTGCGGAGATGAAGCGCATCGCAAGCGAGGTGTTGTCTATCGCGCCGCCAGCAAGCGGCTTCATGGAGATAAATGCCCTGCCGGATTCCGCACATTTTTTGATAAGCTCGGAGGCCTGCAGCTCGACAAAATTATACGGGAACATTATCGTCTCGACCCAGTCCATGCCGAGCGCCATCTCGAACGTTGCGACCTCGTGCCCGGTTATGCCGATGTGGCCGATCTTTCCGGCCTTTTTGGCTTCCAGCAGAGCCTCGAGTGCGCCGCCCTCTCCGGTAACTATATTGAGCTGAGCCGGTGGGGCGTTATGTATCTGGTAGAGATCTATGTAGTCTGTGCGGAGATTTTTGAGGCTTATGTCTATGTCCTTTGCCATTGCCTCCTTCGTTCGGGACATGCTCTTAGTCGCCAATACGAACTTGTCCCTCATGCCGCTGAGCGCAGCGCCGATGTATTCTTCGCTTACGGTATAGCCGCGTGCGGTGTCGATGTAGTTTATGCCGTAGTCCGGCAGCTTGCGCACGAGGGCTATCGCCTCGCTTTCGCTGATGCGCTGAACAGGTATTCCGCCGAAGCCCATTCGGGATACCCGAAGGCCGGTTTTGCCGAGATTGGTGTACTCCATTTCTTCCTCCTGATACTATGCTTATTGTTTTGTTTATATTAGGCGGTGGGGGTCTGATCCTCACCCCAGTCCTTGCATACGTCTACCCAGCCCCTTGAACGGGAGGCCCTTTCCAGTTCATCGCAGTTCAGCCTTACTGCGCTTGCGGCGCTGCCCGCAGCGGGGAAAACGGTTTCAAACCGCTTTAACGAAACGTCAAGGTATACCGGTATGTCCTCCGGCACGGCGAAGGGGCAAACGCCGCCGACCGCGTGGCCGGTATAGCACAGCGCGTCCTCGTGCGAGAGCATATGCGGTTTTGTTCCAAATTCGGAACGGTACTTTTTGTTGTCAACCTTCGCGTCTCCTGCCATGAGTATTAGCAGGCAGCCGCTCCCTTCGCTCTCAAAGGAAAGCGTCTTTGCAATCTGCGCGGGGATCACGCCAACGGCCTCCGCCGCCTCGGCAACGGTAGCCGTGGAAACATCAAACTCGCGAACTCTGTCCTCAAAGCCGTATTCCCTGAGGTAATTCCTTACTTTTTCTACGGACATATATGCTCCTTCTGCGAAAATCAGTACAGCGCGATGCCGTATGTGCTGCAAATGCTGCTGCAAAGCTGCTCAACATACGGCGTTGCAGAATCCAGCGCTTCCTTGCTCTCGCTTTGTATGGCCTCCAGCAGCTGCGCCGCGGCTGCCTTGAGCGTTTCGTAGCTGCTTTGGTCAATTATCTCCCTGCAGTTGTTCAGCAGGCTGTATGCCTTGTTGTACGCCGCGGAAGCGCGGTTCAGCTCCTCGGCTATGAGCGCACGGTTCGCCTCGATCTGGGATGAAATATACTCAACGTCGTTTTCACTGTCCAGCGATACGCTCTGCCCCCAAACCTCCTGAACTATCTTCTCTACTCTTGAAATATACAGACAGTAGCAATCCCTGCCCTGAATGTCCATCGCCTTGCCCTCGAGGGTGCAGCGGGAGAGCTGGCTCATATCCATCCTCAGCGCAACGAGGGCTAAGGAGGATATCTGCTTCAGGTTGAGGTTCGTCATTATATTTGCCTCAACGGCGGAATATATCGACGGTATGTTGACTATCTGGTTCGTATCCTTGAGCTGCTGAAGAATAGCCGTAAGCATACGCTGCTGCCTGTCTATTCTGGCAATATCGGACGAGCCCTTGCGCTGGCGGCAGTAATCCAGAACGCCCTGCCCGTCAAGGTGCTGCATGCCAGGGTGAAGCTCGCGCCCGTTCATCTTTACCTCGATGTCCACATCATAGTCGACCCCGCCCATTGCGTTTACTACTTCCTTGACGACATTCATATTGAATCCGCAGTAGTAGCCTATCTTTATCCCCATAAGCTTTTCAACAGTCGCAACGGTGTACTGGAAGCCGTTCTTCTGCGCGCCGCCGCCATCGGAAAATGCGCTGTTTATCTTGGAGTAGGGGTTGCTCGATTTTGCAAGGTTTCCGTTTGCGTTGTATATTTTAACATAGCTGTCCCTCGGTATCGAAACCATACAAACGTCGTTGTTCGAAAAGTCTATCGAAACGAGTATAATGGTATCCGTTCTGAAGGAGCCCCAGTTTTCTCTTTCCGTGCTTTCGTCAATGCCGAGGAGCAGTATGTTCGTTCTGTTGCTCATGAACTCGCTGTCCGCCTGACCGGAGAGCAGCGTTTCCTGATCCGGTGTGGCGGAGGGCTGCGTATTGGCAGGGTTCGGCGAAGGAGTGAGCACAGGCTCAGGCGTGCCCGTCGGCAGTGTGTCCTCAAAAAGAGCCTCCGGGTTGTTTATGTCGGTATAAAATTTCAGCGCAAATATAGCGCCCGCTGCGACCAGCGCAAGAACCGCTATAAGTATTATCGGCAGCTTTGAGCCGCTATTTTTTTTGCCCTTGTGTTCCATATCTCCGCTTCCTAAAATTTAAGCTCAGTATATTATACAACTTTGTTCGCCATATTTCTATAAATAATAAATTAACTTTGTCCATTTACAACCTAAAAAAGCCCGGCTTTTGCCGGGCCTGAAGTGCTTTGCATATGCTGAATATTACAGCTCCCTTGATTTGTTCGTTGCGGCCTGAACGGCGTCTATCGCCGCGGCGCGGAAGCCCATTTCCTCAAGCACCTGACAGCCGGTTATGGTGGTTCCGCCGGGGGAGGATACCATATCCTTGAGCTGGGCAGGATGCATTCCGGTTTCAAGTATCATCTTAGCGGTGCCCATGACCGTCTGCGCGGCAAGGCGGTAAGCGGTTGCGCGGGGCAGCCCCTCGAGGACGCCGCCGTCGCCAAGCGCCTCGATAAACTCCGCAACGAAGGCGGGGCCGGAGCCGGAAAGCCCGCATGCGGTGTCGATAAGATGCTCATTCATCCATTCAACTATGCCGATGGAGCTGAACAGCTTCTCGGCAAAGGCCTTTTCCTCGGCGTTCAGGTCAGTTTCGCTGCAAAGGGCGAAGGCACCTGCGTTAACGAGTGCAGGGGTGTTGGGCATTGTGCGCAGAACGCGGATATTGCCCGCTATCATCTTGCGGAGCCGCTCGGAGGTCACGCCCGCCATTATGGATATGACGGCCTTGCCGTCCATGCTGTTCTTGAATCCCTCCAGAGCGGGGGCGGCATACTGCGGCTTCACCGCGACTATGACGATATCCGCGGCAATGCCCAGCGCCTCGTTGTCGGCAACGATATTGCAGCCGAGGGCGGCATATTTCTCCTTTATCTTATCCGACATATCGGATATATAGACCTGCTTGGGGTCGAGAACGCCGGCGTTCATTGCTCCGGAAAGTATCGCGCCGCCCATTGCGCCCGCGCCGAGAAAACCAATCTTCATGATGCTGTCCTCCTGTATACTTTGGTTAATTTAATAATAAACGATTGTTTAAAAAGCACTTTGGGGGGCAGAGCCCCCCGGATTAAAAGCAAATTTGTTTTAGCAGCCGCAGCCGTTCTTGGGATATTCGGCATCTACGTCGGAATACCCGTCAAAGCTCTGCTCGGTGCGGTTGATTATCTCGTCCTGAAGCTCCTTGCTCAGGTTGCGGAAGTGGTCGCTGTATCCCGCAACGCGAACGATGAGATCCTTGTACTCCTCGGGGTTAGCCTGAGCGGCGAGCAGCGTCTTCCTGTCGATAACGTTGAACTGAATGTGGTGACCGTCCATATTGAAATAGGCGCGAACGAGGTTCGCCATCTGGTCAAGGCCGGTCTCTCCCGCAACAACTGAGGGGGTGAACTTCTGGTTAAGCAGCGTTCCGCCGGTTGCAAGGTGATCCATCTTGGCGCAGGAGTTGATAACGCCGGTGGGACCGTAAATATCCGCGCCCTTTTCGGGGGATATGCCCTCGGAGACCGGCTTATGCGCAAGGCGGCCGTTCGGGGAGGCGTTCATTACCTCGCCGAAGTAAACGTGGCAGGTGGTGGGCAGCATGTTTATGCGGTAGCTGCCGCCCTTGGTGTTGGGCCTGCCGGTAACGCAGCTGCGGTAATACTCGAATATCTCCTTCATGAGGGAATCTGCATAGTCGTCATCGTTGCCGTACTTGGGGGTCTTGTGAGTAACAAGGTGGTATATGCGGTCGTAGCCCTCAAAGTTATGATCCAGCGCCTCGATAAGCTCCTCCATGGTGAAGTTGTGGTTATCGAAGCAGTTGTACTTGATGGCGGCGAGGCTGTCGGTGATGGTGCCTATGCCAACGCCCTGAATGTAGTTTATGTTGTACCTTGCGCCGCCGGCGTTGTAATCCTTGCCCTTCTTTATGCAGTCGTTGGTCAGTATGGAGAGGAAAGGAGCAGGCATATACTTGGCGAATATCTGCTCAATGACGTTGCTGCCGTTTACCTTGATATCCACGAAGTACTTTATCTGCTTCTTGTAAGCCTCAAAGAACTCCTCGTAGCTCTTGAAATCCTTTGCGTAACCGGTATGCAGGCCGAGCTGGTGCCCGCCAACGTGGTCATAGCCGTCGTAAAGGGTAAGCTCAAGTATCTTGGGCAGGTTGAAGTAGCCCTGAAGTATATATGCCTCGTTGCCGAAGGCACCGGTCTCAACGCAGCCGGAGGTTCCGCCCTTGCGCGCGTCGTCAAGCGACTTGCCGGCGTTCATAAGCTCGGATACTATGGCCTCGGTGTTGTAGAAGGCAGGCTGTCCCCAGCCCTTGCGAGATATCTCGCAGGCGCGCTTGAGAAACTTGCGCGGGGTCTTGCGGCTTATCTGAACATTGCTGGAGGGCTGGAGCAGCTTCATCTCGTCCATGCAGTCAAGTATCATGTAGCTGACCTCGTTTACACCGTCCTTGCCGTCCTCGGTTATGCCGCCGGTGTTGATGTTTGCAAAGTCGGTATATGTACTGCTCTCCTTTAGGGTTATGCCGACCTTTGGGGGAGCGGGCTGGTTGTTGAACTTTACCCAGAGGCACTCGAGCAGCTCCAGTGCGCCGTCGCGGTCAATGCGGCCGTTTTCCACATCGTCTACATAGAAGGGGTTGAGGTGCTGATCCAGCCTGCCCGGGGAGTAAGCGTCCCAAGGGTTGAGCTCGCTGGTAACGCCTATGTGAACGAACCAATACTGCTGTATCGCCTGCCAGAAGGTCTTTGCCTTGTGCGCGGGCACCCAGCGGCAGTTTTCTGCGATCTGGAGCAGCTCTGCCTTGCGCTTTTCATTGGTTTCCTTTGCCGCCATTTCCTCTGCAAGGTCGGCATAGCGGTTTGCAAGGAGTATTATCGCGTCGCAGTCGATGAGCATCGCGTTGAGCTGGCAGCGCTTGTCGTAGGCCTCCATGTCGTTGAGAAAGTCAAGGTTGGCGATGGCGTCTTCGATGTCCTTTTTGTAATCGAGAAAGCCCTTTTCGAATATCTTACGGGAGCCAACGGTGTGCCCCGGGCCGCGCTGCTCCATGAACTCGGTGAATATGCCGGATTCATATGCCAGCTTCCATTCGGGGGTCATGGATTCGAGTATCCTGTGGCGGGTGCTGCGGTTCTCCCAGTATGGTATTATGACCTCCTCCTGGAGCTTAATGTCCTCGTCGGTCACGGTGAAGTTAATGAGCTCGCGGTCGTTCATGACGTGCATGTCTTGTATGGTATGGCAGCAAAGCTCGGGGAAGGTGGGCGCGGCCTGTGCGGTGTCGCCCTTTTCGCCGACGATCAGCTCGCCGTCCGCGATTTCGATGGTCTTGTGCTGAAAATAATACTTGAGCGCCGTCGCCCTCATTTCGGGAACAGACATTGAACCGTCATAGAGTTTATACGCCTCTGTCATCAGCCTTGCGCGCTCCATGTAGATGTGTGGCTGAGTCTCAACGCTCTGCTTGCGCAGCATTCTGACTCTTTCGTTCATTCCGCGTTCTTCCATTTGTTAACCTCCTATTTTTGTGTTGTTGTAGCCGTTTTGGTTAAAGAGCTGTACAAGCTCCTGAAGGTGTGCTGAGGATGGGGGAGCAAAGCCGTAGTCGTTCCTTTCCTTGCCGAGCTTTTCCAGCTTATCCTGACCGAGCTCGTGATACGGCAGCAGGTTCACCTGCCGCACCGGAACGGAATTATCCCGAAGGAATGCGATTACTCTCAGCATATCCTCATCCGAGTCGTTCAGGCCGGCGATGAGCGGCATGCGGATGTATATTTTTGCGCCGGCCTTGCCGAGCCTTGCAAGGTTATCGAGTATCAGCCTGTTGCTGACGCGGGTGTTTGCCTTATGCACCTCGTCGTTTATCGCCTTTATGTCATAGAGGAAAACATCGGTATACGGCAGTATCCGCTCGTAGTTCTCGTACGGCGCAAAGCCGCAGGTGTCGATGTATACCGAATGACCCCTGTCGTGCAGCCGCTTTGCAAGCTCGGCCACATAGTCCATATCCTGCGCCATTACCTCGCCGCCGGAAAGCGTCACGCCGCCGCCGGATTCCTCCCAGTACATCTTGTCCTTTTCCAGAACCTTTATGAGCTCCTTCAGCTCATATGCCCTGCCGGATATCGTGCGCGCCTCGTTGTAGCATTCGTCAACGCATTCTCCGCAGCGGATGCACTTTTCCCTGTCTGTTACGGATACGCCGTCGGCATTTAGAGCTATCGCATGCTCGGGGCAAAGCTCAACGCACCGCCCGCAGCCGGAGCAGCGGTCGGGGTTGCGCATAGGCTCGGCGCCAAATTCCTGCGTCTCTGGGTTATGGCACCAGCGGCAGGCCATATTGCAGCCCTTGAAGAAAACGGTGGTGCGTATACCGTCGCCATCGTGTATGGAGTAGCGCTGTATGTTGGTTATAAGGGGTAATTTCATGGTTTTCCTCCGCAAAAAAAGGCGACGTACAGGCGGCAGGCGCATTGATGCGCGCAAGTGCCATAATAGAGTTGCATTCTTACGTTAAATATTATACAATTAAAATTACCATAATAAAACTGAATGTTTGTAATGTGAGACATTCCAAAAATACATGAGGTACATATGAGCCTGAAGAAATACAGGGCACTGGTTGAAACGATAGAGCTCGGCAGCCTTACCAAGGCGGCGGAGAAGCTAAACTATACCCAGCCCGGCATAAGCCACATGATACTTTCACTGGAGGATGAATTTGGCTTTCCGCTGCTCGTTCGCGGCAAAAACGGCGTTTTGCCGACGCAGGAGGCGGAGAAGCTTATGGTATATCTGCGCCAGATAGTGAGCGGCGAGGAAAAGCTTCGAGAGGAGGTGAGCCGTATACACGGTGCGGATGTAGGCAGCATACGCATCGGCTGCTTCTTCAGCCTCTCGATACACCTTTTGCCGAGCATCGTTGCCGAGTTCACCGAGCTGTACCCGGGAATAGAGCTTCAGCTGTACGTTGGCGAGCACGGCGAAATATGCAGGTGGATGCATCAGGGAAAGATAGATATGGCGTTCATGTCGCTGCCGGTGCCGGAGGAATTCAGCTTTACTCCGCTCTTCAACGACCCCATATATGCGGTGCTTCCCGCGGGGCATCCGCTTGCGAAAAAAAAGACAGTAACGCCGGCGGAGCTGGTGTGTTATCCCTTTATTCTGCAACATCAGGGCTCTGACGAGGATGCTAACCGGGTGCTGGACAGCGAGGGGCTAAAGCCAAACGTCCGCTTTCGCGTCAGGGGAGACGAGGCGATACAGTCCATGATAGCAAAGGGGCTCGGGGTGTCAATAGTGCCGGAGCTCGTGCTTTCGCGGCGGCCGGAGGGAATCGAGCTGAGGCCGTTTGAGCCGGAATATCACAGGGTGCTGGGCATCGTTTTGCCGGAGGGAGGCGGGAGCGCCCCCGCAATAAGCAGGCTCATGGAATTTGTGCAGGAATACTGCCGCAGAGAGGAAATGGATAAACAGGGCAAATAATATATGGAAATAACCGCCGGCGTGTTGTAGAATATCATAGAATGTGCCGAAAAGCGGGGGGAGAGCAATGAAGGAAAGCAAAGAGGAGAGAAATACGCGCCTGAACAACGCGCTTGCGGCGCTCGCTGCGACGTATCCCGATGCAAAACCGCAGCTTGAATTTAACGATCCCTTTGAGCTGCTGATAGCAACTATGCTCTCTGCCCAGTGTACCGATAAGCGGGTGAATATGGTGACCGCAAGCCTGTTTCCGGCTCTCGGCACGCCGGAAAAGCTCGCTTATGCCGATGTGGATGAGGTGATATCCTACATACGCGGCTGCGGCCTTTTCAACACCAAGGCGCGCAACCTGGTTGCCATGGCAAGGGTAATACACGAGCAGTACGGCGACAAGGTGCCAAAGGATCGTGACACGCTCATGAAGCTGCCAGGAGTTGGGCGAAAAACGGCGAATGTGGTGGTCTCAAATGCCTTTGGTGTGCCGGCAATAGCGGTGGATACTCACGTTTTCAGGGTGGCTAACCGCATTGGGCTTGCGGAGGCCAAAACCGTTGAGGAGACCGAAAGGCAGCTCATGGAGAACATACCGATGAAGAGCTGGTCTAAGGCTCACCACTGGATAATTTACCACGGCAGGCAGGTATGCTCGGCGCGCAAGCCGAATTGCGGAGCATGCACCGTAAGAGAATATTGCCGGACATATATAGAGGGAAATACGGACACGAAGGTCACCGAAAGGAAATAGTATGCAGTTTGTAGACAAGGCGAGGATATTTATAAAGGCTGGCGACGGCGGCGATGGCTGCTCCAGCTTCCATAGAGAGAAGTACGTTGCGCAGGGCGGGCCGGACGGCGGCGACGGCGGCAGGGGCGGAAGCATTATCTTCCTTGCCGACCCCAACATGAATACGCTGCTGGATTTTAAGTTTTCACGCCACTTTAGGGCAGAACGGGGTGAAAACGGCAGAGCCAAGAACTCGCGCGGCAAAAATGGACAGGATATCATAATAAAGGTGCCGATAGGAACCCTTGTGCGCGAGGTCGAGACCGGCAAGATAGTTGCGGATATGAATAAACCGGGCAGGAAAAAGACGGTTCTGCACGGCGGCAGGGGAGGGTGCGGAAACGCCCGCTTTGCAACGCCGACGAGGCAGGCGCCGAAGTTCTCGCAGCCTGGACAAAAGACGGCGGAGCACGAGGTAGAGCTGGAGCTTAAGACCATTGCGGACGTTGGCCTAGTCGGGCTGCCGAATGTCGGCAAGAGCACGATACTCTCGGTGCTGACCAGCGCAAAGCCTAAGATCGCGAACTACCACTTTACCACGCTTACGCCGAACCTCGGTGTCGTTAAGCGCTACGGCGACAGCTTTGTCCTTGCGGATATTCCCGGTCTTATCGAAGGAGCCGCGGAGGGAGCGGGGCTTGGACACGACTTTTTGAGGCATATTGAGCGAACCCGAATGCTGGTGCATGTCGTGGATATGTCCGGTTGCGAGGGACGTGATCCTATCGAGGATTACCGACAGATAAATGCCGAGCTTACAAAGTTCAGCGAGAGCCTCGGCCGGCTGCCGCAGCTGATTGCCGCGAACAAAATGGATATAACCGGTGCGGAGGATAACCTTGAGCTGTTCAAGATGGAGCTGGACGACCCGAACGCTAAGATATTTCCCGTATCCGCTGCAACAGTATCCGGCTTTGATGCGCTGCTTGATGAGATAGTAAGGACGCTTGCAACGCTGCCGAAGCCGCTCGAATACGACGAGGACGAGCTCATTGAAAGCTACAAGTACGAGCCGGGTTACGAGATCACCATTGGCGATGACGGAGCGTATGAGTTGACCGGCGGCACGATAGATTACCTTCTCGATACCACCTACGCCGAGGACGACGAATCAATGCGCCGCTTTCAACAGTTCCTTATAAAAGAAGGCATAATCGATGCACTGCGGGAGCGGGGGGCTACCGAGGAAAGCACCATACGCATGGGCGAATGGGAATTTGATTTTATAGAATAGAAGAGGGAGAGGAACAATATGCTCAGCAGCAAGCAGAGGGCGAATCTTAGATCTATGGCAAATACCCTTGCCCCGATATTTCAGATAGGCAAGGGCAACATAAACGACAACCTTATTGAGCAGCTTGACGGCGCGCTGGAGAACCGCGAGCTTATAAAGATAAGTATACTTGAAACGGCGGATGTGACCGCGAGGGAGGCCTCGGATAAGATCTGCCAAGCATTAAACGCAGAGCCGGTGCAGTGCATTGGCCGCAAGCTGGTGCTATACAGAAGGAGCAGCGAAAACCCGAGAATAGAGCTTTAATGCTGCGCCTCGGCGCCGGAGCTGTTTAGCCAGCCTGCGGCTGCGCCGAAGCAGAGGCAGGCCGCGGCCATGAGCCTGTAATACAGCGCGTTATCAACAAAAAAGGAGAGACCGGCAAGGCAGGCGGCTGCCGTAATATAGCCCCTGCTGCGCCCCGCGCCGAGGAAAGAGGTGCGGGTGGCCTTGCTTTTGGCCTGCTCGCTACGAAACTCTGCAAGCAGCGCATCGTCCGCCTGCTCCTCGGAGAAGGAGAGGGAGCGCCGCTGCTCACTCGTGAGCAAAGAGCTGAGCGGCAGCAGCGAAAAGGTGACCTCGGTGCAGGCTCGCGCCGCAGCACGGGTCTCATCTGGCAGCGGCTCGCAGTAGTACAGAACAACACTGCCCAGCCCGCGGCCGATGGCTGCCCTTGCGGCCTTCAATATGTCATCCGGTACCGGCCCACCAGAGCGGCACACAGTGCAGATGACGCTGTCGCGTCGGCGTCCCTCGCCGGCAATGTGCTCCGCAATGAGCTTTTTGCGCTCATCGTCCGTCATAAGCATAAGTCGCCTGTCCAGCTCCGCGGCGGTCACTCGCCTGCGCCCTGCGCGTATTGCAGAGTCCAGCCTGAGACTGCCTATGAGCGACAGCCCCGCAAGAATAAAGCCTGTAGAGCCGAGGCTGAGCGCCGCCCTCGCAACGCCGTTGGCAACGGAGGCGGAAAACCACATATAGCACACCATAAAAACTATTGCGCCCAAGGCGGCGCAGTCCACAGCACGCGAAAATGCCCCGCGTCCGCCGCGCAGCTTTTTTTTGCAGCAGCGTATAAGCTCTTTGTTTTGTTTCATAAAAAAGCACCTCGCTTTCGGGGGGATATTATTCCCAGCGCACGCAGGGCGCATACAAACTTCTGAAAGGTGATAACATCAAATGCGTACAGCCATGTTTGGCGGGAGCTTTAACCCGATACACCTCGGTCATATCGAGGTGGCGGAAAACATTCGAGAAAAGTATCGGCTGGACAGGGTGCTGTTCATGGTCGCAAACGATCCGCCGCACAAGAAGATAGCGGACGGGGTCGATGCGAACGCGAGATACGAAATGACCGCGGCGGCGCTGTGCGGGCGCGAGGGGCTAATACCCTGCGACCTTGAACTCAAACGCCCCGGCAAGAGCTATAGCGTAGATACGCTGGGAATATTGAACGAGCTTTACCCGGAGGACGAGCTGTTCTGCATAGTCGGGGCTGATATGCTGCTGAGCATGGATACATGGTACAATGCGGCCGAGCTCATGAAAAGAGCCGGCTTTATAGCCGTCGGCAGGCCGGATGTAGGGAACTGCGATGCGCTTTACAAAAAAGCGGAGCAGCTAAAGCGGGAATACGGCGCAGAGGTATCGCTTTCCGGCATTACCGGACTGGACATCTCCTCGACAATGGTCAGGGAGCGGGTAGAGAGCTGGCGGACGATAACCGAGCTGGTGCCGCTTAGTGTTGCGGAGTATATATACCTGCACGGGCTGTATTTCCCGGAGAATATCGAAAAAATTCGGCAAAGACTGCAGGGTGACCTGAAGCCGTCGAGGTATGAGCACACTGTGCGGGTGATGATGTGTGCGATAGAGCTGGCGGAAAGATACGGTGTTGACGGCAAAAAAGCCGCCATAGCCGGGCTTTTGCACGACTGCGCAAAGCTTGCGCCGGAAAAACAGCTTGAGCTTGCACAGGAGTACGGTATGGATGTATCGAGTATGCCGCAGCCGGTAATACACGGCCCGCTTGGGGCGGAGCGCGCAAAAAGGCTGTTCGGCATTGATGATACGGAGGTGCTCTCAGCAATAGCCTGCCACACCACCTGTAAAAGCGGAATGTCCGCACTTGACAAGATAGTATACCTTGCGGATAAAATAGAGTATGGAAGGAAATACGACGGGGTGGAGGAGATACGCCGCGCAGCCGAGCAAAGCCTCAGCCTGGGAACGGTGCGCTGCATTGAGCAGGCTATTCACCATGTTAAAACGGACAAAAAGGGAAAAATAACCCCCGAGACCTACATTGCGCTGAACGAAATCAAGAAAAGTCTGGAGGAGCATAATGACTGACGCGAGAGAACAGGTGTTGAAGCTGTGTGAACTGCTTTACGACAAAAAGGCGCTGAACATACGTGCGCTCAACGTAGCCGATAAGACTATAATAGCCGAGTGGTTCGTGGTTTGCTCCGGCAGGGCGACCACTCAGGTGCGCACGCTGTGCGATGAGCTTGAGGACAAGGCGGCGGAGGCCGGCCTAACGATGCTCCGCAAGGAGGGCTACGGCGAGGGGCGCTGGATAGTGCTGGACTTCGGGCACATACTCGTGCACATATTCCATCCCGAGGAGCGGGAGTTTTACAACATGGAGCGGCTTTGGGACGACGACCCGCAGAAGTGCATAAACTACTCAAGGGAAAAGGGCGAAGACTAAACCGCAAACAGGCATAAGCTGCACAAACAAAAGACCCGGTACATTAAGCACGGGTCTTTTCTGCTATCCTGCTATTTGAATCTTCTTGACCTTGAACGAGAGCGTATCTGGGAGGATGAGCGGCTTCTTGCGGAGGCACCGCGTCTTCTCTTCCGCCTTCGGCGGTTGCTGCGGAGTATGAGTATGCGGGCTATGGTGAGTATCGCCAGCGCCGCGATCACGATAAGCACCCAGAACAGCCAAGGCGAGCCGGTTTCTCCTGAGCCGGGGTCAAAGAGCAGCGGGCTGTCGGAGGGATCGGCATTCATAACGTTGCCTATCTCGTCCACGCTGCTGTCCGCCGTGATGGGCACACTCAGGACTGCCGTGCCATTGCACACATAGGTAACGGTGCCGACCTCATCGCCGGCATTTATTGGCGCAGTCAGCGCGGCTGCGCCGTCCTTATAGGTGACCGTCGCAGTTATGGTGTCCTTTGCGCTCATAATGCCGCTGACGTAATCGCGTGTGCCTGCAATTATTTTGCCGGAAAGATCCGCCGTAGCGGTGAGCCCTGCACCGTCGCTAAAGGAGCCGTTTTCGACCGGCACCGAAAAGCTCGATTCAAGATTCAGCTCGCTGACGCTGACGGTAGAGTAGTTGTCGAAGCCCCAATCAAAGAACTTTGCCGCGTTCTCATAGCGGGTGTTGCGGTATTTATCTCCCTGCGGGTCGCCAAACAGCACGCATATCAGCTCAACGCCGGTGGATTCATCCTTCGCGGAGGCAACTATGCAGCGGCCGGCCTGGTCCGTGTCGCCGGTCTTTATGCCGGTAGCCTTCCGTGTGCCGTTGTTGTAAACGTAGCTTTGGGTGTCCTTGGAGTTCATATGTATCAGCCTGTTTGCGTTTTCAAGCTGGTACCCGTCGCTGTCCTTGTTTGTCGGCGGAACGCTCCAGGATTGCGCAGAGGCTATTTCGCGGAACTTCTCGTTTTGCATCGCGTAGCGGCCGAGCAGCGCCATGTCATAGGCCGTGGAGTAGTGGTCGTCCTTGTGCAGCCCGTTTGCCTTAACGAAATGGGTGTCGTTCATGCCGATTTCCTTGGCCTTTGCGTTCATGAGCTTTGCAAACTCATCCTGACTGCCGGCGATATGCACCGCAAGGGCGCTCGCCGCGTCGTTGCCGGAAACCATCATGGTACCGTATATGAGGTCGATAACCCTGAGCTCCTCGTTGCTTACGAACTTCATGAGCGAGCCGCGCTGGTCAAAGTTTGTGCCAACGTTGACCACCTCGTTGAGGTCATCGCACATCTCAAGCGCGAGTATGGTGGTCATTATCTTGGTGGTGCTGGCCGGGTAAGCCTTGCTGCGGGCGTCCTTTTCGTAAAGCACTGCGCCCGTGTTCGCATCCATCAGGCATATGTGCTTAGTGGTTGGGGCCTCCGGCGCCGCCTCCGCAAATGCGGCGGGCATATAGCCTGTCATCAGTATCAATATGAGCAATGCGGACAATATGCGTTTCAAGTGCGTAACATTCCTTTCACTGCACAGAAAAATGCCGTATTTTGCCAGCTTTCGGCAAACCACGGCGCGAACAGCTATAATAGTATAGCAAATTGCCAGCCCGTTTGTACAGCAAAAAAGATGGCTTATTCGGCAAAATGCCGGGAATGTTCACAAATACAGCCCTTTTTGGCGGTTTCAAAATATAAATATTATGATATAATTCCTAACGTGGGGGCTTTGCACCTCAAAAAACGCAAAAGAAGGTTAGGAGGGCTTAACGATGGCAAAGCGGATTCTTCTGGTGGACGACGAGCCGCTGATAGTAAAGGGTCTTAAGTTCGCGCTGGAGTCGGACGGGTATGAGACGGATTCTGCAGGGGATGGTGAGCAGGCTCTCGAAAAGATAAAGAACGAGCATTATGATTTGATAATGCTGGATGTTATGCTGCCCAAGATGAGCGGCATAGAGGTCTGTCAGGCCGTTCGTGAAAACAGCGACGTGCCGATAATAATGCTGACGGCAAAGGGCGAGGATATGGACAAGATACTCGGTCTTGAATACGGCGCGGACGACTACATGACAAAGCCCTTCAACATACTCGAGGTAAAGGCGCGCATAAAGAACATACTTCGCAGGGCAGGTGCAAAGGAAACACCCAAGCTGGAGATCACGGCCGGCGATATAACCATAAATATAAACAACCGCAGCGTAGTGACCCACGGTGAGTCGGTCAACCTCACGGTAAAGGAGTTTGACCTGCTGAATCTGTTCATGTCCAATGTCGGCAAGATATACGGCAGGGATGAGCTGCTTGAGGCGATATGGGGCTTTGACTACATAGGCGATTTCAGGACGGTGGATGTACACATAAGGCGGCTGAGGGAAAAGATAGAAAAGGATCCCGCAAACCCGAAGCACATAATGACTAAGTGGGGAGTGGGCTATTACTTTGCGGAATAAACCTAAGTCGGCGGCCTTTTTTGGCTCGCTGCGCTGGCGAATGGTGGGTATGTATCTGCTGGTCACGGTGCTGGTGCTCTTGGTCATAAGCAGCCTTGTATCCGGCCTTATGGAGGAGTTCCTCGTTTCGCAGCGCACTCAAACGCAGCTTCAGGAGACCACGAGGCTTGCCCTTGAAATAGCCCCCTTTATGACGGGCGAAAACGTGGACGGATTGTTTGATTATATTGAAGAAAGAGCTTATTCAATGGGCGGAAGAGTGCTGGTACTGGATCACGACGCTGTGGTTCAGGTGGACTCTGCCTCCAGGGATAACGGCTTTCTTTTGCCGTACCGCGAGGTGCGGGAGGTGCTTCGGGAGGGAAAGGAATCCTCCTACGGCTTCCACCACATCGCCCGCAGCGGGGATGAGGGTGTCTTTGCCCGCGGCGACCAGAGCATATGGGCGGTATACTACACGGCGCCGCTCACGATAAACGGCGGTCAAACCGGCGCTGTGCTGTTTTCCGCGTCCATTCAGGATGTTGTGGACAGCCTTAACGAAGTAACAAGGCAGATAACCGTCATCTTTCTTGCGGTCATAGTGATAGTAATAATCGCAATATTCCTGCTCTCCGGCTGGATAACCAAGCCGATAGTCGAGCTTACCTCGGCAATACGCAGGATGGGTACTCAGGGCTATGTTCGGGTCGATGAAAAGGGCAGCGGCGAAATAGCCGAGCTTGGCCGGGCATTTAACAGGATGAGCGAGCGCATAGAGGATCACGACAGGGTAAGAGATGAATTTGTCGCGAATGCTTCGCACGAGCTCAAGACACCGCTTGCTACCATGAAACTGCTTTCGGAAAGCATACTGTATCAGGAGAATCCGGATCCTGCAATGGTGAAGGAGTTCTTTGGGGACGTGAACCACGAGGTGGACAGGCTGACGCGGATAGTTACAGAGCTGCTGCGCCTTGTTCAGGAGGACACCTCCGACGGCCAGCTGAATATTGAGGAGCTGGAGCTGGACAGGCTTGTAGGCAGAGTGTGCGCAAGGCTGGATGGGCTTGCAAGGAACAAGGGAATAACCCTTACGACCGCGCTGGAGCCGGTAAAGCTGCAGGGCGACCCGATGCGGCTTGAGCAGGTCGCGGTGAACCTCGTTGAAAACGCAATAAAGTATACCGATGAGGGCACCGTCAGCGTGCGGGTCGCGCCGGAGGAGGGACATGCCGTATTCGAGGTAAAGGATACCGGCATAGGAATACCGAAGGAATCCATCGAGCACCTCTTTGAAAGGTTTTACAGGGTGGATAAGGCGCGCTCAAGAAGCACGGGCGGAACCGGCCTCGGCCTTTCCATAACCGAAAAGCTGGTGGCTCAGCACCACGGCACGATAGACGTTGAAAGCACACTGGGCGAGGGCAGCTGCTTTACCGTGCGCTTGCCGCTAAGGCAGGAAAGCGAGGGCAAATCATGATAAATAGAACGTACAGGGCGCTTGCGCTGGCGGCTGTGCTCTGCTTTGTGGCTCTTGCCGCTGCGGGCTGCTTTGGCAAAGTCATAGTTGAGGACGGGGAGCAGCTGGCACTGCCTGATGTAGACCCGGAGGACGGCATTGAAAGAAGCGTTTCCGTTACGCTCTACTACCGGCTGACAAACGAAAAATACCTCGTTGGGGTGAACCGCAGCATATCCGTCAGGGCGGGTGAGCGAACAGAGACGGCGGCCATACGGACGCTCATAGAGGGCGTGCCGGTGCTTGCAACCAACGTTTCGGCGCTTTTCCCGGAAGGAACAAAAATAGTCGATATATCCTATGAGAACGATATACTGTATGTCACCTTCTCGGAGGAGATACTTTACGACGGCGACGTTGCATCTTTAGAGCGGGAGGATTACCTGAGCGATGATGATTACGACAGGGCAGTGAGCGAGGCCACGAGTGAAATGTACCTCAAGAGGCGGCTTGCGGTGCTCTCCGTGGTAAACACCGTCGTTGGCAGCGATGGCGACGCAAAGGTGCAGATAATGGTGGATAATAACGGCTCCGGCAGCGGCAGCAGGATGCCGTATGAGACATTTGGCTTTGAGGAGCGCAGCGGCGGGATAATGGAACCGATGGGCTTTGACGGAAGCGTTGTTGCAACGCCGGAGAAGGTCGCGGGCTGCCTGCTGGAGCGAATGGTGAACGGGCAGTATGAGATGGCATACCCACTTATAGCCGAAAGCGACTATACCGGCGAAGCGAAGCCGGCTTATGCCGACTTTGAAACCGAAATGATGAGCTGCGGCAGGCTGGAGTCCTATGAGATCACCGGCCTTAACAGGGATGAATACGGCACATATGCCCTTGCGGAGCTGCGCATAGCCTCGCCGGACGGTACCGTCAAGCGGGTGAGCAATGCAAAGCTGTATCTTGAGGATGAAGGCGACCTGTACAAGGTGGGCTACGGCTCGCTGAAGGCGCTTATGGAGAGCTGACGATGAAGCTATCTCGCAAAAATACGATATGCCTGCTGCTGACGCTCATTATAGCTGCGGCCGCCTTCGGCTGCTCCGGCAGCAACGATGCCGTACCGGAAATGACCCTCAGCAGCTATGTTCCGAGCAGGGAGACAGAGCCGGCTACCTTTACGGCACAGCTGTATTTTGTCTCGGATGACGGGCTGCGTCTTTCAGTAGAGGAAAGGGAGGTGCGGTACACCGACGGCATGAGCAGGGCAGAGGCGGCGATACGCGCCCTCATAGACGGGCCGGAAAGCACGGTGCTCAACAGGTCTGTTCCGGTGAATATGCTGCTGCAGCGAGTCGAACCGTCTTACGATACCTGCAACGTATACCTTCTGTCCTCATATACGCCGGATGCGAGGGAATGGATGACGGCGCGGGCGGCGATCGCGGCTACGGTATATGCCTGCGAAGGGATAGACTCGGTGAACCTGTATCTAAACGGTATGGCACCTGCATATTACGGCAGGGCGATGGGAGCGAGCACGCCGATAAGCAGCACGCTGGATTCGTATATAGTCGGGCTCCAGCAGGAGTTTAAGGAGATCGCAGACGGTATTGGGACCGAGGCGGGAGTATACGAAACAAGGCTGGCTACGCTGTACTTTACCGATAGCGAGGGCAAGCTGCTCATAGCAAAAAATACAGTGCTCAATTATGACAGCTCCGAGGGGGGGGCGGCAATAGCTGCGCTGCTGATAAACAAGCTGCTGGATGGTGCCGATGAACTGGAGGCGGTGCTGCCGGCGGATATGACGCTGCAGACACAGGTGCGCCTCGTGCCGGAAAAGAGCTTTTCGGCCGGAGAGACGGTGCCGGGAGACAGCGACATACCGCATCCCGGGGAGATAATACAGGTCGAGCCGGAGCAGCAGGAGGATCTTGGCCTTACGCAGGGCGAGCCGATGATAGCCGAGGTGCTGCTCAGGAAGCCTGACGGCAGCTACAATGAAAATACGGTCTGCGGCGCGGTAACGCTGACCCTTACGGGCTACATACCCGATATTCAGGGGGTGGCGATAAGCGTTATCGACGATGACGGCGTTGTAACGTCGCTTTCAGTGGGAGAATACTTTACACGCGAGGATTTTTCCGGCAGTATAGGCCAGATAGTGTATATGGCGTACCCGAGCAGCGAGGGCAATTTGCTTTACAGGGTGTCGCGCGCGGTGCCGGGGGTTGACTCGTATGACCCTATGGCACTGCTCAGGGAGCTTCTTGCGGGGCCCGCAGGACAGGGCGTGAGCTGCGGCCCGTTTACCGAGGAAGATATAAAGGACGTATACAAGACCGGCAGCACCGTTGTGGTGGATTGGAAGGCCGGCTTTGCCGAGAAGCTCAGGCAGTACATAGCGGATGACAGCGTTGACGCACCGCCGAAGGATACGCGGGAGCGTATGTTCATATACAGCGTCGTCAATACGCTGACCGAAATAGAGGGCATAGGCCGGGTATGGATGCTGGAGGACGGCAAAAAGCTCGGCAGCATAGGTGAGCTGTACCTTGGCAACAGCCTTATGCGCAACCCCGGCATACTCGTGGACGAATAAAGAAAGACAAATACCGTGAAAAAAGAGTTTTCCGAAGGAAAGATAGTGCTTGGAATGTCCGGCGGGGTGGATTCCTCCGTCGCCGCCCTGCTTTTGAAGAGGCAGGGCTATGACGTGATAGGCGTTTTTATGAAAAACTGGGAGGAAAAGGACGAGAACGGCGTATGTACCGCAACGGCGGACTATGAGGATGTTCGGCGGGTCGCGGATGAGGTCGGCATACCCTACTACACTGTTAATTTTGCAAAGGAGTATACCGACAGGGTATTTTCGTACTTTCTTGAGGAATACTCTGCCGGCCGTACGCCGAACCCTGATGTGCTTTGCAACTGCGAGATAAAGTTCAGGGCCTTTTTGGATTTTGCAATGGGCTTGGATGCTGCGGCGATAGCCACCGGGCATTACGCCAGAACCGATAGGTCACGCGGGTATACGCGGCTGCTGCGCGCGTATGACCAGGGGAAGGATCAAACATATTTTCTTGCGGGGCTTAACCAGCATCAGCTGAGCAGAGTGCTGTTTCCTGTCGGAGAGATGCAAAAGGGTGACCTTAGGCGCGTGGCTGCAGAGGCCGGGCTCGCAACGGCACAAAAGAAGGATTCCACCGGCATATGCTTTATAGGCGAACGCAACTTTAAAAAATTTCTGATGCAGTACCTCCCCGCAAAGCCCGGGGACATGATCGACCTATCCGGCAGGGTGATAGGCAGGCACGACGGGCTGATGTACTATACCCTCGGGCAGCGCCGCGGCCTCGGCATAGGCGGGAAGAAGGAGGGCAGCGGGGAAAGCTGGTTCGTAATAGGCAAGGATATGGAAAAGAACCGGCTGATAGTTCAGCAGGGGGAGCATGAGGAGCTTTATTCCCTTGGGCTGGAAGCGGGGAAGGTGAGCTTCATAGCGGGTGAGCCGCCGGCGCAGCAGTTTGAGTGTACGGCAAAGTTCCGCTACCGCCAGAGCGATCAGCGCGTAAAGGTAACCATGCACGGCGACGGCTGCACCGTGGATTTTGCAGAGCCGCAGCGGGCGGTAACGCCGGGGCAGTGGGTTGTGCTTTACGATGGCGATGAGTGCCTCGGCGGCGGATCTATCGACAGCACAAGGCCGATGAAGGAGATTAGGATTGGATAAGGCAAAAGGCAAAAAGAAAATAGTAATTGCGATACTCGTTGCTTTGTTTGTCGTGCTGGGGGTATGGCTGCTGATATTCGGCGGAAAGCGGGACGATGTAGTCATAACGGAGTATTCCGTCTCTGCCGATGGCAGCGAAATGACGCTGAAGGCGTCTGTTGCCAGCAGCGCAGGGTACTTGAGAAAGATAACCGTTAGCTATGATGATGACGCCGTGCTGGTGGATTTTTATTCAACATTCGGAATAAATAACCCAATCGGCGCAAAAAGCGAGTTCGCAGTGCCGCTCAGGTCAGACAGCGAGATAGTATGCATCAATTGCGGCGACAGCTATTACGCGGCCTTCGCAAAGGACGATGACGGCCAATGGTATAGGTACGCAAGGTGAATTAAAAAAAGGCAGGACAGCTCCTGCCTTTTTCTATGCGTGCCGCTTTTAACCCTTCAGCCCTCTGGACTGGCGATCCATGTCCTCAATGACTATGTCGTATATTTCGCCGAGGGTGGCGCAGTATTCCAGAACCTTCCAGGGCTCGTTTGTGTGGAAATGGACCTTTACCAGCGGCCCACCGCCGACAGCGAGGAGACAGTCGCCCTTGAAGTTCTCGGTAAAGTAGTCGCTGATGACATCCTCGTCAAGGTCATCGCCCTCGATGAGAAGCTGGGTGTCGTACCTGTACTCTAACATGATTTACGTCCTTTCAGTGTTAATTATTAATTATTTTGCCTGAGCAGCTTTTCAAATATGGGCAGTAACCGTTCCCTGTCGCCGCTGGTCAGGAACTCAACCTCGCCGTGGTTACTTTGGCTTTTAAGGCCATTGCTGTCCAGCACGCGGGACAGCTGCTTAACGGTTCCTTCACTGCCGTCAATAAGGGAGCAGCTTCCCTTCAGGTGCTTTTCCGCGTTGCGGCGGAAGGCGCCTTTTATGAAAGGGTAATGCGTGCAGCCGAGCACGATAGCATCGACCTCAAAGCCCTCATATGGGGCAAAGTAGCGGTCAAAAAGGTCGTCGTAGCCATCGTCCGCGAATATGCCGGCCTCCACCCGTTCGACAATGCCGGGGCAGGGTATATTCACTACGCGATTTGGATCCGGCATACGCGCCTGAAGAGCAAGATAGCGGTTTAGCCGCGTCGTTGCAAGTGTGGCCATCATGAATACCTTGCCGGTGCCAGGAAGGGCACAGGCGGGCTTAATGGCGGGCTCAATGCTTATTATAGGTATCGAGCGCTGCTTCATCAGCTGGCGCACCTTGGAAACCGAGGCGGCGGTCGCGGTGTTGCAGGCGATGAGTATGGCCTTTACATCGAGCGCGAGCAGCCGGTCGATGCAGGCCATCGTAAGCTCGGTTATCTCGCTGTCGCTCTTGTCACCATAGGGCGCGTTAAGGTTATCGCCGTAGTATATATATCTTTCGTTTGGGAGAAGACGCAGAGCCTCGCGCAGCACGCTTGCGCCGCCCAGCCCCGAGTCAAACACCCCGATAGGTCGTTCGGACATCTGGTGCCTCCATGCTAATGAATGACAAGACATATTATAACTCTAAAAATACATATATGCAAATATCCAGCAAATCAGGCAAAAAAACGACATTGGAAAAATTCGGGCAAAAAAATCAAATAAAATTCAAAAAACCGGTTGACAAAGAGGGAAGGGTTTGGTAATATAAACAAGCTGTCGCGCAAGACGAAAGGAAACGCGGGGCGCGCACCTTGAAAACTATATAGTGCAAATAGACGAAGAAACGCGATTCCAAGAGAGCGACCGAGCGGTACCGCCCGAGATAAAAAGAGGAAAGGGTACTGCAAAGGTCGAGTGAGATTGAAAGATCAAATAAGGCCAGAATTCAAGGAAGAGAATGAGGTCACGGAAGTGACATCAGGATTTAAACTCAAGAGTTTGATCCTGGCTCAGGACGAACGCTGGCGGCGTGCCTAACACATGCAAGTCGAACGGAGATATTTATTTCGGTAGATATCTTAGTGGCGCACGGGTGAGTAACGCGTGAATAACCTGACCCGAAGAGGGGGATAACACCTGGAAACAAGTGCTAATACCGCATAAGACCACATTCCGGCATCGGAGAGAGGTCAAAGGAGCAATCCGCTTTGGGAGGGGTTCGCGTCCCATTAGGTAGTTGGTGAGGTAACGGCCCACCAAGCCGACGATGGGTAGCCGAGCTGAGAGGCTGATCGGCCACACTGGAACTGAGACACGGTCCAGACTCCTACGGGAGGCAGCAGTGGGGAATATTGGGCAATGGG
>CAVIAA010000002.1:0-125777 GCA_963640685.1 Acutalibacteraceae bacterium
ATTTCTTACTACTAAGTATTTTACCATACTTGTCTAACAAATGGGGGGCTGTTCACAAGGGTGCGCCGGTTTATGGCTGTTATACCGTCTTATTTTAGCTTATTTCAGCTCTATGCCCTTTTCGCGGGCGATTATCCTCGCTGCCTCGGTCACGGCGTACTGCACGAGCTCGGTGCAGAAGGCCTTGCGCTCCGGGCTGTTCCGGTCGCCGTATGGGGCGATGAGCCTGCCGCAGCAGGTTGCACCGAACTTATCGGTTATGGCGTCTGCAAATTCGTTGGTGAGCTTATGGCATTCGCCTGCGGGCTCGCCGGGCTTGCGCCTGCCGAAAACATAGCCGATGCACATCGTTCCGCCTGCAACGGCGCCGCATAAGCAGCCCGCGCCGCCAAGCCCCCAAGGGAAGCCGGTGCTCATTGCAAAGGCATCGTCGGACATTTCCAGCTCAAAGTTTTTTCTGAGCGAATAGATGACGGATTCGGAGCAGGCAAAGCCGTTGTGGAATATATCCACCGCGTCACGGCAAAGCTGATCAAGGCTTACGGACTGTACCATGTGGTTTATCCTCCCGAATTTAAAGTGTTATAGTGCAATTATACAACTGCGATACGCAATTAACAAGCTAACTTTCAAGGCGGCTGCGCAGGGCGTCAAGGCTGCCCTCCATTGCCTGAACGCAGCTGAGCGCCTGCTCCCGCTCGTCGGCAGAGAAGCTCTCCAGCATGGTGGTAAAGAACATATCGTAGTCTATTTTGCACCAGCGGGTATACTCCGTGCCCTTCTGCGTCAGTGAAAGGCGTATGCAACGGGTATCCTTCTTGTCCCGTATGCGCTTTACAAAGCCGCCGTTTTCCAGCCGCCGTATGGATACGCCGGCCGAGGCTTTGCCAATGCCCAGATGCGCAGCAAGCTCGTTCTGCGTCGGGGTGCCGAGCTCGCTCAGGGCAAAAAGCACCTGCGGCTGGCCGGGGTAAAGCCCGTACTTGCCGAGAAGCAGCTGCATACATATACTGAAGGTGTGCTGAAGGGTAAGAAATGCCTCGCCGAAATCGGCGGTCAGCTTTTCGCGGGATATTGATTCCATATATGACCTTCTTCCTTTTTGTTTGTTAGCATTATTGGCTTTTTCCAATTTATTCCAAATGAAATGATAACCAGGGGAGAATGGTATGTCAACATTTTGCCTGAAAAACACATACTGTTAATTCGGGTAAATTTGTGGTAAACTGTGCTTGTTCGTCAATAATGGGGTCGTTTTATGTGCGGCTTCAATTTAATATTTTAGTACTTTTAGGAGACGTAACGCTGTATGATGGAAGCTGCAATGATCATCCGCAGGATGGAGGAGGAACTTAAAAGCGACTACCAGATAGAGCTGGCGGAGGCCAGCACCCAGCAGATACATAAGGCGCTTTCCAACGCCGTGATGTATGCTGTGTCGGATAACTGGCGCAGGTCGAGAAGAGAGCATGAGCAGATCCGCCGCGCATATTACTTCAGCGCGGAGTATCTCATGGGCAGGATGGTGTTCAATAACCTTTATTGCCTCGGCATACTGGAGCAAATACGCGAGCTGCTGCGCGCCCGCGGCTGTGATATAGACTGCATGGAGGATATAGAGGACGCGGCGCTTGGCAACGGCGGGCTTGGCAGGCTTGCGGCCTGCTTCTTGGATAGCGCGGCTACGCACGACCTGCCGCTGGACGGCTATGGCCTAAGATATAAATTCGGACTGTTTAAGCAGAGCTTCAAGGACGGCTTCCAGTGCGAAAAGGCGGATGACTGGCAGCGCTTTGGCGACCCCTGGAGCCGCAGACGGGATGACAAGACGGTAGAGATAACCTTTGCAGATCAAAAGGTGCTCGCGGTGCCGTACGATATGCCTATAATAGGCTACGGCACAAATAACGTCGGCACGCTGCGCCTCTGGCAGAGCGAGCCACTGGAGGAGTTTGACTTCAACCTCTTTAACGAGCAGGAATACGACCTTGCCGTAAGGGAAAAGAACAAGGTCGAGGACATCACAAGGGTGCTGTACCCGAACGACAGCACATACGAGGGAAAGAGGCTCAGGCTCAAGCAGCAGTACTTTCTCTCCAGCGCGTCGCTGCAGGATATAATCCGCCGGTATAAGCGCGTCCGCGGGAACGACCTTTCCGGCTTTGCCGCGCACTGCATGATACAGCTCAACGATACCCACCCGACGGTATCCATACCCGAGTTGGTGCGGCTGCTGATGAAGGAGGGCATGGATTTTGACGCTGCCTTTGACATTACCCGAAAGACCTTCAGCTATACCAACCACACCATAATGAGCGAGGCTCTGGAAAAGTGGGATTATGAGCTGTTCAGGAGCGTTGTGCCGGAGCTTGCCGGCATAGTATCCGCAATAAACGAGGTTCAGAATGCCGAGCTCAGAGCACGGGGAACGAGTCAGGAGCAGATAGACCGAATGCAGATAGCGACCGGCGGGCAGATACACATGGCGCGGCTCGCGGTTTTTGCGGGAGCGTATGTAAACGGCGTTGCGGAGATACACTCCGAAATACTGAAGCACGACCTGTTTAAAGACTGGTATGCCGTTACGCCGGAAAAATTCCAGAACAAGACCAACGGCATAACTCAGCGACGCTGGCTCGGTCTCTGCAATAAGGAGCTTTCCGGCTTTATAGCGGAGCGCATAGGGAGCGGCTTTATTAACGACCTTTCCGAAATATCCAAGCTGAAGCAGCACCTGTCCGATAATGACGTGCTGGCCTTCAACGAGGTAAAGCAGCGCAAAAAGGCGCAGCTCTCTGCCGTGATACGGGAAAAGGAGGGCGTGCATATCCCGCCGGAGTTTGTGTTTGACGTACAGGTAAAGCGCATGCACGAATACAAGCGGCAGCTTCTCAATGCCCTGAGCATAATGGATATATACTATTCCATAAAGGACGGCAGTTTGAAGGACTTTACGCCGACGGCGTTTATATTCGGTGCAAAGGCCGCCCCGGGGTATATGAGGGCAAAGAGCATAATAAAATACATAAACGAAATAGCCAACCTTATCAATTCCGATTCGGATATGCAGGATAAGCTCAGGGTGGTGTTCGTACAGAACTATAACTGCTCCTACGCCGAGCATATAATGCCCGCGGCGGATATATCCGAGCAGATATCGCCGGCAGGCACCGAGGCGAGCGGCACCGGCAACATGAAGCTGATGCTGAACGGCACCGTCACCCTCGGCACATACGATGGCGCAAATATCGAGATAGCCCGTGAGGCGGGGGAGGAGAACAACTATATCTTCGGTGCAAGGGTCGAGGAGCTGAATGCCATACGGGACAGCTACGACCCGAGGGGAATTTACCAAAGCGAGCCGCGCATAAGGCGGGCGCTGGATACCCTCGTGAACGGTACGGTCAGCGACGGCGGAACCGGCAGGTTCGCTGAGATTTACAACTCAATACTCAACGGCGAAAGCTGGCACAGACCGGATAATTACTTCGTGCTCAAGGACTTTATGCCGTATATGGAGGCGAAGCTGAGGGCAAACAGCGATTATCGCGACCGCGTAGCCTTTGGCCGAAAGTGCCTCATAAATACCGCTTCTGCGGGCAAATTCTCCAGCGACAGGACCATTGCGGATTACGCAAAGGATATATGGCACATTGAGCAGGTAAAATAACCGGGCATTTAAGCGGGGAGGGTTAAACGCCCTCTCCGTTCTTTTTCAAAAAACAAAAAAAGTCATATCGCGTCGAAAAATGCTTTTAATTGCGGTGCCTTTAGGATATAATCAGAATATATATCGTTACGCACAAATCAACACGGCCATGGAGGATAGGACTATATGAGCAACATTATGAGTATGCTATCGGGCGAGCTTATGTCCGGCAGCGCGGTGAATCAGGTGGCAAAGGCCGCAAACGTCAACGAGGAGCAGGCAAGGAGCCTTATAGACAACGCTGTTCCGCTGCTCGTTCAGGCGATGTCCAACAACGCAGGCACGTCGGGCGGTGCGGATTCCCTTTACAAGGCGCTCGGCCAGCACAAGAGCAGCCTTTCGGCTGCAAAGCAGCTTGAGGAGGCGGACACGGATGACGGCGATAAGATAATCGGAAAGATACTGGGCGACAACAAGCAGGGCGTTACCGAGGCTCTGGCAAAGCAGGCGGGCGTTACGAAGGGCGACAGCGCAAAGATGCTGGCGCTGCTTGCCCCGGTGCTGATGTCTCTTATCAGCACTGAAACAAGCACCAGCAACACCTCGTCCGGAGGGTTGGCCTCGCTGCTCTCCCTCTTTACGGATGACGGCAGCAGCAGTACGCAGGCCTCATCCGGCCTTGGCGGGCTTGGCGGCGCGCTGCTTTCCGGCTTTTTCGGCGGGAGCCAGACCACGCAGGCAAGCAGCAGCGGCTTGGACGGCGCGCTGCTCAACGGCACGAGCGCTGCAGGTCAGAGCGATTCAGATCAGGGCAGTCTGCTTTCGGGGCTGCTGGGCGGCAGCAACGGCAACGATAACACAAGCTCGCTGCTCGGCTCCCTTGCCGGCTCGCTCCTTTCTGATGCACTGAAGGGAACGCAGGAAAAGACGGCGGCTAAAAAGACGACCGCAAAAAAGACCTGCGCCAGGAAAGCCTGCGCAAAGAAGCCTACGGATAAAAAATAATATAACTCGTCAAATATTCTGAAGGGAGAAGCAAAGATGGCAAAGGAGATCAAACGCGAAATAGTCAAGGCGTCAGAGGCCGGGGAGACCCCAAAGAAAAAGAAGGTAGAGACCGCAACGGGCGAAAAGGAAGTCGTTCAGGCCAAACCTACCGGCAACGCAACCGTAAAGCGCGTGCTGGCGATAGTTTTCTGGCTGCTGGCGATAGCGGCGGAGGCTGCGGCGATAATGCTGCTCAACGGCTACCTCTACCTGCCCTACGATCTCAAGACTATGCTGATAATAGCGATAGTCGTAGACCTCATATTCGTAATAGTCGGCTCACAGTTCTGGAAGGCGGCAAACCGCATCAATCCCCCCTCCGAAAAGAACAAGGTCTGGTTCTTTATCTGCAGCCAGATGGGGCTTATAATGGCCGTAATAGCCTTCTGCCCGCTGATAGTGCTGCTGCTCAAGGATAAGGATAAGCTGGATAAAAAGACCAAGGTGATAGTATCAGTCATCGCGGCGGTCGCACTGCTCATAGCCGGCGCCTGCTCCATAGATTACAACCCCGTGTCGCAGGAATCTCTTGCCGAGGCAAAGAACGAGGTCGAGGAGCTGACCGATGATGGCATGGTATACTGGACCCGCTACGGGCGTAGCTATCATCTGGATGTGAACTGCCATACTCTTGCCCGCTCCTCTACGATATATGAGGGCACCATTGAGGAGGCCTTTGCCGCAAGGCGCAATGACCCGTGCGATTTCTGCGCTGACGGAAAAGAGGCTAAGGCGGCGGAAAAGGCTGCCGAGACACCTGTTGCGGAGGCAGCCGATACTGCAGAGAACGCAGCCGGCATAGACGGCGCAATGGAGGAGGCTGCCGAGGCCGCCGAATAACCGTATCAACAGAAAAGCACCGAGAGAAATCGGTGCTTTTTTACTTTTGCTGCGGCCGTTACGGAATAAGCTCGAATGTCAGCCGTACAGGGTTGTGGTCGGAATAGGCAAAGCCGGTGTCAATGACCTCTGCGTTGCCGACGGCAACGTTATCGGAGACTATAAATCCGTCCACCGTCAGTACGAACTGACCGTCGTTATACGGCCCGTCGGCATTGCGGCAGCTCGGAACGGAGTCGTTCTCGCCTTCGGGAACGACCAGAGAAAGGCCGGTGCCGCTGAATATCCCATTCGGCAAGGGCTGCGCCCAACTGTATTGCTCGCCGGATACGCCGAATATCTCGGATGAATCGCCGAACAGGTCTTTATTGAAATCGCCTCCCGCAACGGCGTAGTTGCCGGCTGCGTATTCCGCCGCCATGTCCGCTATCAGCAGCTTCAGCTGCTCCTCGGCGATTTTGCCGTCCGAGGTATATGCGGACAGGTGCAGGTCATATATCACCAGCTCGCCGCCTTCGACCGGCATTCTGGATACCGAGTAGCAGCGGTCAAGATCCACCAGCCTCATCAGGCTGCTTTCAACCGGCAGGCTGCGGCGCAGCGCAGAGGATATCATTAGCTTGGAAAAGGTCATAAGCCCGGAGCGCGCGCTGCCGTGCGGGCAGAGCAGCGGGTAAAGGAGATACGGCGAGTCCCAGTTCTGCGCCCATACCGAGCTCATGCCGGAAAGCTCGCCGATCAAAAATTCCCGCTCGTTAAAGTGATAGGTGCGGGTCGCGTCCTCGTCTATCTCCTGCAGCAGGTATATGTCGGCATCCTGCTCCTTCAGCATTGCCGATATGCCGCAAGGTTGCCCTCGAGTCTTTCTTTTGACCACGCTCGGGATTCGCTGCCGCCGTCCATAAAGAAGCCGTAGTCGTCCTCATATGCGCCGAAGCCAGCGTTGAAGGACAGCAGGGTATATTCCGTGCCCTTCTCAGCGGCGGTCTGTGCGCCGGGTGCGACCTCCAGTGGCAGCATGTCGTCGAGGCGATGGTAGCTGAGCAGAACGTAGGCGACGTAGCCTAAAAGCAGCAAAAGGACTGCAATCACCGCCGCAAGAAGTATTTTTACGGGCTTTTTCATAGCTTCGCTGTTCCTTGCTTTATTTTTTGAACAATCCGGAGACGGATGACCATACCGTTATGCTGTCTGGCCGGTACGGGGTGATCTCGACCTTTTCCCCGTCCATCGATATGTGTATCGTGCCGAGTTCATCGGTTCGGAAGATTTCAGCGCCTGCATTTTTCAGCTTGTTCAAGGTGCTTGTGTGCGGGTGACCGTAATCGTTGTTCTTTCCAACGGATATCACGGCGTAGTCCGGGTCTGCGGCGGCGAGGAAGGCATCCGACGTTGAGGAGAGCGAGCCGTGGTGGGCCACCTTGAGCACGGTGCACTTCAGCTTGTCCGGCGTAAAGCGGGCAAGGGCGGCGTATTCGGCGGTGAGCGTTCCGGGACCCTCCGCATCGCCTGTGAACAGCATGGAGGTTGAACCGAACTTTACGCGGAAAATTGCGCTGTAATCGTTGAGACCGGTATATGCAACATCCTCAAAGGGATTGAGCACCTCTATCGTTACGTCATCGTCCCAGTGTATTTCCGGCGTGCTTTCAACCGAGAGCTTTGACACCTTTATGTCCTGCTTGTTGAGTGCCGCGGTCATGTCGGCGTAGTCCGAGGAATCTCCAATGACGTCCGGCATGTAAAAGGTATCCACGTCCACTGTACCCAATACGCCGGCCATCCCGCCTATATGGTCGCTGTGCGGGTGGGTGGCTATTACGGCGTCAAGGTGCTTTATTTTCATTTGCTTCAAGAAGCTCCTTACGGAATACAGCGCCGTGCTTTCCCCCGCGTCAACGAGCATCGTCTTGCCGTTTGGGGAGCGGAGAAATATGCAGTCTCCCTGACCGACATCGATAACGTATATATCGAGGGCAGGCTCGGGCGAGGGTGTTGGCTCTGCCGAGGGCTGCGCAGAGCCTGCTGAGCCGGGCAGGTTGATGTTTATGTCTATATCCGGCAGCTTTATGCCGGAAAGGTCGAACTTGGATAGATCCAGCTTGGAAAGGTCGATACTGCCGATATCCAGGCCGCCCTCCTTCATAGCGAGGCAAATCGTCAGCGCAAAGAGCAGAACAAGAAGCAGTACCACGAAACAACGTGCTGCCGAGGCTCTTTTTTTCTGTTTTTTGCTCTTACGCGCCATGTGCTGAATACCTCCGGCAAACGTAAACTTATTCGATATTATATCACACTTTGGCTGAGCGCCATAGACAGACGCGCAAAAATGAATATTGACAGCGCGGCTGCCCGAATATAGAATAAACAGGTATTTTTTATCAATATTTGCAGTATTATGAAATATGCTGCAAAGCGGAGGAATCGTAATCATGCAGGAACTTGAGCGCATACGCGAGCTCGTACACGAGATCGCAGGCGTACCCGGAGAACAGGTCACACCCGAATCCACAGTAGATTCACTCAAATTGGATTCATTGGACGTTACAGAGCTTATACTCAGCGTTGAGGATGAGTTTGGTATAATCGTCGAGGATGAAGCCAGCATACACAGCGTGGGGGATCTTATCTCAATGCTGCAAAAGACAGCCTGATAAAGCAAAAAACAAAAAAGGGGCGGCGCATGCCGCCTCTTTGCTTATGCTGTCATATCACTATCCCGCCGTTTACGTTCAGCACCGCGCCGGTTATAAACCGCGCTTTGTCAGAGGCGAGGTAGTATATCGCCTCTGCCGCCTCCTCGGGGGTGCCGATTCGGCAAAGTGGTGTCTCCTCCGCAAGCGCGGCAAGGTCGGCCTCGCTAAGCCTTGCGTTCATATCGGTCGTGATGACGCCGGGCGCTACGCAGTTCACCCGTATTCCGGAGGGGCCAAGTTCCTTTGCAAGCGCCTTTGTGAACCCTATCACTGCCGCCTTTGAGGCGGAATAGGCCACCTCGCAGCTCCCTCCCGTAATGCCCCACATCGAGGACAGGTTGACTATGCTTCCCCGCTTTCGCGATATCATCCCGGACAGAACGGCACGGCAGCAGTTATACGCGCCGTTTACGTTTACGGCAAAAACCCTGCTCCATTCCTCCGGCGAGGTATCGGTAAACAGCCTGTCGCAGGCTATGCCGGCGTTGTTTATGAGCACATCGACAGGGCCAAGCTGCGCCTCGGCCTCCTTTATCATATCTCTGCAGCGGTCGAAATCCGAAACGTCGCCCCTTATGGCAACGGCAAAGCCGCCGCTCTCTTTTATATTGCGAACAAGCTCCAGAGACTCCTTCTCCGAGCTGTTGTAGTTAACGGCAGTTAAATAGCCGTGCCGGGCAAAAAGCAGCGCCGTGGCTCTGCCGATGCCCCTTGATGCGCCGGTTATGAATACGGCAGGCATGATGATTCACCTCTCAAGCATTGTATCAGCCTTAGATTATCACAAAATGCGGGTAATGACCATGCAAAGCGTTGATAAAGTTCTGCCGTGGGATTAAAATACCTTGGGGTGATCAAAAGCATGTACGAATACGTTATAAAAAACGCCAGAATAATCGACGGGAGCGGCCGGCCAGCTTTTAGCGGCAGCGTTGCGATAGAAAACGGGCGCATAGCCAAGGTCGGGTCGGAGCTCGCCGCGGCAGCGGTAATAGACGCCGAGGGCAGGACGCTTACGCCGGGCTTTATAGACATACACCGCCACGGCGACGCGGCGGCGTTTCGCCGCGGCTTTGGCAGGCTGGAGCTTAGCCAGGGGCTGACGACGATAGTCAACGGCAACTGCGGCATGAGCGCCGCGCCTGTGGACAGGGGCAATAAGGGGCTGCTGAATTATTTGCGCCCCGTGCTCGGCGATATACCGCCGGAGGCAGATACGGATACTATGGCGGCGTACCTTGGCTCACTCGGCAAAAGGCAGCTGCCGCTGAACGTTGGCACGCTGTCCGGCTGCGGCGTGATATGGTCGTCAGTTCTTTCGGGCGAGCATCCCTCGGATGAGGAAATAAAGCGCTTTAACAGGCTGCTGGAAAGGGAGCTCGGCTTTGGCGCGCTCGGCGTGTCTCTTGGCCTTGGCTATGCGCCGGAGTGCTTTTTGACAACGAGGGAGCTTATACGCGGGCTTGCGCCGCTCAAAAACAGCAGCATACCCATAACGTTTCATATGCGGCAGGAGGGGGACGGCGTCTGCGATGCAGTCCGCGAGGTTATCGAGATAGGCGAAGCACTGAACGCGCACGTTCATATAAGCCACCTGAAGACGATGGGCAGGAGAAACTGGGGCAGGAGGATACCCGAGGCGCTGGGGCTCATGGCCGCGGCTAGGGAACGGGGACTAAATATAGGCTGCGATGTTTACCCGTATACGGCAGGCTCCACGCAGCTTATGCATATACTGCCGCCGGAGTTTATCGAGGGCGGAGTCGGCGAGCTTATCCGCAGGCTTAAAAGCACAGATGAACGGAAAAAGCTGCGGGAGCTTATAGAGACCGGCTGCGACGGCTTTGACAATATTGCCGGCATGGTCGGCTGGGACAATATAATAATGTCCACCGTGAGCACGGAGCAAAACAAGCGCTTTGAGGGGATGACGGTAGAGGCTGCAGCTGTTGAGCGGGGAGAGGACCCCTTGGATTGCGTCTGCGATATGCTCATGGAGGAGAACGGCGCCATAACCATGATAGACTTTATCACCTGCGAGGAAGATATAGCCCGCATACTTAACAGCGGCTTTGCAAGCGTGATATCAGATTCGATATACCCTGCATCCGGCAGGCCGCACCCAAGGCTTTACGGCACATATGCGAGGATAATACAGCGCTTTGTGCTGCAAAGAAAGGATATATCGCTTGAGGCGGCGGTTCGGGCAATGACGTCGCTTCCGGCAGGGGTCATGGGGCTTCCTAATAAGGGGCTTATAGCCGAGGGCATGGATGCGGACATAAATCTGTTTTACCCGGAAAGGATCGCGGAGACCGGCAGCTACGGCGAACCCGATAAGTATGCCGAGGGCATGGACTACATGTTCGTGAACGGAAAACCGGCCATTGAGCAGGGAAAAATGGCAGCCAAGGGATCGGGACGGGTAATAATGAGATAGATGCCTGCCGCGGCGAGCTGCCACATAAAAATATTTTGCGAAAACCTGAATAATTTTTAGGTTTTAGATTGAAATTGCCATTGCGCCGTTATATAATTATCAATAGAAAAAGCAGGACGCTCTCACGAGGCGTATATCGGCTAAATACACCACAGACGAATGAAAGGAAAGACATGATGGACTACGAAGGCGTAAAGAAGGCGGCACAGGGCTATATACCCGACATGACCCGATTCCTCAGGGATCTTATTGCCATCCCCAGCGAGAGCTGCGAGGAAGAGGGCGTTGTAAAGCGCACCATAGAGGAAATGAAAAAGCTCGGCTTCGATAAGGCTGAGATCGACCCGCAGGGCAACGCTCTGGGCTGGATGGGTACTGGCGACAAGATCATAGCCTTTGACGGACATATCGACACCGTAGGCATCGGCAACATCGAAAACTGGACGCACGATCCCTATAAGGGATACGAGACCGACGAGATAATCTACGGCCGCGGCGGCTCCGATCAGGAGGGCGGCGTGGTATCCGCCGTATACGGCGCAAAGATAATGAAGGATATGGGGCTCATACCCGAGGGATACAAGATACTGGTGGTCGCCTCCGTTCAGGAGGAGGACTGCGACGGCCTCTGCTGGCAGTACATATACAACGAGGACAAGGTCGTTCCGGAGTTTGTGGTATCCACAGAGCCTACTGACGGCGGCGTATACCGCGGCCATCGCGGACGCATGGAGATAAGGGTCGACGTAAAGGGCGTATCCTGCCACGGCTCCGCTCCTGAGCGCGGCGACAACGCCATATACAAGATGGCCGACATACTCGAAAACGTTCGCGCACTGAACGAGAACGACGCCAATGAGGGCACCGAGATAAAGGGTCTTGTAAAGATGCTGGATCCCAAATACAACCCCGAGCATTGGGAGGATGCCCGCTTCCTTGGCCGCGGCAGCATCACCGCATCCCAGATTTTCTATACCTCTCCCTCCCGCTGCGCCGTTGCGGATTCCTGCGCAGTGTCGCTTGACCGCCGCATGACCGCGGGCGAAACCTGGGATTCCTGCCTTGAGGAGATACGCAACCTGCCCGCCTGCAAGAAGTACGAGAAGGATGTCAAGGTCTCCATGTATATGTATGACCGTCCCGCTTGGACAGGGCTGGTATATGAGACCGAGTGCTACTTCCCAACTTGGATAAATAAGGAAACTGCAGCGCATGTTCAGGCCGTTGCGGATGCACACAAGGCGCTCTTTGGCGATGAGCGCATAGGCGCGCCATCCGCTATGGATAAGCGTCACCGCCCGCTGATAGACAAATGGACCTTCTCCACAAACGGCGTATCCATACAGGGTCGCTACGGCATACCCTGTGTAGGCTTCGGCCCCGGCGCGGAGAGTCAGGCTCATGCCCCGAACGAGATCACCTGGAAGCAGGATCTTGCGACCTGCGCCGCGGTGTATGCCCTCACTCCCTCGATGTACAAGAGCGAGAACAAGACCGATGACGTTTGCCAGTTCCGCGCAGGCAAGACCAACAACAATATTCGCTAAGCCAAAATTTATTTAAAATATCACATGGAGGAAAAAGATGAGCAACGTTAAGCAGTTTACCGACAAGCTGGAAAAGCTGAACTACGAGAATATGTACAATGGTGACTTCTTCCTTACCTGGGAGAAGACGGACGATGAGATCCAGGCCGTATACGAGGTGGCCGACGCCCTCAGGCGCCTTCGCGAGAACAACGTTTCCACCAAAATATTTGACAGCGGCCTCGGAATAAGCCTGTTCAGGGACAATTCCACCCGTACCCGCTTCTCATTTGCTTCTGCCTGCAACCTGCTGGGTCTCGAGGTTCAGGATCTGGACGAGGGCAAGAGCCAGATAGCCCACGGCGAGACGGTTCGCGAGACCGCGAACATGATCTCCTTCATGGCGGACGTTATCGGTATTCGCGACGATATGTACATCGGCAAGGGCAACACCTACATGCACAGCGTTGTCGATGCCGTAACTCAGGGCAACAAGGACGGCGTGCTTGAGCAGAAGCCAACCCTCGTAAACCTCCAGTGCGACATAGACCATCCCACTCAGATACTTGCGGACAGCCTCCATGTGATACATGAGTTGGGCGGCATAGAGAACCTCAAGGGCAAGAAGCTGGCCATGACCTGGGCATATTCCCCCAGCTACGGCAAACCCCTCTCCGTGCCTCAGGGCGCGATAGGCCTCTTTACCCGTCTCGGCATGGACGTTACCCTTGCTTACCCCGAGGGCTACGAGGTAATGGACGATGTAGTTGAGGTTGCCAAGAAGAACGCCGAGAAAGCCGGCAGCAAGTTCGAGATAACCAACGACATGAAGGAAGCCTTTAAGGATGCGGATGTCGTATACCCCAAGAGCTGGGCTCCCTTCAAGGCGATGGAGGAGCGCACCGAGCTTTACGGCAATGGCGATATGGACGGCATAAAGGCTCTTGAAAAGAGGCTGCTTGCGCAGAACGCCGAGCACAAGGACTGGGAATGCACCGAGGAAATGATGTCCCTGACCAAGGACGGCAAGGCGCTGTATCTGCACTGCCTGCCTGCCGATATCACCGATGTATCCTGCGAGCACGGCGAGGTAGCCGCTACGGTATTCGATCGCTATCGCGATCCGCTGTATAAGGAAGCCTCCTTCAAGCCCTATATCATCGCCGCTATGATATTCCTTGCAAAGGTAAAGAATCCCGTAGCCAAGCTGAAGGAGCTTGAGAACGCCGCCAAGAAGCGCCAGAACGTAGACTAAATATACTTGCTGATACAAAAGCGCGGGGAGCCGAGTGCCCACCCGCGCTTTTAGCTTGGCAATAATGCGTTAACGCCGAGACGTATGAAGGATATGCAGCTCTCAGATGAACGTTTGCGTTTTTGCTTCAAATCCTGTAAAATAATACAAATACACCAGACGCGAAAATGATCCGCGCGGGAGCGGCGCGAGGCTGATGTTCTATGGGAGGTGCAAGCTATTATGTCACAGGTAACAAAGCGGGCGCTGGAGCAGTCGCTGAAGAATCTGCTGCTGAAAAAGCCGCTGACCAAAATTACCATAAATGACATCGCTGACGACTGCGGCATAAACCGCATGACCTTCTATTACCATTTCAAGGACATTTATGATCTGGTCGAATGGTCCTGTCTTGAAGATGCCAGAAAGGCGCTCGATGAAAAAAAGACCTGCGAAACGTGGCAGCAGGGGCTTTTGCAGATATTTGAAGCCGTGCAGGAGAACAAGCCGTTTATTCTGAACGTTTACCGCTGCGTTCATAAAGAGCAGGTCGAAAAATACCTGCAGCCGCTCGTCGATAGGCTTTTACTGGACGTCATCAACGAGGAAGCCGGCAAAATGAATGTTAGGGACGAGGACAAGCAGTTCATCGCACAGATTTATTCGTACATATTTATCGGGCTTATGTTGGACTGGATAAAGGACGATATGCGGGAGGATCCGCAGCAGATAGTGGACAGGCTTGCAAAGCTCATCAAGGGCTCTATGTCAGCGGCGCTCTCACGGTTCAAATTCTGATTTTATCATTCCGGCAGATTTGATAAAAATTTATACGCTTTTAGGCTCCGTGATAAGTCTTTTATCACGGGGCTTTGTGTGTTTATTGCGGGTCGAGCGGTAAACGCTATAATAAAAACATCAAGAGAAAATTACAAGAACAACAGGAGGTTTTTGTTATGTATTATTCCGCTGGCACTTACGAATCCTTTGCCCACCCCGAAAAGCCGAAGGATGTCGATAAAAAATCGGCTTACATCATCGGCACCGGTCTTGCCGGCCTGACCGCCGCCTTCTATCTTGTCCGCGACGGACAGATGAAGGGCGAACATATACACCTGCTTGAAAAGCTGGAGCTGGCAGGCGGCAGCTGCGACGGCCGAAAGGATATCACCAAGGGCTTCTTTATGAGAGGCGGACGCGAGATGGACAACCATTTCGAGGTCATGTGGGATACCTTCCGCGACGTTCCCTCAATCGAGACCCCGGGCGTTTCCGTGCTGGATGAGTATTATTGGCTCAACAAGCACGACCCCAATTATTCTCTGTGCCGTGCGAGCGTGAACTGCGGCGAGGACGCCCATACCGATAAGCAGTTTAAGCTGGACAAGGATTCTGCAATGGCACTCTCAAAGCTGTTCCTGACCCCGGAAAAGGATCTTGAGGACAAAAAGATTTCCGATGTACTGCCGGAGTCCTTCTGGAGCACGAACTTCTGGCTTTACTGGCAGACCATGTTCGCTTTTCAGCGTTGGTCCAGCGCTCTGGAAATGAAGCGCTATCTCTGCCGCTATGTTCATCACATCGATGGTCTGCCGGATTTCAGCGCGCTGCGCTTCACCAAATATAACCAGTATGAGAGCATGATACTCCCGCTGGTGAAATATCTGGAGGCTCATGGCGTGCGCATAGAGTACGGCATGGATGTCAAGAATGTCGTCATCAAGACCGAGGGCGACAAGAAGACTGCCAAGCAGATAGTCTATATAAAGGATGGCCAGGAGCAGACTATCGACCTTATCGAGGACGACCTGGTGTTCATCACAAACGGCTGCTGCACCGATACATCCTGCTACGGCGATCAGACGCATGCTCCAGACCTGTCAGGCGTAAAGAACGGCCGCGGCGAGTCGTGGGATATGTGGAAGGCCATCGCCGCTCAGGCGGAGCACGGCGAGTACGGCGATCCGGATAACTTCTGCTCCGATGTGGATGCCACCAACTGGATGAGCGCAACCGTGGCTACTTCAAACGAGGAGATAATCCAGTATATTATGAATGTCTGCAAGCGTGATCCTCGCTCCGGCAAGGTAACGACCGGCGGCATAGTCACCGTCAAGGACAGCGTTGACAACTGGTATCTCTCTTGGACTATCAACCGTCAGCCTCAGTTCAAGTCGCAGGACAAGAACATGGTTCTCGTGTGGCTGTATTCGCTGAATACCAACAGGGAAGGCAACTATGTTAAGAAGGCCATGAGGGATTGCACAGGCGAGGAGGTCTGCCGTGAGTGGCTGTATCACATCGGCGTGCCGACCGACAGGATCGATGCTCTATCGCACGATGCCTGCAATACCACGACCTGCTTCATGCCGTATATCAACGCCTTCTTCCAGCCCCGCAAGGAATCCGATAGACCCAAGGTCGTGCCTGATGGTGCCGTAAACTTTGCCTTCATCGGTCAGTTTGCCGAGACTCCGCGCGATACCATATTTACCACCGAGTATTCCATGCGCACCGGCATGGAGTCGGTCTACACTCTGCTGAACATCGACCGCGGTGTGCCGGAGGTCTGGGGCAGCAAGTACGATGTGAGGGAGCTGCTGCGCGCCTGCTATTATGCCATCGACAAGAAGCCGATAAGTGAGGTCAAGCTCTCCTTTGCCGAAAAAGAGATGCTTAAGGTCGTTTTGAGGAAGGTAAAGGGCACGGATATCGAGATACTGCTGAAGGAAAGCGGACTTATCGAGTAAAAAATAAAAATTCAAATTCAGGATACGGATGCCGGTTCACAAGTTGTGCCGGCATCTGTTGTTATTTTCCAACAGGAAAAATCACCGCAAGGGCAAATTCCGGGCAAAACAATAAATCCGAATAACCCTTTGTGTTTTTTTGCGCTCATTTGGGAACAATAAGGCAAAAAAGGAGCGTGATATACAAATGAACCTGAACGGTAAGGGATATTATGCGGCTGCGGCAGCCGGGCTCGTTGTGCTTGCGGCGGGGCTGGGCTTCGGCTGCTTTACGGGAGATGGCTCGAACAGCAGAGAGAACCGAGCCGCAGAGGCGACAGAGCCGGAGGAGATGGCTGCCGCGGCTGAGGAAAGGTTCGGCGTGACGACGGTAAACATATTCTCATGCGGTCACACGATAGAACAATATGAGGGCGAAAACGTGACAGCCGGCGAAGCCGAGGGAGAGATGAACAAATACGGCGGATACGATTATGAGCTCAAGGACGGCAGGATGACTCTTTACCGTGAGCTTGACTACTGCTGCCCGGAGCACTACTTTACCGGGGAAAAGGACGGGAAGATAGCGGTATTCAAGACGAATGGCAATGGCTTCGAAAAAAACGAGGTCTGCCTGCTGAATGTGCCGGCAAGCGGGGAATATTCGGAGCTGGCACAGGGGATGAGCTTCAGCTCGCTGGAGGAGATAAACCTGTACATTGAGGGAATAGAGGGCTGCTGGGGGGAAGCAGAGGAATAAGTTGTTAAAATCTGCCGCGCATGGTACAATATACAACGATATATTGTATGTACGATGGAGCGGCGGATTTTGATTATTTTGGGAATAGACCCGGGCTATGCGATACTGGGCTACGGCGTGCTGGAGGCGGACGGGCGGAAGCTGCGGCCGATAGACTATGGCGTGGTAGAAACCAAGGTGAGGACGCCGTTTCCGCAGAGGCTGGATGTGCTGTATTCCGGCGTAAGGCAGCTGCTGGAGCTGCATAAGCCGGACTGTGCCGTGTTTGAGGAGCTGTTTTTCTACCATAACGCGACCACCGCAATACAGGTCGGCGCTGGCAGAGGGATCGCGATGCTGGCAGCACAGCAGGGCGGCATACCGCTGTACGAATATACGCCTATGCAGATAAAGCTGGCGGTCACCGGCAACGGACATGCGGATAAAAAGCAGGTTCAGCAGATGGTAAAACTGCTGCTCGGCCTGAATAGCATACCTAAGCCGGACGATGCGGCGGATGCGCTGGGCGCAGCCATATGCCACGCGAACACAGCGGGTTTTTCGCGGGCTGAGTTTTTGATAAAGTAGAGGCTATGGCAGGGGAAAAGAAATATGTACGCATACATAAAGGGCATAGTTGCCGAAAAAGGCATAGACAGGGCGGTGATAGAGGCTGCAGGGGTCGGCTATGAGCTTCTCTGCCCGGACAGCACGCTAAGGGAGATTGCAGCCGGCAGGGAGGCAAAGCTCTTTACGCACTTTAACGTTTCGCAGGACGGCGTAGCGCTCTACGGCTTTTATACGCCGGAGGAGCGGGCGATGTTCCGCAGGCTGATAGCCGTAAACCGCGTAGGACCCAAGCTGGCGCTCGGCATACTGAGCAGGCTCAGCCCGAACGACATAGCGATGGCCATAGTAACGGAGAACGCCGCGGCTTTCGATAAAATACCCGGCCTCGGCAAAAAGACCGCCGCAAGGCTGCTGCTGGAGCTGAAGGAGAAGGTATCCGAGAGCGACATGGTATCCGCCGGGCGGGGGGCGATTACCGCGGGCAACACCGATATGCGCGCGGAGGCAATAGCCGCCCTGGTCGCCCTTGGCTATGACGGGGTGAGCGCCGGGCGCGCGGTCGCCGCCGTAGGCGAGTGCGGCAGGGTCGAGGATATGATAACCGGCGCGCTGAGGGAGATGGCAAAAAGGAGCGGCATTTAAATGGACGAAAGACTTATAACCTCCTCTATGACGTTGGAGGACGAGCAGATAGAGTACAGTCTGCGCCCGCGCTTTTTGAATGAGTACATAGGCCAGACCAACGTAAAGGAGCATATGCGCATATACATAGAAGCGGCAAAGCACAGAGGAGAACCGCTGGATCATGCGCTGTTCTACGGCCCGCCGGGCCTTGGCAAAACGACCCTCGCTGCAATAGTTGCAAACGAGATGGGCGGCAACCTCAGGGTGACCTCCGGCCCCGCAATATCGCACGCCGGGGATCTTGCGGCGATAATAACCAACCTTGCTCCCGGGGACGTGCTGTTCATAGACGAGATACACAGACTCAACGCCAGCGTTGAGGAGGTGCTGTATCCGGCTATGGAGGATTACGCGATAGATATAATAATCGGCAAGGGACCCTCTGCCCATTCGGTGCGGATAGACCTTCCGAAGTTCACACTGATAGGGGCGACGACGCGAATGGGGCTGCTTACCTCGCCGCTGAGGGACAGGTTCGGCATAAAGGAGCAGCTTGAGCTGTATGGCCCGGAGGATCTTAGGGAAATAATACAGCGCAGCGCGGATATACTTAACGTTAGGATAGACGACGACGGAGCGCTGGAGATAGCCTCCCGTTCAAGGGGAACACCGCGAATAGTCAACCGGCTGCTGAAGCGGGTCAGGGATTACGCACAGGTGCGCGGAAACGGCGAAATAGACCTTGAAACGGCACGAGCCGGGCTGGATATGCTCTCGATAGACGAGGTGGGGCTGGATGCAGTGGACAGGCGTATGCTGACCACGATGATAGAGAAGTTCGGCGGGAGGCCGGTCGGGCTGGATACCATAGCCGCGGCGACCGGAGATGATGCAACCACGATAGAGGATGTATACGAGCCGTACCTGATACAGCTTGGGTTTATCGCAAGGACGCCGAGGGGCCGCGTGGTAATGCCGAGAGGGTATCAGCATATGGGCTACGCACCGCCTGCGGAGAGCGGGCAGCAGAAGATGAGCTTTTAAGACAACAACCTATAAAAATTCTTACGGAGGATCACGGTATGTTCGGCAAAAAGGAGCTTCAGAAGGAACTTGAGCAGAAGGAACAGCAGATTCAGGAGCTGAGCCGCAAGCTCAAGGAGTATCAGGAAAAAAACGATGCTGTCGTCAGTGCGCTGACCGATGCCAAGTCCGCTGCAAACCGCATATTGGGCGCAGCAGAGGCAAGACGCGATGAGATAATCGCAGCGGCGATGAAGGAGAAGGCAGAGCTTGAGACGCAGCGGGACGGAGTACTGGATAAGGCCAAGGCAGAGGCCGCCGCAATGATCGCCGAGGCGGAAACAAGGGCAAAGGAATACGAGAAAAAGGTCGAGTGCTTTCAAAATTACATCAAAAGCACTGCGGATATGGTGCGAAAGCAGGCTGAAAATTACGCGGACTTCCTTGAAAACTACGAGCATCTCGGCGCCGGCGCGACTGTGGAATCGGATGCTGCCCCGAGCGAATACAAAAACCCCGCGGAGCTCATAAAGAGCATATACAACATCGAGGGGCGTGACTTGCCCGTTGAGGCAAAGCAGCCGGAGAAGCAGGACGGCGGGGAGGAAAAGCTCTGGACTGTGGACGAGGTGGTAAGCGACGAAAAAGATGAGAAAGATGAAGCACCGGAAAACGGGCTGGATGCCGACCTTAATGACATACTCAACGATATAATGAAGCTGGATTGACAGAACCGATATGCGGTGATATAATCTACGATATCTACGATAAAGGAGATTGCGGAAAGCCCGAGGCTTACGCGACCGCGGAAAGAGAGGCTGTCTCACCGGCTGAAAGGATGGCTGCGCGGCTTTGCATCGGTACCCGTTCCGTATTCCGCAGGGAGGAAATGCCCTGCCGCAGGAGAGCGTTAAAGCCAACCGAGAACCAATTAAGGTGGTACCGCGGATAAAAGCCGCCCTTATATTCAGGGCGGCTTTTAATATGTAAAATCAATTTTACTGAAATATGGAGGAAATTATGGCAAAGAAAGAAAACGAGTTCGTACAGGAGATCACCCCCCGCGATGTGGATTTTGCGAAGTGGTATACCGACATCGTCCTCAAGACCGATATGTGCGACTATACCGACGTTCGCGGCTGTATGGCGATAAAGCCTTACGGCTATGCCATATGGGAGCTGATGCAGCACGAGATGGACTGGCGCTATAAGGAGACCGGCCACCAGAACGCATACTTCCCTCTGCTGATTCCCGAAAGCATGCTGATGAAGGAAGCAGAGCATGTAGAAGGCTTCGCGCCTGAGGTAGCGTGGGTAACGCAGGGAGGCAGCGAGGTGCTTCAGGAGCGCCTTGCAATACGCCCAACCAGCGAAACCATAATCGGCACCATGTATTCCAAGTGGATACAGTCCTACCGTGATCTGCCGGTTCTTATGAACCAGTGGTGCAACGTAATGCGCTGGGAAAAGAGCACCCGCCCCTTCCTCCGCACATCGGAGTTCCTCTGGCAGGAGGGCCACACCGCCCACGCCACCCATGAGGAGGCGCAGGAGGAGACCATCAAGATGCTTAACGTATACTACGACTGCATGACAAAGGCCCTAGCGATCCCCGTAATACGCGGGCAGAAGAGCGAGAGCGAACGTTTTGCGGGCGCTGAGGCGACTTACACCCTTGAGGCGCTCATGCACGACGGCAAGGCGCTGCAAATGGGCACCTCACACAACCTGTCCGATCACTTTGCGAGGAGCTATGATATCAAGTACCTGAGCAAGGAAGGCAAGCAGGAGTACTGCTTCACCACATCTTGGGGCACTTCTACACGTATGATCGGCGGCGTTATAATGGTTCACGGCGATGACCGCGGCCTCAAGCTGCCCCCCAAGATAGCGCCCATTCAGGTAGTTATACTGCCAATAGCTATGCATAAGCCCGGCGTTATGGAAAAGGCCGATGAGCTGTTCAGGGAAATAAAGGCCGCAGGTCTTCGTGTAAAGCTGGACGACAGCGAGCAGAGCGCAGGCTGGAAGTTCAACCAGTGGGAGATGAAGGGCGTGCCCGCCCGCGTTGAGGTCGGCCCCCGCGATATCGAGAACGGCGTAGTGACCGTGGTTCGCCGCGATACACTTGAAAAGTTCACCATGCCCATAGAGGGGCTTGCGGATAACCTCGTCAAGCTCATGGACGACATACACGACACCATGTTCCAGATGGCGCTGGAGCACAGGCTTTCCCACACCACCCATGCGGAGAACTTCGGCGACTTCATGGACGGCGTGAAGAAGGGCTTTGTTAAGGCTCCTTGGTGCGGCGATCCCGATTGCGAGATGGAGATAAAGTGCGCTACCGGCGCTTCCACCCGCTGCAAGCCCATGGACGAGGACGTAAGCGTAAAGCCCGGCTGCAAGTGCGTGTTCTGCAACCGCGAGGCAAAGACCATGATGTACTTCGCAAGGGCATACTAATACAAATACAAAAAAAGCTTAGAAATCGCAGGCTGCCGTGTTTTATCGGCAGCCTGTTTATATTTGCCGCTTTACAGGAGTTGCTGGTGGTGGTATCATATTAAACGAACAAACGTTCGTAAATGGCGCAGAGGGACGTATATGATACTTCACGTTGATATGAACTGCTTTTATGCAAGCTGCGCCATAGCGAAGAGCGAGGGAAAATATAACAGCTCAATGTCGCTGGCCGTGGCGGGTGACCCCGAAAGGCGGCACGGAATAATACTTGCGGCAACATACCCGGCAAAGGTCTTTGGAATACGCGCGGGTATGCCGCTTTGGGAAGCAAAGACGCGCTGCCCGGAGCTTATTGTGGTGCCGGCGGATTATAGGGCATATATGGATTATTCGGACAGGTTTATGGCCATAATGTCCAGATATTCGCCGCTGATATCCCGCTTCGGCATAGATGAGGCATATATGGATTACGGCGGCTGCGAGGGGCTTTTCGGCTCACCGGAAAGGGCCGCGAATACGATACGGGAGCGGGTGAAGCGCGAGCTCGACCTTACGGTGTCCGTCGGCATAGGCCGCAACCCGCTCAGAGCCAAGATGGGCTCGGATTACAAAAAACCGGACGCGGTGACCTACCTTGACGACGAAGCGTGGAAGAGGCTGATATGGCCCAAGCCGGTAGAGGAGCTCATGTACGTGGGCAGGGCAACAGGACGAAGACTCCGCGGCCTCGGCATATGCACCATAGAGCAGCTGGCTCATGCCTCGTCGGTAATGCTCATGGGAGTGTTCGGTTCCGTTGGGAGAGAGCTTTGGGAACACGCAAACGGCATCGATGAGAGAAAAATAACCGGCGTAACGCCGCCGCAAAAGTGCATCAGCCACTCGGCAACGCTGCCAAGGGATATATGGGAGCCTGCGGATATAGCCGGAGCGGTGCTCTACCAAACCGAGAGGGTCGCGTTTAAGCTGCGTGAAATGGGCCGCTTGGGCAGGGTGGTCGGGGTACATCTGAAATACAGCGACCTTTCAAACGAGGGCAGGCAGACGACGCTGGAGCGGCCTACGGATATAACCGATGAGCTCTACGGCGCGGCAAAGGGGCTTATTGCGGAGATGACGGCGAAAAAGCCGGTTCGTCAGGTTGGCGTAAGCGTGAGCGGGCTGACTGTGGGCCCGGAGCAGATCACTCTTTTTGACGGAGCAAAGAGGCAAAAGCAGCACGCCATAGACGCTGCAGCGGACAGTATACGCAAGCGTTATGGCTCTCATAGCCTTATGCGGGCGAGAACTATGTGCTTTGATTACGATCCAAAGGAGGATTTCACCCCATTTACGCGGGGTTGACGGTTATTGTTCACATTGACGGGCTTTATTTAGGGGGATTTTTGGAGTATAATAAGTGAAGTGCCGAGAATGCGGCAGGGGCGTAAGCGCCTGTGCCGCGCTTTTAGCGCACGGCATAACCTGAAAAATCTGGAGGAACATAATATGGAGAATCCAAGCAGGGTAGCCTTTACTCTGTTCGGTCACGATGTGTATTGGTACGGCGTACTTATGGCCGTGGGCATACTTGTAGGCGTTTGGCTTGCGCTCAAGGAAGGCAAGCGCAAGGGGCTGACGGAGGATGACATACTGGATATGTGCCTCGTCATCATTCCCTCCGGCGTTGTTGGCGCAAGGCTTTATTATGTCATATTCGAATGGGCAAGCTATGCAGCCGACCCGATAAGGGCGCTGTATGTATGGGAAGGCGGGCTTGCGATATATGGCGCCGTAATAGGCGGCCTTTTGGGAATGTTTATATACTCAAGGGTAAAGAAGCTGCGCTTCCTGAAGCTGGCGGACTGCATTGCCCCGGGTCTCGTGCTGGCGCAGTCGATAGGGCGCTGGGGAAACTTCTTTAACCAGGAAGCGTTTGGGCTGCCGATAAATAACGGCGAGCTGACGTGGTTTCCCTTTGCAGTGTATATAGATCACGCGCATACCTTCAACGGGCAGGCCTGTTCCAATCCGTATCATATGGCTACGTTCTTTTATGAATCGGTATGGTGCCTGATAGTCTTTATAATACTCTGGAGCTGCCGCAAAAAGTTTAAGCACGACGGCGATGCGATATTTACATATGCGGGGCTGTATGGCTTTGAGCGCATGTTCGTTGAGCAGCTCAGGGGAGACAGCCTGTACATCATAAAACCGGGCAGCTTTATAGCCTCCGGCGTTAGGGTGTCCGAGGCGCTGAGCTTTATGGTCGTTATCGCGGTGGTGATATTCTTTGCCGTAAGGCGGGCGAAGGAGAAAAAGCTGGGCAGGCTGATATGGCCGGCGCCGGAGGAAGCGCTTGGCGATGCGCAGGAGACAGAGGGGACTGAAGACGCACCGGCCGGTGAAGCGGAGGCACCTGCGGACACGGCTGAAAAAGCGGCGGACGGCGCGGCGGAAAAGACTGAGGACGAGCAGTAGTATTTTAAACGTTGGGGGACTGAAAAATGCGAAATCTTACCATGATGACCGACCTTTACCAGCTCACCATGATGTACGGCTACCACAAATTCGGCATGGAAAAGAACCAGGCGGTATTCGATGTGTTCTTCAGAACGAATATGCCGAACAGCGGCTATACCATAATGGCGGGGCTGGATACTGCGATGGAGTACATAAACGACCTGCACTTTTCGCCGGAGGATATAGAATATCTCCGCAGCCTGAAGCTCTTTGACGAGGATTTTCTTTCGGTGCTGCGCGATATGCACTTTACCGGAGAGATATATGCCATACCCGAGGGAACGCCGGTTTTTCCGTATGAGCCGCTGATAAGGGTAAAGGCGCCGATAATGGAGGCGCAGCTCATCGAAACTGCGCTGCTGAATATCATCAACCACCAGACGCTTATCGCTACAAAGGCCAGCCGCGTGGTGTACGCCGCGGATGGCGGCGCCGTGCTGGAGTTTGGCTTGCGCCGCGCGCAGGGGCCGGATGCCGGCACATACGGTGCGAGGGCGGCGATAATAGGCGGCTGCAGCTCCACCAGCAACGTGCTGGCGGGTCAGCTTTACGATGTTGCAATAGCGGGCACACATGCGCACAGCTGGGTAATGAGCTTTCCGAGCGAGCTGGATGCCTTCAGGGCATATGCCGACATATTCCCGGATTCATGCATGCTGCTTGTGGATACCTACGATACGCTCAAGTCCGGCGTGCCGAATGCCATAAAGGTGTTTGACGAGCTGAAGGCAAAGGGGCATAAGCCGGTCGGCATAAGGCTGGATAGCGGCGATTTGGCCTATTTCTCCAAGGAAGCGAGAAAGATGCTGGATGCGGCGGGGCATGAGGATGCCCGAATATTCGCCTCAAGCGACCTCGACGAATACGTCATAAGGGAGCTCAAGGCTCAGGGTGCAAGGATAGACGTGTGGGGCGTCGGCACAAAGATGATCACGTCATATGACTGGCCGGCTCTCGGCGGCGTATACAAAATGTCTGCCGAGGTCGTGAATGGGGAAATGACGCCCAAAATAAAGATAAGCGAAAACCCCGCAAAGGTCACCAACCCGGGCTATAAGAAGATATTCAGGCTGTACGGCAGGCAGGACGGCATGGCGCTTGCGGACATAATAGCGCTGGACGACGAAACGATAGACGAGACAAAGCCACTGAAGCTGTATAACCCCAACCACACCTACCAGACAAAGGTGCTAAGGGATTTCTATGCGCGAGAGCTGCTGGTGCCGGTGTTTATAGACGGCAAGCAGGTGTATCAGAGCCCGAGCGTGTGTGAAATAAGGGAATACAGCAAAAAGGAGCTTGCGGCCTTCTGGGAGGAATACCGCAGGATAATCAATCCGCATGCCTATAAGGTGGACATTTCGGATAGGCTGTATAACCTGAAAAAGGAGCTCATACACGCCAACAGGGAGGAATATGAGCAGGAGGATTGCTAAGCTGATAGCGGCGGCAGCAGCTTGCCTGCTGCTCTCGGGCTGCGTAGATACCGGTGCGAGGATAGACCCTTCTATTACGATACCGCCGGAGCCTACCGCTGTGCCGGAGGCAACGCCGGAGCCAACGCCAACGCCTGTGCCGATAGAGGAGATGGCCGACCTGAGCAGCGCATACGACAAAAACGGTGCGTTGATAGACGGGGAAGATCACTTTCAGCAGTATATCTCATTTAGAAATATTCAAGTGTACGAGCAGTGCGGCAGTACCTTTATGGACGCGATAGCGGTGAACGACTACCCGGATACGCTGGTGTGCGCGCTTAATATAGCCTTTTTGGATGAAGACGGAGAGACCGTTGTGACCGGCCGCGTGCAAACGAGGGACGGACAGTATGTGCTGCGGCTGGCTAACGGCGAAAATACGCTGTTTGCCCAGATAGATACAGATATGACGCTGACTGATAAGGAATTCAGGCTTGAGTTCAGCCCGGAGCTGAACGTTTTGCCGGAATGACGGAAAGAGGACTGATGGATTACAAAAAAAGCCACAAAATACTGTGGATATGCCTTGTAGGGGCGCTTGTGCTCTCAATAGTTAACTGCGTGCTCGCGTATATAAACGAGAGCGCTGCCATATTCAGCATAGCCGTTGCCGTGCTCATAGCGGGGGGCGGGATAGTGCAGGCCATAAGGTTTTTCCGCTGCCCATACTGCGGCTGCAACCTTTACCTCTGGGGGCAGGGGCGTATGCCGGAGTTCTGCCCGGAGTGCGGCGGAAGGCTGAAGCAGCCCAAGGCGGAGTGAAAAGCCGAGAAGCGATGCTCTAAAGCCATTGACACGGAAAATATCATTTGATATAGTATCTTAGAGCAGTAGTAAACCTAAACCTTACAGAATGGAGATAAAGCAATGGAAAGAATCAAGACTATCGTTACCCGCGACCTGTGTGAGAGCGCCAAGAACGGCGGCTGCGGCGAGTGCCAGACCTCTTGCCAGTCCGCCTGCAAGACGAGCTGCGGCGTGGCCAACCAGAAGTGCGAGAATAAGAATAACTAAAATCGGCAGATAAGTTTGCCGCCTGTGCTCAGGCGGCAGTTTTTATGTATAAGGAGATACAGAATGGTTCATCAGTACAAGCTCAACGGTTATAACATAGTGCTGGATTCCTGCTCGGGCTCTATCCACTCGGTGGATGATGTGGCGTATGACGTAATAGCCATGTTTGAGGAGCACAGCTCGGAGGAGATCGCAGCGGCGATATGCGACAAATATTCAGACCGGGACGACGTTACCCATGATGAAGTCTTAGCCTGCGTTGAGGATGTACGCGCCCTCAGGGATGCGGGCAAGCTGTTCACGCCGGATACATTTTCAGAGCTTGCAGGAACATTCAAGGCGCGCTCCGGCAACGTCATAAAGGCGCTTTGCCTGCACGTTGCCCATACCTGCAACCTGAACTGCGCCTATTGCTTTGCAAGCCAGGGCAAGTATCACGGTGAGCGTGCGCTGATGAGCCTTGAGGTCGGCAAGCGTGCGCTGGATTTTCTGATGGAAAACTCCGGCAGCAGGAGAAACCTCGAAGTTGACTTCTTCGGCGGCGAGCCGCTGATGAACTGGGACGTAGTCAAGGAGCTCGTGAAATACGCAAGGAGCGTTGAAAAGGAGCGGGGCAAGAACTTCCGCTTTACGCTGACCACAAACGGGATGCTCATAGACGACGACGTTATAGATTTTGCGAACAAGGAAATGAGCAACGTCGTGCTTTCGTTGGATGGCCGCAAGGAGATAAACGATGCAACGCGGGTGGATTATGCGGGCAACGGCAGCTATGATCGCATAGTGCCAAAGTTTAAGCGGCTGGTGGAGGCTCGCGGCGGCAAGAATTATTATATGCGTGGCACGTTTACCCATGCCAATCCGGATTTCACAAACGATGTTTTCCATATGGCGGAGCTGGGCTTTACCGAGCTTAGTATGGAGCCTGTGATCTGCGCGCCGAGCGATCCCGCTGCCTTGACGACGGATGACCTTGAAACGGTAAAGGAGCAGTATGAGATACTCGCGCTGGATATGCTGCGGCGCAAAAAAGAGGGCAGGCCGATAACCTTCTATCACTATATGCTGGATCTTACCGGCGGCCCCTGCGTATATAAAAGGATATCGGGCTGCGGCTCGGGTACCGAGTACATGGCGGTTACCCCTTGGGGCGATCTTTACCCCTGCCATCAGTTTGTCGGCGAGGAGAGCCTTAAGCTGGGGGATATATGGCACGGCGTTACCAACGAAGCGGTGCGAGATGAGTTCCGCTCCTGCAATGCCTATGCAAGAAAAGAGTGCGATAATTGCTGGGCGAGGCTGTATTGCTCCGGCGGCTGCGCGGCCAACGCCTACCACGCAACGGACAGCATACGCGGTATATACGAGGCGGGCTGCGAGCTTTTTAAAAAGCGCATAGAGTGTGCGATAATGATGAAGATCACGGAAGAAGATATGTGATGGATACGCCGATACTGGATTTCGTAAGAAAATACGGCGACAGCGGCTTTACTCGGTTCCATATGCCGGGGCACAAGGGCAGTGGAGAAATGGGCTGCGAAAGGTGGGACGTTACCGAAATACACGGCGCGGATTCGCTGTATGAGGCGGAGGGCATAATCGCAAAAAGCGAGGAAAACGCGGCGAGGCTTTTCGGCTCCCGGCGGACATGCTATTCTACCGAGGGCTCAAGCCAGTGCATAAGGGCGATGCTCTACCTTGCCCTGAGCAGCAGGCCGAAGGGCAGCTCAAGGAGGGTCATAACGGCGCGCAACGTACACAGGAGCTTCGTATACGCTGCGGCATTGCTGGATATCGAGCCGGTTTGGCTTTGGCCGAAAAGCTGCGGTTCGCTCTGTACCTGCCGCATAACGGCAGAGGAGCTGGAAAAGGCCATCGCATCGGAGAAGGAACTGCCCGCGGCTGTGTATATTACGAGCCCGGATTATCTGGGCGAAACGGCGGATATTGCCGCCATGGCCGATGCCTGCCATAAAAACGGAACGCTGCTGATCGTGGATAATGCACACGGCGCGTATCTTAAATTTCTGCCGGAATCCGCTCACCCGCTCGACCTTGGCGCGGATATGTGCTGCGACTCGGCGCACAAAACGCTGCCTGTGCTGACCGGCGGGGCGTATCTGCACATAAGCAGCGGCTTGAATGAGAAATATGCGGAGCAGGCCAAGGCGGCGCTGGCGCTGTTTGGCTCAACCAGCCCATCTTACCTTATATTAGCATCATTGGACGCCTGCAACAGCCTTCTCGCGGGAGAATACCGGAAAAGGCTTGGCGCGTGGGTAAAAGAAATAAACGGCCTTAAGGAACGGCTGAGAGCTGCCGGCTGGGGAATTGCCGAAAGCGACCCGTTGCGCTTGGTAATAAAGGCGACGAAGCGGCACAGCGGCACGGCGATAGCGGCCATGCTCAGAGCTAACTGCATCGAGTGCGAATATGCAGACTCTGATTTTGCGGTGCTTATGACTACGCCTGATAATACGGCAGAGGATATAAAAAGGCTGGAGGCGGCGCTCGGGCGCTGCGCTGAAGCCGTGGCCAAACAGGTGCCGCTGCCGCAGGTAAGGGCAGAGCAGGTTGTTTCGGTGAGGGAGGCCTTTTTCCTGCCGCATGAAAAAATACCGATAAACAAAGCGGAGGGCCGGATATGCGGGGCGCCCGCTGTATCCTGCCCTCCGGCAATACCCATCGCGGTATCCGGCGAAAGGATAGGCCGCGAAGCAATAGCGCTGTTTAAACGGTATGGAATAAAAAGTGTTGAGGTCGTCAAGCCTTAACAGGCTTGGCGGCGTGGATAGCGAGGCCTATTGCAAGCCCCAAAATGGCGGGCAGCAGCCAGCTGAGGCCGAGCTGAGCGAGCGGCAGGTGAAGGGTTATTGCGTTTACGGCATCCGTCAGCCTGAGTGCATCCAGCAGGCCGGAGGGAAGGCTGCGCACCAGATCGACCACGGCAAAGGGAAGGGTGAAGCCAATCGTCCAGCGGAACACCCGCCTGTCATAGCCAAAGAACCGCCCGAAGAGGGACAGCAGTATTATCGCTACCGCAAGGGGATACAGGAACATCAGCACAGGTATTGCGTAGGCAATTATCGCGCTAAGGCCAACGTTCGCAAACAGGAAAGACGCGAAGCTGAATATTATCGCCCAAAGCTTGTAGTCAGGCCCATTCGGGAAGAGGGCGGAGAAGGTCTCGGCGCAGCTTGTAATAAGCCCTATCGCGGTCTTCAAGCAGGCAAGCGTAACGGTTATCGCCATTATTATGAGGCCGAGCCTGCCAAGAAAATGCTCCGCCGTATATGCAAGGGCGGTGCCGCCGTTGTCCGCAGCCTCCATTATGTTGCGGCTATCTGCGCCAACGAGGGTCACAAGCAGATATATGACCGCCATGAGCAGGCAACTGAATATGCCAGAGCGGACGGTATTAGTGGCAATGTCCTCGGGTTCGTTTATCCCGAGACCCTTTATGACGTTAATTACGACTATGCCGAAGGCAAGGCTCGCCAGCGCGTCCATCGTATTGTAGCCCTCAAGAAAGCCGGTGAAGAAGGGCTGCGTTGCGTATGCACCCAGCGGTTCGATCTCGGAAATGCTTCCCTTTGAGCTGAACAGCACAACGACCGTGAGTATGCCCAAGAAGAGCAGGAAGAAGGGGTTGAGCAGCTTGCCTATCCAGACGAGTATTTTGCCGGGGCGGAGAACAAAGAACAGCGCCGCAGCAAAGAACAGCAGCGAGAATATGAAAAGATAAATGCGGCTATCCGAAGGGAGAAGCTGTTCAAGGCCGACAGTGTAGGACACCGTTGCGCAGCGGGGAATGGCAAAGAAGGGGCCTATCGTAAGGTACAGCAGGCAGGTGAAGAACAGGCCGTATGGGCGGCTTACTCTGCTGCTGAGGTCGTATAGCCCGGTGCTGCGGCTTATGCCGAGGGCGGCCACGCCGAGCAGCGGAAGGCCAACGCCGGTAACTATAAAGCCTATGAGTGCGGGCCAGAGGTTGTAGCCGGCCTGCTGCCCCATGAACACGGGAAATATGAGGTTACCCGCGCCGAAGAACATTCCGAAGAGCATACTGGCAACGTAAACACTCTCCTTAAAGCTTAGCCTTTTCTTCATTTTTTTCATCGCTCCTTTGTAAAACCGCCGATGGCGGAAAAATTAGTCGGACAAAGATATAATAAGAGACATGATATCACAATGAATACAAAAAAACAAGATATTGTTCGCCGAGCGCCACTTGACAAAAAAGACGGGGTGCGGCTATACTTTTTGTATGCTGAGATCGGTCAGCTGTCTAATCGCGTGATGAATTATATATATTTCAGGTCGAAGAACGGAGCAGGGAAAAATGAAGATAACAGAAGGCTATATGCCGTTTATGGGCAGGGAGACGTATTATAGGACTGTCGGCGAAAGAACGGAAAAGGCGCCGCTCATACTGCTGCACGGCGGCCCAGGGTCTACCCATAATTATTTTGAGGTGCTGGATGGGCTTGCCGAGGAGGACGGGCGCATGCTGGTCATGTACGACCAGATAGGCTGCGGCAATTCATACCTTGATGGACACCCGGAGCTTTGGCGGGCGGAGACGTGGGTAAACGAGCTTGTTGCCCTGCGTGAGCATTTAGAGCTGGATACCTGCCATCTCCTCGGTCAGTCGTGGGGCGGTATGCTGCTGCTGACTTATATATGCGATCACGCTCACAGCGGGGTAAAGAGCTGCATACTTTCCAGCACACTGCCCGCGAGCAGCATGTGGGGCATAGAGCAGGCAAGGATGATAAGGGAGCTGCCCGAGGAATACCAGAATGCCATAAAAAAGGCTACCGAAACCGGCGATTATTCCGACGAGCTTTATCAGCGGGCGGAGGACGAGTATATGCTGCGCCACGCCGCAGGTGTGCCGAACGAGAGCAGCCCGGAGTGCCTGAAAAGAAAAAAACGCTCCGGCCGCGAAAGCTACATAACAGCCTGGGGACCGAACGAATACACACCGACCGGAACGCTCAAGGACTACGACGTTACAGAAAAGCTGAAGGATATAAAGGAGCCATGCCTCGTCATAAACGGCGGCAACGACCTATGCACACCATATATAGCGAAATTTATGTACGATAGGATACCTGATTCCAAATGGGAGCTTTTCAGGGATTGCAGGCATATGTGCTTTGCGGAGGATACGGAGCACTACAAGGCACTTATTAAGGACTGGATGAACAAAAGGGATTAACCCCGTAAGAATTTGCACAAAGTGATGATAAAATCGTATTGTTAGGCCGGGCGCATTCCACTAAAATTTATATAATATCAATGTATAAGCAGGGGGATTTTGCCATGAAGACAATATTGGTGCTGGGCGGCGCCGGCTATATCGGCAGCCATACTGTGTATGAGCTTATGGACAACGGCTACGACGTAGCGGTTGTGGATAATCTTGAAACCGGATTTATAGAGGCGATACACCCCAAGGCAAGGTTTTACAAGGGAGATATAAGGGATAAAGGCTTTATAGACTCGGTATTCGAGCGGGAGCAGGTGGATGCCGTTATACACTTTGCCGCCAACTCTCAGGTCGGCGAGAGCATGGTAAAGCCGCTGAAGTACTACGATAACAACGTGGGCGGAACGCGAACCATGCTTCAGTCCATGATAGAGCACGGGGTAAAGAATATAGTGTTTTCATCAACTGCGGCGACCTACGGCGAGCCGGAGCGGGTGCCGATAATGGAAAACGACAGCACAAAGCCCACAAATTGCTACGGCGAAACGAAGCTCGCTATGGAGCATATGTTCCATTGGGCGTCCGTTGCGCACGAGCTGCACTTTGTTGCCCTGCGCTATTTTAATGCCTGCGGGGCGCATCCAAACGGGCATATAGGCGAGGCACACGACCCGGAGACCCACCTGATACCCATAGTGCTTCAGGTGCCTAACGGGCAGCGCGAATATGTCGGCGTATTCGGCGATGACTACGAAACGCGGGACGGCACCTGCGTAAGGGATTATATCCATGTGAGCGACCTGGCCTCGGCCCATGTGCTTGCGGCGGAGTACCTGGTGTCCGGCGGGAAAAACGATGTTTTCAACCTCGGCAACGGCGTAGGCTTTACCGTAAAGGAGATAGTCGACGCGGCGGAAAAGGTTGTGGGCAGGCCGATACCGAGAAAGGTGATCCCAAGACGGGCAGGCGACCCCGCGCAGCTCGTAGCTTCCAGCGAAAAAGCAAAGAGGGTGCTCGGCTGGAAGCCGAAATACGACGATATAGATACCATAATTTCAACGGCATGGAGATGGCACAGCACTCATCCCCACGGATATAAGGCATAAGGGGTACATTTATGGAAAGCAGCGAGATGATATATCACTTTTCCGCCCCGGGGAGGGTGGAAATAGGCGGCAACCATACCGACCACCAGCACGGAATGGTGCTTGCGGCGGCGGTAGACCTGACTACGAATGCATCGGTGCAAAAAAACGACGATGGCATTATAAGGGTATTATCGGAGGGCTATGATCCCGTTGAGGTGTATATATATGACCTTGAGCTGCATGAGGAAGAGCGAAACACTATGGCTGCCCTCGTGCGGGGCGTTGCGGCGGCGTTTGTGCAGCGCGGCTGCTGCCTGGGCGGCTTTGATGCTAAGGTAAATTCGACCGTGCTTACAGGCTCCGGCCTTTCCAGCTCCGCTGCCTTTGAGGTGCTTATGGGGCGTATAATCAACGGGCTGTTTTTTGAAAACAGGCTTTCACCGGTGGAAATAGCCCAAATAGGCCAGTATGCGGAGAACGTGTACTTCGGCAAGCCCTGCGGCCTGATGGATCAGACCGCTTCCAGCGTTGGCGGAATGGTGCTTATAGACTTTAAGGATACCTCCGCTCCGCAGGTGGAACGCATAGAATACGACTTTGGCGGCTGCGGGTATACCCTCTGCATTGTGGACAGCGGGGCGGATCACGCCGGCTTGACCGAGGAATACGCGGCGATACCAGAGGAGCTGCGTAAGGTATCCGCCGTTTTCGGCAGGGAATACCTGCGGGATGTGGATGAGATGGAGTTTTATGCGAGGCTGCCGGAGGTAAGGGCTGCGGCGGGGGACAGAGCCGTCCTTCGGGCAATACACATTTTTGACGACGACCGGCGGGTAATGCAGCAGGCGGAGGCGCTCCGGTGCGGCCGCTTTGACAGCTTTCTTCGGCTGGTGAGTGAATCTGGTGATTCCTCGTGGAAATACCTTCAAAACGTCGTGCTTTCCGGCGCAAGCGAGCATCAGAGCATGGCGTTTACAATAGCCCTCTGCAAAAAGCTGCTAAACGGCAGCGGCGCAGTAAGGGTGCACGGCGGCGGCTTTGCGGGCACGGTGCTTTGCTTCGTGCCAAACGGCGAGCTGGAGGCATTTAATACCGAGTTGGAGAAGACGCTCGGCAAGGGCTGCTGCCACCGGCTGAGCATAGCTGGATAAGCACATTATAAACACAAAAAAGCCCGGGTTTCCCGGGCTTTTAGCTTGTGCTGATTTTTTACTTTTTAACGAGGTACTTGCGCATATCCAGTGAGCAGGCGGCGAGGATTATCACGCCCTTTATGATGTACTGCAGGCTTGGGTCTATGCCGAGCATTGAGAGCGCAACGAAGATTATACGCAGAACGAACACGCCAAGCACTATGCCGCTTATCTTGCCGGTGCCGCCGACGAAGGACACGCCGCCGATAACGCAGGCTGCGATCGCGTCACATTCGTAGTTGAGGCCGGCGCCCTGAGTTATGGAGCTTATGCGCGCGCCTTCAACAAAACCGGTAAAGCCGTACATCGCGCCCGCAAGGGTATGCACGAGTATGGTGGTCATGAATACGTTCACGCCCGATACCCTTGCAGCCTCTGCGTTGGAGCCGACGGCGAACATATTCTTGCCGAAGGTGGTCTTGTTCCATATGAACCACATGAGCACGACAAGAAGTATCGCATACAGCACATAGAACGGGAAGCTCATGTCGCCTATTTTGAGGAAGGGTGCGGAGACCACGCTCTTGTACTCATCGGACAGGCCGGAAACAGGCTGTCCGTTGTTGCCGTTCATCATGAAGAATATGAGGATAAGGCCGTAGGTTATGAGCTGAGTGGCCAGCGTAACGATGAATGGATGCAGGCTGAACTTTGCAACAAAGAAGCCGTTCACAAAGCCGATTATCGCGCCGACGAGGACTACCATGAGTATAACGGCGAGTATCCAGCCCGGTGTGACCTCAGGCAGGCTTTCAAACATCTTCCTTGCAAGGCCGGATTTTTGCAGCATTGCGCCGGCAATGGCGGCGGTCAAGCCAACGACGCGGCCGCCGGAAAGGTCGGTACCGGTGAGAACTATACAGCCTGCAATGCCGAGCGCCATGGGCAGCGAAGCCGCAGCAAGGGAGATTATGTTGGCTATTGAGCCGGGGCTTACAAAGTTCTTATTCTTTATTGCGGTATATATGATGAATATGAACATCAGTATATACAGCGCGTTGTTCAGAAAGCCGTCGATAAGAGCGCGGCGCCTGTCTGCAGCGTCCAGCGGCCTGCTGTTCTGAATGTTTGTGCTTTTAAATAGGTTCTTCATGCTGCTGCCTCCTTATACATATTTAGCCGCCAGAGTCATTATCTCGTCCTGCGTTGCGGTTGCGGCATCCACCTCGCCCGCGAGGCGGCCGCCGGACATAACCAGTATCCTGTCGCATATGCCAAGCAGTTCAGGCATTTCTGAGGATACCATAAGCACGGTTTTGCCCTTGTTTGCAAGATCCAGAATGAGCTGGTATATCTCGTATTTCGCGCCGACATCGATGCCTCGCGTGGGCTCGTCCAGCAGCAGCACCTCAGGCTCTGTGAGCAGCCAGCGACCGATTATGACCTTCTGCTGGTTGCCGCCGGAAAGAGAGCGTATCTTTGTCTCCTGCGAGGGAGCCTTGGTGTGCATCGCGTCTATCGACCACTGGGTGTCCTTGCGCATCGATGCGCTGCTCAGGTAAATACCGGCGCGAAGGTGCTTTTTAAGGCTGGAAATGACGGTGTTTTCCCGTATGTTGAGCACGGGGAATATGCCCGTTGCCCTGCGCTCCTCGGTAAGGAGGGAGAAGCCGTTTTTGATGGATTCCCGCGGGCTGCGGTTCAAACAGGGCTTGTTGTTCAGCGTTATGGTTCCGGATTTTCTCGTTGCGCTGCCGAATATGTTTTCAAGCGTCTCGGTCCTGCCGCTGCCGTCCAGCCCGGCAAAACCGACTATTTCGCCCTTTCGCGCCTCGAACGATACGTCGTTGAGCAGAGAATACTGCGCGGTGAGGTGCTCGACCTTGAGGAAAGGCTCGCCGGGCTTGTTGGTCTTTGGCGGGAACTGGTTGCTCAGCTCACGGCCTACCATCAGGCGGATTATGTCGTTTACCTCGAGCTTGTCTGCGGGCTGTGTGGTTATCAGTGCGCCGTCGCGCATTACCGTTATAACGTCGGATATGCGCTTGATCTCTGCCATCTTATGTGAAATATATATGATGCCGATGCCTCTGTCGCGAAGCATGTTTATTATCTTGAAAAGGTGCTCAACCTCTTCCTCGGTCAAGGAGGAGGTAGGCTCGTCAAAAACTATGACCTTGGAATTGTACGACACCGCCTTGGCTATTTCAACCATCTGGCGCTGTGAAACCGGCATTGTGCTCATTATCCTGCGCGGATCAACGTCAATGCCGAGCTCGTTAAATACCGCCATTGTGTCGCGGTACATCTTCTTTTCGTCAACCATCAGGCCGCCCATAACGGTTGGGTAGCGGCCCAGCCATATGTTGTCCATTACCGAGCGCTTCAGCGCCTGGTTGAGTTCCTGATGAACCATGGCGACGCCGTTGTTCAGCGCCTCCTTGCTGCTTTTAAAGTCGACCTCTTTGCCTTCAAGGTAAATATGACCGCTGTCCTTGCTGTAAATACCGAAGAGGCATTTCATCAGCGTGGATTTTCCGGCGCCGTTTTCCCCCATCAGGGCATGAACGGTGCCCCTGTCCAGTTCCAGAGAAACGTGGTCCAGAGCTCTTACGCCGGGAAACGTCTTGGTGATATCCGTCATTTTAAGCAGGACATCTTTTTCCATAGCTTTCCCCTCCCGTGATATCGATTTAAGGGGGCATTGCTGCCCCCTTATTTTTGCCTGTTTATCGGATTATTCTGCGGTGTAGGGCGCATAAGCTACGAACAGCTTGTTGGCGATGCCCTCAGCGATGGTGTACATATCGGCGGAGCCTGCTACTGCGGACAGAGCGTCTGCCATAGCGGTGCCTGCGCCGGCGGCCTCAACGGTGGAGGCGATAGCGTTGGCCATGCCCTCGGCATCCTGCTTTACGGTACCGGTCATCTTGCCGGCGCCGATGAGCTCCTTGGCTGCGTCGGTGGCGTCTACGCCGAATACGGGGATGGTCTTTGCACCCTCAGCGCCGGTGTTGTAGCCAGCGGTCTCAAGAGCGGAGATGCAGCCCTCGGCCATGTTGTCGTTGTTGCAGATGATGAGCTCGATCATGTTGCCGTTGGCCTCGTTGAACTGGGACAGGTTGGTGTTCATGTAGTCCAGAGCGGCCTGAGCGGACCAGGCGCCGTTGAGGTCGACCTGATAGCCGGCGGTGTTCTTCTCGTCGAAGTACTTGAGGGCGGGCTTGCCGGCGGCCTCGAGAACCGCGTTGGCATCCTCTACGCCGTACTGAGTGCGATAGATGGCCTCTACGTTGGCCTCGTCGCCCTTAAACATTGCATAGGAGATAACGCCGTCGCCGTTGAGGTCGACTGCATCATAGTTTGCAAGGAGGTATTCGCCTACCATCTTGCCCTGCAGATGGCCTGCCTCGGGTGCATCGGTGCCGATGAAGCAGATGCTGGCGTTCTCGTTGAGAACGGAGCCCTCTTCGCCGTCAGCCTCGATAGCGCGGTTGAAGAATACTACGGGTACATCGCCCGCGATGGAGATGATCTCCTTGGCAACGTCAGAGGAGCCGGAGGTGACCATATTTACGACCAGCAGATTGTAGCCGTCGGTGATAGCGGTCTGGATCTGCTCGTTCTGGGTGGTCTGGTTGTTGTTGCCGTCAAAGTCCTGGTAGGTAACGCCCTTGGCATCAAGAGCGGAATCCAGAGCGGTACGGACGGAAGAAATGTAGGTATCGCTGTAGGTGTAGTAGAACACGCCAACCTTCAGAGCGGAAGCGGCAGCGGTCTCTTCGGCTGCGGTCTCCTCGGTTGCGGTTTCTTCCGCTGCGGGTTCTTCGGTGGTAGCTGCGGGGGTGCTGCAGGCGCAAAGAGCAAATGCCATAGTCAGTACCATGAGCAGCGCGATGATTTTCTTCATTGTGTTATCCTCCATTGAGTTTTTATTGGCGATCAGCCTGTGAGTTGCATTGAGTATTTGTTTGTGCAGGCATCACGCCTGAATTTATTTTATCACAGCGAACCGGAAAAACAATGCGTTTATTTATGAAAAATGTTAGATATTTTATTTTTTCATGCCGCCATCGACACGGAAACGGGCGGGTATGGGCTGATCTCCTAGGAAAAAGGGAACAGCGCCTTCTGGCTCTCCGGCGTAAACATATTTTCACGGGTTATTGTTACGGTGGATGTATCGATAAGCTCATCCGGCGAGTAGCTCTCGCCCTCAAGCAGCCGCCAGGCCGTCTCCAGCCCGAGGTAGCCCATGGCGTAAGGGTTTTGGGCTATGAGCGCTGTAACTGCGCCGGTCTGCATGAGGTCTACACAAATAACGTTCGTGTCGAAGCCGACCATGCGGATCCTTCCCCCAAGGCCAAGCTCATCTACCGCCTGAGCGACGCCGACGGTGAGCGGCTCGTTAAAGGCGACTATGATGTTTATCTCGGGGTGCTCCTTAAGCAGGCTTATTGCGCCGCTCTTTGCGGCGGCGGCCGTTGTGAGCACGTTTATGGTGTATATATCGCGTGTCCTCCCGTCCTCGGCGAGGGCGGCGCGGAAGCCCTGTTCTCTTTCCTGCCCGTTGCGGCTGCCGAGATCGTAGTTCACTATTCCCACTACAAATTCGGTTTTGTCGCTGTCCAGCGCCGCTGCCGCAGCCATGCGCCCCGCAAGCACGTTATCGGTGCCTATTCTGGCGCTTACATGCTCGGAGCCCACGTCACTGTCTATAACGACGACCTTAAGCCCGCTTTTTGCAGCACTGTCTATGGCGGCCGCGTTTTCGGTGTAGCTTATCGAGGAGAATATGAGCGCATCCGCCCCGCTTTCAACGGCCTCTGCAATATAGCCGTTCTGCGTTTCGTAGTCCTCCTCGGTATTTGGACCGCATATCGTAAGCTCGGTGTTATATTCGGATTTTGCGGCGTTTGCGCCGGCAAAGGCAGCCTTCCAAAATTCGGTATCCGTGCTCTTTGCAATGAACCAGATGTTATACGGTTCGCCCGCGGCGGAGCTGCCGGAACAGCCGCAGAGCAGCGCACAAATGCATAGCAGCAGGACGATGAGTTTAACGGTTTTCATATTCTGCCTCCTTGTGGATGGCCGGCATACGGATGGTCACCTTGGTGCCCTCGTCCTGTATGCTGTGTATCTCTATGCCGTACTTGGAGCCGAAGTATATCTTCAGCCTGTCGTTTACGTTTTTTATGCCGATGCCGGTGTGGTCGCTGCGCTCCTTGCTCATTATGGCGGCTACCTGTGCATCGTCCATGCCTGCACCGTTGTCCTCTACCGTGAACACTATGTCGCCGCCCTCGGGCTTTACGGATATTTTTATGCAGCCCTGATCAACGAGGCCGTTTATGCCGTGATATATGGCGTTTTCAATTATCGGCTGAAGGGTGATCTTGTTGCAGAGAAAGTCCAGGCAGCTTTCGTCCACATCAAAGGAATAGACAAACTGATCCTTATATCTGTATGATTGTATCTGCAAGTAGCTTTCGGCGTGCTGGAGCTCTCTGCGTATTGGTATGAGCTCATGCCCCCTGCTTATGCTTATCCTGAAAAGCCGGGCGAGAGCGTTGACCATATGCACTGCCTCGGCGTTCTTTCCCCTTTCGCACATCCACGATATCGAATCCAGCGTATTGTAGAGAAAGTGAGGGTTTATCTGAGCCTGCAGGGCGCGCAGCTCGGTTTTTCTCAGGTTTATCTCTTCGCTGCGCACAGTTGCCATAAGCCGCTGTATCTGCAGCACCATATGACCGAAGGATTCCGAGAGCGCCCGAACCTCCATTGCGCCGCCCACGGGCTTATAGCTGAAGCTGTCCGCGTCCTGCTCGAATTGCTTCATTGCAGCTGCGAGGCCGCCGAGCGGGCGGGAAAGCACGGAGGAAAGCACCGTGCTTATCACAAGTGTTGCCGACAGTATGAGCACCGCGGATATGACGAGTATGTGGGCTACCTCACCCATGCTTTCGCTGATGACCTCCTGAACAAAGCTTATGCCCACAACGCGCCAGCGGCCGTTTTCCAGCGTCTGTAGCGTGTATATTACGTTGTTTTCCTGGTAATTGCCGTCCGGCAGGGAGGATATGAGCTCGGTATTCTCGCTTTTCAGCCCGTAATATATCAGCTGCTGCTGCGGATGGTATACTATGTTGCCGTCGGTATCCATCAGAAAGCAGTAGCCGCGCTGGCCTATGCCAACGTCGTTTATATATGAAGAAATATTGGAGCAGCTTATATCTATTGCGGCATAGCGCCCGCCGTATATTCCGTCCAGCCTTGATACTATTGTGACCGCCCATGGGTAATAGCCCTCGAATATGCTCACAACGTGCGGGGAGGATATATAGCGCTTGCCGTATTTTGGCATGAGCTCCGGGTTGAACGAGAGGTTTTCGCGTATGTCGCTGCGGGCCTCGTGACCGAGGCAGTAGCAATCGGTAAGGTTCCCATCGGAGTTGTATATCGTGACGGCGACGACATCCGGCCTCGTCTTCAAGAATACGTCAAAAAAACCCTCAAGGTCGCCGCCGCCATTTTCCAGTACTGTTTCGAGGTATTCCATTATGCCGTCCATGCTGCTAAGATAGTCGTTCACCGTGCTGCTTACCTGAGCAATGCTGCGGCGCCCGGTGATCTTGGCGTTGCGTATAAGGGACTGCTGGTAGGCGTGTAAAAATACCAGCATCGCAAAGGAAAGCACCAGAACAACGGTGCCTATTATCGAGAGCAGCACCACGGTATTAAGACGCATACCCTTGCTTTTCACACCGTGCCCTCCGTTTATTCGCCGTGGCGTATTTTCATTGGGGAAACGCCGTAGTATTTTTTGAAGCAAAAGCTAAAATAGTGCTGGTCGCTGTAGCCGCAGCGGCGCGCGACCTCCGCTATTTTCAATGTACCCGAGGAAAGCAGGCTGTGTGCTGCCTCCATGCGTTTTTTTATGAGCAGGTTTATAAAAGTGTCGCCTGCATGCTTTTTCATATTTGCGCTCAGGTAATTCGGGCTCACGTGCAGCCGCTCGCTGACGGAGCTCAGGGATATGGCCTCGTCCATGTATTCCTGCTCGATGATGTGCAGCGCCTTGTTGCAGAGCAGACTTACCCCTTCCTTGTCGCTTATCCTGTGTATGCCGGTATCGCCCGCAGAACGCTGGGCTTCAACTGCTTCCCGGCAGGCGGAATGGCAATCCGAAAGGGAGGAAAACGGCCTGCTTATGCCGATGGTGCAGGAACAGCCGTATAGCCTGCGGAAGGCCTGCTGAAGCTCCGCAAGCGCAGACGAGAGGGCATCGAAGCCGTTGTCTGAGCAGATGAGGCTGAGTATGCGCTCCGATGAAGGGATGCTGCAGCTGCTGCATCGCTTTTTTAGTATGTTGTCTACCGTATGCAGAGATTTCATGGGTGCGGGTCCGGAAGGATCTATGCTTGTTGAAAGCACCAAAAACTGAGATGAGGGAGAAATGCTGAGGCCGAGCTGCGAAAGCTCATCCAAGGTTTTCTCCGATATGGGTCCGCCGAAGCTATCCAGCAGCAGCCCGGAAACAAACAGCTGAAGCGCGCTGCCGGTGTCCGTCCCCACCGAAAAGGAGCGAAACCTTGCCTCCATTTTTTCATGTATGGACTGCAGAGCCTTCGTGAGCTCCTCCGTGCTTATCGGCTTCAAAAGGTAGGAGATCACCTCGTAATCTATTGCGAGCTTTGCATATTTAAAGTCGTCATAGCCGCTGAGAAAGGCCACCTGTATAAGTGGCTGCAGCTGCCGAACCTGCTTTGCGAGGCTTGTGCCGCTTATAAACGGCATATGAATATCCGTAAGCAGCAGGTCGGGCTGTATCTGCTCTGTAAGCTGGAGCGCGTCCAGCCCGTTGCTGGCGCTGCCAACGAGCTTAAAGCCGATGCTTTCCCACGGAATTAGGCTGCATACGGCTTCGCGGAGCTCGTCCTCATCGTCTGCGACTATTACAGTGAAAAGCTCGTCCTTCAATGCTATCTCAACCTCCAGCGCTTTCTGCTGTTTTTGCGCATACCCACGGCGGCGGCTGCAATGGCGGCAGCTGCTATGAGTGCGATGAGTATTATTTTGCCTTTGCCGGAGGGCTGGTATTCTACGCTGCGGAGCACCGTGCGGCCGCATACGGCACAAACGCCCTCCTCCTCGCCGCCAAGCTCCTTTGTGGCCTCGCGCTTAACGATCCATTCCGTCACAGCGTGGCTGCCGACGTTGGTCTTCTCGCCGCATTCGCATTCCTGCCAGTGGAGGCTTTCGTCGCTTTTCCATTCAGAGGAAAAGGAATGAAGGTGCGGGGCAGGGGTAACGAGGGGTGTAGGCTCGGCCGTTTGAAGCGGGGCGCTTTGTGCCGCCGTAGCCTTTGGGGCGCGGGTGGACTTTGGCGCGTCGGCAACCGTGAGCTTTGCCCGGTTAGTCGCTATCGAGCCGGACGGGCCGCGATAGACACAGTACACGCTCCAGCCGTTCATGTCCTTGGTAAAGCCGGTTAAGGTCAGGCTGTCGGTCGTGCTGCCCTCGGAGGTCACGCCGGAAAAATGCTCGGATATATTCTCCGCATCGATGGTCGTGCTGCCGTCCGTAAGCTGCCATTTGCGGGATGTAGCGTTTCTTGCCTCGGCGGAGAACGTTGCGGAAGCGCCGGGCTTTACCGAAACGCTCTGCGGGCTCTGCGTTATCTCAAGCTCGCCGAGGGTCGCCGATGGTTCGGGGGTCGGTGAAGGAGATGACGACGGGGACGGCTCGGGAGAGACCAACGGCGCAGCAGAAGGGAGCGGCGCCGACGTTATGACCGGCGTAGCAGCGGGCGCCGGGGCAGGGGAAGAAGCCGGAGAAGGGCTCCCCTCTGCAAACGCCGCAGAATAGGCCGCTATTACAAGTGCCGCAGCACAGAGTATTCTTTTTAGCTTGCTTTTCATGTTGTGCATAATACCGCCTCTTTACAGCTAATGCAGAAAAATCAAAATGAGCATATAAATGAGTATATGTATGAAATTTCTACCATTATAGTATAACACATATCGGCGGCCTTGCCCATAGCTTAATCAAATGCAACGCGGCATTGAGGCGAATTTGGCCGAAAAAAACGGGCTCCTTGCGGAGCCCATCGTTGTCAGGTTTATTTCCAGCTGAATGTAACAAGACCATATATATAGATCACAAGTATCGCTGCGGGAACAAAGTACTGAAATACGGGGCGCATCCAGTTTTTGACCTTTATGCCGCTGCCGCTGTTTGCCTCGGCCATGAACGCCTCCCAGCCCCAGCCTCTTTTGCCGCAGCAGAAAACGGCGAACACGAGCGAACCGAGCGGCAGCAGATTTGTGCTTACTATGAAATCCCAGAAATCGAGGAAGGCCGAGCCTTCCGCAAAGGGCTGAAAGCCGGAAAGAAGGCTATACCCAAGGGCGGTCGTAAGCGAGAGCAGAAATATTCCGGCGCCGCAAATGAGGGCGCCCTTGCGGCGGCTCCAGCCGGTCATTTCGCGAACGCAGGCCAGAATGTTCTCAAACACCGCAAGCACGGTAGACATGGCGGCAAACACCATAAACAGGAAGAAGAGACTGCCCCACCAGCGCCCACCGGCCATGTTGTTGAATACGGTTGCCATAGTGTCAAAGAGCAGGCTGGGGCCGGAGTTCACCTCAACGCCGAAGGTAAAGCAGGCGGGGAATATGATGAGTCCTGCCATCACGGCGACCGAGGTATCCAGCACGATGACGTTTATGGATTCGCCCATCAGCGCCCTGTCCTTGTCTATGTAGCTGCCGAATATCGCCATTGCTCCTATGCCGAGGCTGAGCGTAAAGAAGGATTGATTCATGGCTCCAACCATTACCTCGCCGTTTATCTTGGAAAAATCAGGCACAAGGTAAAAGGCGAGCCCCTCCTTTGCCCCGGGCAGCAGGCAGCTGTGAACGGTGAGTATCACCATAAGCCCAAGCAGCATCACCATCATGTATTTTGTGACCCGCTCAAGACCGCCCTGCAGGTTAAAGCAGAGCGTACCGAAGCCGAGCACGACGGTTATCGTCATATACATAACGTTAAGACCGGGGTTGGTTATCATATCCACAAAGCCGGCATTCTGGGACTGACCGGATACGAACAGCACAAAATAGTATATGAGCCAGCCGGTGACCACGGTGTAAAAGGCCATGAGCGCAATGTTGCCTATAAGGGCAAGGTAGCCGTGTATGTGCCACTTTGAGCCGGGTTTTTCCAGCTTATAGTACATCCTTACGGGGCTCGCCTGAGCGGCACGTCCCATTGCAAATTCCATGGTCATAACGGGGAGGCCGAGCAGAATAAGACATATGAGGTAGATGGCAAGAAAGCCACCTCCGCCGTATTTGCCGCACATCCAGGGGAATTTCCATACATTGCCGCAGCCGATGGCGCAGCCTGCCGAGAGCAGAATGAAGCCCAAACGGGAGCCGAGTCTTTCGCGTTCCAAGAGAGTTCTCCTTTACTGAGTAAAATAATATATAATATACGAGAACGGATTATATCAAATTGCCGTTAAGGAGTCAAGAAAAAAATAAAGGCGGCATAGCCGCCATGCCGTCGCAGCGCGCGTCATTCGCCGCGCTTGCCGTCGGTCTTTTGCATAAAACGCTGTGCGTCTATTATGCAGCGCTCGTGTGTGCCTTCGCCAATGATACCCTTTTCATCGTATGCGGTGACCTTGAATGCAAGCCTGCGGCCGTCTATCGCGGTCAGCTCGCTCTCACACCATACCTTTAGCCCTACGGGGGTAGCGCTGACGTGAGATACGTTGAGCATGGTGCCCACGGTGGTTTTGCCGGGCTCCATATACGGCTCAACGCCAAAGCAGGCACATTTTTCCATCAGGCTGATCATCTGCGGCGTTGCAAAAACCTCAAGCGTGCCGCTGCCGACAGCCTTTGCGGTGTTTTCTTCCTTTACCTCGATATCGATGCGGTTCTTTAAGCCGACTTCCAGCATATGATTCCTCCAAAGAAAAAATATAAGTGGATTATAGCATACCGTTTGCCGTGCGGCAATTGAAAAACCGCTGTGCAGTCATAAATGCATCAGTATATCGGGGCGAAATCGCAATATTAGATTACTGGCGAGCTGTAATCAGTTGTTTGAATTTAACGGAATGCGGTCTGTGTGCTATTATGATGACAACCCAATATAATCTATTTTTCGGAGGTTTCTCATGTCTATTTCACTGGATTACGCACTTGAACATAAGAACGACCCAGCAGTGCTCTGCTGCCGTGCAGAGGGCGGCACTGTGCTTTCCGAGCACAACCTTGAGGATCCTGTCATATTTGACGATCTGGTAGATTCCGGCCTGCTCGACCTTACCGGCGCGCTCAAAATAGGTCAGGTGCTGGGCGCTACTCTGAAGGAAACTTGCGATTCGCTTACCGCCCTCACTCCGGACAAGGTAGAAGGTGCTAAGGAAGGTGCGGACGAGCCCGCGGCCGAGGCGGCGGAGCCTGCTGCGAGCGTTTCTGCTCCGAGCATTGGCGGAAGCGTTGAGGGCGCACAGGTCACCATTTCAGGCGGCATACTTATTCTGGATATAAAAGAGGGCAAGGGCATTCATATAGAGCTGCCGGTATAAGGCTGACGAAACCAAAGCTACGGAGGACGGCGAAAAACCGTCCTCTTTTGCTTTTGCGAAAACCGCTGCATTGCCTTAGAAAAGCGTGGCCGGTAAATAAAACAAATATGGCTCTTGGCGGCAAGGAAAAAATAGAGTATGATAAATAAAAAGCACATTGCATATTAGAGCGGAGGAAAAAAACCGATGCATCCATTGACAAAGCTGATAAAAGATGACATGAAGCCGGCACTTGGCGTAACGGAGCCGGGAGCTATCGCCTTTGCGGCGGCAAAGGCACGTTCGTATGTACAGGGTGAGATCGAGAGCATAACCGTCAGCATGAACAGCGGAATGTACAAAAACGCTTTCACCTGCGGAATACCCAACAGTACGCATGTCGGCGGGGCATACGCAGCGGCGCTCGGCGCAATAGCGGGAGACGCACAAAGAGGGCTTGAGGCTCTCGGCAGCATAACCCGCGAGGACGACGCAGCGGCGGATGAGCTGATAAAAAACGGCAGAGTAAAGGCAGACGTCAGCGAGATAACCAGCCGCATATTCATCGACGTAACGGTATGCTCTGCACAGGACGAGGCGGAGGTGACCATACGGGACAGCCATACCAACATAGTGCGCATACGACACAACGGCAAAACCGTGTTTGAAAAGCAGGAAACGGCAGCAAGGACTGAAACGGAGGAGCTGCCCGATATACACCGACATACCCTCAAAGAGCTTTACGACTACGCCGTAAGCGTAGATGCGGAGGAGATAGCGTTTATTAACGAGGCGTTCAGCACCAATATGGCACTTTTTGATGAGGGGCTGGCGAGCGAGAGAACGGTATTTTTGCACAGGCTCCTCGATGAAAACGGCGGGCTGGTAATATCCGATGACGTGCAAAAGACCGCCTCGCTGCTATGCAACGGCGCGATAGAGGCTAGGGTGATAGGCCTGAGCAGGCCGGCAATGAGCATAACCGGCTCCGGCGCGCACGGTATAATCGCTACAATGCCGCTGTATGCCGAGGCTAAGGTAAAGGGAATAGCAGATGAAGCGCTGCTGAGGGCAACGGCGCTGAGCTATCTCGTGTGCATGTACATAAAAGAATATTCGGGAAAGCTATCTGCATTCTGCGGCTGCGCAATAGCCGCGGGAACCGGTATGGCCTGCGGCCTTGCCCTGCTGCGCGGGGCGGAGGAAAGCGTACTGCCGGCGGTGATAAGGAACCTTGCCGCCAGCATAACCGGAATGATATGCGACGGAGGCAATCAGGGCTGCGCAATGAAGGGCATAGTGGCGGTGGACGCGGCATACAGGGCGGTAGCGCTTGCAATGGGCGGCGCCGCCATAGCGCCGGTACACGGCATATGTGCCGACACGCCGGAGCAGACGATGAAAAACATGGGACTTATCGCCTCGCCCGGCATGGTTGGCACAGAAAAGACCATGATAGACATATTGCGGGAAAGATAAGACGAACTTAAGCAGCTTTTTGCCTGCCGTTAACGTCGATTATCGTATCGCCGTCCAGCTTCAGCTCGCTTACGGTAACGAACTCGTAGCCCTGATCCTGTGCCGCCTTTATCAGCGGCGGGAGGTATTGCTCTATGCCGTAGCCGTTGTTGTGGCATAGTACTACGCAGCCGGGCTCCAGCTTTGGTATAACCGATTCAAGTATGGTCTGCGGGCTGCGCTCCTCCTTCCAGTCAACGGTATCGATGCTCCACTGCCAAATCTCATACCCCAGCTCTCGCGCTGTGGTTATGACGGTGTCGTTGTATTCTCCGTATGGGCAGCGGAAGGCGGTTGTGCGCTTGCCGAGCAGCTTTTCTATCGTGTCGTCAAATTTTTCCAGCTCTTTGCGTATTTCTGCCGCGGTAAGCTGGCTCATGTGCGGATGGGTGGAGGAGTGGTTTCCAATCTCGTTGCCGCGGGCGGCGATCTCCTTTACCTTATCGGGGTACTTATCCGCCCAGAAGCCGCACAGGAAGAACGTGGCATGGATGCCGTATTTGTCCAGTGTATCCAGTATAAAGTCCGTCTTATCCGCTTCCCATGCAGCGTCGATGGTCAGGGCTATCTTCTTGTCGCTGCGCTCCACGCTGTATATGGGAAGCTCGTGCTTCCTGCCGGCAAGCACCTCCAGCTCGTATTCCTCCACGCGGCGGAGGCTCCCTGCTGCCGCGGCATCGGGCGAAAAGCTGAGGTAAACTATCACCGCTGCGGCTATAAGCGCAAGTATGACTGCGGCCGTGATAAGCGTGCGCTTTGTGATGACGAGTATTTTCATTTATACACCTCCAGTTGGGTATGTTGGCCTTGCAGTTAAATATATGCTCCGATAGAGAAGAATTTGACGGCCGGCCGCAGCTGCTGGTACAATAGGTGCGAGGGGATGTGACGATATGCCGTTTTATGAGGATAAGCACGAGTTCCTCGTGATGAGGAACCTGTATGACGCGGCCGTAAGGCAGCTTACGCTCAAGTTTGAAATACTCAACAACGAATTTAGCGTACTTTATGCGCGCAATCCCATACACCACATAGAGGGCAGGGTAAAATCGCCCGAGAGCATTGAAGCAAAGCTGCTGAAGAAGGGTCTGCCGGTAACGATAGAGTCGGCGGTTAAAAATGTGAACGATATCGCCGGCGTAAGGGTCGTCTGTAATTATATCGACGACGTTTACCGCGTTGCAGGCATGATGGAGAGGCAGAAGGATCTCGATATAATCAAACGTCAGGATTACATAAAGACACCAAATTATAATGGTTACAGGTCACTGCATCTGGATATTATGATGCCCGTGTACTTATCGGACAGAACAGAGCACGTCACCGCTGAAATACAGATACGGACCATAGCAATGGACTTTTGGGCAAGCCTTGAGCATGATATACGCTATAAGGCGGATAAATCAAGGCTGCCGCATGGAATAAACGAGGAAATGCTGGAGTGCGCGGGCAGAATAGCCGAAATAGACCTTAAGATGCAGGATATGTACAAACGGATCAAGGAAGCGGAATAGCAAAAACAAAAAAAGCAGCGCTAAAGCTGCTTTTTATGTTAACCGAAATAACGGCTTAGTTGAGGGCTTCCTTGAGAGCCTTGCCGGCCTTGAAGGCAGGGGACTTAGTGGCGGCGATCTCGATCTCGGCGCCGGTCATGGGGTTGTGGCCCTTGTGAGCTGGGCGCTCGCGTACTTCAAAGCCGCCGAAGCCGACTATCTGCACCTTATCGCCGTTTACGAGAGCGTTGGTGATGGTTTCGAAGGTGGCGAGAACTACGCCCTCAGCTTCCTTTTTGGAGATGGAGCATTTGCTGGCTACGGCAGCGATGAGTTCAGTCTTATTCATTCTTAATATATCCTCCTATTATGTTTGGCCTTAGTATGCCGCACAGCGCGGACCTCTACAATTATACTCAGCTTGCGCTGTAAACGCAAGAAGAAAAATCAAAAAATGCCTGATTTTCTAATTTATTTTAATACTTTCTTTGCGCTGTCCCAATACTTGTCCATTTCGCACAGGGACATGCCCTCAATTGAGAGCCCATCACTTAGTATAAGCTCCTCCATTACCCGGAAGCGATTCATAAATTTGTCAGTCGCAGAATTCAGCAGCATCTCGGGATCGCGCTTCAGCAGCCTTGCAACGTTCACCGCAGCAAAGAATACGTCGCCCAGCTCCTCGTCTATATGGCTGTCGTCGCATTCCGACATTGCCTCGGAAAGCTCGCTTAACTCCTCCGGGAGCTTATACATCGCCTCGTATGCATCGTCCCAATCAAAACCGGCATTCGCAGCCTTTTTTTGTATTTTTGCCGCGCGCATAAGGGCAGGGAAGGCTTTTGGAACCGCCTCCATCGTTGCATAGTAGCTATTCTGGTGCTTTTCCTGCTTTTTCAGCTTTTCCCAGTTGGAAAGCACCTGCTCCGGCGTGTCTGCGGTGGCTGTGCCGAAAACGTGTGGGTGGCGGTATATCATTTTGTTTATTATGCCGCTCGTAACGTCCCTCAACGTAAAGGAGGACTGCTCCTCCTCTATCAGGGTGTGCATACCGACGTGGAGCAGTATATCCCCAAGCTCCTCGCATAGCGCAAACGGGTCGCCGCTGTCTATTGCGTCCAGCACCTCGTAGGCTTCCTCAATAAAGCTTGAACGCAGGGACTCGTGCGTCTGCTTCGCATCCCAAGGGCAGCCACCGGGGGCTCTCAGCCGCCGCAAAACCGCCATAAGTCCGTCCATGCTGCCGCGAGTCAGCACCTCCTGGCTTGGTGCCGGCGGAACTATACAGCAGGTGGAATCGCGATATTCGCCCTGCCTGTCCAGCTCATAGAGCGGTATGCTACTTGCGGCGTATGTACCGTCCGAGCTCATATCACAGATGTATACATGATATTCGTCGGGGTAGTATTCGAGCAGCGCCAGCTTTACGTCACCCGCGCAGAGCGCCGTGTCCATCTCCTCAATGCAGAGCGGAATAAACGGGTCGATGGGGCTCGGCAGTGAATTTGCGGCGCATATCACCCGCCTGTCCGGCAGGGTAAAGGGAAGCGCGGCTATTGCGCCATCGCAGTAGCCGATGCCGGGCAGCACATGCAGCGAAACGCCGGCTTCCTTTGCTGCGGAGCGTATGGCGGAGAGCTGTCCCTCGCCTATGCCCCTGCCGGATACGGCGTATACCGCATCGCAGCCGCACATCAGCCTTTTTGCGATGGCCTCGTTCAGCTCGTCGTAATCAAGGCAGCAGTCGTAAAGGTCGTCCATCGAGGTATGGCAAAGCCCCTGCTCGATTATCCATTCGGCACATGGCGCCTTTTCCGTCTGCAAAAACAGCTTTTGCGCTCTTAAAACCGCCTTTTTTGAAGCATCGGTGATACATCCCGGTATGGACAGCGGGGCAATCGTCAGCTTAGTCATTATAGTACGCTCCTTCTAAGGTCACTTGTTGTTGTAAATGAGCTTTTTCAGCTTCCCGCCGCCGGGTATGTAGCTCAGCTCGTCTACGCTGAACATCTTGAGGTATATCGCCAGCACGCCGTATACGCATACGCCGAGGGCAACGGAGAGCAATACGCCTATGGTAACGTGTCCGAGCTTATCCATAAACGAGAAGCACATGTATACCATAACACCCATCACGGCGGAGGAAAGCACCGGCTTTAGTACTACATCCCAAAGGTTTAGGGAGATGCGGGCGCGGCGGATGGCATATGCGGTGTCCGCAATGCCGGCAAATGCATAGCACATGACGGTGGAGACCGCGGCGCCCTGTATGTTTATCGATGGGATATTCGTAAGCACCAGCAGCGCTGCGACCTTGACTATAAACCCTATAAACAGGTTGAAGAGCGGAACGTTTGGCTTGCCGAGCCCCTGAATGACCCCTGTCATGGCCTGAACGAGCGACAGGAATATCACGCCGATAGAGGCGGTGTGCATAAGGTCGGCAGCGAGAGTCAGCTGCGCCTCGGTGAGCTTTGGGTAAAGCATAGCCAGTATGGGCCGCGCCAGCACAAAGAGACCGACGGCACAGGGCAGGCCGATTATGAGCGCAAGCTTCATACCGAGGCGGGCCACGGTCTGAGTGCTGAGCTTATCCCTTCGGGCACAGCTTGCAGATATCGCGGGCACGAGGCTCATGGCAAGCGCCATGGTCAGCACGCCGGGCATGTTGGTGAGTGTTGTAACGTTGGAGCGCAGCAGGGAATACGCTGTCTGCGCCGTATCGCGCGAGTAGCCGAGATTCAGCAGTATGCTGATTATCATTGCGCTGTCCACAATGCCGGAGAGAGAGCTTATAGAAGCCCCGAGCGTTATGGGCACGGCCAGCAGTATCAGGTTCTTTGTTATCGGCGCCGGTGCGTACGGCATGCTCTGCTCCATGCGCCGCTTTATTGTGGGACGGTAGCGGTTGTATACCAGCACTATGGTTATAAGCGCCATAAGCTCGGATATCGTAACGCCTATGAGCGCGCCCATTGCGGCATATTCGGGTCCCTTGGGGAGCAGCTTTATTGCGAGGGTAAGCCCTATGCCGAGCTTGCCTATCTGCTCAACTATCTGCGAGAGGGCGGTGCCGGTCATGCGCTGCATACCCTGAAGGTAGCCCCTGTATGCGCACATTATCGAAACCAGCAGCAGCGCGGGAGAAAGCACCTTAAAGGAAAGGTGCGCCTCGGGCTGTGAGGAGAGGGCGGAAAGACTGTCCGAGCCGAAGAACATCAGCAGCCCCGTAAAGAGGCCGAGGAACACGAGCAGCCTGAGCGCGGTTTTGAATACCCTGTGTGCGCCGCGGTAATCCCCTGCGGTGACCCGCTCAGATACCATCTTTGATATCGCGGTCGGCAGTCCGGATGAGGATATCACAAGCAGGCCGGAGTAGTAGGGGTATACCACTTCGTAGTAGCTCATGCCTATTGGGCCTATGGCGTTGTTGAGCGGGATGCGGAACACCGCGCCAATTATCTTGACCAGTATTCCGGCTATGCCGAGCACGGCCGCGCCCCGCACGAAGGAGGTCTTTTTCGTTTCCATATATTAAGCAGCAATTCTCCGTCTGTTTTTCTCCGGGGCAAACGACGGCCCCGGCACATGTTTATTTATTATATCAGATTTACGGCTTTCTGCATGACAAAATGATGCTGAAACAAAAAGTTTTCAATCGGTGCGTGTTAATTGCCGGATAGATATAGTATAATTACACTCAAATGGGATATGGACTTTTTGATTAAAGATCGGAGGAATGCCTGATGGAGCTTAATATAGACGGAAGAGTATGTGAACTGGAAAACGGCAAGCAGATACTCGATGCCATCAAAAAGGCTGGTATGGACAGCATAATGCTCTCCGAGAGGCCGCTTGCGGCTCAGATAGGCGGTGAGGTCTTCAGCCTGCGATATGTTCCTAAAAAGGATGCCGAAATACACCTTCTTCGCTACGGCGAGGATATGGGCAGACGGGTATACGAGCGCACGCTGCAGTTTCTGTTTATATTGGCGATGAGAAGGGAGTTCCCGAAGGCCAGAGTATGCGTGAGGTTTTCTTTGGGCCCCGGGCTGTTTATAACGATAGAGGGGATGGAACAGCCCTTCAACGAGGAAGCCGTGCTGAGGGTGGAGAGCGACATGCGCCGCCTTGTTCGGCTAAAGCTGCCGCTTGAGCGCAAGCGCATATCCATAAATGAAGCGCTGGAGTTCTATGAAAAGGACGGCCAGCAGGACAAGGCAGAGCTGCTCAAGTGGCGCAGGTTCATTTATTTTGACGTTTACCAGGCAAACGGTTATATGGACTACTTTTACGGCGAAATGGCGCCTGATACATCATATACCGACGTGTTCAGACTGAAGTACGTAAAGGACGGCGCCGTGGTTCTGCTCATGCCGCGCGGCGACGCGCCGGATGTCCCTTCGGACTACGTCAGCCTTCCAAAGCTGCAGGCCGTGTTTCAGCAGAGCGATGAATGGGGCAAGCTGATGGAATGTGCCACGATAAACGACCTCAATACCCATATACAAAATGGCAGCGTTCGGGAGCTTGTTCGAATAAACGAGGCGCTGCATGACAGAGGATATGCCGATATAGCGGACAAAATACTGAGCCGCGGGGCAAAGGCGGTGCTGGTGGCGGGCCCTTCCTCCTCCGGCAAGACCACGTCAGCCCATAGGCTATCCACTCAGCTGCGGCTCCACGGCTGTCATCCCGTGATGCTTTCGCTTGATGACTACTACATCGACAGGGATAAAATAGCCCGCGATGAAAACGGTGAGCTGGACTTGGAAAACATAAACACGCTGGATATCCCGCGCTTCGGCAGCGACCTTGCGGCGCTTATGCGGGGCGAGGAGGTGGAGGTGCCGAGGTTTGATTTCACGACCGGAAAGCGCGCCGCAGGCGGCAGGCTGCTTCGGCTCAACGATGACCAGCCGGTAATAATCGAAGGTATACACGGCCTGAACCCAATGCTGCTCACGCCGGATGTCGATGAAAGCAGGGTATTCAGGGTATACGTCAGCGCGCTGACTACGCTCAATCTGGATGATCACAACAGGATACGCACCACGGATATACGGATACTCCGCCGGCTGGTGCGGGATTACATGACGAGAAACGCCTCGATGGAGCATACGCTCAGCATGTGGGCAAGCGTTCGCCGCGGCGAGGAAAAGTGGATATTCCCTTATCAGGAAAATGCCGATGCGATGTTCAACACAACGCTTTTGTACGAGGTCGCCGTGCTGAAAAAGTATGTTTATCCTCTCCTTGAGGAAGTACCCAAGGACAGCAGGTATTACGCTATGGCGAGGGAGATAGTAAAGCTGCTGAACTATGTTCTGGATGCGGACATAGAGGACGAAATACCGCCTACATCGATAGTGAGGGAGTTTATAGGCGGAAATACCTACTATAGATAAAGCGCGAAGCAGCTTGAACGCGTAGAGCAAAGGATGATCACAATAACGGAGAAGCGGGCAAATGGCCAACAGGAAAGATAAGGACAATGAGCTCAAACTGCCGGGGTATATGAGCGGCAAGCCGAAGGCTGCGCCGCAGCCGAGGCGGCAGGCGGAGCAGAAAAATAATAAAAAAGTAAAGCGGGAGCGAACGCAGCCGGAGCAGAGGCAGGTGCAGAAGCAGAGCAGGCCTAAAAAGCGCGTAAACCTAAAGAGGCTGATGACCATATCGGCGCTGTTTGTGCTCATTGCCGTGGGCGGCATCGCGTTGCTTAAAAACACCGGCGGTGAGCAGCTTGTAATAGGGCAGGAGCAGTATCTGCCGGAGGGCGTGTCCGTCATGGGCATAGATGTCGGCGGAATGTCGAGATCCGCAGCAAAGAGCGCGGTAGCAAAAAAAGCAGATGAAATAATGACGTCGGCCTGCGTTGTGCTCAAATGCGGCGGCGAGGAATACCGCATAACGGGCGAGGATATAAACCTCTCCTGTGATGTTGAAAGCGCAGTTCAGCGCGCGATGGCATATGTGCCGGATGAAAGCGGTGTGGTGGATGTTACCGCAAGCGGCGAGCCGGGGCAGATAAACGACATATTCACCTGGAACGAGACGACGCTCAAGATGAAGCTGGAGGACATTGCAGACGAATTTAACGTTGAGCCGACTGAGGCGGAGGCATCTCCTATGCAAAACGCGGACGGAAGCATATCCGTGAGCTTTAAGGAGGGCAAAAACGGCCGGGAGCTGGACGTTCAGAAAAACCTGAGCAACATAGAAAAACAGTTTGCATCCGGCAGCTTTTCCTTTGATATGGATGTGGAGTACAGTACCGTTTCCCCGTCCCTTACGGCGGCGGACCTTCAGGGGGATTTCGGCAAACGCTCGGAATACACCACCGAGTATTATGTAAGCACTACCGACGAGGTGAACCAGAACCGCGTGTACAATATAGAAAGGGCGGCGGGGCTGATAAACGGCGTAACCGTTGCGGCGGGCGAGGAATGGAGCTTTAACGGCTTTGTCGGCCCGCGAACCTACGAAACCGGCTGGAAGGGCGCAAACGGCATTGCGGACGGCAAGGGGTACAGCATACAGGCCGGAGGCGGAATATGTCAGGTCAGCACGACGCTTTATAATGCGCTGCTCTGCGGCAATATAACCATAACCGAGCGCCGCTCGCACAGCATACCCTCGTCATATGTGCCGAAGGGGTTGGATGCAACGGTGGATTCCATAACAAATAAGGATCTGAAGTTTAGAAACGATACCGGCGGCCCGGTGTTTATATTTGCACATATCGGCGCCGGGTCCGATGAAAAGCATAACGCGATCACCGTTGAGATATATGGGATACGGCTGGAGGAGGGCGTGACCTACTCGACCCGCAGCGAGATAATCGAGACCATACGCCGAAAAAACGTAAAGTATACCGACGACGACACCATACCGAGGGGCTATAAGATAGTCACTACCGAGCGGAGAGACGGGTACAAGGCGGAGGCGTATCAGGATAAGTATGTAAACGGCGTGCTGGAGGAGAGCAAGCTGCTGTATACCGATACCTACAACGGCAACGACGAGGAGGCGCGCAGGGGAACGGCCAGCCCGAAGTATTACCAGCCGCCGGAGGGCGCAGTGAAGATAGAGGACTGATATTTACAGCCATAAACAACAAAGATAATTGCAGAGGAGAGAAAAGTATGCTTATTTTAACGGTCAGCTACAAGCTCAAGGATGGTAAACGGGATGAATTTATCGAGCGGCTGCTCAATGAAAAGATAGCGGAGCAGACCCAAGCGGAGGACGGCTGCATAAGGTACGAGTATTTTATGCCGGTAGGCAAGGAAGACGAGCTGTTTTTGCTTGAAGTATGGGAAAACAGAGAAAAGCAGCAGGCGCATCTGCAAAGCGGCCACATGAAAACAATGCAGCAGTTTAAGGGCGATTACGTTCAAAGCACAGAGCTCTCGCAGCTCTGAAGCGGCACTTCTATGGCGGCAGGCACACGACCAGACTTTACCACTTCGGAGGTATAAAAATGAAAAAGCTGCATCTGATAGCGACAGGCGGTACGATAGCCTGCGTGCCGTCACAAAAGGGGCTCGTGCCGGGGCTCGGCGCAAGGGAGCTGCTTGAGTACCTGCCGGAGGGGGACGGGATGGAATATACCGACCTGTTCAATATGGACAGCTCAAACATTCAGCCGGAGGAATGGCAGCAGATGGCTGAGGCGGTGGTGACAGCGAGGGAAGACTGCGCCGGAATAGTCATCACCCATGGCACGGATACCATGGCGTACACCGCATCGATGCTTTCGTTTATGCTAAGGGACATCGACATACCGGTCGTGCTAACGGGCTCGCAGTATCCGATAGTCAGGCCGGATTCCGACGGGAGAAGGAACCTCCCAAACGCCGTCATAGCGGCGCGGGAGCTTACCGGCGGGGTGTATATAGCGTTCGGCGACGCGGTCATAAAGGGTTGCCGCGCAGTAAAGACCAGGACGACCTCACTGAACGCCTTTGAGTCGATAAATTATCCCTATGTAGGCGCTGTGGCGAACGGCAGCTTTATAAGCTTTGTGCGGCCGGAGCCGAGAAGAAGGTTTTCATGCTTTACGGATATAGAGCTGAACGTGGCGCTGATAAAGCTGATACCGGGCACCAGCCCGGCGCTGCTCGAAAGCGTGGCGGGCTGCGGTATAAAGGGCGTCGTGGTGGAGGCCTTCGGGTTGGGCGGCGTGCATAACTTCAGGCGGGATCACGCCATGAGCCTGAAAAGGCTGATAGACAAGGACATACCCGTTGTGCTGACCTCGCAGTGCTTATATGAGGCGAGCTCGCCGGATATATACGAGGTGAGCCATACCTTAAGGGATTCCGGCGTGATATCTGCAGGGGACATGACGACAGAGGCGGCGGTGACAAAGCTTATGTGGGTACTCGGGCATACCGGGGAAATGGATGAGGTGCGGCGCATGATGGCAAAGGATTACTGCGGCGAAATAACCATCGGCGGGGCTGTATGAGGCATACCGCAAAAAGAACAAGGACAGTCGGCATTGCAGTGCTCATGCTTTGTGCACTGCTGATTTCGGGCTGCAGCGCAGCAAAGACACAGGCTGCGGCGCAGGAGGTATATCCGGACGATATATATGAGTGTACCGAGGAGAATATAGCCCTTTGCCTTGAGGGCATGCTTCAAAGCGGAAGCGAAACGGAGCGGTATTTTTTCAAAAGCATGGGCTCGATTGAGGAATTTGACGAGTTCGTGTATGACGGCATGACGACTGCACGGGAAAAAAGCTATGACTGCGAGTACCTGACGAGCAGGGTCAGCTGGGTAATGAGGGACTACGGCGAGGTAACCGAGCTTGAGCTTACCGTGGAGTATGCCGAGGGAAAGACGCCAATAAGCGAAATGCCTATCGCCGCTGACGAAAGGTCGCTCTATGAGGCGATGATCGCCGCCTGGTGCGCGGAGCCGGGCAGGGAGGCTGCGGTGCTGTATTGCGGCCGGGAGCTTACAAACGCCGAGCTGCTGGAAATACTCAATATGGCCTCGGTAAACTGCGTTGAGCTGCCCTGTGAGGCAAATAAGATGTGGTATAAGCAGTTCACAAGAGAAAACGGCAAGGGCATAATAGCCGGGAGGCTGGAGCTGCCGATACAGGGAGAGGAGCTTGAAGCGATATCGGATGAGCTTAAGGCAGACATAATAAAAAGGAGCGAAACCATATTGTCGAGGCATACCGAGCCGGAAAAGCTGTACAGAGCGGCATACCGGGAGGTCATATCGGCAGCCAGCTACGATGAGGACATGTCGGATGCTACGAAGGAAGAGAGTCTTACTACTGCAATGCGCATCGGCCGCTCTGCCTATGGTGCGCTGATAGATGGAAAAACCGTTTGTTCCGGTTACGCAATGGCGTATAAGGCACTTTGCGACCGGCTTGGGCTGGAGTGCTACGTCATAACCGGCGAGCAGGACGGCGAGAGCCACGCATGGAACCTGGTAAAGCTGAACGGCGAAAACAGGTATGTAGATTGCTCCTTTGCGGATACGGGAGGTGGAAGCAGATATTGCCTGTTTGACGAAGAAACGCTGGAAAGAAAGGGCTATACCGCCGATCCCGGCTTTGATTTGGCAAAGGAATGGTAAAACGGAATAGAACAGAGCCGCCGCACGGGCAAAACAGCGGCGGCCTTGTTATTTAAGCGGGTGCTGCGGCATAGAATACCTTACGGGGGATTTATGCCTTGAAGAAGCGGCAGAAGTTAAAGAAAGAGAGAATTAAAAAGCTGCGCCTGCTGACCGGCGCCGTTATAGCTGCAGGGCTTCCGATGGAAACCGACGGCACGACGGTCAAAGTGACGATGCTCGGGCAGGGTCTGGTGCTGGTGGAAAACCACAGGGGCGTGTACTCCTGCGCCGAGGACGGCATAACGCTTACGGGACCGGACGGGATGATAGGCATATGCGGAAGAGGGCTTGTTATAAGGGAACTGAACAGGGAACAGATGCTGATAGTCGGCTGCATCACCGGCGTAAGCTATGAATAAGTTAATAAAGTGTGAATTTAAGGGCATGGAGACCGGCAGGAGGGCGCTTCGTGGCGGCTGATATCTGGAATTATATTGCGGGATATGTTATTATCAATATCGAAGGCGCATACCTTGAGCGGCTCGTCAACGATATGATAAAAAACGATATCGAGATATGGGACGTTTCCCGCGTGAGGGGCGGGCTGCAACTGAGCGTCGGCATAGGCGGCTTTTACAGGCTGAGAACAGTGCTGCGACGTTACCCCTGCCGCGTGCGCATTGCGGAAAAGCACGGGCTCACAGTAGCCCTCTGCCATATGGGGCCGAGGTATGTGATGCCGTTTGGCTGGGCGGCGGCGCTTTTCGCGGTGTTGATAGCCTCGAGGTCGGTGTGGATAATAGATGTCGAGGGCTGCGGATATGTGAAGGAGGCCGACATAAGAAGGACCCTCGAGGATATGGGGGTAACGCCGGGGACAGGCCGCGGGAAGCTGGATACGGCGGCCATAGCGGAGGGCGTAAAGGCCTCGGACGGGCGCATAGCCTGGGCGGGCGCGCAGCTTACCGGCGTCGTTCTGCAAATATCCGTTAAAGAGGCGAGGGAGAATGTAAGGGTATACGCAGAGGGCGAGCCTTGCAGCATATACGCCTCGGAAAGCGGCGTAATAACCTCAATCACCGCCCTTTCGGGCAAGCCCTGCTTTAACGTTGGCGATGCCGTAAAAAAAGGCGAGCTGCTTATAAACGGCAGCCTTGGCGGCGGGCTCAGCACAGAGGCGAGGGGCAGCGTAACGGCGGAGGTAATGCACAGGTTTTTCTTTCATGCAGATCGGCCGAAGGGAGAAAATAGCACGATTGCCGCGGGCGAGGAGCTGAAGGCCGCGGCGCTTGCCGGGGCAGAAAGGCTTGCCGCAGCGGGAATACCGAAGGATGCCGCAATAATATCAAAAAAGGCCGCCTATGAAAGCGACGATGCAGGGATGACCTGCGTGCTTTACATAGTTGCGGAGCAAAATATATGTATCATCGGAGATGTAGCTGTTGATGAGTGAAAACGAACTGGAAATGACCCTGAACGAACACAAGCACAGCGTAGCTGTGGATAGCATGGATGAGATAATAGGCTTGTTCGGCGTTTTTGATGAAAACCTGAAGGTCATCGAGGAGGAGACGGGTGCGGCAATAAAGGCCGGCTCCGAAAGCATCGATATAAACGGGCCGGAGGAAGCGGCAGCGCTTGCACAAACCGTGCTGGACAAGCTGCTCACTATGCTCCGCAAAGGCGAAAAGATAGACAGGAGCCGTATACGCTACGCAATAGACCTCGCAAAGGAGGGCAATGCCGACCTTATACTCGAGCTTATAGACGACGTCGTGGCATTTACGAACAAGGGAAGAAAGATAAAATGCCGCACGCTGGGGCAAAAGAAATATATATCCGCACTCAAGCACAATACCGTGGTGTTTGGCGTCGGCCCTGCGGGAACAGGAAAGACCTACCTGGCCGTTGCAATGGCGGTGCTGGCGTATAAAAACAAAGAGGTCGAGAAGATAATCCTTACCCGACCGGCGGTCGAGGCAGGCGAAAAGCTGGGCTTTCTTCCGGGCGACCTTCAGAACAAGGTGGATCCGTATCTCAGGCCGCTTTACGATGCGCTTTATGATTTTCTCGGCAGCGAAAACTTTCATGCGCTCAGCGAGCGCGGCGTAATAGAGGTCGCTCCGCTTGCGTATATGCGCGGGCGAACGCTCAACGACGCATATATAATACTGGATGAGGCGCAGAACTGCACCGTTGAGCAGATGAAGATGTTCCTAACGCGGTTTGGCGAGGGCTCACGGGTCGTCGTAACGGGGGATATAACCCAAATAGACCTGCCGCGGGACAAAAAGAGCGGGCTCGTTCACGCGCTGGATGTGTTGGAGGGAGTTGACGGTATTGCCCGGGTATTCCTGACATATAAGGACGTCGTTCGGCACGAAATGGTACAAAAGATAATAACTGCCTACGACAGGTATGAACGCAAAAGCAGGGACTGATACATATATAAATACGGTAATAGCTGTATAGCAAGGAGGCGAATTTATTTGGCGCAGCGGGACAATAGAAACTCCTTTAGGCCGAAGCCGGAGGCACTCTCGGCCTTGGTGCTCTTTGCGGCGCTGGCTCTTTCCTGCGTCGGCGCGGCGGTCGCGGCGGGTGGAACAGAGGGCGTGTCCGGGCTTTCCAGGGCCGGCAGCATGATATATATCACGGTAGCTTATGTACTCTTTGCCGTGTATATGTCGCTGTACGCGAGGGATACATTTCGCAGCGCAAAGCTCATGACTATCGTCGGGATACAGCTTGCGCTCATGCCTTGGATACAAATACTCGGTAATATGCTTGAGCCGCACGTTACGCCGATGGTGATGGCGGCGCTGCTCATAGCCGAGCTTGTGGATCATAAGACAGCGCTGGGGGCAGCGGTGCTGCTTTGCATAGAGACGGCGGTGATCTCAGGCGGAGGGCTGTTTGACCAAACGGCCGCAGTAATGACCGCGGCAAACATAGCCGCCTGCTCCGCGTCGATATTTGCGCTCAGGCGAATAAACACACGCGGCGGCCTGATAGCGGCTTCTGCGATAGGCGGGGCGGCAGGTGCTGCGGCTGCTGCTGCGGCGTATATAGCGCTGGGCGCAACGCTGCGCGAAATACTCACCTACTCAGGCTGCGTGCTGTTTTCGGCGCTGTTCTCGGGTCTTTTTGTTACCGGATCGCTTACCATATGGGAGGAGCTCTTTGATATCGCGACCCCTGCAAGGCTGAACGAGCTGTTGAATACCGGCAACCCGCTGCTGAAGCAGCTCATGTACGATGCACCGGGGACTTATCAGCACTGCATGAACGTTGCGGCTTTGGCCGAGGGCGCGGCGGAGAAGATCGGTGCCAATGCGCTGCTTGCAAAGGTCGGTGCTGCCTATCACGATGTAGGCAAGCTGAGGCGGCCGCAGTACTTTAAAGAAAACCAGCAGGGCGACAACATACACGACACGCTGTCCCCGCAGGAGAGCGCCTCGATAATAATCGCACACCAGAAGGACGGCGCGTCCATATTGAGCAAAAACAAGCTGCCCGGTGCCGTGGTTCGAATAGCGGCGGAGCATCACGGCAACTCCATGATGGTATATTTTTACCGCAAGGCGGCGGAGACCGACCCGGAGATCAACCCGAAGAGCTTCCGCTACCCCGGCAGCAAGCCGAGCACGAGGGAGGGCGCGATAGTCATGCTGGCGGACTGCTGCGAGGCGGCGGTCAGGAGCCTTGGTGACTGCACCAGGGAGGCGCGGGAGGCCATGGTGCATAAGATAATATGGGGCAAGCTGACTGACGGCGAAAATCAGCTTTCGGAGGTGCCGCTGACGCTCATGGATATAAGCAGCATCGAAAAGAGCTTTCTGCGTACCTTTGGCGGGCTGATGCATGACAGAATAGAATATCCGGAGGAGAGCAAGAAGGAATAATGACGGATATAGAGATGGAAACTGCCGTGCCGGAGGGAACGGCGGAAACGATAGCGGCCGCGATAGAGGGTGCGCTTAAAAACCGCGGCAGGGCAGGAAGTGTTGCCGTAAGGGTCGTGGACGACGAGACTATACATGAGATAAATCGTGAATACAGGGGGGTCGACAGGCCGACTGACGTCATCAGCTTCCCTGCGGAGGAGGGGGAGGAGATACTCGCCCCGCCGGATGGCTTTATTGGGGACATAGTGATATCCTATCCGCGGGCTGAGGAACAGTCCGCGGAATATGGGCACTCGGTGCGGAGGGAACTCAGCTTCCTCGCAGTGCATGGCACGCTGCACCTGTTGGGCTACGACCACATGAAAGAGGAAGAGGCCGGCGAAATGTTTGCACTTCAGGATGAAATACTTGACGAGATGGGGATAAAAAGATGATAGAGATACACGACTACGAAGTGAAGAATATGATACGCATGGCGGATGAGGCGCGGGCAAGGGCCTATGTACCCTATTCCGGGTTTCATGTTGGTGCCTGCCTTAAGGCGATAAATGGGGCATATTACCTCGGCTGCAATATTGAAAATGCCGCATATTCGCCAACAAACTGCGCCGAACGCACTGCGATGTTCAAGGCGGTATATGAAGGTGAAAGGAGCTTCGAGGCGCTGGCCATAATTTGGGACGGAGACGATTATGCCGTGCCATGCGGGGTATGTCGTCAGGTGCTTTCGGAGTTTTGCAGCCCAGATATGCCGGTCATATGCGCTAATAAGAGGGGCGAATATAAGCTGTTTGAGCTTAGGGCGCTGCTGCCGCAGGCGTTTACCGGGGAGAACATGAGATGACGGGTGGGCAGAGGTATCTTTCCGGCTTTATAACCATAATCGGCAGCCCAAACGTCGGCAAAAGCACGCTTATGAACCGGTTCGTGGGGCAGAAGGTATCCATAGTGTCCCAGCGGGCGCAGACGACGCGGAACAGGATAATGGGCGTCGTGAGCCGAAAGGGGTATCAAATGGTGTTTTTGGATACTCCCGGTGTAACGCTGCCCAAAAACAAGCTGGGCGAGTATATGGTAAAGGTAGCCTACGATTCGCTCAACGAGGTCGAGGCGATACTTTTCATGACGGATGCGGTAAACGGCATTCGTGAGAAGGACGAGGCAATAATCGAAAAGCTCCGCAGCGCAAAGGCGCCGGTCATCGCTGCAATAAACAAGGCGGACGCGGCGACGCTGGACGGCATTGAGACCGCCCGCGAGCGGCTGGAAAAAGAGAGCTTTATAAAGCAGATAATAAAGATATCTGCGGCGGATGGGCGCGGGATGGACAAGCTGGAGGAGCTGCTTAAGGCCTGCCTTACAGAGGGACCGCAGTATTTCCCCGAGGACATGGTAACGGATCAGCCGGAGCGTGTCATATGCGGCGAGATAATACGCGAAAAGGCGCTGAACTTGCTAAAGGAGGAGGTGCCGCACGGCATTGGCGTCGGCGTGGACAAGATGGCGCTGCGCGACGATGGCATATATGACGTATGGGCTACCATATACTGCGAGCGCGAGGGGCACAAGGGCATAATAATAGGCCGTCAGGGCAGTATGCTTAAAAAAATAGGCAGCGAAGCAAGACAAGATATGGAGTGGCTGCTGGGAACAAGGGTCAACCTTCAGCTCTGGGTAAAGGTAAAGGACGACTGGCGAAACAGCGCCTCGGTAATGAAGGAGCTGGGCTACGAATAAAACGCCGCTGTGCGGCCGGCAAAACCACGAAAGGAGCGGGCGAATGTGCCATCTGTAAAGCTGCTGGGCGTAGTCACCCGCTACGCAAACTACCGGGACAACGACAGAATGCTCAATATAATGACGGATAACGGCATAATAGGAGCGGTGGCGAGGGGCTGCAGGCGGCAGAACAGCCCGCTCTTGGGTGCATCTGAGCTTTTCGTATACGGCGAGTTCGTTCTCTTTGAAAAGCAGGGTAAGTATACCGTTGATTCCTGCGAGGTTCGCGAGAGCTTTTACCCGCTGCGGCAGGATGTTGACAGGTTTGCCGCCGGTATGCATGCGCTGGAGCTTGTGAACGACCTTGCGCCGGAGGGCGAGAAAAGTGCGGGTCTGCTCAAGCTGCTGTATTACGGCTTGAGCTATATGGCCTATTCCGAAAGAGATCCTCTTGACCTTGCGATATGCTTTACGCTGAAGTGCTTTGCCCATTTGGGCTACGCGCCGGCCGTGACCTCCTGCGCCTGCTGCGGGCAGGATATACGCGGACACGTTCGCATGGGCTTTGACCCGGAGGCGGGGGGAGCCGTATGCAGCGACTGCATGGTAGGCGAATCGAGGCGGATAAGCCCAATATCGCTCGAAGCGGTGCGCCGTATGCTGCTGCTGAAGGATGAGGAGATGAACAAGGTGGTGCTTCCTGAAAAGGTCAGACAGGAGCTTGAACGCGCTGTCGGAAGCTACGGAGAGCACATATTAGAGCGGCAGATGAAGTCGTTTTATCAGATAGGCATGATGCGATAATGAAGGCCGGCTGGCAATCGTCTTGCAAATAACAATAAAAAATGCAGCATTTCCGTCAAAATAGACATATTCATGGTTGCGTTCAAAAGAAATAAGGTGTATAATTCTATCTTGCCTGAAATCATTAGGCTTTTGAGTTGTGCTTAAAATAAATTTAAAATATATAAAAATTTACGGAGGAAAATGATGAGCAAAAAGTATGTATACCTTTTTAGCGAAGGCAATGCCCAGATGCGCGAGCTGCTGGGCGGCAAGGGCGCGAACTTGGCAGAGATGACCGGGCTGGGTCTGCCTGTTCCTCCCGGATTCACCGTGACCACCGAGGCCTGCACTCAGTACTATGAGGATGGCAAGTGGATAAACGAGGACATAGTAGCCGAGATATTCGAGTACCTTGCAAAGCTGGAAAAGATAACCGGCAAGAAGTTTGGCGACAGCGAAAACCCGCTGCTGGTCTCCGTTCGCTCCGGCGCGCGCGCTTCAATGCCCGGAATGATGGATACCATACTTAACCTCGGCCTTAACGAAAGGGTCGTAGAGGTCATTGCAAAGAAATCCAACAACCCCCGCTGGGCTTGGGATTGCTATCGCCGCTTCATACAGATGTATTCCGACGTAGTTATGGAGGTAGGCAAGAAGTACTTTGAGCAGCTCATAGACAAGCTCAAGGCGGAGCGCGGCGTTACTATGGATACCGAGCTGACCGCAGACGACCTCAAGACCCTTGCGTATCAGTTCAAGGACGAATACAAGAAGAAGATCGGCAAGGACTTCCCGGACGAGCCCAAGGATCAGCTGCTCTATGCCGTAAAGGCCGTTTTCCGCAGCTGGGATAACCCCCGCGCAAACGTTTACCGCAGGGATAACGACATACCCTACTCCTGGGGTACTGCTGTCAACGTTCAGATGATGGCATTCGGCAACATGGGCGACGACTGTGGCACCGGAGTTGCCTTTACCCGCAACCCTGCGACCGGCGAAAAGAAGCTCTTTGGCGAGTTCCTGACCAACGCACAGGGCGAGGACGTCGTAGCCGGCGTTCGCACACCGATGCCGATAAGCGAGATGGCAGAGAAGTTCCCAAAGGCATTTGCACAGTTTGAAGAGGTGTGCAGCACGCTGGAGAAGCACTACCGCGATATGCAGGATATGGAGTTCACCGTTGAAAACCAGAAGCTCTATATGCTCCAGACCCGCAACGGCAAGCGCACAGCATCGGCCGCGCTGAAGATCGCCTGCGACCTCGTGGACGAGGGCATGATAAGCGACAAAGAGGCCGTTGCCATGATAGACCCCCGCACGCTGGATTCACTGCTGCACCCGCAGTTTGACGCTGCCGCCTTGAAGAAGGCGGAGGTAATAGGCAAGGCTCTCGGCGCATCTCCCGGCGCTGCCTCCGGTAAGATCGTATTCACCGCCGAGGACGCAAAGGCAGAGGCTGCAAAGGGCGAGAAGGTAGTACTGGTTCGCCTTGAGACCAGCCCCGAGGACATCGAGGGTATGAAGGCCGCTCAGGGCATACTGACCGTTCGCGGCGGCATGACCAGCCACGCAGCCGTTGTGGCTCGCGGAATGGGCAAGTGCTGCGTATCCGGCTGCTCCGCCATAGCGATGGACGAGGCCAACAAGTGCTTTACCCTCGCCGGCAAGACCTACCATGAGGGCGACTGGATAAGCTTTGACGGCTCCACCGGCAACGTATACGATGGCGTTATCCCCACCGTTGACGCCTCAATAAGCGGCGAGTTTGGCCGCATAATGGGCTGGGCAGATAAATACCGCAAGCTCCGCGTTCGCACCAATGCCGATACGCCGCACGATGCGATCAAGGCGCGCGAGCTTGGCGCAGAGGGTATAGGCCTCTGCCGTACAGAGCATATGTTCTTCGAGGGCGACCGTATCGAGGCTATCCGCGAGATGATTTGCTCCGATACCATTCAGGAGCGCGAGACTGCGCTGGCCAAGCTGCTGCCGATGCAGCAGAGCGACTTTGAGGGCATCTACGAGGCTATGGGCGGCTATCCCGTTACCATCCGTTTCCTCGATCCCCCGCTCCATGAGTTTGTTCCTACCGAGGAGGCAGACATTGAGCAGCTTGCAAAGGCGCAGGGCAAGACCGTTGAGCAGATAAAGGCCATCATCGCCAGTCTCCACGAGTTCAACCCCATGATGGGTCACCGCGGCTGCCGCCTCTCCGTAACCTTCCCCGAGATCGCCGCAATGCAGACCCGCGCGGTCATCAGGGCGGCCATGAAGGTACAGAAGAAGCATCCCGAATGGAACATCGTTCCTGAGATTATGATCCCGCTGATCGGCGATGTTAAAGAGCTTGCCTACGTTAAGGCGATAGTTACCAAGACTGCCGACGAGGAAATGACCAAGGGCGGCTTGAAGCTCGAGTATAAGGTCGGAACGATGATAGAAATCCCCCGCGCGGCGCTGACCGCCGACGAAATCGCCAAGGAGGCGGAGTTCTTCTCTTTCGGCACCAACGACCTTACCCAGATGACCTTCGGCTTCAGCCGCGATGACGCAGGTAAGTTCCTCGATGCGTACTATGACAAGAAGATCTACGAGAACGATCCCTTCGCCAAGCTGGATCAGAAGGGCGTTGGCAAGCTGGTAAAGATGGCTGCGAAGATGGGCCGCGAGACCCGCTTCGATATCCACATGGGCATCTGCGGCGAGCACGGCGGCGATCCCTCCAGCATAGAGTTCTGCCACAATGTAGGCTTGGACTATGTATCCTGCTCTCCTTTCCGCGTGCCCATAGCTCGCCTTGCGGCGGCACAGGCTGCGATAAAGAGCGGCAAGTAAACAACAACCGATTAACAACAAAAAAGAAGGCTCTTAGAGCCTTCTTTTTTGTTGCCGTATTATAGCTGCGGTATTATGCTTTTGATTATGTACGCTATGGCATCGTGGTCGTTGCTCGGCGTTATGAAGCGCGCAGCGGCCTTTACGCCATCAGCGCCGTTTTCGGGGGCGCAGGCGATGTCTGCCTTCTGCAGCATCTCAAGGTCGTTCCAGTAGTCTCCAACGCATATTATGCTGCGCCCGGCAACCGGAGACAGGGTTCTCAGCAGCTCTATGCCGCTGCCCTTATTTGTTGCGTGCGGCAAAAGCTCAAAGTATTTTGCCTCCGGAAGGATGTCGGTCGTGCCAAGAACTATGTCCAGCTTATCCTCAAGGCCGCGCTGTGCTATCAGGCTCTTTATCTGCTCAAGCTCGGCTCCGCCGTCCGGCCTGCTGCTGATGAGAACCGCCTTGAGCCATAGCTTATCCTCGATATCCTCTGCCCGGCAGAAGCTGCAGGGCATATGCATATCCACAAACGGCTGCCAGGCGTGCTCTCTCGGCGTAATGTAGCATATTTCCTCGTCGGTGTATATCTGTATATCCAGCCGGCGTTCGCCAGCCGCAAGCTCTTTTATGAAGCCCACCGCGGCCTTGTCGAGGCCGGCTTCGGCGAGGTAGCTTTTGCTCGCGTAGTCGTATACCGCCGCACCGTTGAAAACTATCGACGGAGCGTTTATTGGCACGCTGGAAAGATACTTGAGCGCGTTATACGATGCTCGGCCTGTGGCTACGCCGAAAAGTCCGCCTTGCGCGATATATTCCTTTATAGCCGCTATATTTGCTTCGGATACCCTGCCGCGGTGATCGAACAGCGTGCTGTCCAGGTCGGAAAACAGGGCGGTTTGCCGGTATTTCATTGCGTTATTTTCCTTCGCTTCTTTATCCAGCATAGTATAGCAAAAACGCGGCGCAAAAGCAAAAATAAATGACCTGCGTTTGCTGCATACGGCTGTCCCGGTTGTCATATGCTTTACAAAGCATGATGGGGGTAAGGCTAAATGTATGAATACATAGAGGACAGGGTGCTGGAGGTTGCCGAATATATAATAGAAAGCGGCGCGACCGTTCGTCAGGCTGCAAAGAAGTTTGGCATAAGCAAGTCCACCGTTCATAAGGATATGAGCGAGAGGCTGCAGTATATCGAGCCCGGCGCTGCGGCCCGGGTGCGCGAGGTTTTGCAAAAAAACAAGCAGGAGAGGCATATTCGCGGCGGCATGGCGACCTATATGAAGTACAAGGGGAGCCGCGGCGGGGGAACATTGACAGGCGGGAAAAAAGATGATAAAGTCCTGATGTAAGATATAAGTAAGGTGAGGGAGCATGGGCAGGCGACCCATGATACGAGGCATGAACATGGAAAAAATACTCAAGACCTTTCAAAAGCTCAGGCTTGAGTTTTACCGAAAGATATTTACCCGCGTTCGGGAGCGGGACGGCAGCCTGAGCGCTATGGAGGTCTTTTCACTGGAGATAATATATGCCCTCGGCAGGCCAACGATTGGCCGCTTTGCGAGGTTTATAGGCATTTCTCAGTCCAACGCGACATATAAAGTAAACTCCCTGATGAAAAAGGGATACCTTATCCGCCAGCCCTCTGCCGATGACGGGCGCGAATACAACCTTGAGCTTTCCGAAAAGTTCTACGGTTACAGCGATATGCTCGAGGAAAACGTCAGGGCGATCGCAAAAAGCGTGCTGGATAAGCTGACCACCGAGGAGCGCTCAGCCCTGAGCCGCGCCGCCGACCTGCTCAACGCCGAGCTCGATGCAAGGGCAGGGAGGATGGAATAAAGTGACAGAAAAAAAGTAAACAGATGAAATAACAGAGCCGGTATTGCCGGCTTATTTTGCGTGTAAAATAAGTGGCTGAATATCAAAAATGATAGATGATGAACATATGTGCAAAATCGTACTGATATATTGTTAATTATGAAAATATGTGCTACCATGAGACCGAGTTAAGAGTTAGCCAATAGTAACAGTCAATCACCAAACGAAACAGCAGGTGCAATATGAAATCACAGAAAAAGAAGCAGACCGACAATTGCCAAGATCTACTGACGAAAGTGGCCGCGATGTACTACCTTGATTGCATGTCGCAGGAGGAGATTGCAAAAAGCTTGTTTCTTTCAAGATCTACAGTGTCGCGGATGCTCAAGCAGGCGAAGGACGAAAATGTTGTTTCAATAAAGATAAACTTTGCACCGGGCAGACACGGCTATTATGAAAACAAAATACAGCAGCTTTTTGACGTAGAGGCAATGGTAATCAATACCATCGGGATGCCGGAGACGGAAATTAAAACGAGCCTCTGCAAGTGCTGCGCCGTATGGATAGACGAAAAGGTAAAGGATAATTACATCATTGGCACAACGCGTGGGTCACTGCTGAGTACCGTTGCCGGGTATCTCACCCACGATGAGGGAAAGCACGTGTCGGTAGTGCAGCTAATGGGGTCGGAATCAAGAAGCGCTGCAAGTTTACTCAGCGCGCAGGATGTGGTGCGGCAGCTTGCGGCAAATTACGATGGGGTACCATACTTTATTGATGCACCGCTGGTGTTTTTTAACGAAAAGGCTAGGAACGAATTGATGAAGGTATCATCGATACATACGACATTGACCCTTGCAAAGCAGGCAAACCTTGTGTTAACGACGCTTCCGCGGATAATACCGAACAATAGTGAGCATATATGGAAGGGCTTCATTGATGAGGCGACGTACGATGAGGTAGTAAAGCTCGGCGCGGTGGGTTGTCTGTTCGGCAGGGCTTTTGATACTCCCGCAAAAAGTGGTTGTCTTGGGGAGTGCCGGAAGAGCGCATAATAACGGTAAAGCCGGGCGATGTTGTCAAGATAAAGGACATCGAGCTGTATGTTGTAGATTCGTTTGACCGTACTGCGCTGATAACGGCGCCGCCGGAAGGAAGCATTGAGGGAAGATTCCCCGGTGACATGAACGAGAGGGCGGTAAACTACGTTGTAAAGACTCCAGGCGGAACCTTCTATCACAGCGGCGATTCACATTTCTCAAACTGGTACGGAGTGCATGGCAAGCAGTTTGATATAGATATTGCCATAGCTGCATATGCTCAGCTTTCTCCAAATACAAAACCTGATGAAAAATATACCGTTCCTTGCCATAGTAGCAATAGGACAGGCATTTGCAATCATCTCCGGAGGCCTTGACCTTTCTGTCGCGGGAATAGTTACAAGCACCAATGTAATTTGCTGCCTCATAATGAGCGGGTCAAATTCTTTTAAAAGCACCGCACTGGCGGTATGTGTACCTCTGCTTTATGCAGTGTTCATAGGTGCTGTAAAAGGCATCGTTGTTGCAAAGCTGAAGATTATCCCGATGATCGCCACACTTTCAATTAACTATATTTTGCAGGGAGTGGCTCTGCTCCTGGTCAATGGTGTTTCCAAGGGGCGCACATCAAGGGAGTTTTCCGCCTTTGCGGAGGGTGCTGTGCTTGATGTAATACCGAATACCTTTGTCGTTCTGATGATTTTGGTCGTACTGTTTGGCTTTATGCAGACCAGAATGAAGTTTGGCCATGCGTTTTTTGCTACCGGTTCAAACAGGCAGGCTGCTTATTACAGTGGCGTGAAGAGCGACATGATAATCGTATGGAGCTATATCATTTGTTCGGCTTGTGCTGCCGTGGCGGGGCTGCTGCTGACGTCGTATATTGAGCTGCCGAGCTTTGATTTAGGCGAACCGTATTCCATCAATTCGATTGCGGCCTGTGTGGTTGGCGGGGTTTCGATGGCGGGTGGCTCCGGCACGGTAGTCGGCGCGGTAGGTGGGGCGGTATTCATAACCCTCCTGAACAGCCTCCTCAACGTACTGAAAATGCCGTCCGGCGTACAGAATATCGTTCGCGGTATGATAATCATAATAGGCCTACTGGGTTCCGAAAATATTAAAGATTATCTAAAAAACAGTACAAAAAAAGAAAAAATTACTGCCACTGGGCAGATATAACTGCAAGTTCTGCGTGCAGTAGGGTAGGTTTATCAAAAAAAGAAAGGAAAAGAATAACATGAAGAAAATTATGAGTATTTTATTAGCGATAGTTATGCTTTTCGGCATAACTGCCTGCAGCAGCGCGGCAACGAAGACTGATGCTGCTGAAGAAAACACCGAAGCAAAGGCAGAGGAGACCACCGCAACCGAGGCTCGCAAGCCCAAGAACGGCGACAAATGGAAAATCGGCCTCAGTATAAGCTTTACGGGTAATGCCTTCCGTTCCCTCTGCCTTGCTACGCTGGAGCAGGAGATTGAAAAGCGCGGCGACTGCGAGGTTACCATACTGGACGGTCAGAATGACATAAACAAGCAGGTGAGCGACCTTGAAAGCCTTATCGCTATGGATGTGGACGGCATAATGCTGCTCCCCGGCTCATCTGAGGCGCTTGAACCCACACTGATCGAGGCGCGTAACCTTGGTATACCTGTCGGTGTCTTCGATAAGGAAATATTCAACGACAATGCCTATGACTTTTATGTAGGAGCAAATACGGCGGCTCAGGCAGAAAAGCTTACCACCTGGCTTTTTGAGCAGATCGGCGGAGAGGGCAATATTATTCAGCTCGGCGGCGCCCCCGGTAACTCCGGCACTGCTATTTTGCTGGATGTATGCAACGAGCTTATTGAAACGAAATACCCTAACATAAATATACTTGCGTACAAGGACACAAACTGGAAGGAAGACACCTCCAAGCAGACGACTACCGATCTGCTCCTTGCCTATCCCGATCAAATCGATGCGATTTGGTGCGATGGTACGCAGAGTGCTGCCGGTGCTATAAAGGCTTGTCTTGCAGCGGGCGTTGCTCCTGTTCCAACTATTGGAAATACCGCATATGCCGGCATGGTGCGTTTGTATGAGGAAAACAAGGATACATATCCCGATTGGGACGTGTGCCTTGGCTCCAAGCCTGCCTCGATTACTGCAGACTGCCTCAATTATCTTATTGACTTGCTGGAGGGCAAGGAACTGCCCGGCAAGGATATCTGCCCCGATCCCATACTGTATGATCTGAAGGAATGCGGCGCAGAACTTTTCAACCCCGATCTTCCCGATTCCATGTATGTAGACCATACGCTGACTGAGGAGAATCTTAAGAAGCTGCTGGAAAACGACGTTTTTAATAAGTAGAACAAGGCGAGTACGTCCTGCCGGAAAGGAGTATATGCCGGCAGGACGTGTGCTTTGCAGGATGATACGCAAAGTTTGTGAGGTGCGCAGAGTATGAAACAAATGCCATTTTTAGAGGCAGAAAATATATCTAAAAGCTTTTATGGCACAAAAGTTCTGAATGATGTTTCGGTAAATTTTTTTAAGGGAGAAATAGTCGGCGTAATAGGCGAAAACGGTGCCGGTAAGTCTACCCTGATGAAGATACTGGTCGGAGAATATAGCCGCGATGAGGGAGAGATATTTATCGAGGGGCAAAGGGTTGAAATACCCACGCCTGCGGACGGACGCAAATTAGGCATAAGGATGGTGTATCAGGATACGCGGCTGATATCCGAACTGCCGGTGTACCAAAACGTATTTCTTGCGACTGAGATGATGTGCGGCCGGGTGCTTACCAACGAGCGCAGCATGAGGGCGAAATGCGAAGAGATGTTGCGCGGTTTTGGCATCAAGGTAGATGTCGATGCACTTGTAAAGGACCTGACAATTGCTCAAAAGCAGCTTGTTGAAATAGCAAAGGCGCTTGTTGTGCAGCCCAATATGCTCATACTCGATGAACCTACATCTGCGCTTACCCCTGCCGAGGTCGAGCAGCTGTTCAGAATAGTTAGAGAGATAAGCGGGCGAGGCGTGACGGTCGTATTCATATCACATCGTATCCCGGAACTGTTGGAGATATGCGGCCGCTTTGTAGTCCTTCGCGACGGCGTACTTGTTGGAACGGCAGAGAAGGATGAGGTGACCAGTGACAGCCTCATAAAAATGATGGTCGGCCGAGATGTGGTTTCTGCTGCCCACCCTGATGAGGCAAAGCAGCGCAAGGAGACTATACTGTCTGTAAGGAACCTTTCTTCGCCGGGTAAATTTGAAAATATTAATTTCGACTTGTACAAAAATGAGATCCTCGGGTTGTACGGCATAGACGGAAATGGACAGCGAGAGCTGCTGCAGGCGATATACGGCTGCTGCAACTATACCGGAACCATTTCAATAGATGGAAGGCTGATACATCCGACATCTCCAAGCAAGGCCAACCAAGAGGGGATATCCTTTCTGACCAACGACAGACACGGGAAAAACGTATTCATGTCTCTGAAAATATCAGAGAATATAAAGATACCGAATCTTTGCCATTGGTCAAAGTTTGGGGTACTGGATCAAAAGCTGTCGGAAGAAAAGGTTAAGCAAGGACTGGATACATTTAATGTAAAGTACAACAGCGACGACCAGTTCTTAAGGGAACTGAGCGGCGGAAACCAGCAGAAGGTAGCGATATCCAGCCGCGCATTGCAGAGCCCAAGGGTGTTTATATTCGATGAGCCCACGATAGGCATAGATGTTGGCTCAAAAAGCGAGATATATACATTCTTGAGGAAATTAACCTCCGAGGGTATCGGCGTCATAATTCTGTCCAGCGACATGACGGAAATGATGCAGGTCTCCGATCGCATACTCGTGATGTCGAACGGAAGAATGTCCGGCGAGTTTTGCACAGAGGAAGTGACCGAGGCACAGATAGGCGCGGCTGCGATAATGGGCAAAAGGTGCCGATGATTCTTGCGCGTGACTTTAAGCCTGGCTTCCGTATCGACCTTCATATAAAGGATCTGAACAACGCGATCGAGACCGGCCACGGCGTTGGCGCGCCTCTCCCGCTCACCGTGCTCGTTCAGGAAATGCTTGAGCAGATGCACTTTGACGGCTGCGGCAGCGAAGACCACAGCGCAGTCGCAAAGTACTATGAAAAGATCGCAGGCAGCGTGATAAGGTAACTGCTCGTTCCGCCCCGGCCGGCACAAATACTGCTGGGGCGGCTTTTCTTCCCCTTGACCTGACCCTCCAAATACTCTATAATCAAAGGCGCTGCGGCTGTGGTGGAATTGGCATACACAGCAGACTTAAAATCTGCCGGCGAAAGCTTGCGAGTTCGAATCTCGCCAGCCGCACCAAATTCGGCAGCCTCAACGGGACGCGCCGGTTATTCATGTACTCGAGAACTCTATTGCGTTTCGAGAAGCGATGTGTTACAATACCGTTACGCGAAAAGCGTGCTTTTGCGCATAGCTTTTTTGGAAAGGGGTTGACTGCTGAATGAACACTTGCGCCATAATCTCTAGGCAGGCAGGCAGGCAGGCAGGCAGGCAGGCAGGCGTATAGTTCTGCTCTTTTGGCGACCCTTAAAATAAATCCGTTTAATACCGTTATGGGATGACCATAGCGGTTTTTTGTTGTTCTGCCTTATTTAACAAAAAATCAATCGGGAGGAATAGACGAATGAAGAACAGATTGCTTGCAGTTATGCTTGCGCTTGTAATGACACTCATGCTGGTGCCGACAGCGGCGTTTGCGGAAGTTGATTCAATTTATGTCAGCAGCAGCGGCAATGATACGACTGGTGACGGCACAAAAGAATCCCCCTTCGCCACGCTGGCAGAGGCGGTCGAGAAGGCATCAGACGGTGCGACGATCTATGTCATGAGCAACCTTACTATGACCCGAAGCGCAAGATTTTGGGGTAAGCATCTGACAATTACCAGCGGCGAGGGCGGTTCTTACAGCATAACCCGTGGAGAAATTGGATCCGCAAGTGATTCCGCCCGCGGGTCGTATAACCCCGCCATGATTGAAGTGCAGACTTCGGGTTCTTCCGCCAGCCTGACCCTTACTAATATCATACTTGATGATACCGGTAAACATGCAGGTACTGTGTTCGCTCAGGCTGTCAGCAACGACGGCACGAGTAGCATTGATACCAGCAACAACAAGAATTATGTGCAGGACGCCATCATCGCTTCCAACGCCACCATGCCCTGCACCATCACGCTGGGCGAGGGCGCGGTTCTGCGCAACTTTGGCGGCATGTCCGCCGTGCGTGTGACTGACAAGGCCAAACTGGTCATGGAAAGCGGCAGCGTGATCGAGGACACGATTGATAATCTTGCGAGAACGAAAGGCACTGATGCGGCTTCGGTCGGCCCTGCCGGCGCAGTCTGGCTTCAGGGCGGCACGCTCGTAATGGAGGAAGGCTCGAAAATCCAAAACGTCAACGGCCGTGCGGTCTATGCAGACGGCGGTGTGGTGACCATCGGCGGCACCATCAGCGGCATCACTGCGAATAAGAATGCAATGTGGCAGGCGGATAAAGGCACCGTAGTTCATCTGCGCAACAGCGCGAAGGGAACGCTGACTGCTACCGCGTCGATTACGGGTATCTCCGGCGGTGGCAGTGCGGTCTACTGCGCGGACGGCGGAGAGTCGTTTGAGATGCAAAACGGCTCCAAGATTACGAACTGCCCTGCGCTGAATGGCAATGCCATTTATGCGCAAAACTGCACTGTCACGATCGACGGTGAAATCAGCAATGTGGATGCCACGGGCAATCACATCATTCAGACCGCAGGCGGAACAACGGTGACGATTGGGGAAAATGGAGCGATTCTCAACAATCGTGCGAACTACGGTGCGGTTTATATCAATGGAACGAATGAGCAATTAAATATTTACGGAAAGATCAACAACAATATCTGCACGGATCGCGGTGGCGGTGTTGTCCTTTCCAACAACGGCGACAACCACAATGCGGTCATGTATCCGGGCGCTGAAATCTGCAATAATACATGTGAGCAGACGGGCGGAGGCGTGATGGTGTCCAAAGGCACATTCACGATGAACGGCGGCACGATCTCCGGCAACATTTCCGGCACTGACAGCACGAAGAGCGAAGCTGAACGGATTGGCGGCGGTGTATTTGTCCGCAGGGGCGGTCAATTCATTATGAATGGCGGCACAATCCAGAACAACGCGACAACAGCCTTTGGCGGCGGTGTCTGCTTCGACGCTTCTGATTACAACGGGTTTGTGCCGAAGGTCGAGCTGAACGGCGGCACAATCGAAAACAATCAGATGAACGCTACAATCACGATCAACAATACCGACAACACGATCACGGTTTCCGGCGGCAGTTCCAACGATCTGGCTATCAGCAGCACAGACTACGGCAAGTCTGACCGTTACCTCTCCATCTCCGACGAGGTGACTATCGGCAACAAGGCGGTCTACTTCCAGACTGGCACCAAGACAGTCACCCCTGCGGACGGCAGCCTTGACATCAAGCTCGGCAATACCAGCGGGGCAAATGTGACTGCCCTGACCACCGCTTCGACTGCCAAGGGTTGGGGTGAAGCGCTGGCTACCTTCTGGGCACAGCGCGGCGGTGCGGCAACGCTGACTGTCGGAGAGCTGGCGGCCTTAAACGGCAGTCTGCCCGTCTACGTTCTGACGCTGCCGGTGGATGCGACCGGCGCGGCAAGCGATGTTTCGGCGCAGGTTTATGCAGCGCAGAAGGCCAGCGAAGCAGGTACGGTCAACTTCACCCTTCCCGACATATCCGGAAACGGCTATGCGATCGCCATCGTTCAGCCCACGCAGGATTACGGCACGCTGACCATCAGCGGTCCGGATACGATTCAGCAGAACACGACCGGCGCGGACTATCCTGTGACCTATACCGTCACATATACTATGTCGGAAAGCATGAAAAGCATTATTGAACAGGCAGGGAGCAACGCAGAATATAGCCTTGCGATCACTGAGGACGCCCACTTGACAGGAACTCTGGGCAGCTTCGATGGCAACACAATAACGGTAACGTACACGCTGTCAAATGGCAATTTTACCGCAGGGAAGTCACTGTTCGCCTCTGCGGAGCTGACGATCACTGTTGGAGGTAAAAATTATACTGTTCCTTCCAACGTGGCGGAGACGAAGCTGATAGGCACTGGTTCTGACGGCGGCAATGGCGGCCACGACCACTACTACCCTGTTCCCACTCCCATACCCCCGATAATCGTCAATCCCCCCAAGACCGGCGACATGACGATATGGCAGAGCATACTGAGCTTCTTCGGGCTCATCTAAACCAAATAGAGCCAAAAACACAGCTGCGGCAGGTTACCTGCCGCAGCTTTTGCGCCTTAAAGGCTCATTATTCTGTCTATCGCGGGCTGAAGCGGGGTCGTGTCGATGCTTTCGACCTCGCCCCTGTCGCAGGCCGCAGCCGCGCCGGGGTCGAGCGGCAGCGATGCGAGAAGGGGTATGCCGTATGTCGAGGCGATCTCCTCAACGTGGCTTTCGCCGAATATTTTTATCTGCTTGCCGCAGTCCGGGCAGGTGAAGTAGCTCATGTTTTCAACAACGCCGAGTATGGGTATGTTCATGAGCTCCGCCATGCGGACAGCCTTCGCAACGACCATCGACACAAGGCTCTGCGGCGAGGTAACTACGATTATGCCGTCAACGGGCAGGCTTTGGAATACCGTAAGCGGAACGTCGCCGGTTCCCGGGGGCATATCGACGTACATGTAGTCAACGTCCTCCCAAATGACCTCCGTCCAGAACTGCTTAACGACGCCGGCAATAACGGGCCCGCGCCAAACGACTGGGTCGGTGTCGGATTCAAGCAGCAGGTTGATGGACATGATGTCAACGCCGCCCTTGCTTTTGCAGGGGAAGATATGGCTGCTGCCGTCACCCAGCGCGTGCTCGGTTATGCCGAACACCTTGGGTATGGAGGGGCCGGTTATGTCCGCATCCAGCACTGCGGCGTGAAGCCCGCGCTTTGCCGTTGCGGAGGCAAGCAGCGAGGTAACGAGGGACTTGCCAACGCCGCCCTTTCCGCTTACAATGCCTATGACCTTTTTAACCCTGCTGAGCTCGTTTAGCTGCTCCTTTTGTATTTCGCGGGAGCCGCAGTCCTGTTGGCCGCAGCTGCTGCAATCGTGGCTGCATTCGCTCATTTTTTCGCCTTTCTCCGGCGCTTGCCGGAACGTAAAATAACTGATAGCATAATATTACAGCAGTTTTGTTCGGCAGTCAAACGGATATGCCTCGACGAAAAAGCCTGCGACATAAAAAATATGGTGAAATTTCCATGTAATGTGTGATATCATATAATGCGGTTTTTCAGGTATGTCCGGCCGGCTGTGCGGAACATATAATATAGTGCGGGGAGCTTTCCCCGACGAAATTCGATACGGAGAGATGATAAATGATATATATTGACAACAGCGCGACCACACGCACGCTGGATGCGGCGGCGGAAACGGCTAAAAAATATATGACAGACGAATTTTTCAACCCGGCGGCTGCATATTCTCCCGCTGTTCGCGAGGAAAGGGCGGTAAACGGCGCGAGAAGGACCGTTGCGGGCGCAATGAACGCCGGTGCGGATGAGATACTCTTTACCTCCGGCGGAACCGAGAGCAACAATATGGCGATACTTGGTTCGCTCAGGGCAATGCGCGGCAGCGGGCGTATCATAGTCGGCGCAACGGAGCACCCTTCTGTATATGAGGTGTACAGGTCTCTTGCGGGTCGCTACGACGTTGTGGAGGCACCGGTGGACAGGACGGGAGCCGTTGACCTGTGCAGGCTGGAGGGGCTGATAACGCCGGATACCCGCCTTGTTTCAATAATGCAGGTCAACAACGAGGTCGGTGCCGTAAACGACGCTGAGGCAATAAGAAGAATAATAAAGCGCAGGGCGCCCGAGGCGCTGCTGCATATAGACGGCGTACAGGGCTTTTTGAAGGTTCCGTTTGACGCAAAGAACTGCGACTTTTATACGATAAGCGGGCATAAAATACATGCGCCGAAGGGCGTCGGCGCGCTGTATGTAAGGCAGGGCGTCAGGTTTGTCGGCGGCCAAATAGGCGGCGGGCAGGAAAAGAATCTGCGCAGCGGAACGACAAATACCCCGGGCATAATGGGCATGGAGGCGGCGGTAAGGGATTACCTCGATAACCTTCAGGAATACCGCAGGCGCATGCGGGAATGCAAGCTGCGCTTGGCAAACAATCTTTCGGAGCTGCCGGATGTGCTGCTTAACGGCCCCGCGCCGGAGCAGGGTGCGCCGCATATACTAAACGCCTCGTTTATGGGCGTGCGCGGAGAGGTGCTGCTGCACGCACTGGAGGAAAAGGAGATATACGTTTCAACAGGCTCTGCCTGCTCTGCCCATAAAAAGGGCAAGAACCGCATACTCAACGCAATGGGTGTTACGGGCGAGCGGCAGGAGAGTGCGATACGCTTCAGCTTCAGCCATTTTAACACGGTGGACGAGATGGACGTCGTTTCGGAGGAAATATCCGGCATAATCGCAATGCTGCGCCGGTTCAAGAGAAGATAATACTGCAAAACAGAGCATTGCTCCCGCCGGGAGACCGGCGGGGGAGATTTTACGGAGGATATATGGAAAACGTGCTGCTGATTCGCTACGGCGAGATACACCTGAAGGGCCTGAACAGGCCGTTTTTTGAGAGAAAGCTCGTAGAAGGGATAAAAAATGCCCTTTGCGGCCTCGGCGCAACGGTGCGCATGGAGCAGGGACGCATATTTGTGCTGGGCATAAAGACGGAAAACCGCGATGAAGCGGTCGACAGGCTCACAAGGGTGTTCGGAATACACTCCATAAGCCCAGCTATTGCGGTGGATAAGGAATGGAGCGCTATTGCCGAGGGCGCGCGAATGCTTATGGAGGAGACGCTCTGCGGCCGGGAGAATGCGACCTTTAAGGTGATGGCGAGAAGGGCGGATAAGCGCTTTCCGATGAACAGCGATGAAATAAACCGCGAGCTCGGCCATATGCTGCTGGAGAGCTTTCCAATTCTCAGCGTTGACGTTCGCGAGCCGGAGATAAAGATGTCGGTTGAGGTGCGGGAAAAGGCATATATATACTGCCGCGAAATGCCCGGTGCCAACGGTATGCCGACCGGCACCGCAGGGCGGGCAGCGCTGCTTATTTCCGGCGGCATAGACAGCCCTGTTGCGGGTTATCTGATGGCTAAGCGCGGGCTGGAGCTTTCCGCCGTGCATTTCTTCAGCTATCCCTATACCAGCGAGCGGGCAAGGGACAAGGTGGTCGACCTTACGGCGATAGTTGCGGGGTATTCCGGCTCTATAAGGCTGCACCTCGTACCATTTACAGAGATACAGCTCGCAATATATGAGCAGTGTCCGCCAAAGGAAACCACGGTGCTCATGCGCAGGCTTATGATGCAGATAGCGGAGCGCTGGGCAAGGAAGGACGGCGCGCTTGCACTTATAACCGGCGAGGCGCTGGGTCAGGTCGCGAGCCAAACGCTGGAGAGCCTCTGCGTTACGGACGATGCAGTGGAAATGCCGGTGTTCAGGCCGCTGATAGGCTTTGATAAGGACGACATAATAGACATAGCGAAGAAGATAAATACCTTCGATACATCCATACAGCCGTATGAGGATTGCTGCACTGTTTTTGTGCCGCAGCACCCCGTTACAAAGCCCAAGGTGAGCGACCTGAGAAGGAGTGAGGCTATGGTCGATTTCGAGCCTATGATACAGAAGGCAATAGAGGAGACGGAGACGCTCATAGTAAGCCGCGAGGGCAGCGAGCGGGTGTAAGTACATAATATGTTAACCCTTTATTAACAAAAATATATTGTGCCGATGCTATAATATTTTTTGAAAAACAACTCGAGGGGAGGGGCAAGAGACGCTATGAACAAGCGGGCGGCGATAACGATTGCGGCTGCGGCGGTGCTGCTTGTGCTTTGCGGCTGCGAGTCCATCCCCGCTGCGGAGCTTACACCCTCGTTTGAGGTGGGCAGCAGCTCGGCACCCGCCGCTACATTTGCACCGGAGGTGTACGACATTGTAAGCGAATACAATTCAAGTCAGGTGGCGGTGAGTGCTCCGGCCGAGGAAAGCGATGTTTATGCCCCCGTGACAGTGTCACGCACTGCGTACTGCGAAAACAACTGCTGCGTGGTATATCCCGCGCTGCAGGGCACGGAAAATGCCGAGGCTATCAATGCTTCTATGCGGGAGAACATAATGGCGAAGGCAGCGGAGCTGAATGTCGCCGCCTTTACGGATTATCGCGTAGAATACAACCGAAACGGAATATTCTCGATAAGGGTGTTCCTCTACGGCCTGTACGATTCGAGCGGCACCTGCCTTGGCACGACAGCGCTTACCTACGACGTGACCACGGGAGAGCTGTGCAAAATAAGCGATCTGTTTGACAAGGATAATCAGTATTGGCGCGGCAGAATACCGGATATGATCACATATCAGGCGCAGGAATCGGATATACTGCTGCTGAGCGAGCTGCTGCCGATAGATGACGATAGGGAGTTTTTTATTACCGATGACTGCATAGTTATCCTGTACAACAAATACGAGATATCTACAGCCTCGGCCGGAGAGCCGGAGTTTGAGATACAGGTCGAGGACGTAAGGGAATACGTCGGAGATGACAGCGTACTGAATGTGTTTATTTCACCGACTGCAACGCCGACGATTGACGGGAGCGCAGATGTTCAGGCTACGCCGGAGCCGACGATCGAACCGACACCGACGCCGACGATCGAACTGATGCCGGTGCCGACGAATGAGGCTGCAAAGACGGAGCAGCAGGAGCAGGCGGAGGTGAGTTAGAAATATGAGATGCAGCTGTAAGGCCTGCGGAACCTACATGGTGCAGACAGAAAGGGGGCTTTTCAGCGGCTGCCAGTGTCCGGAGTGCGGAAATATCTGCAGGGACTGCATGGGCAGCGTGGATTCGCCGCTGACGCCGGAGCAGCTAAGGCAGCGCTTTTGCTCTGCCGTGCCGGAGCCTTCTTTTGCGGCGGAGCCGGCAGAGCCGCCGGAGTGGGTGGAGCGCCGGAGCGAATGGCAGAAAATGCTATGATGATTGAATTTTTTAAAGGCCGTCCGTTGGTGCGGGCGGTCTTTTGTGATATAATTCAAATATATTCTCTGTACACGCGATAAGAATATGCTAAGGAGAACGGATGAAAAAGAAAAAAAACGGTAGATCCGCGATGGATGCGGCGCTGGACTACCTTACATCAAGGCCGCGCACCGTTCGTGAGACCGAAAACTACCTTGATGCGCAGAACTACGGCGAATACGAGGTATATGCTGCAATAGAGCGGCTAAAGGAGCTTAAATATCTCGATGACGGCAAATACGCGGCGGATTTTGTCTCTACCCGCCTTGCAACAAAGCCGCTGAGCAGGCGAAAGCTCCGCGAGCAGCTGCGGACGCATTGTCTTTCATCTGACGACATAGACGCAGCTATGGAGCAGGTAACGGACAATACGGAGAAGGCCAACGCAAGGGCAGTCGCGGAAAAGTTCTTCAGGCAGTTTGAAGGGCTTGAGGAAAGGGAAAGGAGACAGCGCACCGTAAGGAGACTCGCCGGACGCGGGTATGATTTCGGCGTCATACGGGAAAGCATTGAAGAGATAATAGGCGAAATAGACTGCCCGATAGAGGGCGACGGAGAGGATGAGGAATAGCATGAGCGGAAGCATAATGGATATAAGCGGAATAACGGTGGGCCATTATACGGATAAGGCGGCGAGAACAGGCTGTACCGCGGTCATATGCAGGGGCGGCGCGGTTGCAGGCGTTGATGTGCGGGGTAGCGCACCGGGTACGAGGGAGACGGATCTTCTTCGCGGTTATAATGTCGTTGAGCGGATACAGGCCGTGATGCTCTCCGGCGGCAGTGCCTACGGGCTGGACGCGGCCTCCGGCGCGATGCAGTATTTTGAAGAGCTTGGTCTCGGCGTGGATGTTGGCGTCGGAGTGGTGCCGATAGTGCCGTCGGCCGTCATATTCGACCTTGGAGTGGGCGACCCCAAGGTGAGACCCGGCAAGGCCGAGGGCTACGCCGCCTGCAGAAATGCCTCCGAGCATGCCCAAATGGGCAGCGTTGGAGCGGGCACGGGTGCAACGGTCGCCAAGGCCTTCGGAACGGAATACGCGGTGAACAGCGGCGTAGGTACGGCCTGCATAGAGCTTGAGGGCGGCGTCAAGGTGGGCGCAATAGCGGTGGTTAACGCATTGGGCGATATATACGACCCCGCAACGGGAGAGCTGGTCGCAGCGGCTAAGATAAACGGCCGGCTCACTCCCTGCATGGAGTCGGCGGCCTTGGGTCAGGCATCCTTCGGCAATACTACAATAGGCGTTGTTGCAACCAACGCAAGGCTGACGAGAGAGGAGGCAAACAAGCTCGCCTCTATGGCGCATGACGGCCTTGCAATGACCATACGCCCCGTGCATACTTCCTTGGATGGCGATACATTTTTTGCAATGTCGACCGGCGAAAGGGAGTGTCAGCTGCTGCCGGTATTGGTCGCCGGGGTGCGGGCGGTCTCTGCGGCGGTGCTGGATGCTATAAGGAATGCGGAATGATACTTGGAATCGGCATAGACATAATCGAGGTAGAGCGGGTGCGTAAAGCCGCCTCAAAGGGGGGCTTTATGGAAAGAGTCTTTACGGAGGAAGAGCGGCTGCGCTTTAAGGCCGTAAACGATGATCCGCAGCGCATAGCCGGTGCGTTTGCTGCAAAGGAGGCGGCGGCAAAGGCACTTGGAACCGGCATCGGCCCGGTCGAGTGGAGGGAAATAGAGATAGACCACGACAAAAAAGGCAGGCCGATTGCGCTGCTCAGCGGCAAGGCTCGGCAGACAATGGAGGAGCTCAGCGGCAAAACGCTGCATATAAGCATATCCCATATTCGAGATACGGCGGCCGCACAGGCCGTACTGGAGGGCTGAGCTTTGAGCAAGGTTGACGACAAGGTAAGGCTTAGAGGGGAAATCAAGAGACGCATAGCTGCGCTCTGCGCTGAGGAAATAGCCGCGCAGTCTTACACTGCCTGCAAACGGGCGGAAAAGCTTACGGCTTTTAAAAATGCCGGCACGATACTTGCGTACATGGCGATGAGGGGCGAATGTGACCCGGCGGAGCTCGTTCGTGCCGCCGCTGAGCTGGGCAAAACGGTCGCGTACCCTGTTTGCGGGGAAAACAAAAGCCTTGAGCTTTACGTTCCGAAAAACGACGGCTGCTTTATATGCGGCGCATACGGCATAGCAGAACCGGACAGGAAAAGGTCGAGAAAGGTATCCGAAGCGGAGGTAGACCTTATAATAGTTCCCGGCCTTGCCTTTGACACCAAGCTGAACAGGCTGGGCAGGGGCGGCGGCTATTATGACAGGCTTCTGCAAAGAACATCCGCCTTTAAGCTGGGGCTTGCGCTGAGCTGCCAGCTTTTGGAGGATATACCCACAGAGGAGCACGATGCGAAAATGGATGTAGTTTCGTCTGAATTTGGGATATATTGTTAATTAAGGAAAAATGCCCTTGTTATAGGGGCTTTATAATGCTAAAATACAAAATAGCTGTATTTGGAGGTGTGAATGCGGATCATCGCAGGTGATAAAAGAGGCTGCGCCATATCTGCGCCGAAGGGAATGGATACCCGCCCTACTTTGGATCGGGTAAAGGAATCTCTTTTCGGCATACTTCAGTTCGAAATATACGGTAGAAGGGTGCTTGACCTTTTTGCGGGCTCGGGCGCGCTTGGGCTCGAAGCTCTGTCCCGCGGGGCGCAGAGCGCCGTGTTTTGCGATAAGTCGAGGGAGAGCGTTGGCATAATCAATGCCAACATAAAAAAGCTGGGCTACGGATCCAAGTGCAGGGTGTACGGCTGTGACTGGGAGCGGGCGGCTTCCATGATGGAGGGTCGGGGCGATAGGTTCGATATCGTCTTTATAGACCCGCCGTACGGTGCGGGGATAGCCGCAAAGGCTGTCGCTGCGCTTTACAACAAGGGACTGCTGGCGGAGGACTTCATAATAGTTCTGGAGCACGACGCAAAGCTGCCGCCGATGATCGACTGCGAGAAGCTTGAGGTATACGACCTGCGCAGCTATGGCGAGCTTACGGCGATATCCTTCATCAGGGAGAAAAGGAAATGAGAACTGCTGTTTGTACGGGCAGCTTTGATCCGGTAACGCTGGGTCATATGGACGTGTTTATCCGCTCCGCTGCGCTCTTCGATAGGATATATATCGCAGTGCTTACAAACCCGGGCAAGAGGTATATGTTTACCGCCGCAGAGCGCTGCTCGCTCATAGAAGAGGCCGCAAGGGCGGAAGGACTTTTGAATGTATTCGCCGAGGTATACGATGGGCTTGCGGTAGAGTTTGCAAGAAAAAAAGGCGCTGCAACGATAATCCGCGGCATAAGGAACGGCGGAGACATGCAGTACGAGACAGCGATGGAGCAGGCAAACAAGTTCCTGCAGCCGGACATTGAAACTGTGTATCTCGCGGCAAGGCCGGAGCTGGCCTTCATAAGCTCCAGCATCGTAAAGGAGATCGCCGGTTACGGAAGGGATATCGACGGGCTGGTGCCCGACGCAATAAAAAATAAAATCGCAGAAAGGTTGATGGAGCGATGAGCAATAATATGCAGAACCTCAAAATTTACGACATTATAGATCAGCTTGAGGATCTTATCGAAAACAGCCCCAGGCCAAAGCTCTCGGGCAGCGCAACAAAGCGCACGGTAGATGTTGAAGAGGTCATGGATCTTTTGACCGACCTTAAAACCACCATACCTGAGGACATACGCCGGGCCAACAGCATGCTGATAGAGGCTCAGAACACCATAGACAACGCAAATGAGACTGCACAGGATACCATCGATGCGGCCAACGCCAAGGCGGATGGCATAGTTGCCGAGGCGCAGAACAAGGCCGACCTCGTTCTTGAAAAGGCGCGCGAGGAGTATGAACGGCTAATTGCAGAGGACGAGATATATCAGGAAGCGCAGAAGAGGGCGCAGCTGCTGGCGGCAAAGGCGGAGTACAACGCCAACGAGGTCTTTGAAAACGGCAAGACCTATGCTGACGATATACTTGCGGACCTTGAACGGTTCCTCGATGAATATAAGAGCCTTGTGAGCGTAAACCGTCGGGATCTTGGCGCAAGGGCAAGGGTAGCTACGCCCGTTCAGCCCATTATACAGCCTACGCAGCCCCCTAAGCCCGCGATGAGCGCGGATGCGGTAATGGCGAGCGTTCAGCAGCAGACGGCAGCGGTGGAGCAGCAGCCCGTCCGCAAGGCGGTGTCTCCGCAGCCCAAGCCGGAGCCGCGCAATTCGGTATCCGAGAGCAACCGCGGCAGGCGCAAGGCCGCCGAGCCGGTGGATGATATCGATGAAGAGGACGATTACGACGACGAGGATGAAGACGGCAAGAAGGGCGGCTTCCTCTTCGGCTTATTCAAGAAGCACAAGGACTATGACGACGATGATGACTTTGACGATGACGACGATTTTGACGACTGATAATTGAACAACAGCTGAGCCCTCCGGCAACGGAGGGCTTTTAAGTTGGCATTAAACGACCTTACACTTTTTTTCCTTGAGCCGCCTCGCCATTCCTCCGGCTATCAACAGTGCGGACATGGCGGCGAGCGTCGTCGCAAAGGCAACTGCTGCGGAGATGGCGGCGCTTGTGGTGTCGCCTTTTAATGAGGGACTGAACACTTGAAGGCTCAGCGGGAACAGCGTCAGAGCGATATACGCAATGGCCGCGGATATGCCGCCCTGCAAGAGCTTTGCGAAAAAATACCTGAAGAACGGCAGCGGTGCAAAGGCAAGAGACTGTGCATATACGCACAGCCCGCCGAAGGAAAATATGAATGCCGATGCCGTACCTAGTGTTCTAATATCGAGCGGGAGAGAGGCAAGCTCGGCGCTGCCGCCGGCCATTTCCAGCATGCCGTGTATCAGTACCGGCGCAAGAGAGCTGCTGCTAATTCCAAACAGCGCCCGAAAGCCGCCAAGGAGAGCAGAAAAAAACACAAGCGCCGAGCATATGCCGAGCATCGCATTCATGCCGCTGCCAAGTGCGCCGGAAAGCAGCGCAATCGCGGAAACAGCGGCCTTTTTCGGCTGCGGCTCAAAGCAAATGGGAAAGATAAGCAGCATTATTCCGGCCGAGGCGAGCTGGGCTGGAATGATGTAAAGGGCGAGTCTGGGGCAGCCGACCATTCCGCAGCAAAAGGAAGCATATACAAAAAGCGGGCTTACGTTATTGAGTATCGCCGCAGAGCGTGCGTCCGTATCGCTGCCGCTCGAAAGCAGCCGCGCTCCTGCCGGCGCGCCGGAAAACAGCGAGAGAAGGACAAGGGACGTGCGCTCCAGCCCGGAGGGCATACCTGTGCCAAGCATTACGCCGGAGCAGACGAAGAAAGGGAGCAGGACGGGCAGAATGGAATCCCGCCAGACGCGAAAACCGTTTGCGGCTGCGGATACGGCGTCAGGGCTGTATAAGAGCAGCATGCAGCAGCAAATGGCGCAGAACAGGTATACGAGAGCCTTTTTCAACTAAAAATACCTCCGCATGATATAAACAAATATATATGCGGAGGGGGTACCAGACTATAAGCAGGGGTATCAGACTATAAGCAGGGGTATCAGACTATAAGCAGGGGGTATGAAAACTCCGGCTTGGCAGAAACGCTTTTTGGCCTGCCGAGAGCGGCTATTTCGGCGCATCGCAGGTCAAACTCGAGCAGTGAAAGCTGCTTCTCGTTTAGCTTTGCCCTGTCGCCAAAGCGGGTAACGATGGGCAGAGAGGAGCGCTCATGCATGGCGGAGAGCAGCGGCAGAGCCTCCCGCCTTACGCCCAAGACCCTAATATAAAGCTCGTCGAGCCTCAATGCCGGGCTGCCGTAAATGCCGAGCAGGGCACACATGCATATCCGCTTCAGCCGCGCCATCGTATAGCGGCGGCTCTTTACCGCCGAAAGCACAGAGAATATGTCGCCGTGTGCCCGGCAGGCGGAGTAAAGCAGGTTTTCCAGCCCCTCGGAAACATCCGGAAGCTTTTTAAGCTGCTCTCTGCTCAGCATCCTGAGTGCATATACCGCCTCGCGGGAAAGACTGCCTAATGTTATCGGTGCGGAATCGCCTAGGGCTTTTGATATGTCCTCGTATATTCCTGCGGGAAGGTACTGCTCTGCCGCTTTTGCGCTGCCGCCCGCTATAAGTTCCCTGATGCTTGAGGCGCTGGCAAATATGCCGTCGGCATCGCGGCTGTCATGTGCCGCGCCGGTCCGTGCAATTGCCACTGATTGCATGGCCGACCCCAGCCGCTTTAGGGCGCGCAGGTATTCTATCCCGAGTATGTCGTTCGGTGAGGAGAAAAGCGCAGCAAGCTCCGGTGAAAAGCACTGCTCAAATGCCCTTGCCCGGGCAGAAGGGTAGGAAAGCCCCTTTGATGCATTCACTTTGATAAGATGGCGAAGCTCCTGTGGTTCGCTGTCCAAGGCGTCTGCCGCCTTGTTCAGCAGCCGTATATCGCCGGATTCGCTGCCGAAGGCTATGCAGTCGGCAATGCCGCTTTCGTGCAGCAGCGTAACGCCGCCGAGCGCAAATACCTCGGCGCAGGCGAGGGAAAAGGGCACGGGGAGCAGGAGCACCATATCAGCCCCGTTTTGGAGCGCCCAGCCTGCCCTTAGGCACTTGTCAAACATTGCCGGCTCGCCCCGCTGAACGAAATCGCCGCTCATTACAACGACGGCAAAGTCCACGCCCGTCGCTTTTTTGGCCTCCTTGAGCTGATAGGCGTGCCCGTTATGGAATGGATTGTATTCCGCTATTATGCCTACTGTTTTCATGATATCATTATACGATAGGCGGCCAAAAGGTAAAAGAGGCAAAAATAAGCCCGAATTTTATTTAAGCGCTGTTATATCCGGAAAACTTATGCTATAATGCTAGGGTATAGGTATGTACACAAGGCAGATATCATAATGCACAAATTTCGAAAGGAGACAGAATAATGTCTATCATCGACACCATTAAAGCAAAAGCAAAAGCTGACGTAAAGCACATAGTGCTGCCGGAGGGGAGCGAGGAGCGCACCGTTCAGGCGGCGAGGCTGATAACAGACCAGGGTATCGCGAGGGTAACGCTTATCGGCAACCCCGAGGATATCAAGGCCACCGCAGCCAAGTTCAACGTGAATGTGGATGACATTCAGATGATAGATCCCGCCGCGTCCGAGCTGTATCCGGCATACTGCGAGAAGTTCGCCGAAATGCGCGCTAAAAAGGGTGTGACTCTTGAGCAGGCTCAAAAGACAATGCTGGATCCTCTGTTTTTTGCCGCAATGATGGTTTACGATGACAAGGCAGATGGCTTTGTTTCTGGCGCAATAAACACCACCGGCAACACCCTCCGTCCCGGCCTTCAGATAATCAAGACTGCAAAGGGCGTATCCACCGTTTCAAGCTGCTTCATAATGGAAGTTCCCAATAAGGCCTACGGTGATAACGGCGTGCTGGTATTCGGCGACTGTGCCGTGAATATTGCTCCTACTGCCGAGCAGCTCGCGGCGATAGCCATAAGCTCCGCACAGAGCGCAAAGGCTCTCTGCGGCATTGAGCCTCGCGTAGCGATGCTCTCCTTCTCCACCAAGGGCAGCGCAAAGCATGAAAATGTTGATAGAGTAGCTGAGGCCACCAAGCTGGTTCATGAGCTTGCTCCCGAGCTCAATGTGGACGGTGAGCTGCAAGCGGATGCGGCCCTCGTTGAAAAGGTCGGCCAGCTCAAGAGCCCCGGCAGCCCTGTAGCAGGTAAGGCCAACGTTCTGATATTCCCAGACCTGCAGGCGGGCAACATCGGCTACAAGCTGGTGCAGCGCCTTGCGGGCGCAGAGGCGGTAGGCCCCATCTGTCAGGGCTTCGCAAAGCCTATTAACGACCTCTCCCGCGGCTGCAGCGTGGATGATATAGTCTCCGTGGTAGCCATAACCGCCGTTCAGGCACAGAACATGTAATCACTAATGGAGGAAATAAACAATGAAAATTCTCGTAATCAATGCGGGCAGCTCTTCCCTAAAGTATCAGCTCATAGACCTCGATAACAGCAGCGTTATCGCAAAGGGCATCTGCGAGCGCATAGGCATCGACGGCTCTCTCATTTCCTACAAGTCCGCCAAGGGCGACAAGTATGAGAAGCAGCAGGATATGAAGAACCACGAAGAGGCTATTGCGCTGGTTCTCGAGGTTCTTGCAGATTCAAAGATAGGCGTTATCAAGAGCATGAGCGAGATAGACGCCGTTGGCCACCGCGTGCTGCATGGCGGCGAAAAGCTCTATAACCCCGTGCTTATAGACGACGAAGTGCTCAAGGCCATCGAGGACTGCATACCTCTCGGCCCCCTCCACAACCCCGCAAACCTTATGGGCATAAGGGGCTGCATGGCCGTAATGCCCGGCGTACCTATGGTAGCGGTGTTCGATACCGGCTGGGGCATGTCTATGGAAAAATCCCATTATATGTATGCTCTGCCCTATGAAGCATATGAGAACTACCGGGTTCGCCGCTACGGATTCCACGGCACATCACACAGGTACGTTACAGGCCGCGCCCTTGAGCTGCTCGGCAACCCCGATGCAAAGGTAATCACCTGCCATTTGGGCAACGGCTCCAGCGTAAGCTGCTCCAAGGCCGGCAAGTGCGTGGATACATCCATGGGCCTTACGCCTCTTGAGGGGCTTCCGATGGGCACACGCTGCGGCAGCATAGACCCCGCCATAATGCCGTTCCTTATGGATAAGACCGGCATGAGTGCAAAGGAAATGGATACATATATGAACAAAAAGAGCGGCATGCTGGGCATATCCGGCATATCCAGCGACTTCCGCGATCTTGGCGCTGCAGCCGAAAAGGGAAATGAGCGTGCCAAGCTCGCCCTCGATATGTTCGTATATGCCGTAAAGAAGTATATCGGCGCATACGCCGCAGCCCTCAACGGCGCAGATGCAATAGTATTTACTGCCGGCGTAGGCGAAAACGACCGCGAGGTTCGCAGGGATATCCTCAAGGATATGGAATACATGGGCATAGTTGCAGACTTTGACTACAACATGACCTGCCCCCGCGGCGAGGAGGTCTGCATAAGCAAGCCGGAAAGCAAGGTAAAGGTGTTTGTGATCCCGACCGATGAGGAGATGACGATCGCAAGGGATACCGCCGCTCTGACTGCAAAATAATCAGTTGACAAATCAACGCCTTACAGATAAAATATACAAGGTGTGCTCTTGAAAGGAAGATTATGAAGCTCAACGTTTCAAAGGAACTCAGACAGCCGGGACGTATCGGGCGTTGCCATGAGGATGTTGCTATCGAGGATCAGGAATACCTCGGCAGGAAGCTCAGGTTTATGGCTCCGCTTGCTGTGGATGGTGAGTACTTTTACGACGGCGAGGGCTTTAGCTTCAAGGGTACGGCCAAGACAGAGCTTGACTCCGAATGCGCTCTTTGCGGCAAGCAGTTCAGCGAAGAGCTGAGCTTCGACTTTGACGAGCGCTTTCTCCGTGAGCCGGAGCCGGACAGCGAGTGTTACGGCTATACCGGCGAGGAGCTGGACGTAAGCCGGATGCTTCTTGATGATCTCTTCCTCAATCTGCCGGTTTTCAGCAGATGCAGCGAGGATTGCAAGGGGCTGTGCCCGGTGTGCGGGTGTGACTTAAACAAAGTGCAGTGTTCCTGCGTAAGAGAGAAGGAAACAAAAAGCCCTTTCTCCGCCTTGGAGCAGCTGTTGTATCACGATAAGGAGGTGTAACCATGGCAGTCCCAAAGAGAAAAACGTCTAAGGCAAGGCGCGATCAGCGCAGAGCCCATTGGAAGTTGACCGTTCCCGGTATCGTGGAATGTCCGCAGTGCCATGAGCCCAAGCTGGCTCATCGTGTATGCAAAAAGTGCGGCTATTACGACGGCAAGCAGGCAGTTGCAGTCAATAATGACTGATCTGCTTGAAAAACAGCAAAACACCAAGAGGCTCTGCAAAAGGGCCTCTTTTGTTTTAGCTGAAGATATTGTATAATATATCACAGTACGTTTTTAGGAGATACGACATGAGGATAGCTGTTGATGCTTTCGGCGGCGATAACGCCCCTGCCGCGGTTGTTGAGGGCTGCGTAAAGGCTCTCGAAAGGTACCCCGATATGTCTTTGATACTCTGCGGAGACGAGGCGAGGGTAAAGGAAGAGCTTGCGAAATACGATTATGACGCAAGCCGTGTGGTGGTGGTTCACGCGCCGGAGGTGATAACCTGCGAGGAGCAGCCGACGCTTGCAATACGCAGGAAGAAGGATTCGTCGCTTGTAAGAACGCTGGAGCTGCTGCGTGATAAGAAGGCTGACTGTGCGGTTTCTGCTGGCAGCACCGGCGCCGTGCTTGCGGGGGCAACCTTTATAGTGAAACGCATAGAGGGTGTAAAGCGCCCTGCGATAGGCGTGGTGTTTCCGGCTGAAAAGGGCTGCGTGCTGCTCATGGACTGCGGGGCGAATGTCGACTGCAAGCCCTCGTATCTGCAGCAGTTTGCCGTTATGGCCTCGGCATATATGCACGACATAATGGGCGTTGAAAGTCCGAGGATAGGCCTGCTCAACAACGGCGCAGAGGCAGAGAAGGGCAATGAACTCACAAAGGCCGCATATAAGCTGCTTGAGCAGACACCGGTGAACTTTGTCGGAAACTGCGAAGCACGAGAGATACTCTCCGGCAGCTTTGATGCGGTGATTTGCGATGGCTTCGCAGGCAACATCGTGCTGAAATATACCGAGGGCATAGCCTCGACATTTATGACCATGCTAAAAAGGGAGCTTTTGGCAGATACCCGCAGCAAGCTGGGCGCAGCTCTTGCAAAGCCGGCCTTCAGGCGATTCAAAAAGGTAATGGATTATACCGAATACGGCGGAGCACCGCTGCTTGGTATAGACGGCGGCGTTATAAAGGCACACGGCAGCTCAAATGCGAAGGCGTTTGCGGCGGCCATTGCGCAGGCACGGGAGTATGCGGCAGGCGGAACTGCAGAAACCATACGCCGAGCCATTGCCGGCCTTCCGGAGTCTGCCGAGTAACATAGGATTGACATAAAAATGATATGCGGCTAAACTATACTTGTTTATCGGCATAACAAGAAAGGCGGTATTATTATAATTATGATGACTTTTGAAAAGCTGCGCGAAATGATCTCCAAGCAGATGGATATTCCTGCGGACAGCATAACCATGAATTCAAGGCTGGTTGAGGATATCAAGGCGGACTCTCTTGACGTAGTTGAGCTCATAATGGATATTGAGCAGGAATATGGCCTGCAGATACCGGAGGAGGAGCTGCCCAACGTGCACACCGTTGGCGATGTGCTCGATGTATTGAACAAAAAATAAGGTTTATCGCTGAAGTACCCGCATCTAAAGGTGGATGCGGGTACTTTGGTATGGAGGAAGATGAATGGAGCTTGAATTTGCGAGGCTGAAGAAGCTCGAGGAGCTTCAAGAGGCCATAGGCTACCGGTTTAAAGACGTATTGCTGCTCAATACCGCCATTACCCATACATCCTATGTGAAGGGCGACGGAAACGGCAGCGTCCATAACGAAAGGCTGGAGTTTTTGGGTGACGCAGTGCTGGAGCTCTGCGTCAGCGAAAAGCTCTACAGGGAGCACCCGGAGCTGAACGAGGGCGTGATGACAAGGGTGCGCTCGCTTTCCGTTTGTGAGGGTGCGCTGCATAAGTCGGCGGAGGGGTTCGCGCTTGGCGAATACCTGCTGCTGAGCCACGGTGAGGAGCATTCCGGCGGCAGGAGCAAACCGTCGATACTTGCGGATGCCATGGAAGCGGTAATAGGCGCTGTGTTTCTCGATGGCGGAATGGACGAGGCGAGGAAGCTCGTGCTGCACGCCGTTGAAGGACATATGGAGCGGGCGGTATGCAACGTAAACACCAAGGATTACAAGACGCTGCTGCAGGAACACGTTCAAAAGCAGCATCAGGGGAACGTGACATATGAGCTGGTTGAGGCATCTGGGCCGGATCACAGGCGGGTGTTTACGCTGCGGGCAATAGTCGCGGGCGAGCCAATGGGCGTAGGCAGCGGAGGGAGCAAGCAGGAGGCAGGCCAGCAGGCGGCAATGGCCACATTGCAGAGCCTCGGTTTGCTGTAAGCTGCCGTATATAGAATCGATGAGGTCATAACTTTGCGTTTAACTAAGATAGAGATAAACGGGTTCAAGTCCTTTGCAAAAAAGACCGAAATTCAGGTCGAAAAGGGAATAACCGCCATAATAGGGCCAAACGGCAGCGGAAAGAGCAACATCGCCGATGCCGTTCGCTGGGTTTTGGGCGAGCAGAGCGCCCGCGTGCTGCGCGGCAACAAAATGGAGGACGTGATATTCAACGGCACCGAGCAGAGAAAGCCGCAGTCCTTCTGCGAGGTGACGCTGGTATTTGACAACGCCGACGGCAGGTTGCCGACGGACTTTGCCGAGGTGAGCGTTACCCGCCGAGTATACCGCAGCGGCGAGAGTGAATACCTCATAAACAATACCCAGTGCCGCCTGAAGGACATAGGCGAGCTTTTCAGGGATACCGGCATAGGCAAGGAGGGCTACTCCATAATAGGTCAGGGTAAGGTGGAGGAGATACTTTCCAACAAATCCAACGATCGAAGGAATGCCTTTGAGGAGGCTGCCGGTGTTATGAAATACCGCGTTCGCAAGGAGGAGGCGGAGCGCAAGCTGGAAAATACGCGCAAGAATCTTGTGCGGCTAAACGACATACTTGAGGAGCTTGGCGGGCGTATTGGTCCGCTGGAGGAGCAGAGCGCTGCGGCGAGGCAGTACCTAAAGCTCAGGGAGGAGCTTAAGGAGATAGAGGTGAATGTGTTCCTCTATCAATACGACAAGCTAAATGAGAGAATGACCGCCCTTAGCGAAAGCTTGGCGCAGTACGCCGATGAGATAGCCCACTCTGCCGGAATTGAGGCCGCACTGAGCGCAAGCTGCGCAGCGGAGGAAGAAAAGGAACGCGCACTCAGCGCTGACATAGGGGAAATTCAGGCGAAGCTGCTGGAGACAACAAAGGACGTTGAAAATCGAACGGGCGACGTAAAGCAGGCACGGGAACGAATGGCAGGCCTTGTGCGGGAAAGAGAAAGGCTGGAGGCTGCCGTTTTGAGTAACGGGGCAAAGCTGGAGGAGCTGAAGAGGGCCGCAGCCGAGGCCGCCGAAAATGGGGAAAACACCGCCGAGACAAGGACAAGGGAGCGCACAAGGCTCGGCGATGTGGAGAAAAGACTTGAGACCATAAAGGCCGACATAGAACAAAAGGAGCAGTGCCTTGAAGACCGCAAGAGTAGCATGATGGAGGCGATGAACCGCTTATCCGATGCTAAAACCCGGCTTTCAAGGCTGGAGGCAATAAGGACGACGCTGCTGAAGCGGGCGGACGATACAAACATAAGGATCGAGGAGATAAAGCAGGAAGAAAAGAAGCTCACCGATGAGTACGCCCAGGTGTTTGGCAGCTACAGCGAAATCAAGCAGGGATACGACCAAAAGAACGCGGAGCGTGCCCGAGCCATTGCCAGAGTAAACGAGCTGAACGCACAGGTCAGGCAGAGCAGCGAAAGCATTCGCGCCCTCGAGCAGCAAATAGAAGCTGAAAACTCGAGGATAAAGGTACTCCAGGAGATGAAGAGGGCATATGAGGGATATTACTCCAGCGTAAGGAATCTGCTCAGAGATTCAGCCAGAGATACCAGGCTTGGCGCCTGCATAGAAGGCGTTGTGGCGGAGCTCATAAGGGTTCCTAAGGAATATGAGAGCGCAATAGAGATGACGCTTGGCTCTGCACTGCAAAATATAGTTACCCCGACCGAGCAGGATGCAAAAAAAGTAATAGAGTATCTTCGCTCAAGGCAATACGGCAGGGCGACGATGCTGCCGGTATCCAGCATGCGCCCGCGGCTGCTCAGCGGCGATGAGAGGGCGATGTGCGGCGTGGACGGCTATATCGGCGTGGCTTCCGATCTCGTGTCATATGACGAAAGGTATAGGGGGATATTTGAAAACCTGCTCGGCCGCACGGTCATAGTAAGAGACCTTGATTCGGGCATAGCTATAAACAAGAGGGCAAGGTCGTCCTTCAGGATAGCAACGCTCAAGGGCGATATAATCAACCCCGGCGGCAGCATGACCGGCGGCAGTACCCAGAAGCGCGAGTTTAGCCTGATAGGCCGCGAGAGGGAAATAGAGACCATCACGGCGCAGCTGAAAAAGCAGCGCGCGCAGCTCGATGAGGCAAGGAGCGGCATAAAGCGGCTGGAGGAGGCTGCCGCCGCAGCAAACGCAGACGTTGAAAGGACTGCGGAGGCGCTGCATACGGCGGATATTGAGCTGGCAACACACCGTGAAAAGGTGGATGTCGTACAGAAGTATCTGGACGAAAACAGAGAGGAGCAGGAGCGGGCAAGGCTGGAGCTCAGCCAGATACAGGACAGCATAGATAACATCGACGAGCAGCACAGGGAGGCCAGCGAGGATCGCGCCCAGTGCGAGCAGGGCAACGAGACCAGTCAGGACGATATACGCAGGCTTCAGGAGGAGATTGGCCTGCTGAGAAAAGAAGCAGACGCCGCCGGCGAAGCAGTGACGGAGCGCAAGGTGGCGCTGATGGCGCTTGAAAAAGAGGCTGATGCGGCTCAAAGAGAGAGCAAGCGGATCGCATTGGAGACGAGCGCCCTCGAGAAGGCGATCAGCAGGGATAAGGAGGAGATCCAAGCGGGCGAAAGGAGCGTTTCGGAGCTGCAAAGGCAGACCGAGGGCCTTGATGAAAGCATTGCTGCCGAGCGCCTGGATGTTGACAGGCTTACGGATCAGCTGCACAGCACCGAGGAGGAGAGGGCGAAGCGCCTATCCTCGATCGACGAGCTGCGCGAGCGCCGCGACGGTATAGCCGCAGAGCTGAGCGAGATAAAGGAACGCAGCCACAGGGCGGAGCTTAACTTGAACAAGGCGCAGATCGAGCTTCAGAATATGCAGGATAGAATGTGGGCGGATTATGAGCTCACATACGAAAACGCCCAGCCTATGAGAAGGCAGATAGCCATAACCGCCTCGCATATCAGAGTGGACGAGCTGAGGACGGCGATACGGGCACTGGGTGATGTCAACGTAAGCTCGATAGAGGATTACAAAAACGTAAAGGAACGGTATGACGAGCTCAGCACCCAGTATGAAGACCTGACCAAGGCAGAGGCCGACCTTCAGGTGCTGATATCAGACCTGCTCTCAACGATGGAAGAAGAGTTCCGCAGGCAGTTCGTGCTGATACAGCAGAACTTTTCTAAGGTATTTACCGAGCTTTTCGGCGGCGGCAGGGCGGAGCTTATACTTTCCGACAAGGACGATATACTCAACTGCGATATAGACATAATAGCGCAGCCACCGGGAAAGAAGCTGCAGCTATTGTCGCTGCTGTCGGGCGGCGAGCGGGCGCTTACCGCAATAGCGCTGCTGTTCGCCATACTCAAGCTGAAGCCGACAGCGTTCTGTATATTGGACGAGATTGAGTCCGCGCTGGACGATGCCAACGTTACGAATTTTGCGGAGTATGTACGCAATTATTCCGACGACACTCAGTTCATACTCATAACCCACAGAAAGGGTAGTATGGCAGTATGCGACTCGCTCTATGGCGTGGCGATGGAGGAAAAGGGCGTATCAAAGGTAGTATCCGCAAGGTTTTCCGAGCCGGCATAGAAAAAGCACCGAAAGGAAGGGTAAAGGCATGGCAGGATTTTTTGAAAAGCTAAAGCAGGGTTTATCCAGAACGGGCAGCGGCATCGCTGCGATATTCACCGGCTCCGGCATAGACGATGAGTTTTACGAGGAGCTTGAGGAAGCGCTCATAATGGCGGATGTCGGCATGGCTACGACAGAAAAATTGCTGAGTGGGCTGCGCGGCGCCGTTTCCGAAAAAAAGCTGAAGGAGCGTGCAGAGGCTAAGGAGGAGTTGGTAAGGATACTTGCGGACTTCATGAGGCCCGAAAAGCCGTTTCTCGAGGGGGCGGATAAGGCCGTTATAATGGTAGTTGGCGTGAACGGCGTGGGCAAGACCACATCCCTCGGCAAGATGGCGCACTACTACAAGGCGCAGGGGCAGGATGTAATGCTTGCGGCGGCGGATACCTTCCGCGCGGCGGCAGCGGAGCAGCTTAGCGTTTGGGCGGAGCGGGCAGGCGTGCCGATAGTTAAGCACGGCGAGGGAGCCGACCCGGCAGCGGTCGTTTTTGACGCGGCGGCTTCATTTAAGGCGCGAAATCGGGATATGCTGCTCTGTGACACGGCGGGAAGACTGCACAACAAGAAGAATCTCATGAATGAACTGGAAAAGATGCGCCGCGTTATAGACCGTGAGCTGCCCGGCGTTCCTGTTGAGGCACTTATGGTGCTGGACGCTACCACCGGGCAGAACGCCATAGCTCAGGCGAGGGCGTTCGGTGAGTCCGCAGGGCTTACCGGTATAATACTCACCAAGTTGGACGGCACGGCAAAGGGCGGCGTTGCCGTTGCCGTAAAGGAAGAGCTGAATATCCCCGTCCGCTTTATAGGAGTCGGCGAGGGCATAGACGACATGCAGGCCTTTGACCCCGACGATTACGCGCGGGCGCTGCTCGGTGAATGACAGATGTTCGATGCGAAAAAGCTCTTGACATGCGGCGATAAATCCGTATAATAGTACGAGTGTAAAATACTTTTGCTTTACAGGCACGGGGAAAGGCGGTCGTACCGTTGGAAAGGCATGTGCGTCTCGGAATGCTTCTGGACATATACGGCGGGCTGCTTACCGAGCGGCAGCGGACGATGCTCTTTCAGTCAGTAAACGAGGATTGCTCGCTCGCCGAGATAGCCGAGCGCGAGGGCGTGTCCCGCCAAGCCGTGCGGGATGCGATAACAAAGGCGGCGGATAACCTTGAGGGGTACGAGCAGAAGCTTGGGCTGCTGCGGCGGCGTATAACGCTTATAAACGGCCTGAACGAGCTTTGCGGCATGACGGACGACCCGAAGGCCAAAGCCGAGATAAGGGCATTAACGGAGATTTGCGAAGATGGCATTTGAGGGCCTTGCATCAAAACTTCAGAACGTATTTAAAAAGCTGTCCGGCCGCGGCAAGCTTTCCGAAAAGGAAGTTAAGGAGGCCATGCGCGAGGTAAAGCTCGCGCTGCTGGAGGCAGATGTCAGCTTTACCGTTGTAAAGAAATTCATAGCTTCCGTTACGGAGCGGGCTGTCGGTGCCGAGGTTTTGGAAAGCCTTACGCCGGGTCAGCAGGTAATAAAAATAGTAAACGACGAGCTGGTAAAGCTCATGGGCGGCTCAAACGCCAAGCTGGAGTTTGGCTCGAAAAACCCGTCCGTGATACTTCTTGCCGGCCTTCAGGGCGCGGGCAAGACGACCATGGCGGGCAAACTGGGCGCGTATTGCCGCAAGCAGTTTGGAAAGTCCCCGCTGCTGGTTGCCTGTGATGTTTACCGCCCTGCCGCGATAAAACAGCTTCAGGTAGTCGGCGAAAGGCTGGAGCTGCCGGTGTTTGAAAAGGGCACGCAGGATCCGGTGCTTACCGCAAGGGAAGCGGTTGAGTACGCAAAACGCAATATGCGGGATCTCGTGATAATTGATACCGCAGGCCGGCTGCATATAGATTCCGACATGATGGACGAGATAGAGCGGGTGAGAGATGCCGTAGAGCCGGCAGAAATACTCCTCGTTATAGATGCCATGACGGGTCAGGATGCGGTAAACGCGGCAAAGACGTTCAACGACGCGCTGGAGCTTACCGGCGTGATAATAACCAAGCTGGACGGCGATACAAGGGGCGGTGCTGCTCTTTCCGTAAGGGAGGTCACCGGAAAGCCAATAAAGTTCTGCGGAAACGGCGAAAAGCTGACAGATATCGAGCCGTTCTATCCGGACAGGATGGCGAGCCGCATACTCGGTATGGGGGACGTTATGACCCTCATCGAAAAGGCACAGGAGAGCTTTGACGCTAAAAAGGCGGAGGAGCTTGCTAAGAAGATAAAGACCAACGAGTTCACGCTGGATGACTTTATGCAGCAGATGGAGCAGATGCAGAGCATGGACATGGGCAGTATGCTCTCTATGCTGCCCGGGGTAGATGCAGGCAAGCTTGGCGGTGTTCAGATAGACGAAAAGCAAATGAAAAAGACCTTGGCGATAATCAAGTCCATGACGCCGAGGGAGCGCGCAAAGCCGGATATCATCAACGCCGGCAGGCGGCGCAGGATAGCCGCGGGCAGCGGCAACACCGTTCAGGATGTAAACAGGCTGCTCAACCAGTTTGAGGCCTCGCGGAAGCTGATGAAGCAGCTCAGCTCAGGCAAGTTCGGCAAAAAAGGAAAGATGCGTTTCCCCTTCGGCTTTTGAACCTGAGGGCTGCCGCTTTCAAAATATAATACAAAATTACAAATTAACTTTGGAGGAATTTAATCATGTTGAAGATCAGGCTTCGCCGCATGGGCGCCAAGAAGGCTCCTTTCTATCGTATCGTTGTTGCAGACTCCCGCTCTCCCCGCGATGGCGCGTTTGTTGAGGAGATTGGCTACTACAACCCCACCACCGAGCCCGCAGAGCTGAAGGTTGATAACGAGAAGGCCGCCCAGTGGATAAAGAACGGCGCACAGCCGACCGATACCGTTCGCGGTCTGCTCAAGAAGTCCGGCGCTATCCAGTAATTTACCGGGTAGAACACTAATAACGCTATGGGTGAATTGGTAAAATATATCGCCGTTAGCCTCGTGGATAAGCCTGATGAGGTAAAAGTCGAGGTAAAGGAAGGCGACAGCACAACTGTGATCGAGCTCACCGTAGCTCCCGAGGATATGGGCAAGGTAATAGGCAAGCAGGGGCGTATAGCAAAGGCGATACGAACCGTCGTCAAGGCCGCGTCCGTAAAGGAAAAGAGAAGATACATCGTAGAAATAGTTTAAGGCATTGTGCAAAAAAGTGGGCAAAACCACTTTTTTGCTTAATATGGATATTTTTCAGGAGAAGCTCAATGGAGTATTTACGCATTGGCCTGATAAGCCGCCCGCACGGCGTTCACGGTGCGCTGAAGGTGCAGCCTCTTTCGGAGGATCTGTCGAGGTATAAGGAGCTCAAGGAGGCGTATTTGGAGCGCAGGGGCGGCTATGAGCCGGTCGAGGTGTCAAACGTCAGCGTTCAGCCGGATGCCGTGTATATGACGATATCGCTCTGCCGGGACAGAAACACCGCAGAGACGCTTCGCAACCACTATATAGCCGTGGATAGGGCGCACGCCGTAAAGCTGCCGGAGGGGCGGTATTTTGTCGCGGATATGATAGGCTGCGAGGTGTATGATACCGCGGGGGAGGACTACGGAAAGCTGACAGACGTGCTGGAGACAGGAGCAAACGACGTATATGTCATTAAGGGCAAAAGGCAGCTTATGGTTCCCGCACTTAAGAAGCTACTCGATGACGTTGATATCGCCAATAAACGCATAGTGCTGAATGCAGATGTGTTATCGGAGGTGGGGCTGTTTGAGGATTGACATACTTACGGTTTTTCCGGAGATGTTTGCAGGCCCGCTGGATAACAGCATACTCGGCCGCGCGCAGGAAAAGGGGATACTCGACATAAGGCTGCACAATATAAGGGATTATTCCGATTCCAAGCACAAGAACACCGATGACTACCCATTCGGTGGCGGAGCGGGCATGGTCATGATGCCGCAACCGATATTCGCCTGCCTTGATGACGTGGATCCGAACCATGAGGCGCTCAGGATCGCTATGGCACCGCGGGGGAGGACGTTTTCCGTGCCTGTCGCTAGGGAGCTTGCGCAAAGGGGCAGGCTGCTTTTTCTCTGCGGTCATTACGAGGGGATAGACGAGCGGGCGATGGAGCAGATGGATATGGAGCTGTCCATAGGCGACTATGTGCTTACCGGCGGCGAGCTGCCGGCGATGGTCATAATAGACTGCGTGAGCAGATTCATACCCGGCGTGCTCGGCAGCGCGGAGTCGGCTGAAGACGAATCCTTCTCGGATGGACTGCTGGAGTACCCGCAGTATACCCGTCCTGCCTCATTCAGGGGGATGGAGGTGCCGGAGGTGCTGCTGAACGGCAACCATGCCTTAATTGCAAAATGGCGGCGGGAAAAGAGCATAGAGGCGACATACAAGATCCGGCCGGAGCTTATTCAGGAGGCGAAGCTGAGCAAGAATGAGAAAATATTTTTTGAGGCCATAAAAAAACAAGATAATCAGGCATAAATGCCTTGCATAACGGTAAAAGCCATGGTATAATAGCTTCGTTTGTGACAACGGATGGTCCAATGGCGGCGGACAGTCGTGTAAGAACACCCGTAGGAAGGAGAATAAAATGTCCAACATCATCAAGGAACTCGAAAAAGAACAGCTCCGTACCGATCTGCCCAAGCTGGAAGTCGGTGACACCGTCCGCGTATTCGTAAAGGTCGTGGAAGGCAACCGTGAACGTCTTCAGAACTTTGAGGGCGTAGTTATCAAAATGCAGGGCGGCGGCATCCGCGAGACCTTTACCGTTCGCCGCGTATCCTACGGCGTAGGCGTAGAGCGTACCTTCCCCTATCATAGCCCCCGCATCGGCCGCATCGAAGTGGTTCGCCACGGTAAGGTTCGCAGGGCTAAGCTGTATTACCTCCGCAACCGCGTAGGTAAGGCCGCTAAGGTCGTAGAGCGCATAGTGACCAAGTAACAATGACGCATAAAAGCCTCCGTCAGTGCACGGGGGCTTTTACTTTTGCGCCGGTTGCTGTTATACTGAAGAAAAACAATTACCCTTTCGGAGGAATTTATGCTCATCCAATGGTACCCGGGACACATGGCGAAGGCGCGCAGGCAGCTTTCCGAAAGCCTGAAGCTTATAGATGTGGTTGTGGAAATAGTAGACGCACGCGCGCCAAGAGCCACCCGCAACCCGGATTTTGACGACCTTTTCAAGGACAAAAAGCGGGTAATGCTGCTGAATAAGAGCGACCTTGCTTCAGCAGCCGCTACCAGGGCTTGGATAAATGAGTACAGAACGCAGGGAATAGAGGCAATAGAGTTTGTTGCAACGAGCTCGGCGAAGAAAAAGGCGGCGCTGGAGCTTATGGAGCGCGCGGCAAAGGAAAGCGTTGAAAAATCGCTTGCAAAGGGCGTTAAAAAGACAGTCCGAGCGATGATAGTCGGCATACCCAATGTAGGAAAGTCTACATTTATCAATCATATAGCCGGTGTAAACAGGGCGCAGGTCGGTGATAAGCCCGGCGTTACAAAGGGGCAGCAATGGGTAAAGATAACGCCGTATCTTGAGCTCATGGACACACCGGGGCTGCTCTGGCCAAAGCTGGAGGACCCGCAGCTTGCAAAGCACGTTGCATATATCGGCTCAATAAAGGATGACATCATGGACACAGAGGAGCTGGCGTCAAGCCTTCTCGGCGAGCTTATGAGGATTTGCCCAAGCGAGCTTACCGCAAGGTACAAAAAGCTCGAGCACGACATGCCGCAGGAGGAGCTTTTGGAGGGGGTGTGCCGCAGCAGGGGCTTTGTGCTGAGCGGCGGAGTGTACGATACCGAGCGGGCGGCGCGAATAGTTCTGGATGAATTTCGCGCCGGCAAGATCGCCCGCGTAACGCTGGACGACCCACGGGAGGAAGAACATGCCGCGGCGGAATGAGGAGGAACGGCTGAACGAGCTTTGCAGGTTCGAGCGGGAATACTGGGATAGAGGGATATTGCCAGGCGGCATGGACGAGGTCGGCCGCGGGCCGCTGGCCGGGCCAGTGGTGGCGGCCTGCATAGTGCTGCCGCCGAAGCCGCTGATAAGGTTCGTAAACGACTCAAAAAAGCTGTCCCCCGCGAGGCGGGAGGCGCTTTATCCGCAGCTCATGGAGGCGGCGCTGGCTGTTTCTGCCGGCTGGAGACAGCCGGAGGAGATAGACCGCATAAACATACTGAACGCAACGAAAAACGCCTTTAAGGAGGCTTTTGATGGGCTTAAAAGCAAGCCGCCTGTCGTGCTGCTGGATGCGGTTCAGGGGCTTGATATACCGGCCGAGCAGCGCTCCTTTATTCACGGCGATGCGATAAGCTACCTTATCGCCGCAGCGTCAATCGTTGCAAAGGTCGAGAGGGACAGATATATGGTGGATATGGACGAAAAATATCCCGAATACGGCTTTGCGAGGAACAAGGGCTACGGCACGGCGGAGCATATAGCGGCGCTTAAAAAATACGGCCCATGTCCGATACACCGCCGCAGCTTCATAAAAAATTTCACGGGAGAAGCGTAAAATGCCGGATACTCGCAGGATAAACAAGGGGAAAAGGGGAGAGAACATCGCCGCAGAATACCTCGTGCGACATGGCTATATTCTGCTGGAGCGCAACTACAGAAGGCAGGGCTGCGAGGTCGACATAATCGCCATGGACGGTGCGGTTACGGTTTTTGTAGAGGTAAAGGCGAGGAGCTGGCGCAGCGTAGGGCTTGGGCGGGAGGCGGTTACGCGCACAAAGCAGCGCAATATAATAAAGGCCGCCTCATGCTACCTTTCGGAGCACGACATCTGGGATTCTCCCGCAAGGTTTGATGTTGCCGAGGTGGATCTTACGGAAGAAAGGGTCACATATATCGAAAACGCATTTCAGTTGTAAAATTTCCCTATACGGGTGTGGGTAAAGTCAAATTGTGGTAAAATACCATACATAACTTATATGTCGAGGTAATATGCGTAAATTCTTAGCGATAGCTTCAGCGGCGGTACTAATGCTTGCGCCATTCTCTTTGGCGCATTGCATCGATGTGAGTATAGAAAACCAGCAGCTGCAATATCTGGATGCGAACGGCATGCCATCCGGCTGGTATGCTGACGCTTGGTATGATGGCGAAGAGGATTTCCTTATCGAAACCATCACCGAGGATGGTAGTATATGTCTGCATATCGTCAATCCCTCCGAAAACGACGCGAGGCTGTGTCAGGATATCGAGGTGGAGCCGAACAGCTATTACAGAATAAGCTGCGAGATAAAGACAGCCGGGGTGTCGGGCGGCGGCGGGGCGAGCGTTTCGGTCGCCAATACCATGGCGGCATCAGAGCCTGTTATCGGGGATGCCGATTGGCAACGCGTTGAGCTTATGGGAATTACGAACAGCAAGCAAACCGAAATGACGGTTTGCATGGGGCTGGGCGGTTACAGCAGCCTTTCCTCGGGAGAGGCCTGGTTCAGGGGCTTTTCTGTTGAAAAGCTGGATGCGGTGCCGGAGGGCGAAGTTCAGCAATTTTACTATACTCAGCAAAAGACGAGCAGCACAGGCAAGCTGAACGGCGGTGGTATGCTGCTTGCGGCGCTGCTGACAGGTATTGCCGGTGCGCTCTGCTTCAGAAAAGGCATAACGGTAAAGCCCGCGGCAGAGCAGCGCGGACTGAACGTGTACCTGCTGCTTGCGGCGGCGTTTTTACTGCGCTGCCTGCTTTCGGTTGTCTTTTATGGGCACAGCACCGATATAAACTGCTTTATGGCCTGGAGCTATCAGCTTGCGGAGAATGGGCCTGCCGGCTTTTATACCTCGGGCATGTTTGCGGATTATCCGCCGGGATATATGTATATACTCTGGCTGACGGGCAGCCTCGCGAGAGCCATCGGGCTTGAGTACGGCTCTGCGGGCTATGTGCTTTTGACAAAGCTGCCAAGCATATTAGCCGATATGCTGGCAGGGTACATGACGTACAAAATAGCGAGGCGAAAGCTCGGCGGGGCGCAGGCGTCGCTGCTATGCTGCCTTGTGATCTTTAACCCCGCGATAGCATTTATATCCGGTGGCTGGGGTCAGGTGGATATGATACCCGCGGTAATGCTGCTGGGCGTGATATATCTCTTTGATACCGACAGGCTGGAGCTTGCCGGGCTGCTCTACGGTGCGGCCATAATCACAAAGCCGCAGTCGCTCATGGTAGGGCCGCTGCTTGCCGTTGCATACTTTGCAAAGGTACACGACAAGGGGAAAAAATACGCACTGCGAACGGCTGCGGCGGTGCTGCTCGCGGTCGCAGCGATATTTATTATATCGATGCCGTTTAAGGGGACGCAGAAGAGCAACCTGTGGTTTGTGGAAAAGCTGATAGGCACGGCAACGTCCTATCCGTATGCCAGCATCGAGGCGTTCAATATGCAGGCGCTGCTCGGCGGGAACTGGAAGGACGCCTCCGCGCCGCTGCTCGGGCTGAGCTACGAGGCTTGGGGAACGATAATGATAGCACTGAGCTGTGTGATAACGTCAATCGGGTATATACGCTCGAGAGATAAACGGTACAGCCTTGCGCTTTGCTCTGCCGCGCTGCTTTCTGCGATATTTACCTTCGGGCAGTATATGCACGAAAGGTACGTATTTCCGGTTCTTCCTCTGCTTATGGCGGCTTTCCTGATGAGCGGAGACAGGCGGCTGATGAGGAGCTATATGGTATACAGCTGCGGTCTGCTGCTGAATGTCATTGCGGCATTTATCGTTGTCACTGATGCCAGCCTGCGCGGAAGCGAGTATAACGTTATAATCGTAATCGGGTCGATAGTGAATATATTGGCCTTCACCGGCGTTGCCGCAGCCTTTGTCGGCATGGCCTTCAAAAGGGAAGTTTGCCCTGCGTATACGGACAGGAGAGATGAAGGCACGGCGAGTGAACAGCTGCACGGATTGGAGGATAGCGACTGCGTAACGGTAAGGGACAGGCTGTTCTGCGTTGCGCTGACGGCGATATACGCCGCCTTTGCGCTTACAAACCTCGGCACGACGCAGGCACCGGAAAACTACTGGACCGGCAGCGTTGGCGATACTGCCTCAATAACCCTTGAAGCGCCGGCTGAGATAAGCAGGTTAATGGTGTTCGGCGGGCTGTATGAGGGCAGCGCCGAGTTTACGTTCAACGGCGGGGAGAGCGTTGAATATACCCAGAAAAACGACGATATGTTCCGCTGGGCAACCATATCCGACCAGCCGGTATATACCGACAGGATAGATATTCTTGTAACCTCGGGCAGGGTATGGATAAACGAAATAGCGCTGCTGGACGGAGACGGGAATGTGATAAAAGCCTCGGCGTCCGATGGGGCGGAGGCTTTGGTGGATGAACCGGAGGAGGTGCCAGCCCTGCCGTCCTACCTCAACGGAATGTACTTTGACGAGCTGTATCATGGGCGCACGGCGTACGAGCATCTTCACGGCATAGCGCCGTATGAAAATTCGCACCCGCCGCTCGGCAAGGTGTTTATAATGCTTGGCATAGCGGTGTTCGGCATGAACGCCTTCGGCTGGCGCATAGTCGGCACATTGTTTGGGATTGCGATGGTGCCGGTGATGTTTGCTTTCGCGAAAAAGCTGTTTAAGCGCCGAGACTATGCCTTCTTGGCTGCCGCTGTTTTCGCCTTCGACTTCATGCACTTCACCCAGAGCAGGATAGCTACGATAGACGTATACGGGGTGTTTTTCATAATACTCATGTATTACTTTATGTATAGCTACTACTGCATGAACTTCTTCGACGACGGGCTAAAGGCAACGCTGAAGCCGCTGGCTCTTGCGGGCGTTTTCTTCGGGCTCGGCGCTGCCAGCAAGTGGATATGCATTTACGCGGGCGGTGGCTTGGCCGTCATATTCTTCACCTCGCTTGGACAAAGATACGCAGAGTACAGGCGGTACATGGCCGCAGCCGGCAGGGCGGAGCGAAACAGAGTGCAGGGGTTCTGGAGAGATGCCTTGCTCACGCTGCTGTGGTGCTGTGTTTTCTATATCGCGGTGCCGGTGACAATATACCTGCTTTCCTACATCCCCTATGTGCTTTCGGAGGCTAGGTATGATTTGGCCGACATATGGGGCGTGCAGGAGTTTATGTTCAGCTACCACAGCGGCCTTACGGCAACACACCCTTATCAGTCTGCTTGGTGGCAGTGGCCTCTGGATATGCGGCCGGTATGGTACTACATAAGCTATGACGTTCCGGAGGGGATGACCTCCACAATATCCGCATTCGGTAACCCGGCGGTTTGGTGGGTCTGCTCTGCCTGCACGGGTATACTCTGCGGGAGGCTGATATCGGGCAAGTCAAAGCCGGATAAGGCGGTGTTCGTGCTGCTGACAGGGCTTTGCGCGAATTACCTGCCGTGGGTGCTCGTTACCCGCTGTACATTTGCGTATCACTTCTTTGCAAGCGTTCCGTTTATCGTGCTCTTGACGGTATGGCTCATAAGGGAGGCAGAGGAGCGGCACCCAAGGCTTGTCATGGCAAAGTGGTACTATTTAGGGCTGGTAGTGCTGCTCTTTGTGGTGTTCTATCCAGTCATATCCGGCGTACCGGTCAGCATCGGCTATGTAAAGGCGCTGGAGTGGCTCCCGGGCTGGACCTTCATGGGGTATTGACAATGGGAACGGAAAGAGATAAAAAAGAAATAAAGGACGGCCTTATACAGCTCGTCAAATACAACATGGTGGGCGTTGTGAATACGCTGGTGGACTTTGCGGTCTACCAGCTGCTCACCTTCCTCGGGCTGCATTACGGCGCTGCGCAGTGCATATCCTATGGCTGCGGCATATTAAACAGCTATTTTTTCAACAGCCGCTGGACGTTTCAAAAGGACAGCGGAAGGAACCGGGGGGAGTTTGCGGCGTTTGTGACGGTAAATCTTGTTTCAATGGGTCTTTCGGTGCTGCTGCTTAAATTTTGCTATGACGCGCTTAATATCCAGAGTAACCTTATAAGCAAGGCGATAGTTACGCCTGTTGTGATGCTGGTCAATTTTTCCGGTTCAAAGCTCTTCGTTTTTAAAAACAAAGCTAAGAAATAAAATATAAACATAGGGGGAAAAGTCATGCTCTCGAAGGTAACGAGCTTCGGTCTGTCTGGTCTTGAAGGTTTCTCTGTAACTGTGGAGGTAGACGTTTCATCCTCCTTGCCGGCCTGCGAAATAGTAGGCCTGCCGGATGCGGCGGTTCGTGAATCCAAGGAGCGGGTGCGCTCTGCAATAAAGAACAGCGGCTTTTTGTATCCTGCAAGCAGAATAACCATAAATCTTGCCCCGGCAGATATGAAAAAAGAAGGCTCGGTATATGATCTGGCCATAGCTCTTGGCATAATCGCGGCATCGGGTCAGCTTGCAAGGCCGATCCCTAAATATGTATATTTGGGGGAGCTGGCGCTGGATGGCAGCATACGCGGGATAAATGGCCTGCTGCCAATGGTGATAAGCGCAGAGGTGCAGGGGCTTTCCACATTTGTCGTGCCGAGGGACAATGCACCGGAAACGAGCTATATAGAGGGAGTGACGGCGTATGGCGCGGCGAGCCTCAGGGAAGCCGTGGACATAATTAACGGCGAAGGCGAGCCTTGGGAAAAGAAGGTATGGAGCCCGAAGCGGATACACTATCATAACGACTTTGAAGAGATAAAGGGGCAGTACGGCGCAAAGCGTGCGGCGGAGATAGCCGCAGCGGGAGGACACAACATGCTGCTCGTGGGCACGCCGGGCTCGGGAAAAACCATGCTTGCAAAGAGCATGCCGTCGATACTGCCGGAGCTGACCTTTAAGGAAGCTCTTGAAATAACCAAAATACAGTCAATAACGGGGATGATGGAGCCGAGCGAGGGAATAGCCGCGGAGCGCCCGTTCAGGGCTCCGCATCATTCGGCATCGACCGCGGCGCTGGTAGGCGGCGGGCAGAAGGCGCTGCCGGGCGAGATAAGCCTTGCACACTACGGCGTACTGTTCCTCGATGAATTTCCGGAATTTAGCAAGGACGTGCTGGAATCGCTGCGCCAGCCGTTGGAGGATGGCGTCGTAACCATAACGAGAGCCAGCGCAAAGGCGACATATCCTGCTGATTTTATGCTTGTTGCCGCGATGAACCCCTGTCCCTGCGGTTATTTCGGCTCTCGAATACAGGAATGCCGCTGCAAGCCGTATGAGGTTGCAAAATATCGCAACAAGATATCCGGGCCGCTGCTGGATCGGCTGGACATGCACGTAGAAATGGCAGAAGTCGGTTATTCCGATATAACCTCGAAAAAACCGGGCGAAAGCTCCGCTGCGATCAGGGAGCGGGTGGACGAGGCGAGGCGCATACAGCGTGAAAGATACAAAAAGGACGGCATAATCTGCAATGCCCAGCTTTCATCAAGGCTGGTCAAAAAATACTGCACAGCGGATGATGACGCACAAAAGCTCATGCGGCAGGCCTATGAGCGGCTCAATCTGAGCGCAAGGGCATACAACAGGGTAATGAAGGTAGCCCGCACGATAGCCGACCTTTCCGGCGGCGGGGATATTACCTACGAGCACATAGCAGAGGCAATACAGTATCGCACCGTGGACAAGAAATACTGGGGAGAATAAGGCGTGGGCAGCGGCGGAGAAAGAAGATATAAATTATGGCTGGCGTTTGCTGCGGGGCAGCGGCCCACAAGGCATAACGAGCTGCTTGAGGAGTACGGCGGTGCATACGAGGTTTTTGCTGCGGCGGCAAAGGGCAGCATACCGGTAAAGGTGCCGGCGGATGTCCGCATGCTTTCGCTTATGAAGGCCAAGGCTACCGAGGATTACATCGACCGCTGCATTGATTATTTGAACAGGCAGGACATAGACATCGTGCTTATCGACGATGCAAATTATCCGGAGCTGCTTAGGGAGATAAGCTACGCTCCTGTCGCGCTCTTTGTAAAGGGAAGACTGCCGAACAGCCTCGCCCTGCCGATAGCGGTCATTGGGTCGCGTCAGTGCTCGGATTACGGCAGAAAGGCTGCCGTGATGATTGCAGGGCAGCTTGCGGAGTGCGGTGCCTGCATAGTTTCCGGCATGGCACACGGCATAGACGAGGCATCTGCCGTCGCCGCGATGGAGCGTAGCCGTGCGGAAATACCGACGATAGCCGTGCTCGGCAACGGAGTGGATATAGCCTATCCGGAGGAGAACCGCGACCTTTACGACGAAATATGCAAAAGCGGGGCAGTGGTTTCCGAGTTTTTGCCCGGAACAAAGCCGGATTCCAGAAATTTCCCCCGGCGAAACAGAATAATAAGCGGAATATCGAGGGGCGTCGTAATTGCGGAGGCGGCGATAAAGAGCGGCACCAGAATAACCGCAGATTTTGCTCTGGAACAGGGGCGGGATGTTTTTGCGATACCGGGGCGGATAACCGACCCCTTCTGTCAGGGCACAAACCAGATGATACAGCGCGGAGAGGCAAAGCCGGTGTTCTGCGTGGATGACATATTGGAGGAGTACGGCATGCGCTCGGATAAGCGCATACGCATGACGGAGATAGACGACAGCCGGCTGAATTTTGAGCAGACACTCATACTTCGGCTGCTCAAGGCGGGCGAAAAAACCGTGGATGAGCTATGTGAAATGACTGAAATGCCGCTGGGTAAATTAAATTCTGCCTTGACAGAGATGGAAATTTCGGGAATAATTAAGCAATCGCCCGGAAGAATTTACGGGCTTTAAGTATGATTGGCGGTGCAGAGTGCCCGCAAAGGCAAAAACGGAGGTAGGTTAGTAAAATGTCAGAAATGCTTGTTATCGTGGAGTCGCCGGCAAAGGCAAAGACGATAGGAAAATTTCTCGGCAGCAAATATAAGGTCGTGGCGTCGAACGGTCACGTTCGCGATCTGCCCAAGAGCCAGCTGGGAGTTGACGTTGAGCACGATTTCGAGCCGAAATATATAACCCTCAGGGGAAGAGGAGACGTTCTGGATAACATACGCAGGGAGGCCAAGGCTGCAAAGAAGATATACTTAGCAACCGACCCTGATATGGAGGGCGAGGCCATATCCTGGCATCTTGCACATATACTTAAGCTGGATTCCGGCTCCCCGTGCCGAATAGTGTTCAACGAGATAACCGCAAACACGGTGAAAAGGTCGGTAAAGGAGCCCAGAGCCATAGACATGAACCTCGTGGATGCACAGCAGGCGAGGAGGGTTCTCGACCGCCTGGTGGGCTATAAGATAAGCCCGATACTTTGGGCAAAGGTCAGGCGGGGGCTTTCCGCAGGGCGTGTGCAGTCAGTTGCCGTCAGCATAATATGCGACCGCGAGCAGGAGATAAACGACTTTGTGCCCGAAGAATACTGGAATATTACGGCAAAGCTGAAGGTAAAGGGCAGCAGAAAGCCGCTTGAGGCGCGCTTTTACGGTGCAGACGGCAAAAAGCTGGATGTGCGCGACGAAAAGACCGCTGATGAAATAGTAAAGAGGAGCGGAAGCAGCTTTAGCGTGAACGACGTTAAAACGGCGGAAAAGAGCCGCCATGCCCCCGCACCGTTTACTACCAGCAGCATGCAGCAGGAGGCGGCGCGCAAGCTGGGCTTTACGACAAAGCTGACGATGATGATAGCCCAGCAGCTTTACGAGGGCGTCGAAATACACGGAAAGGGCACGACGGGTCTTATCACGTACATCCGTACCGACTCTGTGCGCATAGCGGAGGAGGCGCAGACTGCGGCGCTTGATTATATCAAAAAGACGTACGGCGACGGATATGCCCCGAAGAAGCCGAATATTTACAAGGGACGCAAGGGGGCGCAGGATGCGCACGAGGCAATACGCCCGGCAAACATACTGCTTACGCCGCAGGAGGCTAAGGACTCCCTCAATGCAAGCCAGTATAAGCTCTATAAGCTCATATACGAACGGTTCATCGCCAGCCAAATGACAGAGGCAAGGCTGGAAACTACCACCGTATCCTTTGATGCTAACGGCTGCATTTACAGGGCAAGCGGGACAAAGGTGCTTTTCCCGGGCTACACGGCGGTTTATACCGAGGGACGGGACGACGACGGCGAGGAGGAGGCGGCGATACCCACGGTTGCCGCCGGAGACAGCTTCAAGACGGAAAAGGTCGAGAAGGAACAGAAGTTCTCACAGCCGCCGGCAAGGTATACCGAGGCTTCGCTGGTAAAACTGCTGGAGGAAAAGGGAATAGGCCGCCCAAGCACGTATGCGCCGACGATATCCACAATAATAGAGCGCGGCTACGTTCGCCGGGAAAAGAAGCAGCTCGTGCCGACTGAGCTCGGCTTTGTCGTGACGAAGATAATGCAGGAGAACTTCAGCGACATAGTCGATATAAAGTTTACGGCGGATATGGAAAGCAAACTGGACCTTATAAAGGACGGCGAGGAGCCCTGGAGGGATGTTATTCGGGAGTTTTACGGCCCGTTTGAAAAAACGCTGGAAAAGGCTTCCGAAAGCATTGAAAAGGTGGTCATACCAGACGAGGTATCCGACGTAAAGTGCGAAAAGTGCGGCTCCATGATGGTATACAAAATGGGACGCTACGGTAAATTCCTTGCTTGCCCAAACTTCCCCGCCTGCCGAAATGCCAAGCCCGTATTTGAAAAGACGGGTGCGCAGTGCCCGCTCTGCGGGGGGGATATAGTCAAGCGTAAATCCAAAAAGGGAAAGGTGTTCTACGGCTGCGACAGGTATCCGGAGTGCAGCTTTGTGTCTTGGGATAAGCCGGTAAAGGAAAAATGCCCGAAATGCGGCGGAATGATGGTGCATAAGCCAGGGCATGGCGGCGGCTTTGATGCCTGCACGGCGGAGGGCTGCGGCTATACCACGAGGCAGGATAAGGACAAGAGCGACGAAAAGAAGGGCAGCGACGAGTAAATAATATGAGAGCTTCTGTAATAGGCGCGGGGCTTGCGGGCTGCGAGGCGGCATATCAGCTTGCAAAGAGGGGCATAGAGGTCGATCTCTATGAAATGAAACCAAAACGCAGATCTCCGGCGCATCACGCGGATACACTTGCGGAGCTGGTTTGCTCAAACTCACTTCGCTCGGACAGGCTGCAAAACGGCGCAGGACTCATGAAGGAGGAGATGCGGCGGCTGGATTCCCTGATAATGAGCTGTGCGGACAGCTGCCGTGTGCCGGCAGGCGGTGCGCTTGCAGTGGACAGGGACGGCTTTACCGATGCCGTAACTCAGCGTATAATGGCAGAGCCTAATATTAGGCTCATAAGCGAGGAGGTAACCGAGCTGCCAAAAGCACCGGCGATAGTTGCGACAGGTCCGCTCACGGATGGCGCGCTTTACGGTGCAATAGAGAGCTTTTTTGGAGAGGGGCTGCATTTTTACGATGCGGCGGCACCGATAGTTCGGGCGGATTCACTCGATATGAGCAAGGTATTCAGAGCATCGCGCTATGAGCGCGGCAGCGACTACCTGAACTGCCCGATGACGCGGGAGGAATACTTCGCATTTGTCAGGGAGCTTGTGAACGCTGAAACGGCACCGCTGAAGGAATTTGAAACCCCGAGGGTGTTTGAGGGCTGTATGCCGGTCGAGATAATGGCAAAACGCGGGGATATGACGCTTGCCTTCGGCCCGCTCAAGCCTGTTGGGCTTAAGGATGAGCGCACCGGGGCAAAGCCCTTTGCCGTCGTGCAGCTCCGTCAGGATGATTCCGACGGCACACTGTACAACATCGTCGGCTTCCAGACCAACCTGAAGTTTGGCGAGCAAAGGCGCGTATTCGGCCTTATACCCGGGCTTGAACATGCGGAATATGAGCGATACGGCGTCATGCACCGCAATACATTTATAAACTCGCCGGGCAAGCTGAGTTTTAACTACGAGGTGCTGAATACACCGGGGCTGTTCTTTGCGGGGCAGATGACAGGAGTTGAAGGCTATGTTGAAAGCGCAGGCAGCGGCCTTATTGCGGGAATCGCCCTCTCAAGGGAGCTAATGGGCTTGGAGCCGATAGATTTTACAAGGCAAACGGCGCTGGGCGCCATGGGGCATTACGTTTCCGAATATTGCGGCAAGGACTTTCAGCCCATGAACATAAACTTCGGAATAATGGACGGCATTGAAAACCCGCCGCGCAAAAAAGAGGAGCGATATACCCTTATATCGGAGCGGGCGCTTAGGGTAATTGATGGCATAATCGCAAACAAGCTGTAAACTAAAGAAACAAACGCCGCAAAAACGGCGTTTGTGTGATATTATTTACCGAAAAGGGTGTAATTATAACCGATAAACTGAAAGGCAGAATGAATATGTCCCTTAAAGGAACCACGATAGTTGCCGTAAAACGCAACGGGAAGTGCGCCATAGCGGGCGACGGTCAAGTGACGCTGGGCGAAAAAGTAGTGATGAAGGGCACCGCAAGGAAGGTCCGCAGGCTTTATAACGACAAGGTCGTCGTAGGCTTTGCAGGGTCGGTCGCGGATGCATTTTCCCTCTGTGAGCGCTTTGAAGCAAAGCTGACGCAGTACAGCGGCAGTCTGAGAAGAGCCGCGATATCGCTTGCGCAGGAATGGCGCAGCGACAAGGTGATGCGCCAGCTCGAGGCTATGCTGATAGCTGCAAATGAGGAGGATCTGCTCATATTATCAGGTACGGGCGAGGTGATAGACCCCGACGACGGGATAGCTGCGATAGGCTCGGGAGGAATGTACGCGCTTGCCGCGGCGAAGGCGCTGAAGGGAAACACCGACCTTGAGGCGAAGGAGATAGCCGAAAAGGCGATAAGGATAGCGTCGGAGATATGCATATTCACCAACGGAAATATAACACTGGAGGAAGTATGAGCGAGGTAATGACTCCGAGGGAAACGGTAGAGGCTCTGGATAAGTATATAGTTGGGCAGGAAGAGGCAAAGCGCGCTGTGGCCATAGCTCTGCGCAACCGGTACAGGAGGAGCAGGCTCACTAAGGAGCTTCGGGATGAAATAACGCCTAAGAATATAATCATGATGGGGCCGACCGGCGTCGGCAAGACCGAGATAGCGAGAAGACTTGCAAAGCTCGTAGATGCGCCGTTCGTAAAGGTCGAGGCGACCAAATTCACCGAGGTCGGCTATGTCGGCCGAGATGTCGACTCAATGGTACGCGACCTTGTTGAGGCGGCCATACGCATATGCAAGGAGCACAGGATGATCGCCGTGCGGACGGTGGCGGAGGCCAACGCGGAGCAGCGCCTGATAGACATACTGGTGCCGATGCATAAGGATAAATGGCACCCGCCGGAAAACCCGCTGCAGTTCCTGCTCGGCGGCGGCCAGAGCAAGGAGCCGGAGCTTACTGAGGACGAAAGGCAGGAGCGCCTCACCAAGCGCGAGGAGGTTGCGCGGGATCTGCGCGCCGGCAAGCTTGAGGACGAGATCGTAGAGGTTCAGATAGAAATGCCAAACAGCGGCGGGAACACTATGCTGGCGATGGGCATTGACGTTAATTTGAACGAGGTCATGGGCGGCATACTCCCGCCAAAAAAGAAAAACCGCCGCGTAAAGGTGTCTGAGGCGCGCAAGCTGCTCATACAGGATGAGAGCGAAAAGCTCATAGATATGGACGATGTGACGCAGGAGGCGATCGAGCGCGCAGAGCAGGACGGCATAATATTCATAGACGAGATAGACAAGATCGCCGCGAGCGCGAACACGAGCGGGGCGGATGTATCGCGTGAGGGCGTGCAACGGGATATACTGCCGATAGTCGAGGGAAGCACGGTCACCACTAAATACGGCCCTGTAAAGACCGATTTCATACTGTTTATAGCTGCGGGCGCGTTCCATGTATCAAAGGTATCGGATCTTATACCGGAGCTTCAGGGGCGCTTCCCGATAAGGGTAAAGCTGCAGGCGCTGACGGTCGAGGACTACAGGAGTATACTCACCCAGCCGCAGCATGCGATAACAAAGCAGTATGAGGCGCTGCTGAGGACGGACAACATACTGCTCGAATTTAGCGACGATGCACTGACAGCGATAGCAAGGTATGCCTATGCCGCAAACGAGCGCGAGGAGAACATAGGTGCAAGGCGGCTGCATACCATCGTTGAGAATTTACTGGACGATATCTCCTTCAATGCCGGCGGAGACCACCCGCTGACAAAGGTCGAGGTGGACGAAAAATACGTAAGGGAACACGTTTCAAGGGAATACGAGGGCGAGGATCTCGATAGATTTATTCTCTGATAACGCACGGAAGCTATGAAACTCAGGCTGTCTGCAATATGCATACTATCTCTTGCGGCTGCACTTTCGGCAGGCTGCGTAGAGTCGGCTACCACCGCCAATACCGTATCCATATTGGATACGGAGGGGGTGGCTTCTGCCGTTGCGGAGGAGGAAAAGTCGCTGTTTGAAATACCTACTCCCGCGCCTACCATAGCACCGATAAAGATAAGCATACGCACCAGCCCAAGCACGGTGCCGAGCGCTACTGATGGACTGAATACAGGAACTGCGGCTCAGTTGTCGGCATCGCCGGCTGTTGAATCAGAGCCTTCGGCATCTCCGGTGCCGGAGGATACGCCAAAGGCAGAGCAGGAGCCGGAGTATACCGTAAAGGATATGGACGATGCAGATGGCTATGTTTATGCGAAAAGTGTAAATTTGCGCTCCGGACCCGGCGAGGAGTACGAAGTGATCCGCGAGTACAGCCAGTATCGGACGCTCACGGTGACGGGAAAGTCGGGGGATTGGTACAGAGTGAAGGTGGGCAGCCGGAGCGGCTTTATGCTCATGGAATACGTAAAGCTTGGCGAACCGCCAAAGAGCACGCCTAAACCCACCGCAACGCCAAAGGCAACGAAAAAGCCGGAGGCCACCGCGACCCCGGTTCCAGAGATCAAAATCGAGGCGACGGAAAAACCAAGCAATACCGGCGGAGAAATGAGCAGCGGCGGCGGGTATTCCGGCGATGAGCTGTATCTGATAGCGCAGGTGGTATATAAGGAGGGCGACTCGGAAAGCTACACCGCTGTTGCCAGCGTTATATACAATAGACTAAAGAGCAGCAAATTCCCGAGCACGGTATCCGGCGTGATATACCAAAAAGGGCAGTTTTCAACCTCGAGCCTCAAAGCGCCGAGCTCCGCAGCTGAAAATGCGGTGACGGCAGTGTTCGTAAACGGAGGCTCTATTCTGCCGTCAGATGTCCTGTACTTTAGAAGCAGCGGAAGCTGGAGCCACCAGCTTTACGCAAAAATCGGCGGCAACTATTTTTACTATTAGGCCAAAGCGGCATAAGACCGACTGGAGAGAAAGCAATGTTCAATATAGTACTGGTTAATCCAGAGATACCGCCAAATACCGGCAATATATCCCGCACCTGCGCCGTGACCGGCACAAGACTGCACCTTATACGCCCGCTGGGCTTTGAAATAAGCGACAGAACGCTTAAAAGGGCGGGGCTGGATTACTGGAAGGATCTCGACGTATCGTACTACGACTCATTCGAGGAGTTGGAGGAAAAGTATCTAAACGGAAGGTTTTTCCTTACCTCGACCCACGGCGAACGGAGCTATGCCGACGTTGAATATAAGGACGGCGACTTTCTGGTTTTCGGAAGGGAGACGGCAGGGCTGGGGTCTGAGCTGCTGAGGCGGAGAGCGAAGGACGTCATCCGCATACCCATGCGGAGAGAGCAGCGCTCGCTCAATCTTTCAAATTCCGCCGCGATAGTGCTGTATGAGGCGCTGAGACAAACGGGATTTCAGGGGCTGGAATAGCTCTTCATCTCTGTAAAGCAAAAAAACCTTGCAAATTATATAAAATATCCTTGGAATAAGGAGCGTTTGTCAATAGATAAGTGCAAAAAAGCAGGAAAAAAATAATTTATAATAATGCAAGCTGCTCTTGGAACACGTCATCGGCGCAGCGATAGCCGAACATGGCGCGGGGATAATTATTGAGCCACTCCTCCGCTGCTGCTACTGCTTTGTTGGTCACGCGGGCGAAATCGGTGCCCTTGGGGAAAAGACGGCGTATGAGGCCGTTCTGATTCTCATTGCTGCCGCGTTCCCAAGATGAGTACGGATGGCAGTAGTAAACGTTGGTACGCTGCCCGCCGTGTATGGAACTTTCCAGCCCGGCGCAATCGGCAAATTCAACGCCGTTGTCCACCGTTATGGTTTTGAAAAGAGCTTTGAAAAAGGATTTCCCGTATCGCCTTTCCAGCCGGTCTATGGCCTTGACTGTGCTGGAGGCGGTGCGGTCTTTCATTTTCAGGATTATTTCTTTGCGGGTAAGCCGTTCGGTGAGAACGAGCAGCACCGGCTTAGACCTTTTGCGGCCTACTACGGTATCCATCTCCCAATGCCCGAATGTTTCACGTCGCTTTATTTCGTCAGGCCGCTGCTCTATGCTCTCGCCGCGAGGTGGACGTGCGGCACGAACGGTGTGATAGTGCCGGCCTTCTTTCCGTTTCCCGCGCTGCGGCAGGTCTTTGTTTGTTACATGCAAAAAGATGCCCTTGTCGATGTAGCTGTAAAGCGTTCGCAGGCATATGGTCGTTTCAAACGTTAGGTTCTTTGCCTCTATCTCGCCGAGGACGGCAGCAGGGGAATAGTGCTCATTCGCTATCTTGTCCTCGATGTAACTGGCCAGGCATATGTCGTGCCCGATTTTAAGTCCCGGGCCCTTTGCCGTAAGATTGGCGTCGTAGGCCGCCTGTGCTATGTCCGGGCTGTAACATTTCCTTGTGGTTAGGTCGGTGTTCAAGCGGGTGTAAGTGCCGCGCTTCAGCTCGCGGTATATGGTGGAGTAATGCACATGCAGCGCGTCTGCTATCTCCTGCGCTTTCATGCCCTCCTTGCAGAGCTGCTCTATACGCAGCCGATCAGTCCACGACAAATGCGAATAGTGCTTTTTCATGATATTGCCTCCCTGTCTTTGTGTGGGGGATATTATCAAAAATTCTTATTTTTAGCAATAGGGCAAAATAAAAGCCCCCGAAGGGGCTCTTGGACAGATGCGGCTACGCAGCTTTGTTGTAGTTCGCTGAGCTGATGCCCAGCACTGCGCCGAGGAAAGTATCGACGGCAACGATGGTGTTGACCACCTGTTCGGGGTACGGCAGGCTCCAGACGTTTGCAAGAGCAGCGTACAGCGTAGCTATGGCCGGAAGCCATATCTGCGCAATGAGCTTGAGGATGTCGTAGGTTTTGTTGGTAAGTTCCAGTTTCATGTTTTTCTCCTTTCAGTCTTTATTCTCAAGGCTATCCAGCCTTTTGTGAGCGCTTTTTGTGCTTTCCTCGCACCTTGTTACACGGCGGTCTATGTCCTCAATCTTCGCCGCCTGTACTTTCATGTCGATTTTGATATCATCGACGCCCCTTTTAATGTAGCCGATATCGGATTTCAGCGCGGTGTCTATCGCAGTATCGTGCGCAGCCGCCTCGGCCGCTTCCTTCTTGTCGGCCTTCACGCGGGCAAGCCACCCCAGCAATATGCCGCTCAACCCCGTGACAACAGTCCACACCCATTCCTTGTTCATATGCAGCTTTCTCCTTCCTATGCGTTGGTATAGAGGCAGCGGAGCCGACCGTATTTGTTCCAGTAGCTCGTGCCGGATTTATATATACCGCGTATCACTACGCCGTCATCGCGGCCTTTTGCCTCAATGACCAAACCGTTCCCGACATAGATGCCGACATGGTAGTTGTCGCCGCTTTTGCGTTGCCGGAATAGCAGGTCGCCGGGGATAAGCTGCTCGGCGATGATTTCCTCGCACATGCCCCAGAGGTGATTGCAGTTGCGCTTCTTCTCCACCATGCCCATCTTGTATAGGCCGCGGGAAATGGCGCCGGAGCAGTCATAGCCGTGCATATTGGTCTGCCCCCATTCGGCTTTCTTCTCGAACAGGGCTATCGTGCGCTTGGCGTTGGAGGCAGAGGTGTCCATCTTCATGGCGGTAGCGTTTATGTTTTCGGCGGTAAGCTCCTGCCCGAAGCCGCCCCAGAGATATATCTCGCCGATTAGGGTATACATGAACGATACCAGTTCGGTGGCCTGCCTCGATGGTTGCGTGATGATAAACGGCGGTGCATCCAGCACGGCAAGGGTCTTATCGTCCACTACGCCGTCCGCAGTCAGGCTGTAGAGGGCTTGCAGTGCTTTAATGGCATTGCAGCTCGACGGTCCATATATACCGTCGGTTGCAACCCTATACCCGTGCGCTACAAGCCGTTCCTGTATGTGCAGCACCTCCTCGCCTCTGGTGTATGGCTTAGTCAGTTCAATCCGCATTGTCTATTGCCTCCCATGTCTTAGGCCCCACTATGCCGTCCGCAGTCAGGCCGTTTGCCTTCTGCATGGCCTTTACCGCCCGCTTGGTTCTGCTTCCGAAAACGCCGTCTGCCGTTCCGCAGTTGTAGCCGTGGTCATTGAGCCATGATTGCAGCTCGGATACGTCGGTATAGCCGCCCCCATCTCTCATGCCCTTGCGCAGGGTGCGGCGGATTTCTGCGTCGCGGGTCTGCTGCTCAACGGGCTTGATGATGAGCACATCGTTGCAGCGGAGTACATCAGCCCATGAGATGTAACACTCGCCGCGCTTGCCCCATGAGCTGCCCCATGAGTTCTGCACACAGGCGTATTCCGTGCCGTTTACGACCTCCCAGCCGAATACCCTCATTTCGTGGTATCCCATTACTGGTGAGCTGCAAGGCCATATGCCGTAGCGGTCGGGGTTCCATTGGCTTATGGCAAAGCAGACGGCGACATACATGCCGCTGTGCAGCGCGGCCTTTATCTGCTCGGCAGTATAGGCTCTTGCATATGTCGCGCCTTTGTATGGAGCTGCCTTCTCTTCGAGTGCAGCGCGGTTTGCCCGGTAGTAGGATATGACGTCCATCACCTCCCTCTCGCCCGGGTCGTATCGCGCCGGTGCCATGCCGTAGGTGTTGAGAAACTTCGCGGCCTCGGCGGGTATCATGCCCTCGTAGGAGTGGCTTCTTCCGCCGCCGTACAGGAAATTGGTGCCGAACTCGGTATCATACGCCTCGCGCATGATGTTGCGGAAGGTCTGTGCAACGCAGGTGCTTTCCTGCTGATGGTAGTTGCCGCCTATGTGCTGTTTGTATTCGCGGGGCAACGCACAGGGCATTACCCTCACGGAAAAGTCCCGCTTGTCCTCCGGGGACGGAGACGCGCCAAGCTTATACATCGTCATTCTCCTTGCTGCGTAAGATGGTCACGATAAGGTAGATTGCTCCCGCCACGGCACCAGCGCCGATGGCATATACTATGTCACTCCTGTCGCCGGTCTTAGGTATCACGGGGGTGCTGCTGTCTGCCTGCTGTACCACCTGTGCCGCCTGCGTACCTGCGGTAAAGCGAAACGTGGCGCATACGGTCTTGTCCTGCTGCTGTGCCAGATAAAGCTGCTCTGCGGTCTGTGCCCTATCGTATGAGTAATCCTTGAAGTACACAGTAACGGAAGCGGGCTGCTGCCCCACCATGCCGGTTATGTAATAGGTGCCGGTTCGCATTTCCACGGTATCCTGATAGAGCGTGACACCGGGATGCTCTACCTTCTTGTCCATGTTGGAGGTATCCGCAAAGCGCGGGATATCCACGTCTACGCGAAGGCAGAAGTTCTCGCCCTCGTTGTACTCCTTGGCGGCTATGACGCGGCCTGTCTGGTAGTCAAGCGGGGTGATGGTGATTGAGGGAGCGTCTACCGCGAATGCCATACCGGCGCAGAGCGTTAACGCGACGATGATACAGATAGTGATGATTCTTTTCATGATGTATCTCCTTTCTGTTTTATGTTTCCTATTTATTGAGTTGTTCGGAAATCCCGAACAGTTACTCTACAACCTCCCACTTGCTGCTCCCCTCCTTCGGTTTATATACGCTGCTCTTCATGTGCTGGGCTGTGCAGCGCCACGTTTTGCCGCCATAGCTCACAACACCGCCCTCGTAGATGATTGTGCCGTCCTCGATGGTGTCCCACGCTACGATTTCAGCCTCATCGTATGCCCAGTATGTGCCGAGATAGTCGGCGGGGTTTTTGTTGCGGTTGTATTTTAGTGCGATATACCCGCCTTCAACGGTATCGCCCGCGATATATCGTATGTCAGCGCTCCACGCCGCGCCCTGTGTGGGGATAGAAACAAGGTTGTTGCGGGTATCCGAAAGCAGCGATTCAAATTCGCCCTGAGTTTCGGCAAGCTCTGCCGCGCCGGCAAACTCCACGAGCTGCACCGTGTTGAGCGGGTGTATCTCATCGTTGGCTATCACGCTGTCTGCCTCATCCTCGCTGCATAGGGCATATACGCCGTTGGATTGCAGCCGTGCATATTTGGCGTAATCCTCTGTGCAGAGTGCGGAACCGTCTTTTATCACTTTGAACATTCTCTTTCCTCCGTTTCAAATAATTCGCTGAAATAGCTATCCAGCTTTCTCATGGCCTTTCGGGAATTGCAGCGCATTGCATGGCCGCGCCAGGACTGGTAGGAATTGGCCGCCTCGTCTCTGGTAATGCGCCCCTCGTCTGCCCAGCGACGAAATGTGCGTAGCTTGCGCCGCATGCGGGTTATTGACTGATGATTCAGCAGGCACACTACGCTGCCGGTGTCGGACATGAAGAACCGCGTTTTCAGAAAGGTCATGCCGTCCAGCCTGCTTATCTGCGTTTTCTTGGGGTTGAGCCGGATACCCAGCTCCCCGCACTTGGCTTTTATCTCTTGCAGGCAGTGCTTGAGATATTCCCTGTCCGGGTGAATGAGGTAGCCGTCATCCATGTACCGCGCATATAGCCCTATGCCCAATCGCTCCTTTATCATGTGGTCGAGACTGTTCGGTAAGGCCAGCGCACTTATCTGCGATACCTGACTGCCAAGACCTAAGCCATTGTCGCCGAATTGCCGAACGAAGTATTTCGCCCACGCCATCGCCCACGGCGGCAAGGCTTTTTCGTATTCCGCAAATATGGCCTCGTGCTGTGCGTTGTCAAAGTATTTTGAAAAGTCAAAGCTCAGCACATAGCAGGGCTTTTCCATTTTCGCGGCCTCACGAAAATGGTGGTTGAGCCGGTCGAGGCTGAAATCTATGCCCTTGCCCTTCAGCGATGCGCCGTTGTCGTAGATAAACCGTGCGCTCAAGAGCGGAACCAGTGCATAGTCGCAGAGGCAGCGTTGTATCACGCGCTCGGATATGTGTACGCTGCGTATGTGGCGGGGCTTGCCGCGCTCGAAGATGTCAAACTCTACGAAGCCTCTGCTTTTGTAGGTTCCGTCCAGCACGGCGGCGCGGGCTTTGTACACGTTTACAAGGGCATTTGCCTTGTATGTCTGCACGCTGCTTTTCCAGCCCACACCGGAGCAGCACAGCTTATACGACCTGTAAAGGTGCTCGAAGCTGAATATTTCATCCAGCGTGCCGCAGGCGGCTATGCGCTTTTGCCGCTGACTCTCGCGGTGCTGTCTGCGTCTCTGGTATCGTGCCTCGCGGCGCTCGTCACTTGTCAAAATGGTCTCCCGTACAGCGTATTGTAGGGTGCGGTTATAGCTGCGTAGTAATTAGCCATGAAAGCGGGTATCGCACGTTCCCCGCCCATGCAAGAAGCGTCCGGCTCGTTACATCGGGAGCCTGATTCCCCCACATTGGAGGTGGGTCCTGCGCTCCTTCTGCTCGTGCGCTGATTTCGCCCGTGTGGGTTACTTTGTCCGGCTTATAGCAGAATCCGAAGGCCACGCCATTCGAGTTGCTGGCGTTGTTGTTGTTGGCTGTCCCGTCCGAGTTCACATTGCAGAAATTGTTGGTGTTGCCGGAATTAGGAGAGCGAAGCCACCAGTTCGTCGCGGAACGCTTAACAGCACAGAACCCAAACTTTTAAACCAAATTCTTAAACCGCCGCTTGTCGGCATCCTTAACGCCGGATATCAGCTTTGCCTCCTGCACGGCAAGCCCGACGATATTGACCACCCGCTTTCGCATATCGGGGTATTCCTGATATACGATGTCCAGCTCGTCCAGCAGGGCTTGCAGGGCATTATTGCCTTCCGTAAGGTGGTCGCGCCGGAGCTGAAGCTCGTGGGCGTTGGTGGGATACATGCTGTTTGCGGCCTTCATTTCGTGATGGAGCCTTGCCGCTAAATGGGCAAGCTCCGTGCCGCCGAAAAACGTATACCGTTTCGGCAGTGCCATGGCAAGCTTGCGCGTTGCGCGGTTAATCTCGCTGGCCGTTTGCAAATACTGTATGCTGCTTTCGGTACGCTTACTTTTCGGTACTGACATATCGTTACCTCGCTTCCCGCCCACAAGGGGCGGGGATTTTTGGATTTTGGATTAAACGCAGAAGCCGAAGGCCACGCCACGCGAGTAGCTGGCGCCGCCGTAGTTGTAGGCTGTCCCGCCCGAGGCCACATAGCAGAAAGCGTTGGTGTAGCCGGAATAAGGAGAGCGAAGCCACCAGTCCGTCGCGGAACCGTTGACCTTCTTGATTCGGGTACTGCTGGTAGTGAAACGGGCGTACTGCGTACCCTCACCGTTGACCGAGTAAGTTGTGCTACCGAATATCTCCTTTT
>CAVIAA010000003.1:0-123613 GCA_963640685.1 Acutalibacteraceae bacterium
TCTCGCTCTCCGTCTTGCATTTCAGATCATCGTCTGCATCCGACAGGCGAATATGCTCTGAATGTTAAGCGGTATTTTTACAATACGCCTATCGAATGCTTCCATTTGGCTTAACTGTTCATAGAAAGCCAACTGCTCATTCTCTGCATCTTTTTCAGCTTCTAATCGTGAAATCTTTTCCGATACTTTCTGAAACTCCAACGTAGCCATCTTGCGCTTAGCAACCAGCAAATCCATGCTATCCGACAAGCCAAGGATGTTATCTTCTGTAACGGCTATTTGTGTTCCGTCTGGCGCAACCACAACAAGTTTCATATCTGAAACAAATTGACGGAATTTTTTATTTCCAGACAGTGAGGCATCAATTCTCTTGATTTCGCGTTTAAGTTTGTTCTGCACGATTCTTAACGAATTTATTTCTGCGCTTGATTGCTCGTCATAATCTTCGCAAGCGATATTTCCAACACTTTCTTCAACAGATTCTCTATAATCCTCGATTGCGTCATCATGGCGCCGGATATGGTCAGGCCTTACCAAACCTATCGGATTCCGGTTGTCTGGGAATCATGGGGTGTTCTGAGCATAGACGCCGGTTCTCTTGAACAAGCGGCAGCCCTTGCGTTGGATTCCGAGATGCCTCTGCCCGATCAAAAGGAATATGTGGACGAGAGCATTCGTGTTGATTGGGAGAGCGTTGGCGGATGTAATGCTCCTATGCCGGATGATTCGGCGGATATGCTCTGCGTCCGAGGTCATCTCGGACAATCAGAGTGAACAACGCAAGAACAATATAGTTAAGAAGCGGCCTGATCGCAGGTAACTTTTTTTGTGGAGTCTCCGTATAGTTCAAACAAGCAGCGGATAACATATTAACTAATACTTGATTATGTCGCTGATATGGGTTAAAATATTAGCTGTAAGGAGATGACACCATGAAAACGCCGAAGGAACTGAGCCTACTGATTGCAGCGAATGTGCGAAAACGCAGGAAGGGGCAGAAGCTATCCATGCAGGATCTTTCAGACAAATCCGGCGTCAGCTACGGGTCTATCAAACGGTTTGAAAGCATCGGTGAGATCTCTCTGACCTCGCTGCTGAAAATCGCTGTTGTGTTGGATTGTGCGGACGGCTTCGAGCAGCTGTTCGCGGAAACGGAAATACGCTCGATACAGGAGATCATAGATGGAAAGGTATAAGGTATTGGAAGCGTTCATTGGCGAGCGAAAGGTCGGAACATTGGCGCTGTACAAGGGGCGTCTTGTGGCATTTGAATACAATGAAGGCTGGCTGCGTGAAGGCTTTTCCATTAGCCCTTTCAGCCTGCCCCTGCAAAAGAAGGTGTTCATCCCGAAACCCGACCCTTTCGACGGGCTGTTCGGCGCCTTTGCCGACAGCCTTCCCGATGGCTGGGGCCGGCTTCTCGTAGACAGGATGCTCAACCGTGAGCATGTTGACCCGCATGAGGTGGATATGCTGAACCGGCTGGCCATCGTAGGCGATTCCGGTATGGGTGCGCTTACATACCTGCCTGTGCATCAGTGGAAAACGGAGCAAGCGCAAATAGATTATGACCGCATGGCGGAGGAATGCCGAAAGGTATTGGAGTCCGAATACTCAAACGACTTGGATATGCTGTTCCGGCTCGGCGGTTCATCCGGCGGCGCGCGGCCCAAAATACTGACCAAGATAGACGGCGAGGATTGGATCGTCAAATTCCCCGCGTCTATTGACAGGCGTGATGCGGGGCTCATAGAATACCGCTATTGTGAGTGCGCAAGAAAATGCGGTCTGGAAGTGGCTGAAACCAGGTTGTTTCCATCCGCAAGATGTGAGGGATACTTTGGCACAAAGCGCTTCGACCGTATAAAGCGGCCGGATAGCACAATAAGGCGCGTCCACATGCTGTCCGTATCCGCGCTGCTGGAAACCTCGCATCGCATACCGAACCTCGATTATAGAACGCTCATGACGCTGACGCTGGAGATGACAAAGGATTACTCCGAAGTGGAAAAGATGTATCGGCTCATGTGCTTCAACGTGTATGCGCATAATCGGGACGACCACTCCAAAAACTTCACCTTCTTATATGACGAGGACCGGCAGGCGTGGAAGCTTTCTCCGGCATACGACCTAACTTACAGCAATTCGCTGGGCGGCGAGCACGCCACCAGCGTAAACGGCAATGGCCGCGATCCGTCCAGAAAGGATATTCTCGCCATAGCGGAGCACATTGGCATTGCAAAGACGAAAGCGAAGCAGATCGCCGATCAGGTCGAAGCTGCCGTTGCGGACGTACTCGGCAATGTCAGCCAATACAGGTGATCGAATAGGAGAAACGGATGAACGGACAGAACAGAGCCGATGTGAAGGTCGGCGCGCGGGTCAAAATCGTGCTGAAGGCAGACCAACGCACGGGTAAGCTGACTGAGGGCGTTGTAGAGCGGTTGCTCACAAAGAGCAGCTTCCACCCGCATGGTATCAAGGTCATGCTGACGGACGGCCAGATTGGCCGGGTGCGGGAGATTATTGAGTAGAAGCCGAGCAAGGCTTGCATTGACGGATGAAAACGGCGATGGTATAATGCTTGTGTAAAGTATCCAAGCCATTCCGCTGGAAAGGCACAGTTTCCAAGTATCATCAGCGTCCATGGGCATATTGCCTCTGGGCGCTTTTTTTGTTCCAGCTCACCCTATCATTGAGCATAAGCAGGACTCCAACAGGAGGCCTGCCTTTTGCATATCATGGCGGGTTCACCGCCGAAATACGAAAGGAGAACCACAATGCAACCTTGTTTGGACGATTTCAACACGACCTTCGACGACTACGCCGCAATGCAGACCTATCATGCCCGGCAGACCCGCGAAAGCAGGTGGGCGCGCAGGACGGTATCCGGCTTGCACATCGAGCCATTGGACGAGGCCTCGCCGTTGTACACTGACGACAAAGCCTTCGCCCCGGACGTATCGCAGGTGGCCGTCAGCGACACGGCAAGGAACCTTGGCCTTGCGCTGCTGACAGAGGACGGGTATACACAGAACAAGGGAACCTTCATTATTCCCAAGAAGACTACTGTAAAAGATTTCCTTAGCGATTTCGTATCGCTTTATGGAGAAAGGAAATGGGGCGTATCTGCTTATGCCACTAACACGCGATTGATTGAAAACTATATCAATCCCGCTATTGGCGACATGCAGATGCAGGCTGTAACCACGATCGTCGTAGACCGGTTTTACAAGCAGCTCGAAAGAACAAAGCCGGTAGAGTGCAATGGCCGAAAACCCAGAACCGAGAAACTGACTCCGGCGAACATTGAAAAGATCCATAAACTGATCCGTTGTGCCTTTGATCAGGCAGTGCGCTGGGAAGTGATCGGCCGCAACCCGTTTTCTGGGGCGCTCATTCCGAAGCACGTTGCGAAGAAAAGAGCAATGTGGACAATACAGACGATTGTAAAAGCAATGGACGAATGCACTGACGCAAAGCTATACCTTGCAATGAATCTTGCTTTTGCTTGTTCAATGCGTGAGGGTGAAATACTGGGGCTGCAATGGGACAGAGTGCATATCAGCGATGCCGACATAGCAAATGATGACGCGCATCTCTATGTCGATTGCGAACTTGCCCGGGTAAATAAGCAAGCGATGGAGAAGTTGGAGGATAAGGGCATTCTGTTTAAGTTCCCGTCAATAATGTCTAACTGCAGGAGTACGGTTCTGGTTCTAAAGGTCCCAAAGACCGAAAGCAGTGTGAGAAAAATATGGATTCCCAAGACGTTGGCCTATATCCTCCGTGAATGGAAAAAATCACAGGATAACCTGAAGGAAATGCTGGGAGAGGAGTTCATTGACTACAATCTCGTGATCACACTGCCCAATGGACGTCCATGCGAGGGAAAGTTGATCGAGGAGAGCTTTGTCCGTCTCAAGAAAAGCGCAGGTTTGCCGGATGTAGTCTTTCATTCACTCCGAAAGTCGAGCACAACATACAAACTCAAGTTGAACCACGGCGACATCAAGGCTACCCAAGGCGATACGGGGCATGCGCAGGCCGACATGGTTACGGAGGTCTATGCGGAAATACTTGATGAAGACCGTAAGGTAAACGCACAGAAGTTTGAGTCCATGTTTTATGCCAACCCCGACTTGCGCAATGTCGCGCCGCCGCAGGAAACGACGCCCGGATTGGATCTTGCCGGATTGATCGATCAGCTTCAGAAGTCACCCGAATTGGCCAATGCGCTGGCTAGAATCATCACTTTGCCTAACGCAACAGCAAAATGATGCTTATTAGCAGGTTTTCAAAATCTATTAGCAAATTGCTCAAAACGGTTCGTTTCCCGATTAGCAGTTTTTTCGGCGAGAGAACTGTGGGCAAGAACAAGATGACAAATGGGTGAGCGAAATGTCAAAAAGAAAAAACCACCAAATATTCAAGGAAATTCGGTGGTTTTGGCGTCCCCGGCGCGGCTCGAACGCGCGGCCTTTCGCTTAGGAGGCGAACGCTCTATCCTACTGAGCTACGGAGACATGTATTGATTTTCCAAAGTTTCAGCCCGTTTGGTTTCCGGTCACCTCACACTTAGGAGGCGTGCGCTCTATCCTGCTGAGCTAATGGCGCTTGTGTAAAACCGAGGGGCTCAAGGCGAGTGTACGTCCTCCGCCTTAGGAGGCGAACGCTCTATCCTGCTGAGCTACGGAGACACACATAACATTTATATTATATTCGCGCAGAGGCGTTTTGTCAATTGTATGTTGCGGCGGCACAAAGGCAAGTTTGTATAAAAAATATCCCTTGTTGACATAAGGTGCGCTTAGCGTTAGGATAATAGTGTCAACTCTGAATTATAGCTTGTCGGCTTGCCGATAATAACAATAAACCAATTTATTATCAGGAGGAAATATGGATTACCCAAAGACAGGCACCGAAACCTACGTCAGCTTCTCTATTTCCAACACCATGCTGGAAGGCCTCGGCAAAAGCACCATAACCCGCGAACCGGTATCGGCGGACTACCTTAAGGACCTTTTTGCAAAGCACGGCGTAATCGTCTCCATAAGGCCGGAGCAGCAGCCCCTTCTCCGCCGGGTAAACGAGCTGTACGACCTTGGGCTGGAGATTCCCGAAAGCCTCAAGATAATCCAGCTTTCGGAGCAGCACAGGCGGCTGGTCGTCATAACCGCGCAGGGGCTTCAGCGCAAGCACGGCGCGCTGCTGCCCAGCTATACCGACGAGGAGCTGCAAGAGGCCACCTTCGGCTTCGATAAGTTCTATGTGCAGACCCGCCATTACGACGAGCTTGTTAAGGAGAACGAGGAGCTTCGCAAGAATCTCGATGCCGAGATCGCCTGGCGCACCCGCGACGATTGATGACCCGACTTATATCCCTTGCTTCATTTCGGGGGCGGTGCTGCCGTCCCTTTTTTGTGCCCTGATATAAAAAAGAGCCGCCCGTTTGGGCAGCCCTTTGATTCAAGCCATATTGCTTATTACGCCTGCTTTGCCTTGAGGTCCTTTGCGCGGTCGCGGAACATGGTGTAAGCGGTCCACAGCATGACTACGCTGATGACGTAAATCAGAGCCTTCATGGGCATGCTGGTGATTATCTTCCATGCGATGAATACGCCGATGCAGCCGCCGATCATGTTGCCGATGGTCGCTACTACGTCGTAGCGGCTCTTCTTGATGAACACAATGGAGTTAGCGGGCATGAGCAGAGCGCAGGAACCCATGAATACGGGGAAGCAGGTGGTTGCGGAGCAGCCGAGCAGCAGGCAGGTCGCCATGCAGGGTGCATACAGGCCGAAGCCGATATCCATACAGGCACCCCAGAGGAAGTTCAGGCCAACGGCGAGCCAGAACTGCCATGCAGCAGGGGTGAAGCCGTTCAGAGTGCCGATGGTGCCGAAGGGGCCGACGCCGGCGTTCTTGCAGGCAAGTATGATGCCGGTGCCGAGCATTGCGAGGCCAACGGCAACACGGATCTTGTTAACGTCCCACTTGGTAACTATCTCGGCCATTACATAGGCGCCGATCATGGCGGCTACGCACATGGATACGAGGAATATGGGCTCGCAGTCAACGGTGTTGGTGAAGATCAGAGCCTCAAAGATAACGGGGAAGGTATCGCCGACGTTCAGGGTGCCGGGGATGTTGATATCGTCCACGTTCTTAAAGGTCTTGTACATGAAGGTGGAGGGTGCGAAAGAGCCGCAGCCGAGGGTATCGAGGAAGTTTGCCAGGATACCTACGAACATGCCCTGTGCCCAGAGCTTGCCGCCCGCCTTGGAACATTCGCCCTTGTGGTTCTTGTTTACGTCAACGATGAGGTCAACAGCGATGCCTACGAAGCATACTGCCAGAACGATTTGAAGTGCCAGTACCATTCAGAAATTCCTCCGTGTTTAATATAGATTATTTAGTCCCTGCGCTGCCTTTGTCTCTTTTCGGCTCAGCTCGCAGCATTTCCCCTATGCAGCGGGCATCTTACCGTAAATTCTCCGGCAGAGCATGATTGAATTTTAACGAGATTGTGAAATTTCGTCAATTTTACTGTGATATCATATCGGGAAGAAAGTCCGCCGTAAACTTTCGCTAAAATAAAATTACTCGGCGATATCGCGATTATGCCCGACGTGCATCCCGCTTATTTTGCCGCAATCACGATTTTTTCTGATTTTTACGGAAGCAGATGTCTGTTTACAAATCCTCTCCGCTCCGTTAAAATCTATTTGGCTGCTTTATGCGCCGCAGTATTTATTGTTAAACTAAAAGGAGAAACCAACAACAGTGGAGGATCCACGCAGCACGCTGTACGACCACGTCGGCAGCAGAATACGCTTCTATCGCAAGCTGAAGAATATGACGCAGGATCAGCTCGCAGCGGCGATACACAAGAGCGAATCGACCCTGTCGAAATACGAAAGCGGGCAGATATCCATAGACATCGGCGCGCTTTATGATATCGCATCCGCGCTCGGAACGGATATGTCCCAGTTCGTAGACTATGCTGTGCCAAAGGAAGCTGCGCGCCTGCCTGTTTCCAACCCCTTCAGCAACAGCGACGCGCTCTATATGTACTATTACGACGGTAGGCTGAAGCAGGTCACAAAGACCCTGCTGACGCTTCAAAACGATCAGGCGCAGCTCAACGAGATACCCTGCCGCTGCTATATGCACCTTGCCTCCTTTGCAGAGCCGGAGAAAGCGAAGTTTTTTTACACCGGAACCATGAATCATTTTGATCTGGTATCCTACGCCGTGCTCATGGATCAATCCAACCCGATAGACAGGCTAAACCTCTGCATACTCAACGCCTTCCACAACAGGGAAACCTGGGGGTTTATGACGGCTATATCCTACAACCCGCTTACCCCGTTTATGGTGAAATTCCTGCTCTCCTCAAGGCAGATACCTGATGCGCGGGTAACCCCCTCTGCGCTCGCCTTCACCAAGGACGAGCTGAAGATGATAAAGGACCTGAACATGGTTCTATTAAACACAAAAGGCCTCCTGTAACGGAGACCTTTTTGTTTTGCTTTAATTTAGTTGTTCTTCATTACAACCATCTCCACGCAGTCGCCGACGTGCTCGCAGGCATCCGCGCAGTTCTCCATTCTGTCGTATATCTCGCGCCACGAGATTATATCCAGCGGGGCAGAAAAGCGGGTCGGCAGCAGCACCGTCGCCTCGATGTACATATCGTCGCACTCCTCCTCTACCCTGTTCACCTCAACGACCAGCTTATGCAGCTTTTCCGGCTTTTTGAAGTTTTCCAGCTCGCCAAGTGTATCCCGCATCAGGCTGCAGCTCTCCACCAGCTTGTTTGCAAAGGCTATCGCCTCCGGCGTAACGCTGCTGAGCTGATACATATAGAAGCCCTGCAGAACCTCCTCGATGCCGTCCGTGACCTCGTCGATATTCTGACTTATTGTCGCAAGATCCTCCCGCTCGATGGGGGTCACGAACGCCCTTGCCAGCGCCTCCGTCATCTCGTGCTTTTTTGTGTCTCCGGCATGCTCAAGCTCGTGCATTTTTTCCAGCATCTCCCGCAGCTTCTCCTGCTTGTAGCCGGTGAGGCAAAAGAGCAGGTGCTCCGCCGCCCTGCATGCGCACTCCGCCGCCGCAGTCAGGTTCTCAAAGTAAAATCGTTCCGCTTTGTTTGCCATTCTTTTATCCTCTTTCAATAATCATTTACAGAACATCCAAAGAAATATCTTTGTCATGAGATATCCTATCAGCCCGCAGCCGGGAAATGTCAGTATCCATGTCAGCGCCATATCCTTGACCACAGAGAGATTGACGGCGGAGAGCCGCTTTACCGCGCCAACGCCCATTATAGCGGTGGTCTTTGCGTGCGTGGTGGATACCGGTATGCCGAATATCGAGCTGAAGAGCAGCGTTGCCGAGGCGGCTATATCCGCCGAAAAGCCCTGATACTTCTCCAGCTTTACCATATCCATGCCGACGGACTTTATTATCTTTCGCCCGCCTATGGATGTGCCAATGCCCATCACGGCGGAGCAGAGCAGCATCAGCCACACCGGCAGCTCAAAGGTCGTGACCTCGGTTTGCCCGTTTGCAAGAAACACGCTCAGCAGTATTACGCCCATGAACTTCTGCCCATCCTGCGCGCCGTGCATGAAGCTCATGCAGGCAGCGCCGAGTATCTGCGCCCCCTTGAAGAACGGCTCGGACTTTTGCCGCCTTACGTTATAGAAAAGCAGCGTGACCCCCTTGCATATAAGCCAGCCGAGGCCAAAGCCCATTATTGACGACACCGCAAGACCGTATACGACCTTGAGCCACTCCTCGCCGTTTACGCCGGCAAGGCTGCCGTGCAGCGCAATGGCGCCGCCCGTAAGACCGGCGATAAGCGCGTGGCTCTCGCTCGTCGGTATGCCAAAGTACCACGCAAGCGTCGCCCATAGTACTATTGCAAAAAGCGCTGCGCTCAGGGCAACTATGGCCTCCTGCGCATTGCTGCCGAAGCTGACCATCTTGGTTATGGTCTCGGTAACGGTAGAATTTATCAGTGTCATTACGAACACGCCGAGAAAATTAAACACCGCCGCCATGAGTATCGCCGCCCTGTCCGTCATGCACCGGGTTACGACGCAGGTGGCTATGGCGTTTGGAGCGTCTGTCCAGCCGTTTACGAGTATTACCCCCAGCGTAAGCATTACGGCGATAAACAGCAGCGGGTCCGCCGTCATCTGCCCCCAGAAGTATTGAAACGAAAAATCCATTCCCTGTGATATCTCCTGTATTATTCGAGCTATGCCCCATGGTATCAGAATACCATCTTATATACCATTCTTGGGTAAAATCTATGTAAAATCTTCGCTTGCTTAACACGGCATTGACGCCCCCGCCTCCCGCGTGTAAAATATAGGCATATATATAAATCAGTAAGGAGTCCCCCGAAATGCCCTCTTTCACCAAAGCAGCCATAAAAGAAGCCTTTATTCGGCTGCTGGATAAGTACCCGCTGAAGCAGATTACCGTAAAGGACATAGTTGAGGAATGCGGCATCAACCGCAACTCCTTTTATTACCACTTTGCGGATATTCCATCGCTAATAGAAGAAATAGTTGTAGAAAATGCCGACAGGATAATCGAAGAATACGCCGGCGTCGATTCGCTGGATCAGTGCCTTAACGCAGCGGCGCGCTTTGCCCTTGCAAACAAAAAGGCGGTGCTGCACATATACAAATCCGCGAACCGCGAGCTCGTTGAGCTTCAGCTCATGAAAATATGCGACCAGGTCGTAGCATCCTACATAAGCGCCGTTTCCGGCAAGCCGAATATCGACGCTCAGGATATGGAGATACTTCAGCGCTTTTACAAGTGCGAGCTGTTCGGTCAAACCATCGACTGGCTAAACAACGACATGAGCTACGATATACAGTCGCAGTTCTCACGGCTCTGCGAAATACGCGATGGTGTGCCCGAGGCGCTGATTGGGCGCTGTGCAGCCAAATAGACCTGATTGAACCCACGGGAGCGGCCGATACCGCTCCCGTTTATTTTTGGCCAAAACCCCTTTTTTGCCCAAATTTCAGTCAGCCCCGCCCGTCTAACTATTCTCCGGCAACATCAATTTTGTTAAGCTATTCAGGTAAAAAATTCGGAAGGGATATATCCTTAGGTGTGAAATTCGCAAAAGCAACGGTCAAGCACCGTGTTCAGATACTCATACTTGCGGCGCTGCTGATGCTGCCCGCGCTTTTCTGTATGCTGAAGACCCGCATAAACTACGATATGCTGGCCTACCTGCCGGATAGCATGGACACGGTAAAGGGGCAGGACGAGCTCATGGAGGACTTCGGCAAGGGGGCCTTTTCCTTTATCGTGGTCGAGGGCATGCCGTCGAGCGAGGTAGCCAAGATGACAAGCCGCATAGAGCAGGTCGAGCACGTTGAAACGGTGCTGTGGTATAACTCAGTTGCGGATATCTCCATACCTATCGAGCTGCTGCCGGATAAGATATACGACGCCTTTAACTCCGGCGATGCAACTATGGTCGCCGTGTTCTTTGACAGCGCGACCTCTGCGGATGTCACGATGGATGCTATTCGCGAGATACGCAAAACAGTGGGCGAGCAGTGCTTCGTCGCGGGTATGTCCGCCCTCGTTACAGACCTTAAGGATCTTTGCGAGACTGAGGAGCCGATATACGTCGGCCTCGCGGTGTTCTTTGCCTGCGCCGCAATGGTGATATTTCTGGATGGCTGGCTGGTGCCGTTCGTATTTCTTGCGAGCATCGGCATCGCGATAATGCTCAACCTCGGCAGCAACCTTCCCTTCGGCGAGATATCATACATAACAAAGGCGCTCTCCGCCGTTTTGCAGCTTGCGGTGACCATGGACTACTCGATATTCCTCTGGCACTGCTACAACGAAAAGCTGCTGACCATACCCGACAACAAGGAGGCAATGACCGCCGCGATAAGCGATACGCTGGTATCCGTAGTCGGCAGCTCAACCACCACCGTTGCGGGCTTTGCGGCGCTCTGCTTTATGACCTTTACCCTCGGACGCGACCTCGGCCTCGTTATGGCAAAGGGCGTGCTCATAGGCGTCGTTTGCTGCGTAACGGTGCTTCCGGCGCTCATTCTGCTGCTGGATAAGCCGCTGCAAAAGACCCGCCATAAGTCGATAATACCCGACATGACGAACTTTTCAAACAAGGTCTGCGCAAGGTTCCCCGTTTTTCTGCTGATATTCCTGCTGCTGGTTCCACCGGCATACTACGGCTACAAAAAGACCAACGGCGAAGTATATTACGACATGGGTCAGTGCCTGCCGCGTGATATACCCTACGTCATAGCCAACGAAAAGCTCTCCGAAACCTTCAACGTCGCCTCAACGCATATGCTGCTGGTGGATTCCTCGGTAGCACCCAGCAGCGTAAGGAGCATGATAAGGGAGATGGAGCAGGTTCCCGGCGTAAATTATGTGCTTGGGCTTGAAAGCGTTTTAGGGCCGGATATACCCGAGGAGCTGCTGCCGAGCGAGCTTGTAGAAACGCTCAAGAGCGACCGCTGGGAGCTGCTGCTGATAAACTCCGAATACAAGGTCGCGAGCGACGATGTTAACGACCAGATCGACAGCCTGAACGAGATACTTAAGCGGTACGATCCGAACGGCATGCTCATAGGCGAAGCGCCCTGCATGAAGGACATGATAGAGACCACCGACCACGACTTCCAAGTCGTAAACGCGGTGTCCATCGCGGCGATATTTATAATAATCGCGGTGGTGGAAAAGAGCATATCGCTGCCGTTCATACTGATATCCGTAATAGAGCTGGCGATATTCATTAACCTCGGCCTGCCGCATTACTTAGGCCAGTCGCTGCCGTTTATAGCGCCTATATGCATAAGCACGATACAGCTCGGCGCAACGGTCGACTACGCGATACTGATGACCACCCGTTACAAGGCGGAGCGCAAGACCAGGAGCAGCAGAGAGGCCGCGGCGACATCGCTTGCCGTTTCAATGCCCTCCATAATCGTAAGCGGCCTCGGGCTCTTCGCCGCGACCTTCGGCGTAGCCGTCTATTCGGATATAGACATAATAAGCTCGATGTGCATGCTGATGGCACGCGGCGCAATAGTCAGTATGTTCTGCGTAATATTCATACTGCCCGCGCTGCTGATACTCTGCGATAAGCTCATAGGCGTTACCACGCTGGATATGCGCAAAAGCAACAGAAAGAGAAACACGGCGGAAAACGCCGCTTGATAAGGAGACGGAACCGATATGAACGACAAGATGATAAAAAGGATAGCGGCGGGCGCGCTCTGCTGCCTGCTCGTTTGCGGCTCGGCGGGCGTATACGCCTCAAAGAAGGCCGAAAGCAAGGATGAATCGCTGTTTTCCGCGGTTGAAGCCACCCCTGCGCCGGAAAAGAAATCTGCGGTGACGGTCTCCGGCGGCAGCAGCAGCTCGAGCAACGTATACGTCATAACCGGCGCTGACGGCAGCGTTACAAAGGCCATAGTTACCGACAGCGTAAAGAACCGCCTTAAAACCGGCAGCAGCCGCGTATACGACGTGGACGGCAACGAAGTAAACGGCGTTGAGGAGGTTTGCGGCGTTCTGCCTGTTAAGCTCAGCTTCAGCTATACGCTAAACGGCGTATCCGTGACCCCCGAAGAGCTTGAAGGCAAGAGCGGCAGCGTGACAATACGCATAGACTACCAGAACACCCGCGCGCAGCAGCGCAGCATAGACGGCAAGCAGCGGACGCTGTATGCTCCCTACCTCGCTTTTACCGCAATGCTGCTGGATGGCGACATATTCTCCAACGTATCAGTTACCAACGGCAGGATAATCGGCGACGGCAGCAGGATGGTCGTTGCGGGTCTGGCTTTCCCCGGGCTTACCGAGAGCCTCTCTATCGACAACGACAAGCTGGATATACCCGAGTATATCGAGATCAGCGCAACGGTAAAGGGCTTTGAACTGGACGGCACATATACCATAGTTACCGACGAGCTGTTCAGAAAGGCGGCGGAAAAGGAGGAGGAAAGCGACCTCGATACCGACGAGCTTTCGGATTCCATGGATGATCTGAGCGAGGCTATGGATAAGCTGATGGACGGCTCATACGATCTTTACGACGGTCTGCGCACGCTGCTGGATAAATCCTACGAGCTGGTGGACGGCGTAAACGAGCTTTTAGACGGCGCATATCAGCTTTGCTCCGGCGCGTCTGAGCTGGATTCCGGCGCGGCGCAGCTTTACAGCGGCGCCAATGAGCTCAACAGCGGCCTAAACAAGCTGACTGACAACAACTCTGAGCTGAACGCCGGCGCAAAGAAGGTATTCAACACCCTGCTTTCGGCGGCAACGTCGCAGCTGCGCGAAGCCGGCGTGACCGAAGCGCAGGCTCCCGACCTGACCATTGAAAACTACGCAACGGTTCTGGATGCCCTTTCAAAAAACATGGCCGGCACAGTCGAGGCGACCGTAAAGGCACAGGTGACCGCCACTGTTAAGGCAAAGGTTACGAATGAAGTACGTACTAAGGTTCTGGCATCTTTTGATCCTGCAATGAGCGAAGATGATTATTCTGCGCTTTCTGAAGACGACCCAAAAAAGGCTGCCATAGATGCCGCGATAGAATCAAACGTTGCTACGACGATGGCATCTGAAGCAATACAGGCGCAAATAACCGCGGCCACGGCTGCAGCAATGCAGGGAGAGGAGGCGACTAAAGCGCTGCAGGAAGCCGCAGGCAAGATAACGGCGCTTAAAACTCAGCTTGACGAATACAACAAGTTCTATACCGGCCTCGCGACCTATACCGCGGGCGTTTCCTCTGCACAGGCCGGCGCTGCAAAGCTGACGAGCGGCGCAGCAGAGCTAAAGGCCGGCACGGCAAAGCTGTATTCCGGCACGATAGAGCTGTACGACGGCGTAAGGACGATGCAGAGCTCAATGCCGGAGCTTATAGACGGCGTTCAGGAGCTTACCGATGGCTCAAAGGAGCTGCACGACGGCATAGTCAAGCTCAACGACGAGGGTATTCAGAAGATTATCGACGCATTCGACGGAGACCTTACCGACCTTGCGGACAGGCTCAAGGCACTGCGCGACATGGCGGAGGACGAGCTGATATTCTCCGGAATGGACGAGCAGCCCCGCTTCATATACAAGAGCGCGGGCATCGGCGATTGACCCATATAAAGCTAAAGCAGCGGCAAAACCGCTGCTTTTTTTGCGTTTGTCAGTCCTCCTTCTCCCTGTCCTGCTTCAGCACTGAGCCGGAAACGGCGTCTATTTCGTATTCGTATTCAAAGCCGCCGCTCTTGAAGTCGATTTCGTACACCATTCGCCCGTTCTCCCGCTCCAGCCTGCATTTATAGCCGCTGATGCTGTCGGAGCCGACCTTGGCGTTCTCCAGTGCTATGGACCTTGCCGCGTCCTCGCCTATGTACTCTCCGTTATCGGGCGCGCTTTGCTTTTCCTGCTTTTTCTGCTGCTTCTGCTCTGCCTTGTTCTTTTCCTCGCTCCTGCTTTTTATTATTTCGCCGGTCTTTGCGTCTATTTCGTATTCCATCTCGCTCCCGTTGCAGCAAAACTCCAGCTCGTATACCATTTTGCCGTTTTCGTAGTCCATTTCAAACTCGTATTCGGATATTTCGCTCTCCTCAACGCCGGCGTGTTTTAAGGCTGCCTGCTTTGCCCTTGCCTCGCCTATGTAGGCGCTGTCGCTCGCGCTCCCCTCAGATGCAACGTTCTCTATGCTCCTGCCGCCGGATTTGCCTATAAGGTTGAGCTCGTTTACGCTGAGCCCCGCAAGCTCCTCAAAGGTATGCACCGCGCTACCCTCGGTTATCTGCCGAATGAGCTGCGCCTTGCCCTCGGTTATGCCGTATTGCTCCGCAAGCCGCTTTGTTTCCGGGTCGCCGCTTATGGTTTGGCTGAGCACCGCCCCCTTAAAGCTGCCCGCATCCAGCATATCCTTTACCTCGGCGCTTAGCCTCGCCTGAAGCTCCGCCCCCTTTTGCGGGTCGTCATCGTCAACGCTTATGAGTATGGAGTTTGCCATTTCGGATATGTATCCTTCCCGCAGCATTGAGCCTATTATGGCGTTCACCGCAACGTCAAGGTCGCTGCCCTTGAGCTTCATGTCGCCTATGACCTTTGCGGCGTCCTCGTTTCTCGCTTCAACGGATACCACCCGCTCGCCCCTGCTTACGCCAAGCTCGATGCTGGGGTTAACATCCAGCGAAACGACCGACCTTACACCGTAATTGGCCGTATATACCGCGCCCCCCGCTATTACCATTACCAGCGCCGCGGCCGCCGCCAGCGCCCTTTTCAGCGCTCCGTTCCTCTTCCTAGGCGTGCTTTCCATTATTATCACCTTCTCCTTTCCTTCCCTGCATCTTTTCATTATATGCTCGAGGTCGTTCGGGGCGGCGTTTTCAAATGCGCGCCGAATGCGTTCTTCCGTCTGCCTGCTGCTCATTTTCTAAATGCCTCCCTGTGTGCTTAGTTTTGCCTTCAGTTTTTTCATAGCCCTGCTGTACTTTGAGAGCACCGTTGCAAGGGGCAGCCCCAAGAGCTCCGCCGTTTCGCGGTGCTTCATCCCGCCAACGGCGTGCAGCACAACTATCTGCCGCTCGCCGTCCTCCAGCGCCCTCATGCACTGCTCCAGCACTATCCTGTCATCATAACAGGGCGCCGCAGCCCCAAGCCGGTTTTCCCATTCCTCCTCGGGTATGCTTGCCCGCCTTTTCCCCTCGCGCAGCCTTTCCATGCAGAGGTTGCGGGCGATCGTCATCAGCCATGCCATAGGCTTGCCCTGCGGCCTGTAACCCGCCGCGCCGTAAAACGCCCTAACGAAGCAATCCTGCGCCGCGTCCTCCGCCTCCTGCGGGTTTTTAAGCAGCGAAAGCGAATAGGCATACACGGCAGGGTTGGCGATTCGGTAAAGCGGCTCCATGGCATCCGCCCTTCCCTCTGCCAGCTCAAGTATGCAGCTCTCCAGCTCTTTTGCCCCGCCCGGGCCGGCTCCGGCCGCGGCCGTAGTTTCTCTCAGCATGTCACTCCGCTCCCTTCGTACATAAAATAAACGGGGATGACCCCCGTTTTATTGCATCAGATTAATATATAATTGTTGTGCTCCCGCTGTCAATATGGCGGGCTGCAGGAAACGGTTCTCCGCTCTCCACTATCCAGTTGTTTATGGACACAGACCACACCAACTATCGCGCCGAAGCCGATGCAGAAAAAGTCCGCCGCAGATACCGCCTTCTTAATAGAAACCCCTTGCAATACAATTACTGGTGTACTTTTAGGATCGGTACCAGTATATAAGTATATACAAGAATAAAGCAGAGAGATATCTTCGTTTTATTTTCCTGTAGGCATTGAATCTACAAGCACTTTACGGCTCGGTAGCAAAGGAAACCTTTCTTATCTCTAAGTTCCTCTATGTAGCCGCGTTTCTTAAGATAGTCTATATGCGATATACACTCACCTATTGCAAACCAGCGCTGCATCGGCGGAAAACCATCCCAGCTGTCAGCACGTATCTTCCAAGTCATGCCTCCGGCTATCTCATAAAGATAACCCACATTCAATCTGTGTACAACGGAAAGGCACTCTGCGATCCGTTTCTCATGGTGTTCCCTGAGTTGAGATATCCTGCTGTGAAAATCGCCCTTATGTCTGTGGGCAGGCAGCGGCAGCGTGACATCGCATGCATCTATCCGGTCAAGGCTGTTCAGATAATCGCCAAGCGAATCTTCAACGCCGGGCCAATGTGTTATGTTAGGCGTAATGTCAAACATCACATGATCTCCGAGTATCATCGCCCCAGTATTTTCAACCTCAAAACACATATGCCCTGGAGTGTGTCCGGGCGTACATACGGCTTTTAACGTATATCCCCCTGCCGTCAGCCTTTCTCCGTCCTCTATAAATTCATACTCGCAGTATTGCGCTTCCTTTGGTATTATCGTACTGAAGGTAGCCTCAGTCATTTCCTTGAGTATCCTTTCATCTACCCGGCTCTCACGTAGCCGCAGTACTACATCCTCAAGTACGTCCCTAAAATTCCTCCCACCGTTGCTTTCCACAAGAAACTTTGCATCCAGTCTCCCAATGTAAACCTTTATTCCCGGCCTTTTGAGGAATGGAACACCTGATATATGATCGGCATGTATATGGGTAAGCAATATGTCTGTCTCCTCCAGCGCAGCTCCGCAGGCGGCACAACCAAGCTCTATTGTCTCAAAGCATTCCCTCTTTGCAAATCCTGTATCAACTATAAGGTTCCTGCTACCTTGCTGTTCTGTGCGCCGAAAAAGGTAGCAATTAAGCTCCTTAAGCGGGTTTCCCGTCAGCGGCACCGGTATGCGGTAAAGCCCTGGCATCAGCTCTTTTATATCGTAACCATCCATTATTGTTTTTCAAAGCACAGCCTGCACACAAAGGCGACAATACTGTCAGCCCTTATACCGACCACTATTGCTTCCTCCTCGCTCTCAGTCTTTTTAAGTGTAACTCTCTCCCCCGTAGAAAGCTCACGTTGAAAGTATATCTCACTGCGCCTGAGTCTGTCCATCGCCGCTCTTTTCCCCTCACTAAGCACATCATACGCCATATCCGGATACCTCACATTATCCGCATGTCCTACTGCATCTATCCAGCTCGGAGGAATGATAATGCTCCCGGCGCATTCCATCTCTTCCGCATTTACGCTTATCCGGCTGGATGAGGTTATCAGTCTCTCGCCCCTTGAAAAGTAGGAAAAATCCATCGTGCTTTTGGGGTCTCGAACAACGCACCGTGTTACCATATCAATGACCAAAAAATACACCGCACTCACGAAAGATATCTCATTTCTCGTCCGATTATAATAGGCCAGCTCCAGCCTTGAAGCCGCCCCTCCCTCTTCGGAAAGCCATATTCTGCATATTATATCGTCCGTATAGTCAAAGGCATGCAGAATCTCCGTTGTATCCGCAACGTATGCAAACGCTCTGCCTTGCCTGAACATCTCGTTTATATCTTGCCCGGAGGGTCGGAAATACCTCTCCACTACGTTGGTTAGAAGCCGTTGATATGCGGCAGGCGTCATCCGGTTGCAGGCATTCCGCATGTTTGTGTCTATGAATATTGGCAGCTCCGGCGTTTTCATTCTCCTTGTATACTGTCTCCTGATTTTTTAGTATAAAATTAAAGAAAGCTGTCCGGGAAGGATGGGGGGATATACCCGGACAGCGAGGGACACTACATATTTTCTGCAAAGCTTTGCAGTCTTGTTCTTATCTGCTCCACAGAGGTCGCCTGCTGGTCTATCTCGATGGTAAGGCATGGGATCCCCGTTTTTTTGCAAGCGTCCAAAATAATTGGAACATCATATTCCTCCGGATCGCAGAACTTCATCAGCGCTATGACCAATCCGTCAGCCTTCTTTGCGCGCACAGTCTCAATAAGGCTGTTTATGCGGCTCTTATATGGGTCAAAAGCCAACGAACAAACACGATTGCGCCACTGCTGTGCGAGGGCGTATACTGGCTCTGCCATGTAAGGCACATCGGTCGTAAACTGACGCGATTCCTGTGCAAGGTCGTCCGCTGCTATGCTTATATCGAACTGACCAAATATGTCCAGCAATTCGTTCGGTTCCATGGTGATACCGGTTACCACTACACGTTTTCCGTTCCATTCCTCCGGCTGGTCCTTGCGCAGTTCATTCGTGAGGCCCTCTATCAGCGGCAGGTAGTCCTTTTTATCCATAAAAAAGCCCGCCTTTATAATGTTATGGCGTACCGTTGGGGTAATTATTCTCGGATAGTCCGCAGCTACCTTTGTGAACTCACGCATTGCAGCCCTGTACTTATTGTAAAACTCTATAGATCCCGACAATGCCTCTTCGGTTATCGTAACGCCAAGTATCGGCTCCAGCCGGTAGCACAGCATCTTGTACTGATCCGCCAAAAACTCAAGCGATGCTTCGGACTGTCTGTTTTGCGGATGTACAAACGGTACCGCAGGGCACTTTCCTTTCCACTTCTGCCCTATACACTTAAGCGTATCGCACGGAGCCGGTATGATGACCGCGTTCAGGCAGTCATAAGTACCCCTTGTCTCATATTCCAGTATGGACTGCATTATTGAACAGGCAAATGACGGCAGATACGTGCGGGCATTTTGCAGCTCTACGTTTCCTCCCCAAAGGCCAACTGGGATTGCCCCTGCAGCGTATATTATCTCCTCGGGTGCATAGGGCGCTACCCAGCCCACAAGTTTCTTGCCCGTCTTTTTCGCCGCAGTTTCCACGGCCTCGTGCGGCGATGCGGAGATTTTTAAGAGTTTTTCGATATATTCTTCAGTTTTCATTTTATTCTTCCTCCGCTTTTGTTTTTTTAGCATCCATCATTTCTACAAGGGCATCTATTCTAGTTTCATACTGCGCCTCTGAGAAATTTCTCGGATCTGCCTGATCACCGTCAAATGTAGTAACGGCTACACCGAGATCCTTTTTCAGGGCCTGAGCTATCTCATACTGCATGAAGTCGCATATCTTGCAGCTTCTGTTTATATGCCAGACCACGCCCTCGCATTTGGTTTCTTGAATTATATTCTTGCGTACCTCTGTAGCGCCCTTGAGGCCAAGGTTATTTGCCATTCCGGTATACGCTTTTGCATATTCATCCAGATTTCCCGGCGTATATGTCAGCGCCCATGCTGCGGGATAATTCGATCCCGTCATATTCATTCCTCTTGCCTTGAGCGTCTTATATGTGTATGAAAGATACGGCCAGCAAGCTATGCCGTCCCACATTATCCTATATTTCTCCTCGGCTCCCTTAAGACCACATATACCATTTGCTATTCTATCCTTGAGCTCCACCTCCAGCTTGCGAAAAACAGTTCCACACTCCGGCTTGCCTCTCATGCAGACTATAAGAGCCATGTAGTTGAACATGTCAAAGCCATTGAGCGGAGACGGCACGGCAGAGCAAAGGTCCGTTGCGTCCTTCCAAGCCCTTGCGTTTTCAGAAGCGACCTTCATGACTTCGCCGAACTTATCATAATCAAACGACTTGCCGCATATATCCTCAAGCTGACGTATTATATCCTTAAATTGAGCCTTTACGTAATCTATATTTTGCTGCGTTATCTCGTCACCCTGATTGTATGGAACATCGAGTATTATACATGGTATATGAAGTGAATAGGCTATATTCTCATACCACTTCAACAGCGTCTCACATATGTTATTACAGAGCAGCACAAAATCTGGCAGCGGCATTTCTTCTGAAATACAATGCTGCACATCCATATAGGCAAGGTTTGCCCTCGCATATCCACATATATCGTTTGCATAGCCCTTAGCCTCAGCGTACTCCAGCAACTCTGGCCCACCCTTCCTTGCAGCTATGCCAACTACGTGGTTCTCCGGATACACTGTGTACACGCCCATTACTTCGTTGAATTCACACGGCGCTATGGAACTGGCCCAGCAAACCAGATCGCCCCGTGCCTTCGCCTGGCGGGCATCCTCCATGTTTTTGGCGACCAAGTAATTCAGCATATCTTTCGATGACATTTCATCGAAATGAACTCCGGCTTTTATTTCTTCGCTCATGATTCCCTCCATTATCTATTTCGTGTTTTTAAGCGCATCCTTGTAGGCGAAAAGAGCCGCGCCAAGCGCCCCGGTAAGCTGAGGCCGGTCTGCGACCAGTACCTTTCTCTTGAGTGCCTCTTCAAAGGCTCGTCTTACGCCGTTATTCATTGCGACCCCGCCGGTAAGCACAAATTCGGGCTTCTTCGCCGTCCTGTTTATCAACCCCATTGCGCGGCTTATTACGGAATCGTGTATCCCCGCTATGATGTCTACTTTCTCTATTCTTTTGCTAAGTAGGCTTATTACCTCGGACTCCGCAAACACGGTGCATGTACTGGATACCGAAACTTTGTTCTCGCTCTCGGCATCAAGCGCGCCCATTTCCTTTACATCCGTTTCCAGCACGCGAGCCATATTGTCTATAAATCGACCCGTACCCGCAGCGCATTTGTCGTTCATGTAGAACTCGCTTACTACACCGTTTTCGTCTATTTCTATCGCCTTGCAGTCCTGCCCGCCTATATCCAATATCGTTCGTGCCTCGGGAAACAGAAAGCCGACGCCCTTTGCATGACAGCTTATTTCGCTTATTGCTCTGGCAGGCAGCTCCATAGAATACCTGCCGTAACCGGTAACCACTATGGCAGAAAAGTCCTTCTGTCCAAGATCCGAGGCAGCATATATTTCCTCCATCAACCTGCTCGGGCCGCTTGTACCCGTTCCGGACTGTACAGCGGCAGAAGCGATTATATCCCTGCCGTTGGCCAGCACCACCGCCTTGCAAGAGGAGGATCCTATGTCTACGCCAAGAGTGTACAGCATTTCACACCTCCGTTTCTTAATAAGCACAGCAAGCCGCTTCTTCCCCTAGCAGCGGCTTGCTTGATGAATGAAGCGCTATGCTTCTTTCATTGCCTTGAGTTCCTTAGTGAGAGCAGGAACTATCTCAAACAGATCACCCACTATGCCATAGTGAGCCACATCGAATATCGGAGCAGTCTCGTCTTTGTTTATGGCAACGATTATCTTGGACTTGCTCATACCCGCTATATGCTGTACAGCACCGGATATACCGCAGGCTATGTATATCGTGGGTGATATGGTCTTGCCCGTCTGTCCAACCTGATGGCTCTGGTCTATCCAGCCGGAATCTACCGCAGCACGACTCGCACCTACAGCACCGCCAACAACTTCTGCCAGCTCCTGAAGTATCTTAAAGTTTTCGCCGTTTTTCATTCCTCGTCCGCCTGAGACCACTATATCAGCATCTGCTACGTCTATGCCATCGCTCTTTGCGGCCGCAATAAAGTCCAGCACTTTCGTTCGAACGGCTCCGGTATCGACAGGTATGTTTTCCCATATTATCTCGGGCTTATTATTCGGATTCTGTGCGGGACGCTGGAAATTGCCGGGACGGACGGTACCCATCTGGGGGCGGGTAGTTGCGCAGACTATCTGAGCATACAGATTGCCACCAAATGCCGGACGTTCCCATACCACATTCTGCTTCTCTTCGTCCATAAAGAGGCCGGTGCAGTCCGCCGTGAGACCCGTGCGCAGACTTACCGCCAATTTTGAGCCCAGATCGCGTCCGTTTATGGTTGCACCTATCAGTATGGCGTTTGGGTTATACTTATGGCACAGCTCCAGCATTGCTTGACCGTACGCATCGGCAGTATAGAATCTATACTCGGCAGCTTTAACTACATATATCTTATCTGCGCCATAGAGACTTGCTTCCTTTATCGCTTTGTCAACGTCGTCGCTTATTATGACAGCGCAGAGCTTTTGACCCATATCGTCCGCCAGCTTGCGACCCTGTCCCATCAGCTCAAAACCAACTTTTTTAGGCTCACCGTCGAAACACTCGATAAATACCCATACGTCCTTATAAGCTTCAAAACTCATTCTGCTTCTCCTTTCTTACAGTGCTCTCACATCGATGAGCTTTGTTACCAGATTGTGCGCCAACTCCTTGGGGGTATTGTCCTCAAGTCTTTCGCACAGGCTAGTACGCTCAGGAGTAAAAGTAAATTTTACCCTCGTAGGAGAACCGTCAAGCCCTATCTTGGACTGGTCAAAATCCTCTTGCATATCCCTCAGTGTTATGTTTTGTATATCGCAGCGCACGGAATAAAGCGTCCGTTCAAGAGTTGCATAACGAGGGGTATTCGTATCCTTCGTGACAGTTACCAGAACCGGGAGCTTAGCTTCGGTGATCTGTATCCCTTCCTCTACCTGCCGGCGGGCTATCATCTTATTCCCCTCTATCTTCATATCCAAAACATACGTAAGGCGTGCACAACCCATATGTTCTGCAATAGAGGGTGCCGTTTGTCCGGTATCTCCGTCTATGGCCTGCTTGCCTCCAATGATAACATCAAAGGGTCCAAGCTTCTCCAGCGTCTTTGCAAGTATATAGCTTGTAGCATATGTATCGGAACCGCCAAAAGCACGGTCAGTCACCAGATATGCATTATCCGCACCCATAGATATGGCCTGACGCAGAACAGCCTTCGCCTGCTCTGGACCCATACATATGGCGGTGACCTCTCCGCTATACTGATCCTTGAGGCGCAATGCGGCCTCTATCGCGTTCACGTCAAATGGGTTGGTAATGCTTGGGACGCCTTGACGTATCAAAGTCTTTTTAACAGGATCGATACGAATCTCGGTCGTATCGGGTACCTGCTTGACACAAACAGCTATCTTCATATCGTAATTTCGCCTTTCTGAATTCTAATATCTTAACGCAGATAAGCCCCTGCAATGACCTGGCGCTGTACCTCACATGTACCCTCGTATATCTGAAGTATCTTGGCATCCCGGAACAGCTTCTCCATGGGGTAGTCGTTCATGTAGCCGTATCCACCAAAGACCTGAAGTGCCTCCGTCGCCGCCCTGTTTGCTATGTCTGCGCCGTGGCACTTGGCCATGCAGGACACTGTTCCGTAAGGGAGCTTCGCGTCCATCAGCTCTGCGGCATGGTAGCAAAGCTGACGAGTGGATTCCACGTCTATAGCCATGTCGGCTATTTTTGTTTGTATTGCGCCGAGCTTTGCAATTGGCTTGCCAAACTGCACACGAGTCTTTGCATACTGTACCGCCTCCTCAAGGCAACGAGAAGCGAGGCCCACGCCGGCAATGCCGACATTGAGACGGGATACGTCCAGTGTCATCATGGCCATTTTGAATCCGTTGTTTACCTGACCCACAAGGTGATCCTTTGGAATATGCACGTCTTGGAATATTACCTCCGCAGTATTGCTGAGACGTATACCCATCTTGTTCTCTATCTTGCCTATGCTTACGCCCTGACGGTTACGTTCAACCATGAAGCAGCTTATGCCCTTCGTTCTAAGTGATCTGTCAGTAGAAGCAAACACGAGGTATATGTCACATATCCCGCCGTTCGTTATAAAGCACTTAGAGCCGTTGATGACCCACTCGTCCCCTTCCTGCACGGCAACCGTGCGTACACCGCCCGCATCGGAACCGGCGTTGGGCTCGGTAAGACAGAATCCAGTCCATCCCTTGGTTTCATATTCCATGAAGTACTTTTTCTGTTCCTCGGTGCCAAACATATCCATAAGGTGCGCGTTGGACGCATTTACTCCCACCGCACTGCTAAGACCCAACTCATACTTGCCCAGCATTTCCGCAACTACAGTCTGCTGTATGTTGTTCAAACCGGGACCGCCATACTCCTTTGGTACGCCTATGGCACTAAGACCCATCTTCACCATGTTGTCGTAGAGTTCAGCTGGGAATTGGTGTCCGGCATCGTAATCGGCAGCCACCGGGGCGACCTTTTCCTTGCACCATTTTTCCACAAGAGCGGCAATGGCCAAGTCTTCCTGATTAAGAATCATACAAATATCTCCTTTTTGATTATCTATCGCAATAATTCAGACGGCATAGCCGACCTGTTTTTTTGCTCTCACGCAAACACGCCCAGTGCTATCAGCTGCATCACTACCGCAAGGGCAGCAAGACTCGGGAAAAAAGATATGCCGAAATAATACCACGAGGCCGTTTTCAGGTCTATTTTTGTAAGAGCAACCGCGTTTATTACGCCGGCACACCAAGGTGTACATGGTGAGAGCTGCGCACAAATAGCCAGCCTTGCCCCGTTTTCGGCAGAAATTCCGGCAAATTTTTGTGCTATTATCGTTGCTATGCCCTCTGACGAGAGTACCGGCACCGTATTTGCAATAAGTGCCGTCATAACGGATATCAACAGCACACCACCCGTCAGGTCCGGCAGTTTATCGAACATCGTCGCTATAACCGCAAAACCGGGCATCTGAGGCATTATCGTTGCAAGCCCGGTAACGGCGGCAACGGTCACCACAGGCATTATCCCTGCCTGTAGGCCTGCGTTAAGAGTATCCTTAGGCGATACGAGCTGCCTATGGAATATCAAGAAACAGAGTATACTAACTCCCGCAAGCGTTGTTTCTGCCTCCGCCTTCAGAGCTATCACGACAAAAACAGTAAGCGCTATCGGCAGCACAGACTTAAGCAGCCCGGGCAGCTCGTTCTCAGCCCGGCTTTCGCCGATTTGAGTTCTCATTATCGCTTCACCATCCGGATAAAAGCCTTCTCCTCTCTTTTCACATTTCCTGACATCAAACCATATGATAAGGGCGGCTACGGTAAGCTGAACCGCACAGAACACCAGTGACATTGCAGCCCCCGCAGTCGGGCTCACACCAAACAGCTCCGCGGCTTTTAGATTCTGCGCCTGCAGGTTGCCCGCAAGCACACCGTTGGTTATGTTTCCCAAGGCACCATAGCAATAAAACCGCCAGGGAACATCACATTCCGAAAACAGCTCTCTCCCCAAAGCGACTACGGCAAACACCATCACAAACCCAGATATGCCGCAATAGCCCAGCACTATGTAAAACACCGGAAGCACACAAACCGCATAGAATTTGGCGTGTTTAGACCGTCTTATTACCCTCTTGAGTGCAAGTGCAATGCGTCTTATTGCGCCGCTGTCATCCATGACCTTACCGTACAGGGCGGAAAACATAAAGAGCAGTAAATAGCTTTTAATGAAGCCGCCAACGCCGCTCATGTATGATATAAAACCGTCCCTGCCCGATATGAGTAACCCGTACATATCCGAAAGCCTATTGCCCATTGCCGGCAACGATAGCGCTATCATTATCATTGCACTAAGCACCGCCGCGAGTATGGTGTTTGTCCGTCTAAAGCAAAGCACTATGAACAGCAGCAGACCCGCGGCGATTCCAAAGAGACTAACTATTACCACAACATTCCCCCTTGTCTTCGTTTTTACTGTTCAGCTCGTCCACTATTTCCCTCGCCATTGCCTTCAGACGTTTATCGTCTATCTTGCCACTTGCTGTCATTGGGAAATCCTCAAGCTGAAATACATACTTCGGCACCTTGAAGTTTGCAAGGTAGGTAGCCACATATCTCCGCAGTTTTTCCGGGTCTATCGGCCGTATAGCCTTTACAAAGGCCGCTACCTCTTCCTGTACGATCGGTGCATCTACACCAACTACCTTTACCATTGATATCGCAGGAGTTGCGTGATGAATACAGTCCTCTATCTCTGTAGGAGATATATTCTCGCCGGATCGTATTATCATATCATCAGCTCTGCAAATGAAGTGATAATAACCCTTTTCATCCCGGAAGCCCATATCCCCTGTGTGAAGCCATCCATCAGCAGTGATCTTTTTGCCGTCATATTCCGGTCGGTTATAATAGCCGTTCATAACAGAAAAAGTTTTTACCTGTATCTCCCCCTGCTCTCCCACGGCCGCCTCCCTGTTCTCCCTGCAATGCCATATGCGCATGCTCACCCCCTCCAGCGGCTTGCCTATTGTGCTTACCGTAACGTCAATTGGGTCTCCGTACACCCCCATACACACTATGGGTGAGCATTCTGTCTGTCCATATACCGACAGGTAGTTCGTAAGGTGGAAGGTATTACACACCGCCTCAAAATCATCGCGGCTTATCTTAGAACCGCCCATCGTACCGGAATAAAACGAGCTCAGGTCATATTTCTCCCTGTCGGGGTGATCCTTGAGTATCAACAGCATTGAAGGTACAGCATTAAAAACTGTGCATCTGTACTTTTCGATAGATGCCATTACCTCGACCGGAGAAAACTTGCGCACTATTACCGCGGATATACCGGCGCACATACTGAGTATCAGCGCGCACGTCAGGCCGGAGCAGTGGAACATCGGCATTGCTATGAGCATCTTGTCGCGCTGCGTCCAATGCATACCCTTTGCGATTGCTCTGGCATCGTTTATTATCCCATAATGAGAAAGCAGCACACCTTTTGCCATCGCTGTGGTTCCGGAGGTAAAGATTATGGTACAGCTATCGTGACAGTCTATATCGCACTGAATGTTTGCCAGCAGTGCCTTTTCCTCATCCTTTACCTCCGTTTTTTCAAGCTCTTTAAATTCTTTTTCAATGTGCCAAGATTCCTTGACGGTTTTAAATTTGGGTGCCATCAAGCTATATATATAGTCATAATCCAGCCCCGCCTTCGCCTCGCCTATGAGCAGGTATCTTATCTCCACCTGGTTGATAAGCGGCCCCAACTCCATGGCTTTAAGGGAATAGTTGAACAACACCGCTACCGCGCCCAGCTTTTGCAGTGCAAAGTAGCTGCATGCCCAAGCTATAGTGTTCACACCCCATATGCCGACACGCATACCTTTTCTCACGCCTCTCCCGTAAAAGGACGCGGCCATGGCATCCGATATTCTGTCTACATCTTTCCAAGCATAAGATACACCATCGAAAACATAGGCTTCCTTATCGGGATGCTCCGCCGCCTTCTCGTGAAGGCTCTGCGCGATCGTTTTGTTACAAAGTTCCATAAACGACCTCCGCTTAAACAAAGCGTATATGATTGCATTTCTGCAATCATTTGTAATCCTTTAGGTCAAGTGCGGCACTATACTACACAAACAAATCTAAAAATGCAAGAGGTTTGTTCAAAATTTGGCAGTTATTTTTAAGCAAAAATCGCTTGTCATAAATTCTTGTGTATTTTTTTGATAAGTATTTGACATTTCCATCCGGGTAGTGTACTATACTTGCGTAATCCTCATCAAGTGCTTTCGGAGGTGATTGCAAAAATGCAACCATCACTTTCTACGCTGATCGCTCATGCTGTTGAGCATTCCTACGATGGGCTTATGATCGCCGATGGTTCAGGTTACGTTATATACTTCAACGAAGCATATAAACGGTTGACCGATCTTGCCGGCGGTACTATGAAACCCGGCGTAAATATGCAGGCTCTCGTGGATAAAAACATTATCGACGGCTCAACCTGTATGCAGGCAATATGTACAAAGCGTGTTTCTGTGGACGTCCACAGCACTAAGAATGGCACCATAGTTGCCGATTCCTGCCCTATCATGGACGAGAACGGCGATGTTCAGTATGTCATAACTAATGTACTGGACGGTTCGGCATATGCTGACCTTGCAAAACGCATCGGCCGCGTAGAAAAGAAAATGAATCAGCTTACCAGCCATTTTGCGCTGGCTGCCGGCACTCAGTCAAAGGGTATAATAGCCGTCAGCAAGGTAAGCCGAGAATGTCTCCGGACAGCAACAGCCATGGCCACCTACAATATGCCGGTATTCATATCCGGCGAGGTCGGAACCGGCAAAAGCATGCTGGCCCGTTTTATACACGATCACAGCAACCGCAGCGATAAACCTTTTATTCGGATATCTTGCGGTGCTCTGGACGACGCAGCACTTTCGGAGGAAATTTTCGGCACGCCGGGCAAGCCCGGCAAGATTGCTGAGGCAAACGGTGGAACAATGCTTGTTAGTAATGTTGACGAGTTGTCGCTTACAATGCAGGCAAAGCTTCTCAGGATGCTGGATACAAATACATACCGAGACCCTGACACTGGTGAAAATGTGAACGTCAATGTAAGGGTGATATGTACCTCCAGCATTCCGCTCAGGTCACTTGTAAACGAAAAGAAATTCAGAAGTGACCTTTATTACAAGCTCAGTGTGCTCAACCTTACGGTGCTTCCTCTCAGGGAGCGCAGGGAGGATATATACCCTACATTCCTCTTTTTCTTGGAGCATTACAACAAAAAGTACAACACCAAGAGGAAGATAAGCGCTGCCAGTATGCAGATATTGGAGGATTATTCCTGGCTCGGCAATGCAAGAGAAATACGCAATGTGGTAGAAGAAATGGTCATTACAGGCACCGGCGAGTACCTGACCATACCGCAAAAAATACTTGCCGAAGTATACGGCCATGCCGTAAGCGGCAGTACTGTGTGTTTCGATACTCTTTCCGACTATATGGATAAGCGCGAAAGGGACTATCTCACGAAGGTATACGCCGAGGTAGGTTCAACTAGAAAACTTGCCGAGGCTTTAGGCGTAAACCATTCAACCGTAATGCGTAAGCTGAAGAAATACGGCATTCACCTGTCCGGAATAAATGGCGATGTTGGATAAGGAACACACCTTCGCTATCACAGAACGCAAAACAGAAAGGACAGTTTTATGACAAAGAACCCCTACAATCTTCTTGATGGCGTGCGCGTAGTCGAGCTGACTACCTATGTGGCAGCGCCGGCAGCCGGCAGAATACTGGCCGACTGGGGCGCCGAGTGCATCAAGGTTGAGGCGCCCCCAAGGGGCGACACCACACGTTTTGCAGTACCGCTTCCCGGTATGCGTCCGCTCGCCTACGGTATACATAATGCAAACAAGCACAGCATTTGCCTGAACCTCAAGGCCCCCGATGGCCTGGAGGCCATGCACAAGCTTCTCGCTACTGCCGATGTATTTCTCACCAACACCCGTACCAGTGCACTGAAAAAAATCGGCATGGACTATGAAACGCTCTCCGCAATGTATCCCAAGCTCATATGGGCTCAGATAACCGGCTTTGGTGAAACGGGTTCCATGGCCAACGACGCAGGCTTTGATAACACCTGTTTCTGGGCTTTTGGTGGTGCCATGTACGCCACTATGGAAAAGAATACTTCCCCTATGATTCCCCTCTCCGCCTTTGCCGATAATATGACCGCCTGCACGATGGCCGGCGCCATATGTGCCGCAGTCGTAAAGCAGCGTGCTACCGGTGAGGGCAGCAAGGTTGGTGTCTCCCTTTATGGTCAGGCCGTATGGGGACTTTCCGATCCTTTTGTTTCTATACAGTGCTCTGATTTGGATCAGTACCCCAAGAGCCGTCTCCAGAACACTCCACTCAACAACACCTACGAGTGCAAGGACGGCAAGTGGATAATGGTGTGCTGCCATGAATACGAGAGATATTTTCCCTTGTTCATGAAGATATTCAAGCGTGACGAGCTCATCAACGACCCTGTGCTCAGCACCTTTAACGGTGGCAATGCCCATAGCCAGACCGTCATAGGCATAGTTGCCGATGGCTTTAAGATGTTTACTCGCGACGAGGCTGACCAAGCGCTCCGTGAGAATGACATCCCACACGCGATACTCACCAACGTTCCTGAGGTTCTCGAATCAAAGCAGGCATGGGACAACCTCTATCTGCGCCACTACAAGAACGCAGAGGGAGAGGATTTCGTAGAAGCTCAGACTCCCGCAAAGTTCGGCGGCGTTACCGAACCCCCAAGGGCTGATGCTCCTTCTCTCGGCCAAGATACCTCGTTCTACCTAAAGGAGTTAGGCTATTCAGAAGAAAACATAAAGAAGCTGCTGGATGAAGGCACCGCAATGGAGACTGACCTCCAGTATTTCAATCTCAAGTAACGTTATTAACCGTAAAAATTACTATTTACCATTTGATAGGAGATTAATTATGGATAACAAAAATAAGGTATCGTTCGGTGCGATTTTGGCAATATCTGCCACTTGGTTCTCTATACACGCAGGCGGCGGTTTTGCCTCCGGAAGCCAAACAATGGGCTTCCTTACCCGTTTTGGTTATCATGCGATATGGACCCCCATTCTAGTGGTCGTACTAATTGCTTGGGCCTATCGTGAGTTGCTCATACTCGGCAAGAATAATAACATCTATAACTTCCGTCAGCTTACCGATAAGTTGTACCATCCTTATGAAAAGGTACTCTCTCCCGTATACGAAGTAGCCTTTAATATCGCGAACATTATGGCCATAGCTTCCTGCGTAGCGGGCGGCGCAACAGTATTTCAGACCTACTTTGGCCTCAATTATTACGTTGGCATCGTACTCGTCGGTCTTGTAATGCTGCTGCTGTGCATCTACGGCCGCAAGGTAGTTACCGCAGCCGGCACGGTACTTGCCGTCCTGATTTTTGTTTGCATGCTGATTATCTGCTTTACCGCCATATTCAACGGCAATGCCCATCTTGGTCAGTGGATGTCTTCCGAGCAAGCCAACTCCTCCAACTTCGGTTATATCCTGTTAAAGGTATTCTCCTATGCCGGCTTCCAGTGTTGGGGTCCCGTCGGCGGCATCCTCGGTATATCCACAGTTCTTCGCACCGATAAGAATATCGATAAGATGTTGTTCTACGGTATTATAATTAACTCCATAATGCTTTGGTTCACCAACTTCGTGATGATGTGCTACATGCCCGAATGCACTGAATCCGCTCTGCCCCTGCTCTGGGTCTGCCAGTCCACCGGTTCTGCTGCAGTATCCATCTGCTACGTTATCGCCCTGATGTCCGCTTATATTTCCACTGGCGTCGGCGTTATCTACGGTCTGGTACTTCGTTACTCCCCCATGCTCGATAAGAAGATGCCCAACTCCAAGAAGACTACCCACAACACTATCGTTGCCGTGTTCTTCATCGTGCTGACCGTTTTGGCATCCACCATCGGCCTCACCAACATCATCAATTATGGTTTTGGCTATATGGGTTATGTCGGTATCATTCTGATTTGGCTGCCCGCCGTTATCGCCGGAACTATCAAAAACCGTGCATTCAAAAAGGCAAACCCCGGCTTTGACGAAAAGAACCTTTCTACTGAGATCGACAACTAAACTAGTATACGGATTTAAATAACAAGGTGCAACTTTCGGCTGAGGCGCTTTGCTTCCATAAAAAAATAAGTGTGCAGCATCCATGCCGCACCAAACCATCAGAAAACCCCCGGCATTCGCTGGGGGTTTTGTGATCTGATCCCACCGGTGTATCCGGGGGATCGCGTTCTTTTTGTTTTTTATTTCAGCCTGCAATAGCAGTCTATCGCGAATATCACCGCGTCCAGCCCAAGCAGCATAAGGTCTATACCTATGAGCATGCCCAGCGTTGCGGCGGAGGCCGCGGGGTTAAACAGCAGTATAACGCCCAGCACGAGGCCGACCGCGTTTGAAACGAGGGCAAGCCAGAAGCTCGCCTCGCCAGCAAGGCAGCGAACCATATTCAGGTGGGCAAGGCGGGCTATGCAGTGGGCAATTATAAACGCCGGAAAGAGCACCAGCATGGCCCCTGTGCCAACGCCGGGATGGGCTATCAGCACAAGACCCAGCATTATGGATATTATGCCGGATGTCAACGATACCGCGGGTCTCAATCCGGTGTGCCGCTCAAGGCGTATGTAAAACATTACATCGGCAAGGCCGGTGACCGCGGCGATCATGCCGACTATGACCGTAAGGCTGTTGAGCACCTGCTCTGTGCGCAGCATCGTTGCAACGCCGAGCATTACCAGCAGCACGCCCTCCAGCAGCTCTATGCAAATATATCTGTGTTCAGAGCTCATACCGCCGCCTCCTTAAAGCCGTTCAATATACCCATAAATTCCTCGCCGGTGATGGTTTCCTTCTCGGTAAGGTACTGCGCCAGCTTATCCAGCTTTTCTCTGTTATCCCGAAGCAGGCTCAGCGCCTTCTCGTGCTGCCGCTTTATTATGTCCGTCACCTTCTGGTCGATAACCCGCTGCGTATCCGCAGAGCAGCTCAGCGAGGTGTCCCCGCCTAGGTACTGGTTGGTCACCGTCTCCATCGCGACCATGCCGAACTCATCGCTCATGCCGTAGCGGGTTATCATTGCGCGGGCGAGCTTTGTCGCCTGCTCAATGTCGTTTGATGCGCCTGTGGTTATCTCGTTGAACGCGACCTCCTCCGCGGCTCGCCCGCCCGTAAGCGTAGCTATCTTGTTTTCCAGCTCCTCCTTCGAAAGGAGATACCTGTCGTTTTCCTCAACCTGCATAGTGTATCCCAGCGCGCCGGAGGTACGGGGGATTATGGTTATCTTCTGCACAGGCGCGGAATTGGACTGAAGCGCCGCGACCAGCGCGTGGCCTATCTCGTGGTAGGCAACGATACTGCGCTCCTTATCCGAAAGCACGGCGTTCTTCTTCTGGTATCCCGCTATTACCACCTCAACGCTCTCCTCAAGGTCGGCCTGCGAAACCGTTTTTCTGCCGCTGCGAACCGCCCTGAGCGCGCCCTCGTTGATCATATTCGCAAGCTCTGCGCCGGATGCGCCGGAGGTCATTCTGGCAATGACGTGATAGTCCACGTCCGGCTCCGCCTTTATCTTGCGGGCGTGTACCTTTAATATGGCCTCCCTGCCGTTAAGGTCGGGCAGCTCGACCGGTATCCGCCTGTCAAAGCGGCCTGGGCGGGTCAGCGCCGGGTCGAGCGACTCCGGCCTGTTCGTTGCAGCAAGTATTATTACGCCGTTGTTGCCGTCAAAGCCGTCCATCTCGGTCAAAAGCTGGTTCAGCGTCTGCTCCCTCTCGTCGTTTCCGCCGAACTGGCCGTCTCTCTTTTTGCCGATTGCGTCTATCTCGTCGATAAATACTATGCAGGGCGCCTTCTGCTTTGCCTGCTCAAAAAGGTCGCGAACCTTGGATGCGCCCATTCCAACGAACATCTCGACAAATTCCGAGCCGGATATCGAGAAGAACGGAACGTTGGATTCACCCGCAACTGCCTTTGCAAGCATGGTCTTTCCGGTGCCCGGAGGGCCGACGAGCAGCAGCCCCTTAGGCATGGATGCGCCGACCTCGCTGTATTTCGTTGGGTCGTGCAGGTAGTCGACTACCTCCGCAAGGCTTTCCTTCGCCTCGTCCTCGCCCGCAACGTCGTCAAAGTGTATGCCCTCGGTGGACTGAATGTATATCTTGGCGTTGCTCTTACCCATTCCGCCGAACATCAGCGAATCCTTGCCGCCGGCCTGGCTGAGCAGCCGCTTTGAGAGGTACTGGCCGAGCGCTACGAAGAGTATTATCGGCAGCACGCCGGTGATGAGATAGCTCACGAGCGGGCTCACGGTCTTTTCTATCGTCCGGTCAAATTGCGCGCCGGATTCATACAGCCTCTCGGTGAGATCCGGGTCGTCCATCGCGCTGGTATAGTATACATTGTCGTCCTTGTCGGTAAAGGTGATCTCATCGGTGTTCACCTGAACCTTGTTTACCTCCTTGTTTTCCACCATGCGCATAAAGGTGCCGTAATCCACCTCCTTGACAGGATCATCAAGGAACATGGGTGCAATAAATGCATTAAACAGCACAACGCACAGCAGCACGATGCTGTAATAGAACAGCAGCGGCTTTTTAGGCGGCTTTGCTTCTTTCATTTTTTCACTCCCTTTAAGTATAAATTCTATATAAACACTTCTAATATTTAAAGTATAGTGCGGCGGTTTTGCTTTGTCCATTGAGCCGGCGCAGTTTTCACCTTTATTTTTCAATCCCCAAAATAAAAAGCACGCACAGCCGGGGCGGGCTGCGCATGCCGCTTGGTATTTACTGCTTTTCGGCGCTGCTCTGTGCATCGCGGAACATCTTTATCGCATCCGATATGCTGCTCTCTGGAGAGGAGCGGCCGTAGGCATTGACCTGCGCGGTGTTCCTCGCGTTGTGGCTGAGGCAGGCGGGGCCGCCGATGCAGCCGCCCTCACAGGCCATGCCCTCTATAAAGTTCTCCTTGAGCAGCCCCTTCTGCTTCTTTAAGAGGGCGGTTTTGCACTCGGTAAGGCCGTTGCAGGAAACGGCCGACAGCTTGAACTGCTCCTCGTCTACTCCCTGCTCCTTTAGCGCCTCTGACACCGCCTCCGCAAGGCCGCCGCAGCGGGCGAATATCCTGCCGAAGAAGGAAGCGTTATCCAGCTTCGCCTGCTCCATCGTCGTAACGTCTATGCCCCTTGCGGAGAACATCGCCTGCATCTCCTCAAAGGTTATGGCATAGTCCACGTACTTCTTGGTCTTGGTATACTTTACCTCGCCCTTTTTCGCTATGCAGGGTCCGATGAACACGACATGGCAGCCCTCGTCCTTTTCCTGCAGCCAGCGGGCTATCTGCGCCATAGGCGACAGATTGTGCGATATATTTTCCTTCAGCTCCGGGAATTCCTTCTTTATGTAATTGACAAACGCGGGGCAGCACGACGAGGTAAGGAAGTGCTTTTCCGCAAGCTCCTCCGCCTCCAGCCATGCGACCATATCCGCGCCCCATGCCGCCTCAACGACGTCATAGAAGCCCAGCGCCTTTATGCCCGCCATCACCTGCCCCGGCGTTACGTCGGGATACTGGCTCGCCATGGACGGGGCGACGACGGCGTATACATGGTAATTCTTGTTTTCGTTTGAGTTGCGTATTAGCGATATCACCTGAACAATGCTGGATTTATCCGTTATCGCCCCAAACGGGCACTGATAAACGCAAGCGCCGCAGGATATGCACTTGTCCTTGTCTATTACCGCCTTCTCCGTCTCCTGGTCTATGTATATCGCCCCGACCTTGCAGGCGCGAACGCAGGGGCGAACGTGCTTAACTATCGCAGAATACGGGCACACGGACATGCACTTGCCGCACTCGACGCACTTGGTCTTGTCGATCTTCGCGTGGTGATCGACAATGCTTATTGCCTCCTTCGGGCAGTTATCCATGCAGCGGTGCGCAAGGCAGCCGCGGCAGGCGGCGGATACCTGTATGCCGTCGACCGGACACTCATCGCAGGCAACCGGCAAAACGCCAACCACGGCGCCGTCCTCCTCGCCGCCCAGCGCCATGGCTACGCGCTGATTGATTATCGCCCTTTCCTTATATATGCAGCAGCGGAACTTCGGCTTTCCGTCCGGTATTATGATAGGTGCTATGTCCATTATCTTCTGCGGGGTCAGCTCATCGCGGTATGCGAGCTTTGCGACCTCCCTGAGCACGTTGTACTTCATCTTTTGAACATGCGTATCAAACAGCAGCGCCATATAAATTCTCCTTCTAACGGCCATATGCCTTATTATTTTAAAGCCGGCGGGCTATGTCTATTTTTTGCCGTTCCACATTATACTTTCAACTTATGGCATTGTCAATATAACCGCCGTTCAGCATAATTACTTCTTATATAATTAAAATTTTATCGCAGTTTGATTTATAATTTAAGCCCATCGCGGCACAAAACAGCTTTTGCAATATACACCAGCTATATTGCTATATAAAATGCAAAACTCTCCGTGTATAATCTCAGTATCAACTATCACGGAGGTAACACGATGAAAAAGACCGCAGCCGTTATCATGGCTCTTGTTATGCTGGTATGCTGCGCGGCATGCGCCCCTGCACAGCCCGCCGAACAAACCGAAAGCGCAGCCGCTGCCGAGAGCACCGCGCCCGCAGCGACAGCTGCCGAGGATGGGCTTCTCCGCGTCGCCGCGCTGTACGATATATCCACTATGGACGTGGCGCAGACCACCGACAACTATATGGTGCCCATGAACGTATTCGACAGGCTGTTTGAGTCCGTCGTACAGTCGGACGGCAGCACAGGCGTAGTTCCCAGCCTTGCGGATGGCTATGAGGTATCCGATGACGGCCTGACCTACACCTTTACCCTCAAGGACGGCGTAGTCTTTTCCAACGGCAGCGCGCTTACGGCGGAGGATGTACAGTATACCTTTGAGCGGCTGCTGACATCGGGCGGCGTAAACGACGATATACCCCTTGAGGTCGCCGGCGCCGAGGCGCTAAAGAACGGCGAGGCGGATACCCTTTCCGGCTTCAGCGTGATAGACGACCTGCACTTCTCAATAACCCTTGAAAAGGCAAACGCCGGCTTTGTTGCCGAGCTCACCGGCCCCGCGATATCCGTCGTGGATAAGGAGACCATGCAGCAGGTTCAGAACTTCGGCCTCTCCTGCGAGGATACTATCGGCACAGGCCCCTATAAGGTCACCGAATGGGTAGTAAACGACCACTACACCCTTGAGTACAACGACAAATACTGGGGCGACGAGCCCTCCGTCAAGAAGATGATCGTATCCATAATACCGGATGCGAGCACCCAGAACCTGATGTATCAGAACGGCGAGCTGGATATAATCGACCTTGAATCGCTGGATTCCAGCATAGTTGAGGCGACCTACAAGACGCAGTATGCGGATAAGCTCATCTCCTGCTCCCGCGTTGGGCTGACTTACCTTGCGCTCAACGCAAACAACAAGTATCTCTCTGATGTAAACGTCCGCAAGGCGATACAGCAGGCGATAGACGTTGAATCCATAGTGAGTTCCATCTATGCCGGCGATGCAATAATCGAAAACGGCATAATACCCGAGGGGATATGGGGCTTTGACAAGGAGCTTCAGCGCCCCGCCTACGACCCGGATGCCGCAAAGGAAATGCTGACCGCCGCAGGCTACGCCGAGGGTGAAATAACCTTTGAGCTTGCAATGGATTCCTCCGCCTCGAGCAACGTTCAGCTCGTATATCAGGTGATACAGCAGAACCTTAGCGCAGTCGGCATCTCCGCCGAGATAAAGTCCTATGACGAATCTTCCTGGCTGGATCTTCGCAAATCCGGCGAAATGGATTCCTTCGTTGCCAACTGGACGATGGACTACAACGACCCCGCAAACATAATGTACACCTTCTTCGGCAGCGCGGATAAGACGCTCATACGCAGCCTGAACTACGCGGATACCGACGTGATGGCGCGGGTAGCGGCGGCCTCCGGAATAACCGACGACGAGGCGCGCATGAAGGAATACCGCGAGCTTGAGCGCAAGATAGTCATAGATGACGCGGCCTGGGTGCCCCTGCTCGGCAATATGCACCTCTTCGCGATAGGCGAGCGCGTGGCCTCCTTCACCCCGTACTGGGCGGGTTACAGCAACTTCTACGCAAAGGACGTCGTGCTCAAATAAGCTGCTTTTTAACTCAAAATCATGTATAATAGAGGAGGACGCCCCCGAAATGCCCGGGCGCCCTCCGATATTTTATTGTTATTTGGAAAGACGTATGGCAAGAAACATCCTTAACAGAGTTATACAAACGCTTGTAGTGCTGCTCGGCGTCGCGCTGCTCATATTCATAATGCTGCGCATTATCCCCGGCAACGCCATAACCACCATGATGGGCGAGCACGCAAACGCAGAGACCATCGACCGCATGACGCGGGAGCTTGGGCTGGATCAGCCGGTCGCGGTGCAGTTCTGGCGGTATATTTCCGGCGCCCTGCTGGGGGACTTCGGCACGAGCTATTCGCTCAACCGCAGCGTTGCGGAGCTCATATCGCTGGCGTTCCCGAATACGCTTCGCCTCGCCGTTGCCGCGGCGCTCGTCGCCTGGGCAATAGGAATACTCTGCGGGATAATCGCCGCAGTAAAGAAGAACAGCGCGCTGGATCGGCTGTTTATGGGCTTTTCCCTCTTCGGCGTGTCCATGCCGGTATTTATGGTGGCAATGGTGCTGCAGTATTTTCTGGCGTATAAGCTGAAGCTGTTCCCGATATCCGGCACGGACAGCTGGGTGGGCTACATTCTGCCGGCTATCGCCCTCGGCTGGAACAGCGCAGGCAGCATCTCCCGCCTGACCCGCTCAACGCTTATAGAGGTGATGCAGGAGGATTACATAGACACCGCCCGCGCAAAGGGCCGGCGTCAGCTCGGCGTGATAACCGCGCACGCGCTAAAAAACGCCGTTCTGCCGGTAATCACCATGATGGCGGTTCAGCTTTCCTCGCTGCTTTCCGGCGCGATAATATCCGAAACGGTGTTCTCGATAAACGGCATCGGCCGCCTTGCGGTTCAGGCCATTGAGGGGCGCGATATACCGCTGCTTCAGGGAACGGTGCTGTTTTCCACCCTTCTCGTCATACTCGGCAACCTCGCCGCGGACTGCATGTACGCGGTGCTGGATCCCCGAATAAGAAAGGAGGCATAGCATGAAAAGGGCTGAAATAACCGATGCCTCCCTCAAAAGCCAGATAGGCGAGGCGGATACCCTTTCAACGCAGCTGAGGCGGCTCTGCCGCGAAAACAAGCTCGCGCTCTGCTCCGCGATACTGATACTGCTGTTTATACTCGCGGCGGTATTCGCCCCGCTGCTCACGCCGTACGGCTTTGACGAGATGGATATACTCAACAGGCTCTCCCCGCCCTCTGCCGAGCACCCGCTTGGCACCGACGAGGGCGGCAGGGACGTGCTCACCCGAATGCTCTACGGCTCTCGTATATCGCTGCTGGTCGGCATAGTGCCTACGGTGATATCGATGCTCTTCGGCGCGGCGCTCGGCATAATCGCGGGCTACGCCGGCGGCAGGACGGACGCCGTTATCATGCGCATTGCGGATATAATGCTGGCGTTCCCATCCATGCTGCTCGCAATGGTCATAATGTATACGCTTGGCGACGGCATAATAAACATATTCCTCGCCCTTGCGCTGGTAAACTGGGCAAGCGTTGCGCGCATCGTCCGTTCCGAAACGCTGAAGCTCAAGGAGAGCGAATACGTTGAGGCGGCAAGGTCGATAGGCGTGGGCAGGCTTACCATAATGCTGCGGCATATACTGCCGAACTGCCTCCCGTCGCTCATCGTCCTCTTTACGCTGAACATCCCCTCGGCGATACTTTCCGAAAGCTCGCTGAGCTTCCTTGGCATTGGCGTTCAGGCGCCAAGAGCCTCCTGGGGGCTTATGGTGAACACAGGACGGCAGTTTTTATACAGCCAGCCCTGGCTCAGCCTTTCGCCGAGCATAGCCATAATGCTGCTCGTGCTGGCCTTCAACTTTTTGGGCGACGGCCTCCGTGACGTTCTCGACCCGCACCTGAAGAACCGATAAAAGGAGCGCAGAATGGAAAAAAACACACTTGAAATACAGCACCTCTGCACCAGCTTCTTTACGCAGGGCGGCGAGGTAAAGGCGGTAAACGACGTTTCGATGACCATACCAAAGCGGAGCATCACCGGCATAGTCGGCGAATCCGGCTGCGGAAAGAGCATGACCGCCCGCTCCGTAATGCGGCTCTTAAAGTACCCGGGCAGGATAGTTTCCGGCAGAGTGCTGCTTGCGGATAAGGAGCTCACCGCCCTATCCGAGCACGACATGGCAAACGTCCGCGGTGAGGAGCTCTCCATGATATTTCAGGAGCCCATGACCAGCCTGAACCCCGTTATAAAGGTCGGCAAGCAGGTTCGCGAGGTGGTGCTGCTGCACCGCAGGGTAACAAAAAAAGAAGCGCGGGACGAGGTTCTCCGCATATTCGCAAAGGTCGGCATATCCGAGCCGGAGCGAAGATATGAATGCTACCCGCACGAGCTTTCCGGCGGCCTTCGCCAGCGGGTAATGATTGCGATGGCCATGATATGCCGCCCGAAGCTGATAATTGCAGACGAGCCGACCACAGCACTTGATGTGACCGTTGAGGCGCAGATACTGCAGCTCATGAGGAGCCTTCGCGATGAGATAGGCACCAGCATAATGCTGATATCCCACAACCTCGGCGTTATAGCGCAGGTTTGCGACTATGTATACGTCATGTACGCCGGGCGAATAGTTGAGCAGGCAAGCACCCTTGAGCTGTTCGATAACCCGATACACCCGTATACGCGCGGGCTCATGGCCTCAGTCGCCTCGCTTGAAAAAAAGAGCGGCATGCTGGAAACCATACCCGGCGTTGTGCCAAACCTGCTGTACCTGCCGGAGGGCTGCTCCTTTGGCCCGAGGTGCCTTAGCTGCGCGGATAAATGCCAGAGGGTCATGCCGGAGCTCGTTGAGGTATCCCCCGGGCATTTTGCCCGCTGTGCCCTTGCAAAGCCGGCCGCGGAGGAAAAACTATGAAGGATATTCTGCTTCAGGCAAGGGAGCTCACAAAGGAGTTCCCGCTAAAGAATAAAAAGGCCGTCAATGCCGTTTCCGGCGTGTCGCTGGATATTTACCGCGGGGAGACGCTTGCGCTGGTCGGCGAATCCGGCTGCGGAAAGAGCACACTGGGCAGGGCGCTCATACAGCTCATACGCCCAACGTCGGGTCAGGTGCTCTTTGAGGGCAGCGACATCACCGCAATGGGCGAAAGGGAGTTCCGCAGCTATCGGCGGCAGATGCAGCTTATATTTCAGGATCCCTATGCCTCGCTCAACCCGCGCATGACTGTGCGCAGTATAATCGCGGAGCCGCTGCGCACCTATAACCTCTGTGCAAGCGAGGATGAATATACCGAAAGGGTGCTCGGACTCATGTCCGCCGTGGGCATCCCCGCCGAGTTCCTTTACAGGTATCCGCATCAGTTTTCCGGCGGGCAGCGCCAGCGTATAGGCATTGCGCGGTCGATAGCGCTCAACCCCGCCCTTATAGTGTGCGACGAGCCGGTGTCCGCCCTCGACGTATCCGTTCAAAACCAGATATTAAACCTGCTGAGGCAGCTTCAGCAGGATATGTCGCTGACGTATCTTTTTATCAGCCACGACCTTTCCGTCGTCCGGTTCATATCCGACAGGGTAGCCGTGATGTTCCTCGGGCGGCTGTGCGAAATAGGCTCTACCGAGGAGGTATATTCCGCCCCGCTGCACCCCTACACCCGTTTTCTGCTGGATTCCATACCCAAGGCGAACCCGCGCGCAGGGTACGAGGCGGCGCGGCTGCTCTTTGGCGAGCTGCCCAGCCCGATAGACCCACCCTCCGGCTGTCGCTTCCACACCCGCTGCCCGTATGCGACAGAGCGCTGCAAGTGCGAGGTGCCGGAGCTCAGGCAGCTATGCGGCCGCGATGTCGCCTGTCACAGGGCGGAGGAGCTCAGCTGAACAGGCAAGCTTAAAGGACGCAGCATCAGCTGCGCCCTTTTATATTTTTATTCTCTTTCTTTGCCTTGCTGCTTTTCCCGCTCTGCTTTGCTGAAGGCACAGCCGCAGTAATCCTGCCGGTACAGGCCATATTCCCGGCTAAGCTCAAGGCTGCGCTTGTAGCCGTCCCGCTTGCGGAACTCGCTGGTTAAAAACCTTACGCCGTATTTTTCCGCCAGCTCTGCGCCTATCCCGTTTATGCGAACGGGATCCTTCTGCGGGCTTATGGAAAGCGTCGTCGTGAACCATGGGAAGCGGTTTTCTGCGGCGTATTCTGCCGTTTTCTCCAGCCGCAGCCGGTAGCACTCGGTGCAGCGCCTTCCCCTTTCCGGCTCGCTTTCCAGCCCCCTTGCCGCCGCATAGAACTCGCTCGGGTCGTATTCCTGCTCAATCACCCTTATATCGCCGTAGCCCGCGGCAGGGAGGAAGCGCTCAAGCTCCTTTTCCCGCCTTCTGTATTCCTCCTCCGGCGCGATGTTCGGGTTATAGTAAAGCACGGTCACCTCAAAGTGCTTACTCAGCAGCTCCAGCACCGCGCTCGAGCAGGGGGCGCAGCAGGCATGCAGCAGCAGCGCAGGCCTCTCGCCACCCAATGAGGCTATGAGCCTGTCCATCTCTTTAGCGTAGCCGCCGTTTGCCATATGCCGTCCCTCCGTTTTGCAGTGTATAGCCGCCGTTAAAATGCCGCGGCGCAGGCCTGTGTGTCATTGACATAATGACAGAAACTGATATAATCGTCAATACTATGTTTTACAAGGAGAATTTTACCAATGAGTTCTGATGCGGAAGCTTCCATAGGGCTATTGCTGCTGTTCCAGCTTGTGCTGATTTTTCTTAATGCGGTATTCGCAAGCGCCGAGATAGCGGTGCTTTCGATCAGTGAAGCAAAGCTCGAGCACATGGCGGAGCAGGGCAGCGCAAAGGCAAAGCGGCTGTACCGGCTGGCAAAGGAGCCGGCGCGCTTTCTCGCCACGATACAGGTAGCAATAACCCTTTCCGGCTTCCTCGGCAGCGCATTCGCGGCGGATAATTTCTCCGAACCGCTGGTTAAGTGGCTGATGTCCCTCGGCGTAACTATTCCAAGGCATGCTCTGCGCAACGCAGCCGTTGTGATGATAACCCTCGTTCTTTCCTACATCACGCTGATATTCGGTGAACTTGTTCCAAAGCGCATAGCCATGAAAAAATCGGAACAGATTGCTCTCGGCGTTTCGGGTCTGATAAGCTTCATATCCGTTGCGTTCAAGCCGGTGGTTTGGCTCCTTTCAGTTTCTACAAACTTCGTTCTCAGGCTCATGGGCATAGACCCCGACCAGCCGGAGGGCGACATCAGTGAGGAAGAAATACGCATGATGGTGGATGCCGGCAGCGAAAAGGGCGCCATCGACCATCAGGAAAAGGAGTTTATACAGAACGTATTTGAGTTTAACGACATAATAGCCGGCGAGATAGCCACCCACCGAACCGATGTAACGCTTCTTATGGCTAATGACCCTATCGAAGCATGGGATCGCATAATACACGAAAGCCGCCATACCCGCTATCCCGTATGCGACGGCTCTGCGGATAACATTACCGGTATACTTAACGCCAAGGATTATTTCAGAATAGCTGTAAAAACAAAGGAAAAGGTCGTGAGCGAAGCGGTGCATGCCCCATATTTCGTTCCGGAAACCATAAAGGCGGATGTACTTTTCCGAGATATGAAAAGCACACATAATTCCCTTGCCGTAGTGCTGGATGAATACGGCGGAATGGTGGGCATAGTCACTATCAACGATCTCATAGAGGAGCTGGTAGGCGAGCTTAACGACGAGCCGTCCCGTCCGGAGAATCAGGAGCCCAAAATCGAGCACGCGGGAAGGAACAGCTGGCGCATAAGCGGAAATGTGGAGCTTTGCGACCTTGAAGAAGCGACTGGCTTTACCCTCTCATCGGACGATTATGACACGCTTACCGGCCTCGTCTTCGACAAGCTGGGCATGATACCCGCCGACGGCCCGCAGGACATAACGCTTGAGCTTGACCGGCTGCTGATACATATAGATCGCATAGACGCACATCAGATAGCATCCGCCTCCGTAGCGCTCAAGCCGGAGGAAAGCGCCGCAGAGGAGGCGCACGCCTAACCTATATCAAACAGGGTCGCCGCCGTAAAAACGGAGGCGACCCTTTGCTTATCCGCATGTCTACTTAAACAGCGTCTTAAAGAAGTCGTTAAAGAACAGCATATATATCACGATGCCTATGTAAAAGCCGCCGAGGTATACTATCGCACTCTTGTTGCCGCCCGCAGCCTTAACGTGCTGCCTGAGCGGGCAGCCGCCCGCCAGCACCGAGAGTACGCCTATTATAAAGCCGCCCGCAATGGTGAACCAGCCGGATATCTCCAGCTTTAGGCCCCACTTGTTGAGCTTTAGCCCGCTCGCCTTTTTAAGCAGAAGGTACAGCGGCTTTGTGTTTGCGCAGGCGGAGGCCTCGATGACCTGCCGGTTTGTCGTGTCCTTTATGAACATCGGGTAATTGCTCATGTTTTCCTGATGGACGCCGAGAAGATGCAGCGCGAGGAAGAGCACCGCCGCCGTTATAAGCAGCGAAAGCATGCCCTTGAGCAGGTATTTGTCCTTTACTATCATGTAATCCCGAACGCCGCCGATAAGGCAGAAGCGGGAGCGCTGGGCAGCGTAGCCTATTATAAGGCCGACGGCAAGCGTAATTATTGCGTTACTCATGTGCCTTGTCCTTTCTGCTCAAGCTGCGCCTTTTAAGTATCAGCGTGCCTGCGACGCAGCCCAGCATAAGCGCTATAACGCCGAGCAGCGCTTTAATGTCGCCGTAGGCAGAGCGTATCATGAGCCGCATCGGGCAGCCGGAGATTATCAGCGCGCAGAGCGCGACCGCAGCGCCGCGCAGGAAGGAGGTCAGCTTGCCCTCCACCCACTGCCAGCGGAACTCGCCGCTCGATACAGCGCCGATAAAGGCGCCGAGAAGTATGCCTATAACTGTCAGCACCGGGCCGGAGCGGGCAGAGACCGACATATCCATTGCCTTGCCGAACAGGCTCTGGTAAAGCTGCGCCAGCATATCCCTGCCGTGGCAAACAAGGCAAACGCCGTATGCCTCGGGGTGGGAGAAGCTGAACATCACCTGAGCCGCAACAGCCGTTGCCGCTATTATAACGCCGGCAGCAGCCGCGCTTATCCTTATCTTCTTCATCTTATTCCCCTGCTATTTGCCAAGCAGCTTTTTGAGTATGCCCTTTTCCACCTTGGGCGTATAGAGATGCACCGCCTCGAAGAGCACGTCCTGCTCCTTGAGTATGCGTTCCACATCGTCCTTATACTGCGGCTGAAACTGCAGCGCAACGCCGCAGTTCGGGCTTATTTCCTTTGGCCCCGCCATGAGGCTTACCTCGTAGCCCTTGTCCTTTAGCGCTTCCTCCGCCCTTATCGCGTGCTGCGAGGAGAAAAACGTTACAACGCCTATCTGCTTCTGTTCCATTTTTTGCTTAGTCCTCCCTGTTTTCCGCCGCGTAGTCCGCAAGCGCGAGTATCGCCGTAACAGCCGTATCCACCTGCTCCCTGGTTGAGAAATTGCCAAAGGAGAAGCGCACCGTTCCCTCCGGGAAGGTGCCGAGGGTCTTGTGCGTTCCCGGGGCGCAGTGCAGCCCGGTGCGTACCATTATGCCGCAGGCATCGTTCAGCTGCTCGCCGACGGTTGAGCAGACCAGCCCCTTAATGTTGATGCTTGTGACCGCCGTCTTGCGCCTTGCATCCAGCGGGCCGTACAGCTTTACCATTTCGTGATCCCTTATGGCGTCCATAAAGTACTGGTTAAGCGCCGCCTCTTCCCTTGCGATGTTGTCAACGCCCTTTTTCAGCACGAAGCCCACGCCCGCGCCGAGGCCGGCTATGCCGACGGGGTTGCCGGTGCCCGCCTCCCAAACGTCCGGCATGAAGAGCGGCTGCTCCTCAAGGTCGGAAAGGCTGCCGGTGCCGCCCCGCATGAAGGGCTCCGGCGTGATGTCGGGGTTCAGATACACGCCGCCGGTGCCGGTCGGCCCCAATAGGCTCTTGTGCCCGGTAAAGCAGAGCACGTCTATGCCCATTTCGGGCACGTCTATCGGTATCGCGCCCGCGCTCTGGGCGGAATCCACTACCATTATTATGTCGTCCTTTTTGGACTTTACCGTGCGGCTTATCGCCGCGATATCCTGTATCGTTCCGGTAACGTTTGAGCTGTGCGTGCTTACCACGAGCTTTGTGTTGGGCTTTACCGCCCTTGCCATGTCCTCCGGGTCGCAATAGCCCTCGCCGTCCGCGCGCACGACCGTCAGCTCTATAACGCCGGTCTTTTCAAGGTGCCTCAGCGGGCGCATGACGGAGTTATGCTCCATGCTGGTGGTGATAACGTGGTCACCGGGCTTCAGCATGGTATAAAGCACGCAGTTGAGCGATTCGGTTATGTTCTTGGTAAAGGCTATCTGCTGCGGCAGCTTTACGTTAAACAGCTTACAGAGGTTTTCTCTGGCGTTTAAAACTATCTGCCCTGCCTCAACGCTGCGGCTGTGCCCGCTCCTGCCCGGGTTTGCGCCTACCTCGTTCATGTAGTACATCATGGCCTCGCCGGTCTCCTTCGGCTTTGGCCAGCTTGTAGCGCTGTTGTCGAAATAAATAACGTTATCGCTGCTCATGGCAAGTCCTTTCCTTTTGGTTAGTATATAAATAGGGGCTCTATCCTCTTTATTATACCATTACCTTTGCGAAGCAACAAGCCTAACAAGGTTCAGCCGCAGCGCATTTGTAACGACGCAGAAGCTGGAAAGGCTCATCGCCGCAGCACCCAGCATCGGGCTGAGCGTAATGCCAAGCGGTATCAGCGCGCCTGCGGCAACGGGTATGCCTATCGTATTGTAGAAAAATGCCCAGAAGAGGTTTTCGTGTATGTTGCGCAGCGTTGCCCTGCTCAGGCGTATTGCCTTTGCAACGTCGGCTATGCTGCTCTTCATGAGCACTACGTCCGCCGCGTCTATCGCAACGTCCGTACCCGCGCCGATAGCTATGCCGATGTTCGCCCTCGTGAGCGCCGGCGCGTCGTTTATCCCGTCGCCGACCATTGCGACCTTGCCCTGCTTGCGCAGCTTTCTTATTACGGCCTCCTTGCCCTCCGGCAGCACCCCGGCTATCACCTCGTCCACCCCTGCCTGCCTGCCTATCGCATCGGCTGTCCTTTGGTTGTCGCCTGTCAGCATTACCACCCGTATGCCCATATCGCGCAGCTCCCTTACTGCGCTCGGGCTGTCCTCCTTTATAACGTCCGCAACGGCGATAATGCCCATGAGCCTATTATCAAGGGCAAAGAGCAGCGGCGTTTTTCCCTGCTGTGCAAGCCCCTCGGCACTTTTTAGCAGCTCGTCCCGAACCGCTATCTGCCCCGAAACGAAGCCCATGCTGCCGCCAAACAGCCTTTTGCCGTCTATCCTGCATTCCAGCCCGTTTCCCGGAAGTATTTTGAAATCCGAAACCTCGGCGGGTGTTATGCCGTCCTCCTGCGCCTTGGCCATTATCGCCCTTGCAAGCGGGTGCTCGCTTTTGCTCTCCAGCGCGGCAGCCAGGGCTATGAGCTCGCCCTCGGCAGCGTCCGATGGCAGTATGTCGGTCACCCTCGGCTCGCCCTTTGTAACGGTGCCCGTCTTGTCCAGCGCAACTATTTTCACCCTGCCCGTCTCCTCCAGCGAGGCCGCGGTCTTAAACAGTATGCCGTTGCGCGCGCCAACGCCGCTGCCGACCATTATTGCAACCGGCGTTGCCAGGCCAAGGGCACATGGACAGCTTATCACGAGCACGGATATGCCGCGGGCAAGGGCAAAGCCCACATCACGCCCAAGCAGCAGCCAAACCGCCGTCGTGACCGTGGCTACCGCCATCACCGCCGGAACGAACACGCCGGATACCTTATCCGCAACCTTTGCTATGGGCGCCTTTGTCGCCGCAGCGTCGCTGACCATTGCAATTATCCTGGAAAGCGTCGTATCCTCGCCGACCCTCGTTGCGCGGCAGCGCATATAGCCGGACATGTTGGCGGTCGCGGCGGATACGCTGTCGCCGACCCCCTTGTCTACCGGTATGCTCTCGCCGGTAAGCGCCGCCTCGTTCACCGCGCTCTCCCCTTCAATTACCACGCCGTCTACCGGTATGTTCTCGCCCGGGCGAACGGCGAATATGTCTCCCTTTTGGACCTGCTCAATGGGTACTGTTACCTCGCTGCCGTCCTTTATCAGCACCGCCGTTTGAGGGGCGAGCTTTATAAGGCTCTTTAGCGCGTCGGTGGTCTTGCCCTTGGAGCGCGCCTCCAGCATCTTGCCCACGGTTATCAGCGTGAGTATCATCGCGGCGGATTCAAAATAAAGCTCCATCATGTAGTGCATGACAAGCTCACCGTCGCCCTTTACCTGCGCATCCGTCATTGCAAAAAGAGCGTAGGTGCTGTATACGAACGCCGCGGCGGAGCCCAGCGCGACCAGCGTATCCATGTTCGGTGAGCGGTGCATAAGTCCCTTAAAGCCGCTTATAAAGAACCGCTGGTTTATGACCATTATTATCACCGTCAGCAGCAGCTGGGTAAGCCCCATTGCAACGTGGTTGCCGTCATAAAATCTGGGCAGCGGCCAGCCCCACATCATGTGCCCCATTGAGAAATACATAAGCACGGCCAGAAAGCCCACCGACCAGAGCAGCCGCAGCTTAAGCTGCGGCGTTTCAGTGTCCTCAAGCACTGCCTCGTCGTTGGCCTTCTTTGCGCCCTTTATTGAGGCGCCGTAGCCCGCCTTTTGAACTGCGGCGATTATATCGCCGTCCTCAGCGCTGCCCTCAACGGACATAGAGTTCGTAAGCAGGCTTACTGTGCATTCGGTGACCCCGGGCACCGCACCTACCGCCTTTTCCACCCTTGCGCTGCAGGCGGCGCAGCTCATTCCCTTAACATCGAACTGTTTCATATGTTCCAAGCCTTTCTGTCGCTATATTACCTTTATTTCGGACCTTATCATGCCCATCCAGCATGAGAACGGAACCGTCCCCGTCTCTGTCGGGGTAAATTCTATTATATTATCGCCCTCCTGCAGCTCTTTTTCAATGCCGTATTGAGGAATAGTTATCGCGTTGTTGCAGCCGTTGAGCTTGCCCGCGGGAACCTCCAGATGCCACCTTACCGGCACGCCCGCCTTTACGGTTATCCCGTCAAAGCTGCCTTGATCCGCCTTAGAGTACACCTCCTGCACCTCCGCCTGCTCCGCTTGGTCGGCTTGGGCTTGAACGGCCGCGCTTGTCCCCCGCGCCGATGCAAGGGCTGCGCCGCTCTGCAGCATTCCGATGCCGAGAACCGCAACGAGCATTGCGGAAAACGCCTGCACATATCTTGAATATTTTTTATTCAGCCTTCCGCTGAGCAGCCCGACCCCGAGCATGAGCGGCAGCGTGCCCAGCGCAAAGCAGAGCATGGACAACGCGCCCATATACCAGCTGCCGGCTGAGAGCGCGTAGAGCTGCATGCCCTGCAGCGGCCCGCAGGGCATAAGGCCGTTCAGCAGACCTATGAGAAGCGGGCTGCGCCTGCCCGTAATTATCCTGTTCAGGCTCCTTGGCAGCCTTGGCGAAAGCGCCCTCAAAAACGAGAAGCAGCCTATGAGGTTCAGCGCCATTATTATCATAAAAGCACCCGCCATGAGCTGTATAATTCCCTTAGCGGAGGTGCTTATGCTGAACGCCCTGCCCAGCGCGCCGACTATGCCGCCCGTCACGGTATAGGATATCACCCTGCCCGCGTTGTACTCAAGCGCGGCTCCGCTTTTCCCCTCTGCGGCGGTGCCAATGCTTATTCCGCCGCACATTGCTGCGCAGTGAAACGATGTCATAATACCTATGATAAACAGCGCCCCGAGGCTCATTCCAGCTTTTGCCACCGGAAATGCGCTCAGCTTAGCCGAAAGCCCGGAATTATTCATCAGCAGCCACAGCGCCGCGAGCACGGCGGCGGAAAGCACAAAATTAAGCGCGGCCCTTTTATCGACCACCTCAGCTCTACCCACAAGGGTATAGCCCTCTTTTTTAAGCGCTGCGGCTATGCGCCGCTCCGGCAGCTCGTCCTCCTCCCAGTCCGCGCTCAGCGTGCCGCTGCGGTAGCTTGCCGCTGCGTTTTTAATACCAGGCAGTCCGTTTACCGCCCGACTTACCGTTTCCTCGCAGTGCGGGCACATCATGCCCTCGACCTTCCACGTCGTGTTTTTCGCGTTCACTGGGCTTCTCCTTATACTATCTTTATTTCGGCTCTTATCATGCCCATCCAGCAGCTGAACTGCACCGTCCCCTCTTCCCCCGGGGTAAACTCTATTATGTTGTCGCCCGTTTGCAGCGTCTTTTCTATGCCGTATTCGGGTATCACGATGGCGCTGTTGCAGCCGGTCAGCGCCCCATCCGGCACCTTAAGGTTCCAGCGCACGGGTATGCCCGCCTTTACCGTTATGCTCTCATAGCCGCCGCTGCTCATGCCAGACGTAACGCTTTGCAGCGCCGGCTCCTCGGTGGCCTTTGGTTCTTCGGTGGCCTTTGGCTTCTCGGTGGCCTTGGGTGCTTCGGTTGCTTCAGGCTCTTCGGTAGCCTTTGGCTCTTCGGTCGTCTCCGGCTGCTCCGCAATCTCCGCCACCGGCGTCGCTTCGATAACCGGCGTCGCTTCGGCGGGCGCCGCCGATGCAGCCGCCTCCGGGAATATGCTCTCGGTTTTTTCTGCGCAGCCCGCAAGCAGCAGCGCCGCCATCGCCGTCAGTATTGCACAATAATAGCTTTTCATGTGTTTTTCTGCTCCTGAATTTTTTCTTTTTGCATGATAAGCCTATCGTCCTACTATGTCAATAGGTTTCTGCTCTGTTAAAATTCCGTTCACAAATTAAAAGGGCTGCAGCCCTTTGCGCTTGCAGCCCGAGTGTATTTGTCTGTTTTGTGCCGTTAACCGTTTATATAGCGGGAGAGGAACTCCTTCGTCCGCTGCTCCTTCGGGGCGGTAAATATGGTCTCCGGGTCACCGGATTCGAGTATCACGCCGTCGTTCATGAACACGACCCTGCGGGACACCGCCCTTGCAAACGCCATCTCGTGAGTTACGACCAGCATGGTAAGCCCGGTCTTTGCAAGGTCGCTCATTACGGAAAGCACCTCGCCGACCATCTCGGGATCCAGCGCCGAGGTGGGCTCGTCAAAGAGCAGTATTTCGGGATCCATCGCGAGCGCACGAGCGATCGCCACGCGCTGCTTCTGCCCGCCGGATATCTGCCGCGGCTTTGCGTTTATGTAGGGAGCCATGCCGACCCGCTCAAGGTAGAGCATCGCGGCCTCTCTGGCCTCCTCCTTGCTTTTCTTTAATACCATCGTCTGCCCGACCATGCAGTTTTCCAGCACCGTCATGTTATTGAACAGGTTGAAGGACTGGAACACCATCCCGACCTTTGCGCGGTATGCGCATTGATCCACATGCCCGTTAAGTATGCTCTTGCCGTGGAAGAGTATCTCGCCGGAGGTCGGCGTTTCCAGCAGGTTTATGCAGCGCAGCAGCGTGCTCTTGCCGGAGCCGGAGGCGCCTATTATGCAGGTCACGTCTCCCTTTTCAACCTCAAAGTCAACGTCCTTCAATACCCTGTTGCTGCCGAAATCCTTGCGGAGGTGGCTCACCTGAAGAATAGCTTCGCTCATATTATCACCTGCCTCCGTCCCTGATGTCGTTGTTCTGGGTATTCGCCCTCGGCTGCTTTGGGTAGCTGTACAGCCCGGTCGTATGCGCAAGCGTGTCCGTCGTGGTCAGGTCATACAGCTCGTAGCTGTCCGGCCCGTCCATTTTGCTCTCCCAAAGGCGCAGCAGCCTTGAGCAGGCAAATGTCAGCACGAAGTATATCGCCATCGTGATGGTAAACGCCTCAAAGTAGGTATACATCGCCCCCGCGATGCTCTTTGTTGAGAAGAACAGCTCGACCGTGCCTATGACGCTCAACACGCAGGTATCCTTTATGTTGATTATGAGGTTGTTGCCTATCTGCGGCATTATGTTTCTCAACGCCTGCGGCAGTATAACCGCGTTCATGGTTTGAACGTGGGTCATGCCTATTGCCTTTGCGCCCTCGGTCTGGCCGGGGTCGATAGAAAGTATGCCGCCGCGCACCGTTTCCGCCATATATGCGCCGGTGTTTATGGAGACGATGAACAGCGCCGCCTCCATCATGCCCATATATATATTGAAGAGCTGGGCAAGGCCGTAATATATGAACATCGCCTGAACCATCATTGGCGTGCCGCGGAATATCTCGACATACGCATCCAGCAGGAAGCGCACGACCTTCATTGTATAGTACTTAACCGGGCGCGACTTATCCGTAGGCGTGGTTTGAACTATGCCTACGCCAAAGCCTATCAGGCAGCCCACAGCCGTGGATATCACGGCTATGAGCATAGTCACTCCCGCGCCCCTTAAAAAGCTCGGGCCGTAATGCCGGAGCAGGAACCCTACCCTGCCCCAAAAATCAGGAGGTAATCTGTCCATCTTCGCCCCGCCCCGTTATCAGCTGAGCGGCTGAACCGCTATTGCGTCGTTCATCATTGCGGAGTAGTCGTCCACCGTCATAGTGTCCAGCACGCCGTTTATAGCCTCGCAGAGCGCGGTGTTGCCCTTCTGCATGGATATGCCGATGTTTATCTCCTCCTCGGATACCTCAAAGTCGCCGTCGGTATTCGAGAAGTCAAGCAGCTTGAAGTTGGGGTAGGCGACGCAGGCCGCCATAGCAGTAGGCATATCGGTGACTACCAAATCGCAGCGGCCGCTGTTGAGGGCGACCAGCATTGCGGGCGCGCTCTCCTGCGCGGGCAGTATGTTGGCGTCGGGTATCTGCGGCAGGCAGCTGTCATACCATACGGTGTTTATCTGGCTGGTACAGGTAGCGCCGGCAAGGTCAGCGACAGATGCTGCGTTTGCATACTGGCCGTCCGCCATAACGAGGGTAACTATGGAAGCATAGTAGTACGGCTCGGAGAAGTCGACCATCTGCAGCCTGTCTGAGGTTATGGACTGGCCTGCGATAACGCAGTCCACAACGCCGCTCTGAACCGCGGCAACAAGGGAATCCCAATCCAGCTTTACTACCTCAAGCTCAACGTTGAGTGCCTCGGCAATCTTCTTTGCCATCATGACGTCGTAGCCGTAGGCATAGTCGTTGCTGTCCTTTATCTTTACCGCGCCATTTTCATCGGTCGGCTGTGTCCAGTTATACGGGGCATAGGCGCACTCCATGGCTACGGTCAGCACGCCGTCGTCAAGGCTGCCCTCGGCGGTCTTCTTGCTGCCGCAGGCCGTCATGGACAGGCAAAGCACTACAACAAGTACAAGGCTCAATAATCTACGCATTTTTCTTTCCTCCGGTTATAAAAAATTTTAAATCAAAACGGCGGTCGGAGTATCACTCCGGCCGCCGCTATAAACGCAAACAAAACGCAAAACGCAGGCTCGTTGAATGATAGCACTCCACAGATGCAGCTGTGACAGTCGGCAGGATATTCTCCCGCCGCCCAGGTGCGAAGGGATCGCAACGCCCTCCGTCCTTCGGCAGCCTTACCTTTCGCCCCCCGTCAACGCCGTGCGTGGCTGCTGAGGGTTACTATTTTCGGCTGCGCCTCTATCCGGTCGCTGTTCAATTTTGTGTAGATTATATACTCGCCCTTTTGTCTTGTCAACAGCAAAATACGATTTTTTTGCCTATTACTTCATAACGGTGCCGTCCGCAAGGGTGATGGTATGGCCGTTATAGTCTATCTTGCCGTTGTTTACAACGCTGGTCACGGTGCAGTCCCCGGTCAGTTTCCAGGTGCAGCCGCTCTCGATGGTTATAGCTGCATTGTTATCGACCGCCGTGCCGCCCTCGGCGTTGTCGGTTATGTTCACCGTGCCGGTAAAGCTGCTGCCGTTCTTCAGCGTCAATGTGAGGGTGGATATGGAATCCACGACGATATCGCCCTCAAGCGTCTGGCTGTCCGCCGTGACCTCGGCCTGCGCCCCGTTTCCGCCCGCGGTGCCCCAGCCGTGCGATGCGTCGTTGCCCGCAACGTTCAAAAGGTAGCCCTTGCCCTTGTTGTCTATTTCAACGCCGGAGAGGCTTATTACGCTGTGGGTGTTGGTGACGTATATAACGTCGCCGCTGTTGGAAACCAGCTTTCCGCCCTTCATTGAGAACGCCGCGGTGCCGACCTCTGCATCGCCGGACATGGACTGGTAGATCATCACGTTATGCACGTTGATATCCGAGCTCGAGCCCTTGGTCTTGCTCATGTTGCCGGAAACGGTGCAGTCGCTGAGCTCGATTGAGTTCTTACCCTCGATGACCAGCGCCTCGGAGTTCTTGGCGGTGAGTGTCGCATTGCTTACGGTTATATCCGCCGTTGAGTATACCGCGGGGGAGTTATAGCCGGAGCTCGTGTATTCGCCGCCGGTAACGTTTACCGTACCGCCGCCCCTGTCGGAGCGGATAGCGGCGGAGGAATTGCCCGCCGTGCTTACGGTCAGGTTCTCGGCGTTGGTGGTTCCGCCGCCGGTGGTCTGTATGCCGCCGGAGTTATCCTTCGTCGTGGTTATCTTGGTATCGTACACGTTCACAACGGTGTTTTCGCCGTAGCTGAATATTCCGTTGCCGTTCTGAGCAGAGGAGGTCACGGTCGAGTCCTTTATGGTTATGACCGCGCCGTTCGTCGCAAGCACTGCGGCGTTTGCGCCGTAAAAGTCGCCGTTTTCGGCATTAGAGGAGCTGCCTGCGGACTTATCCACGGTTATCCCCTCGAATATCACCTCTGCGCCGTCCACCCTGAGCGCGTTTTCGTCGTCGCCTGTCGAGGTATAGCCTTCACCCTCGTAGCTGCCGTTTTCGCTTACGGTGTTTGCGCTGCTGCCCTGGTCTATCTCGCCGCCGCCCGGGCCTCCCGGGCCTCCCTCGCCCGGCTTGCCGTCAGGCTTCTCTCCGGGCTTGCCGTCAGGCTTTTCGCCCGGCTCTCCGTCCGGCTTTTCGCCCGGCTTGCCGTCAGGCGGTTCCCCCGGCTCCCCGTCGGGCTTTTCGCCCGGCTCGCCCTCGCTCTCCTGTGTTGTCGTCTGCTGTGTATCTGCAGTGCCGCTGCTGCAGGCCGCTGCGGAAAGACCCAGCAGCAGTGCCAGTACCAGTGCCATTAGCTTCTTTGTGTGCATTTCTTTTCGGTTCCTTTCTGTTTGGTTTTCTGTTCTAAAGCATACGCTTCAACCTTGGCATAATATTGGCAGCCGCTTAAACTTTTTTTGTTGAATTGCGGCTAAATTTTATAAGTATTCCGTTTCAAAATCCTTCTTATTTATCATTGCTTTTAGTCCTCAGTTGATGTATTATGCTTTTCTGAGCGTCGATATCATCAGCCGGCAGCTTCACGCGGGTTTTGCGGCTTGGCTGATGACATGGCTATTTTTTTGTTTAAAAGTGAGGATGAAACAAACCGTATGAATAACGATCTTACCGTTGGGAGCATCGGCAGAAAGCTCGGCGCATACTTTGTGCCGATAGCCGCCGGAACGCTTTTTCAGCAGCTTTACAACGCGGCGGACGCCATCGTCGTCGGTAAATTCGTCGGCACGGTAGCCCTTGCCGCCGTCGGCGGCAGCTCCGCAAACATAACCAACCTTATCATAGGCTTCTTCGTTGCGCTCTCCGGCGGCTCCGCCGTTGTAATTGCGCAGCTTTTCGGCGCAAATGACGAGGAGCGCATACGCAAGGCTACCGGCACCGCGGTGGCCTTCTGCCTGATATCCGGCATCGTACTGACCGTTGTAGGCTATATCGGCACGCCGTTCTTCCTTCGCGTGCTCAAGTCGCCCGAGAACACCATGGCGGATTCCATAACCTACCTGCGCATAGTCTTCCTCGGGGTAACGGCGCAGCTGCTCTATAACATGGAGGCGGGCATACTGCGCGCCGTCGGCGACTCCAAAAGCCCCTTCATCTACCTGCTGATATGCTGCGTTGCAAACATATTCCTCGACCTGCTGCTCGTTGCTGTGTTCCATATGGGGGTAGCCGGTGCAGCAATAGCAACGATAGCCTCTCAGATAATGAGCGCAGCGATGGCAACGGTAAAGCTGATGCGCTCAAAGGAGTCATACAGGATAAGCCCGAGCACAGTATGCCTGAACAGGGAGCTGCTCGGCAGTATGCTTATGATAGGCGTGCCCGCCGGGCTTCAGTCCTCGATGTATGCGATATCGAATATGATAATACAGATCGCGATCAACCTGCTTGGAACCACTACAATTGCCGCCTGGTCGCTTACGAGCAAGATAGACGGCTTCTACTGGGCCTGCAGCAACGCCGCAGGCATCGCCGTTATGAATTTTTCGGCGCAAAACTACGGCGCGGGTCATTTGGACAGGGTACACGGCTGCGAAAAGTTCAGCATGAAGGTGTTCCTCGGCGTTACGGTGCTCTTTAGCGCCGCGCTGCTCGCCGCCAGCCGCTTCGCGCTGCCGGTATTCACAAACGACGCGGCGGTCATCGCCCAAACGCAGCAGATGATGCTCTACCTTGTGCCGCTGTACTTTACCTGGACGTACATAGAGATAGTTTCCGGCGTTCTGCGCGGAATGGGCGACGCACTCGTTCCCATGGTAATAATCGGCGTCGGCGTGTGCCTGCTCCGCGTGGTGTGGGTAGCTACGGTATACCGCGCCTACGGCTCGGTGCTCAGCGTTTGCCTCGCGTACCCGATATCCTGGGTTGTCACCGATATAGCGTTCGTCTTCTATTACAGCTGGGTAAAGCGTGTGCACGGCATTGGGCAGGCTGAGATTTAATATAAAAATTTAAGATAAGAATTTAAGATAAAAGAAGCGCGGCTCTCCGCGCTTCTCTTTGTGTTATAAGCTATGAGTTTTTTATAAGTCTTATTGCGTTGGGTACGTTCTCTATGATTATGTGCTCGCAGCCCTCCTGATGCTCGCCGTCCAGCGACCAGTCCATATCCGCGCTGGCGAATACCTCGGCTCGGTCGGTGCGTATAAAGTCTATCATGCTGCATTCGTACTGCTTGTTGGCGACGGCCGTCAGTATCTCGTTGAGCTCTATTGCGGAGCTTGGCATATGCACCAGCATTATCTCGAACTTACCGTCGTTCATATCCACGACCTCCGGATCCAGCGTCAGCACCCCGCCGAGCGAGGTCGAGTTGCTGACGGCGCCAAAGAGCAGGTCGCTTCGGTATTCTCTGCCGTTTGCAAGCAGTCTTACCTGCTCCGGGTGTATGCTGCCGAGGCTCTTCATGCCCTCCAGTATATACGCAAGGTGCCCGAGGGCGTTTTTTATGTTCTGCGGCGTTTCGTAGGATGCGCGGGTAAACGCGCCAAAGGAGGCGACGTAGGTAAAATACCGCTGCTGGAACCTGCCCGCGTCCACCGTTTGCGGCTCGCCCTCCATTATGTCCCTTGCAGCATCCATTATATCCGAGGAAAGGTGCAGGCTGTTTGCAAAGTCGTTGGTGCTGCCGGCGGGTATGTAGCCGACCGGCACATCAAGCCCCGCCGTGAGCATTCCTGTGACGGTCTCGTTGAAGGTGCCGTCCCCGCCGATGCTTACTATGAGCTCCGCCCTCTGCCCGTGCCTTTGAACGAACTCCGTGGCGTCTCCCCGCTTTTTGGTTACGCAAACGAGGCTCTGCCAGCCATAGCCGTAAAACAGCGCTATTATATCTGGAAGAAGCCTGCGCGCGCTTCTCATACCTGCCTCGGGGTTAAGTATCAGCAGCAGCGTTTTATCCGGTTCATTCATGCCCTTATCCCATCCTCCGTTTGACCGTTCTAGGGTACGTTGCATACTATATGATAACATTATATCGCCGAATATTCTACGGCTGTTTTTATGCAAAAAAATTCAAGGCCGGTATTGACAGCGTGTTTATACGGTGATACAATGCAAAAAACCGTTGAGGAAGAGTAAGTAAGCTTCGATGCTGTTCTTGCAGAGAGCCGCGGGTGGTGAGATCGCGGCAGGATAAGGCGGAGCCGAATGGACTTCTGAGGGCGACCGGAAACGGGGCATTTGCCTCGGAGTATGCGAGACGGAGCAAGGCTCTCCGTAAACAAAGGCCGGCGTATCAGGAGTACGCACAAAGGGGGCGCGTATGCGCCAAGCCGGGTGGCACCGCAGGAATATTTCTCCTGTCCCAGCAACGCAAAAATTGCTGCGGCAGGAGTTTTTATTTTATTAAATTTTTTGAGCTTACAGCTTATGAAAGGAAGGAACAAAAAAATGAAGAAGTTTATCGCACTGCTGCTCACCGCGCTCATGGCGCTCTGCTGCCTGACCGCCTGCTCCGGCACTTCAAGCGGCACCTCTGCCGGCACCTCAACCGAGGCCGCCTCCGGCAGCAACGTCAAGGTCGGCATATGCAACTACGTTGACGATGCCTCGCTAAACCAGATAGTGGACAGCATACAGTCCCGCCTGAACGAAATTGGCGCCGAAAAGGGCGTTACCTTTGACGTATCCTACGACAACTGCAACGCTGACGCCAACCTCATGTCCCAGATAATATCAAACTTCATCGCCGACGGCGTTGACATCATGATAGGCGTTGCGACCCCTGTTGCAATGGCGATGCAGGCAGCAACCGAGGATAACCAGATACCCGTCGTGTTCGCCGCGGTATCCGACCCCGTATCCACCGGCCTTGTGGATTCCCTCGAGGCCCCGGGCAGCAACGTTACCGGCACCTCGGATTACCTCGACACCGCAGCGGTAATGAACCTCATGTTTGCGGCAAACCCGAACACAAAAAAGGTCGCGCTGCTGTATGACCTCGGTCAGGACTCCTCCGCGACCCCAATCGCCGCCGCAAAGGCAGACCTTGACGCGCGCAACGTCGAATATTCGGACTACACCGGCACCACGGTGGACGAGGTCGTTCTCGCCGTTCAGTCCATAATCGCAGACGGAGCGGACGCGGTATTCACCCCGACCGACAACACCGTAATGAAGGCGGAGCTGAGCATATACGAGTTGCTTGCGGACGCCGGCATACCCCACTACACCGGCGCTGACTCCTTTGCGCTCAACGGCGCCTTCCTCGGCTACGGCGTGGACTACGCAAACCTCGGCCGCGAGACCGCGGACATGGTCGCAAGCATAGCGCTGGACGGCAAAAACCCCGCGGAGCTGCCCGTGCTCACCTTCGATAACGGCTGCGCAACGGTAAACACCGAGACCTGCGAGGCGCTGGGCTACAATTACGACGAAATAGAGCAGGCCTTCGCTCCGTACTGCACAAAGGTAGAGAGCATCGTCACCGCCGAAAGCTTTGACGAGCTCAACAAATAGCATCACTTAAAAATAAACCTGAAAGGCGTATTTGAAATGTCACTTTCCTCCTCCCTCGGCCTGCTTCAAACGGCGCTTGAGCTCGGGCTGATATCCTCGCTCACGGTGCTGGCGCTGTTCCTCAGCTATTCCATGCTGAACGTGTGCGACCTATCCACCGACGGCTGCTTTACCCTTGGCGCCGTCGTTGGCGCCGCGGTCGCGATAGCGGGGCATCCGTATCTTTCGCTGCCGCTTGCAATGCTTGCGGGAGTGGTATCCGGCTTTGTAACGGCGCTGCTTCAAACCAAGATGGGCATAAACAGCCTGCTCGCGGGCATAATCGTAAACACGGCGCTGTATTCCGTGAACATCGCGATAATGGGCGGCTCCTCGATACTCAACATGAACAAGACCGAAACTGTGTTTACCCTCGCAAAGGGGGCGCTCGGCAGCCAGTATAAGCTCTGCGTGATAGCCATAGCTGTGCTTGCAGTCGGCGTGCTGCTGTGGCTCTTCCTCAGAACCAGGCTCGGGCTTGCGATACGCGCAACGGGCGACAATCCGGATATGGTGCGCTCCTCCTCAATTAACCCGGACTTTACCACCATCGTCGGCCTCTCCGTTGCAAACAGCTTTACCGCCCTTTCCGGCTGCCTCCTTGCGCAGTCCCAAAAGTCGGTGAATATCGACATAGGCTCCGGCATGGTGACCATCGCCCTCGCCTCGCTGCTAATAGGCAACGCCTTCATGGGCAGGCGCAGGATGTCGCTCAGGATATTCGGCATGGTGATAGGCGCGTTCGTGTTCAGGCTGGTATATACCGTTGCGCTGCGCTTCAATATGCCCGCGTTCATGCTCAAGCTGGTCTCCTCCGTGATAGTCATTGCGGCGATATCCATCCCGTATTTGAAGGGGCGCATGCCGCTCTACCGGCGAAGGCTCGAAAGGCGCAGAGAAGGGAGGGCTGCGTAATGCTTGATATCTCGCACATTTCAAAGGCCTTTAACCCGGGCACGCCAAACGAAAAGCTTGCGCTGAATGACCTTTCGCTCAGCGTTAAAAAGGGTGACTTTGTGACCATTATCGGCGCAAACGGCTCCGGCAAGTCCACGCTGCTGAACGCCATCGCGGGCAGCTTTATTACCGACAGCGGAACCATAACAATGGCCGGTTATGACATCACCCTCATGCCGGCGCACGTCAGGGCAAAGCACATAGGCAGGCTCTTTCAGGATCCCATGAAGGGCACCGCGCCCAACATGACCATTGAGGAGAACCTCGCCCTCGCCTCGGGCAAAGGGGGGTGGCTCGGCCGCCTTTCAAAGAAGGACAAGGCGGAGCTTCGCGACAGGGTCGCAATGCTCAATATGGGTCTTGAGGATCGCATGCAGGATCTGGTCGGAACGCTTTCCGGCGGGCGGCGGCAGGCGCTTACGCTGATGATGGCCACTATAAACCCGCCAATGCTGCTCCTGCTCGACGAGCACACGGCGGCGCTGGACCCCTCCGCTGCGGAGAGAGTGCTGGAGCTGACCACCTCGATAGTTGAGGAAAACGGTCTTACCTGCCTTATGGTAACGCACAATATGCAGTCCGCGCTCGACCTTGGCAGCCGCACCGTAATGATGGACGCAGGGCAGATAGTAATGGACGTATCCGGCGCGGAGCGGGCGGTGCTGGAGGTCGCAGACCTGCTGCTGCGCTTTAAGGAGATATCCGGCCGCGCACTGAGCAACGACAGGATGCTGCTGATATAAGTTAAATCAAAACAAAAAGAGGGCTCGCCCCTCTTTTTTTGCTGTATCTGCGCTTATTAGACCTTGTGTATGAAGTTTCCGTTTATATACACGCCGCTGTTGGCTATTATAAACGCCTCCGGATCCGCGCTCTTTACTATGCGCTCAAGCTGCTCCAGCTCGTAGCGGTTTATGCAGGTGCAGAGCACCGCCGTTGGCTCGTTGGTGTATGCGCCAGTGCCCTCCCAGCGGGTCACGCCGCGGCCGGTCTCCTTCATTATTTCCGAAGGTATGGTATTATCCCTCAGCTTTGTGAATATCAGCGCCTGAACGTTTATGCTCTGCTGGTGTACCCTGTCGAGGGTAAGCGTTGCGAACACCATCGCTATCACGGAATACAGCACCACCTCAAAGTCATAGCGGAAAAGGCAAATCACAAACATCAGTATGTTTATCATTATGGTAAAGCGGCCGACGCTTAGCCCGTTTTTCTTTGAAATATACATGCCCAGCATATCAAAGCCGCCGACCGTGCAGCCGCAGGTCATGACTATTCCGTCGCCCACGCCGACGCAGACGCCGCCGATTATTACCGAGGTCAGCTTATCGTCCACGAGCGGGCTGGAGGGAACGGGTATAAGCGCAGTCGCAAGCGAAAACACTATCGAAAAAACTATCGCCCTCATCAAAAAGGAGCGGCCGAGGCTCTTGTAGGTTATGAAGAATATCGGCACGCTTATGATATAGTAAAGCACGCCCGCGAGGTCTATGCCGCTGAGCACAAGGCCAAAGTCCTCCTTGAGCATTGAACGGATGAGCTGAGAGTAGCCCATAAGCCCTGTCGTATAAAGATCGAGCGGCGTCGTGAACAGGTTGGTCCCTATCGCCATCACCACACAGCCCATCGTTGCAAGTAACATGCGGCCCCAGGCGGAGCGCAGAGTGCTGTTGTACATTGATAAATTTCCTCCGAAATATGGCTTTTTAACCGAGCAATTATATCACACGCCGGAGGAACTTCAAGTACCAGATATTAAAATTTTATCTGTTATTTATTGCGTTTCTCGTCGTCGCCCCCCTGCGCGTTTCTTTCAACGGCGTGGCGAATATACTGTATCATTTTCCGCGCGGCAGGCGAGGCGTTCTTGAGCGAGGGCAGCGCAATGCCCATCGTGCAATGCCGCGGCGGGTCGAGCGGGCGAACCGCGACCCTGTCCGCATAGTCGCTCGTTACAAGGCGGTTCATTATGCTTATGCCCAATCCGCAGCGTATCATCGAGAGCAGCGCGATATTCTCTATCGTGGAAAACTGAATGTCCGGCTTTATCGCAAGCTCGTCGAGTATCAGCATAACGTCCCTGTCGTGCCCGCCTGCCGGCATTATAAAGGGCTGGCCGTTTATCTCCTCCGCCCTTATCGCCCCCTTGCCGGAGAGCGGATGATCCGGCGGCAGCACGACCACCATCTGATCCTCCCTGAGCGGTATCCACTCATGGTCGCTCCCGCCGGGCAGGTAGGTGTATATGCAGAAATCCAGCTTGTATTCGTCCATCCACTGATCCAGCTCCTGATGCGTCCCCTCCATTAGCTGCATCTTTATCCTCGGGTAATTCCTGTGGAAGTCCATCATTATCTGCGGCAGCCACTGCGAGGCGATGCTCGGGTATGAGCCTATGGTGACGGTACCCTTGTCTATGCCGGTAAGCTCCGCCGCCTGCTGCTTGAGCAGCGTTTCGCTGCGAACAAGCTCCCGCATTGAGGAAAACAGCGCCGCGCCCGCGCTGGTAAGGCTCACACCGCCCCTCCCCCTTTGAAGTATGGTCACGCCAAGCTCCGCCTCAACTGCATCTGCCATATGGCTGACGCCGGAGGGAGTATAGCCCATTTCCTCCGCCGCGGCGGAAAAGCTGCCCAGCTCAATGGCTCTGAGCGTCGCCCTGTATTTCAGCGTATCCGTATTTTGGTCCTCCTCTTTATTTATACAAAATGTATAATCATATTCTATTATTTATACGACATATTAACAACATTGCATTTATCCAGGCAATATGCCTGTTTTTTAACAATGTTTGCCGCCATTATTTGTACGTTTCGTATAATCCTTATTTACTTCTTTGATATTTACTAAATGATATCATATTGCTATAATTTAGTCAAGAAAAGGGGAGAGCCCCACGGGGCGAACCAAACAGAAATAAAGTCAGGAGGACAAACAAAATGACTAACGATAAGAAAACCCTTGAGACTATCTTCTACACCTGCGCCGCGATAGTGCTGGTGACCATCGTAACCATGGGCGTATTCGCCGCTAATATGTTCGCACCCAACAGCGTTTCCGCAAACGCCGCATACGGCATGCTGCTCGCGCTGACCGTTGTAAGCGTATACGGCGGATACAGGGTAATGAACTCCATCCGCAACCTGAACGACTGATATAAAAGCGTAAGTCACAGCCAATCGGAACATAATGCAAGATAGGACGATTGGTGTATGATATCCTCTTAATGAACAGCGGCTCACAGTTTCCCCCGTGAGCCGCCGTTTTTTTCTTTTTGTTTTTTGAGCCGCGTTATTATTGCTCTGTCACCGACTTGAAGTCGATACTGAGCTCCTCGGCGTCGCCAAGCGTATCCTTGAGCCATACCTCGTAGTCGGCTGCGCTTATATAGGTGTTATCCACTCCCTTTATTATTGCGATGACGTAGCCGTCGCCGTCCTTGTCAACATCTGCGGGATACGGGTTGCCGTCGTAGTCCTCGGAGGCCAGGCTCTTGTCCCATGCATCAACGGAATAGGTCAGCTCATACTCGCCGGTCTTGGTATTGTAGCAGTATAGGGAGTACGGCCATAGCCTGTCGCCCGCCCAGCCCTGGTTGTGCGAGAACTCGGCCTTTATTATGCCCTTGGTGTAGTAGGTCACGGCCGGGAATGCGGTGAACTCGGTCTTGAGTGAGCCCGTGGCCTCGTCATAGCTGCATACCATCTCAAGCTCCCCTGCCATCGGCGCGGTGATGAAGGATATTATAAGCTCATCCCTGCCGTCGCCGTCAACGTCCGATATGGCGTACCTGTTTTCGCTCATTTGCCCGTAGCTGCCGTCCTCAACGAACCCTGTCTCGGTGCCGTCCGGATATACATTGTCGCTGACCAGCTTCTTTACCGCCTCCATATAAGCGGCGGTGGCCTTCTGCGCGTAGTCGTCCTGCTCCGCCGTTGCCTCGGGTGCCTGCGTCTGCTCCGCCTCCGGCGTTTCTACCGGCTGAACTATCACCTCGTCGTTTTTCTTTGCGCAGCCGGTCGCTGCAAGCAGCAGCGCTGCGGCGATGCATATGATGCTTCTCTTTATCATTTTTCTCTTTTCCTCCGTTGTCTTTGTTTTTTACCGTTCTTCGATGGGCACATAGCTGCCCCTTATGGTAACGGCCCTGTACGCGGGGCGCATTATCTTGTGGCAGGTAACTATTTCCTCCATTCGGTTTGCACACCAGCCCGCGATGCGCGCCGTGGCAAAGAGCGGCGTAAATACCTCCGGCGGTATCCCGAGCGTGGTATACACGAGGCCGGAATACATATCGACATTGGCGCACATCGGCGCATCTATCCCCTTGCGCTCCTGAACCATCGGTATGCCAAGCTCCTCAACCTTCTGCAGCAGGTCAAAGTCATCGGCGTAGCCCTTTAGCTCCGCAACGTGCCTTGCGTATTTCTTGAGCAGCACCGCGCGCGGGTCGGATATCGTATATACAGCGTGGCCTATGCCGTACAGCTTGCCGGAGCGGTCGCCCGCCTCCTTATCCATCAGCTTGTTTAGGTAGTCCTTTATCGAGCCGTCGTCCTTCGGGTTGACGTTTTCCTTTACATAGCGGAACATCTCCATGACCTTGGCGTTCGCGCCGCCGTGCAGCGGCCCCTTTAGCGAACCCACAGCCCCCGCTATCGCGCTGTATGTATCCGTACCGCTGGATGAGAGGGCGCGGCAGACGAAGGTCGAGTTGTTGCCGCCGCCGTGCTCCGCGTGTACCATCAGCATCATATCGAGCAGCTTCGCTTCCTCGTCGGTATAGCTCTTGTCCGGCCTTATCATCCGCAGGAAGTTTTCCGCCGTGGAAAGGTTTTCCTCCGGAAAATGTATATGCAGCGAGTCGCCGTCAAAGTAATGCCGCTTTACGGCGTAGGCGTTGGCAACTATCGAGGGGAAGTAGCCTATCAGCCTTACGGACTGGAGCAGCACGTTTTCAATGCCGGTGTCGTCCGCGTTCTCGTCGTAGGAGTAGAGCGAAAGCACGCTGCGCTCCAGCTCGTTCATTATATTCTGGCTGGGGTGGCGCATTATCATACCCTCGGTAAAGCCCTCCGGCAGCTTGCGCGCCCGGTTCATTATCTCGTTGAACTTATCCAGCTCGCCCCTCGTCGGAAGGTGCCCCATCAGCAGCAGGTATGCGACCTCCTCGTAGCCGAAGGTATCGCTCTTTCTGTGCGCTTCAACTATGTCCGTAAGCTCTATGCCTCTGTAATACAGCCTGCCGGGTGCAGGAACGCGCTGCCCGTCCTGCATAAGGTAGCCCTGAACGCTGCCCACCTTGGTTACGCCGACCAGAACGCCGGTGCCGTCGTTATTGCGCAGCCCACGCTTTACGTCGCCCTTATAAAATTTATCGTCTATGCTGTATTCTTTTTGTATAAGCTCTGCAAGGGAGCCTGCGTATTGCCCGAGTGTGCCGTTATTGTCGTTGAGCATTGTCGACCTCCTTCTTCTCGCCTAATGTTCAATATTTGCCATATCATTGTACTGTCATATCCCAGCCCGCGCAACGTTTATTTTTTTAACATATTGCCCAGCGTTTGATTTGTGCTATACTAAGGTTTAATTTATTGAAGACAGGGGGCTATGACCATGATAGAGCTGCACAGCGGTGCGGTAAGGATACAAAACGGCGTTCCGGCGCCTGCGGAGGCTGTAAGCAGCCGGGAGGGCACCATCGCCTACGGCATACTCAGGGCGCACGATACGCGGCGCGGTGACGGGCAGCTTCATATAAAGTTTGACAGCGCCATTTCCCACGACATAACCTATGTCGGCATAATACAGACCGCGAAGGCGAGCGGAATGAAGCAGTTTCCGCTGCCGTATATAATGACGAACTGCCACAACAGCCTTTGCGCCGTCGGCGGCACGATAAACGAGGACGACCACGTGTTCGGCCTTTCCGCCGCGGTAAAGTACGGCGGCTGCTACGTTCCCGCAAATATGGCGGTGATACACCAATACGCCCGCGAAATGCTCACCGGTTGCGGAAAAATGATACTCGGCTCGGACAGTCACACCCGCTACGGCGCGATAGGCACCATGGGCATAGGCGAGGGCGGCCCCGAGATAGTCAAGCAGCTGCTAAGCGATACCTACGACATTGCGGAGCCGGAGGTAGTGCTGGTATGGCTCACCGGCAAGCCGAGCAGGGGCGTCGGCCCGCACGACGTGGCGATAGCGCTCTGCGGCGCGGTGTACAAAAACGGCTTCGTAAAGAACAAGATACTCGAGTTTGCAGGCCCCGGCGTCGCCTCGCTGCCGATGGATTACAGAATTGGCATAGACGTTATGACCACCGAGACCGCCTGCCTCTCGTCGATATGGACGGCGGACGACAGTGTCAGGGAATACCTTGCGCTGCACGGCAGGCCGGAGGAATATTCACCGCTCTCCCCCGCCGAGGGCGCCTGCTACGACGGCATGGTAACCATAGACCTGTCCACTGTCGAGCCCATGGCGGCGCTGCCCTTCCACCCCTCCGAGGCGGTCACGCTGCGTGAGCTTATAGCCGACCCCGGCGACATACTGCGCGAGGTAGAGCTGCGCACGGAAAAGCAGTTCGGCGGCAAGGTCAAGCTAAGGCTGACGGATAAGGTCAAAAACGGAAAGCTCATGGTAGACCAGGGCATAATCGCGGGCTGCGCCGGCGGAATGTACGACAACATAGCCGAGGCTGCGGCGATACTTGCCGGGCGCGGAACCGGAAACGGCAGCTTCTCCCTCTCGATATACCCGCCCTCAATCCCGGTAAACCTTGAGCTGATACAGAGCGGCGTGCAGCAGTCGCTGCTGGAGTCCGGCGCGCTGTTCAAGCCCTGCTTCTGCGGCCCCTGCTTCGGCGCTGGAGATGTGCCGTCAAACGGCGCGCTCTCGGTTCGCCACACCACCCGCAACTTCCCTAACCGGGAGGGCAGCCGCCCTGCGGACGGGCAGCTTTCCGGCGTAATGCTCATGGACGCCCGCTCCATAGCGGCGACGGCGGCAAACGGCGGCGTGCTCACCTCGGCTGCGGATATCGACTACACGAGCCCAAAGCCCAGAGAAAGGCGCTTTGACAGAACTGCATACGACAACCGCGTATACTTTGGCTTTGGCCGGGCAAAGCCCAGCGAGCCGCTAAAGCTCGGCCCGAATATCACCGAGTGGCCGGAAATACCCCGCCTTGGCAGCAGCCTGCTGCTGAATGTGGTGAGCGTATTAAAGGACCCCGTTACCACGACGGACGAGCTCATTCCATCCGGCGAGACCTCGTCATACAGGTCTAACCCGCTCAAGCTCGCAACCTTCGCGCTCTCCCGCCGCGACCCGGGCTATGTTGAAAGGGCAAAGGCGGTTCAGGCGCTTGAGGCCGAGCGCAGCTCGGGCAGGCTGCCAAGCGGGCTTGAGCGCGTGTTCTCAGCCTTAGGCATAGACAAGGGCGCAGCAGGGGACATACAGATAGGCTCTGTCATATACGCAAACAGGCCGGGCGATGGCTCCGCAAGGGAGCAGGCCGCCTCCTGCCAGCGGGTTTTGGGCGGCTGCGCCAATATCTGCCTCGAATACGCCACAAAGCGCTACCGCTCAAACTGCGTAAACTGGGGAATGCTGCCCTTTACCGTTATGCAGGATCCGGGGCTTACGGTCGGCGACTGCATATACCTGCCGGATATACGCGAAAGGGTAAAACGCGGGGACGTCGAGATACCCGCGACGCTGTTACATGAGGGCAGCACGAGCAGCATCACGCTTTACTTAAACGGCACAACGGCGGAGGAGCGGGAGCTGCTGCTTTCCGGCTGCCTTATGAACCGCCGCGCCGAAATGAACAGGGGGTAACACCAAAATGAAGGACAACAAGCAGAAAATCGCAATGCCGAACCCGATAGCGGAGCTGGACGGAGACGAGATGACCCGTATCATATGGGGCATGATAAAGGAGCAGCTCATTGAGCCATTTGTCGAGCTTAATACCGAATACTACGATCTTTCAATACAGAACCGCGAAAAAACGCAGGACAGGGTGACCGCCGAGGCGGCAGAGGCTATAAAGCGGCTGAGGGTCGGCGTAAAGTGCGCGACCATAACCCCAAACCTTCAGCGGCAGCAGGAATATGGCCTTACAAAGCTCTGGCGCTCGCCAAACGCCACTATAAGGGCCGCGCTGGACGGCACCGTTTTCCGCACGCCGATACTCATTTCAAGGGTAAAGCCGGTAGTCTCCTGCTGGAAAAAGCCCATAACCATCGCCCGCCACGCCTACGGCGACATATACCGCGCCGTGGAGTACCGTGTAGACCGCCCGGGAAAAGCCGAGCTGCTCTTTACCGATGAAAGCGGACATGAGCTCAGCCGCCAAACAGTATACGACTTCAAGGGCGCGGGCGTGCTTCAGGCGATGCACAACAGGGACGACTCCATAATCTCCTTTGCCCGCTGCTGCTTCTCATACTCGCTGGAGGTTGGGCAGGATCTGTGGTTCTCAACAAAGGACACGATATCCAAGGATTATGACCAGACCTTCAAGCTGATATTCCAGCGGATATTCGACGAGGAGTTCAGCGAAAAATTCCGCAGCGCGGGGCTCAACTACCGCTACGCACTGATTGACGACGCGGCGGCTAAGGTCATCCGTTCCGCCGGCGGCATAGTATGGGCCTGCAAGAACTACGATGGCGACGTGATGAGCGACCTGATAGCTGCGGCCTCGGGCTCGCTGCCCATGATGACGAGCGTTTTGGTATCCCCGAACGGCTGCTTTGAATACGAGGCCGCCCACGGCACCGTGGTCGACCATTACCGCCGCCATATGAAGGGCGAAAGCGTATCCACAAACCCGCTGGCGACCATCGCCGCGTGGTCCGGCGCACTGAAAAAGCGGGGCGAGCTGGACGGCAGCGCAGAGCTTTCCGCCTTTGCGGATAAGCTGTTTCAGGCCGGAAAGGACGTATTCGAGGATGGGCACCTTTCCGAGGATCTTGCGGTGCTCTGCGACCCCGGTGAGCTTACTGATATGCCGGACAACCCCCGCATGATGCAGCTCATCAGGGAAAGGCTGGAGCAGCTGCTCTAAGCCGCATAATAATAAAAAAAGCCCGTGCATTCGGGCTTTTTTGTTTTGCTCTAAATCACGAGCTGACCGTCCTCGCTGTCGATTATCCTGAATATCTGCTCCTCCTCTCCGGTTTCAACGCTTATGTACACTATATAGGAGTCGTCGCCGTTTTTGCATTTGAACTCATAGCATAGCCGCTCCGTCTCGGGGGTTATGGGTATGAGCGCCAGCCTTCTGCCTGCAACTCTAAGCGCCGGCGATACATAGCCCTCCGCCTCGGAGAGCGAGACCGATGCCTCCGGCAGCTCCCTCTCTGTGTGGCTGAATAGGTATCCCCGCGCATCGACGCCGGTCACCTCGCAGCTTTCCCTGTCCACCCAAACCTTTATGAGGTCGCTGTATAGTATTACGCCGTCCTGCTCTGCGGCGCAGTTTATGAGCGCCGCGCCGCCGTAATACTGGGCGTATGTCGGGGTCATGTTTATATACCCCATATCGTTCAGCTTTCTTATCGCTGCCTCGGCATACGCCTTACCCTCGGCCTCCTCGGGCTTGCCCTCCGCGTTGCCGCTGCACGGGGTCATGTACCAGAGCAGCCTGCCGCCCTGCTTTGTTATGGCAGCCTCCGCCCATTTACCCTCCCCGTCGGATGCGCTGAACTGGTATGCAGGCAGCTTTCCGCCCGTCTCCTGCCCCTCGCTAAAGCTCACGCCGACGATTATGCTCGCTACCGTCCTCGCCTGCTCCATAGTCACCTCGCCGCCGGAAAGTCCCCTCGGCTCCGCTTTTTCGCTGCTCTCGGAAAACGGCCCGTCGTATATCAGGGTCGGAAATTCCGATATGCCGTCGCTGTCCTTTTCCCCGCTCTCGCTGAAGTAGCCGCCGTCCATGCTCTCGGTCGGTATATCGCCGCTCAGGTATTTTTCGCCGTGCTCCCTTGCAAGCTCGCCGCAGGAATCCCGAAGCTGTATTATGGTATCGGTATCCTCCTTTGTTATCACCCCGCCGCGAACCGCCTTTTTGGTAAGCGCCCGGGCGTAGTCGCCCATTCGCACGACAAAGCTGTTCAGCTTAGCCGTCTCAACGTGGGATAACGGCAGGTATGACATATTGCTCACGGCAGAGCCGGAAAGCCGCCATACCTCATCCAGCAGCAGCACATACTGTGCGGGGGAGCTGACGGCACTTAGCTTTGCAAGCGTGTTTTCCATGCTGTACAGGTCGTCTGTCAGCTCGCCGTATGCCCTTTCGCAGCCCTTTGCCGCAAGCGCCCGGTAGTCCTCCGCCTCCGCCCGCTCCCTAAGCGCCCATATCACGGCGAATATCAGCGCCATAGCCAGCAGCGCCGGCACAACATATCTGGTTATCGCGTTTTTCGTGTTTTCGCTCATTTTTTGTCACCTCGCAGATAATTATAAATTAAAAGAAAGCGTGATCCCCGATATCCAGCAGCACCTCGTGCGATAGCATCCACTGGTTGCTGGTCTTTTTCGGGTTGTAGTAATACAGGCAGCCGCCGGTCGGGTCCCAGCCGTTCATAGCGTCCCGCGCGGCCTTTATCGATTCCTCGTCCGGCGTAAGATTTATCTGCCCGTCGTCCACGGCGGAAAACGCGCCCCGCTGGTATATCACGCCGGATATGCTGTTTGGAAATTCCGAGCTTTTTACCCTGTTTAGCACAACTGCGGCTACCGCCACCTTGCCCTTATACGGCTCCCCGCGCGCCTCGCCGTGAACCAGCCGCGCAAGGAGATATGCGTCCTTCTCTCCGGAGGAGCTTGAGCCGCCGGAGGAGGTTGAGCTGCTTGAGCCGCCGCTTAGCGATATGCCGAGAGCCCTTGCCGTTTCCTCGCCGACTATGCCGTCCGCCGCAAGCCCGTTTTTCTTTTGAAAGTACTTTACCGCCTGCGCCGTCTCCGCCCCGAAAACGCCGTCTATGCCGCCGTTGTAGTAGCCCCAGCGATTTAGCCTGCTTTGCAGCGCCTTAACCTGCTCCCCGCCGGAGCCCTGCCGGAGCGAGGCAGCGCTTGCTGCCTCCGGCATTACCGCAAGAATAAGCATCAGCGCGGCAATAAGCAGCACAGCAGCCCTATTCGTCCGCTTCATCATCTCTTGCCTCCCTTATCAGCTTCATTATCAGACTGTCAAACCCGCCAGCCTCATTTGCTTTTTCGCCCTCCGTCTCTGCCTCCGCAATGCACAGCGGCGGGAACATTACGCACCACCAGTTTTTTCCCTTTCCCTCGCCAAGCACCACCCTGAGCGCCTGATATTTTCCCGCAGGGTACAGCTTGCCGCCGTATTCCCTATCCGGAAAGTCGTAGCTGCCGATGTGCAGCTCGGCGGAGTAATCCGCTCCCCGCTCCCTGAGCGTATCCTCTATTGCGGCCATGAGCCCCGCCCCGTCCTGCATCAGCCTCTCCCTTACCTCGGCCGCGCTGGAAGCATCTGCCATGCCCCTTTCGTATTCCAGTATCGCATCGCGAACGGCGAGCTTCGCCGCCTGATCCTCCGCGCTGTCGCTGTTGGCTATTACGTGCATTCGGAACACGCCGGCGGGCCTCGTAAAAAGCAGCCAGAGCAGGCCAAGCAGCAGCACCGGCGCGGTGTAAAGCACGGTTTTTATAATGCGCGCCCTCATTCTTTTCGCAATCCTCCTTTTTGGCATTATCTGTATACGGAAAATTATGGGCACGGGGCGGTTGAAATATACATTTGAGCTTTGATTTGGTATAATGCGGGTATGGATATAAGGGCTTACGCAAAGATAAACCTCACGCTGGACGTGACCGGCAAAAGGCCGGACGGCTACCACCTGCTAAGGAGCATAATGTGCGCCGTTGATATATTCGACGAGGTGCATATCGAGCCTGCAGTTGGCATATCGGTGCGCTTTGACGCGGATATCCCCGCCGAAAATACCGCGCTGAGAGCCGCGCGCGAGTTTTGCCGGCGCACGGGTCAGGGCTGCGGCATAGCCATAAATAAACACATACCGCAGCAGGCCGGCATGGGCGGCGGCAGCGCGGACGCTGCTGCGGTGCTCCGCGGGCTGAACAGGCTATACGGCAATCCGCTGCCGGAGGAGGAGCTTTTCAGCATCGGGGTCGGCATCGGCGCAGACGTTCCGTTCTGCCTTATGGGGGGCTGCGTCCTTGCCGAGGGCATAGGCGAAGTGCTTGCGCCACTGCCCGCGCCCAGCCTGCCGCTCGTAATAGTAAAGGGCAGCGGCGGCGTAAGCACCCGTGCGCTGTTCAGCGGGCTGCGCCTGCCGCTAACTGCCAGGCCGGACACCGCCTCGGCGCTCACGGCCATAAAAAGCGGGGATATAGAGCAGCTCGCTCCCCTTTGCGTGAACGCGCTGGAGCCGGCTGCCGCGGCGCTTGTGCCGGAGATACTTCAAAACAGGCGCCGGCTCGAGTCCCTCGGCGCCCGCGCCTTTATGACGGGCAGCGGCTCTGCGGTCATAGGCATATTCAAAACGGCTGAGGAGGCCAAAGCGGCTCTGCCCTCGCTTCGCGGCCTGCCCTTTGCCCGCTTTTGCAGTACGGGCAGCTTTGTGATATAATCAGGCGCAGACAGTCATTATACTTTTCCCAAGGAGGAAGAACATGACGCATATAGACGGACACAAAAGGATACATCTTATTGGCATAGGCGGCTGCTCAATGAACGGCCTTGCGCAGATATTGAGGGCAAGGGGCTACGAGGTTCAGGGCAGCGACAGCACGACATCTCCCTTTACCGAGCGGCTGTGTGAGCTCGGCATACCCGTAGTTATCGGCCAAAAGGCCGAAAACATAGGCGACGCGGATCTCGTGGTCTATTCCGCCGCAATTAAGCCGGAAAACCCGGAGCGGGCGGAGGCAAGACGGCGCGGCATACCCGAGCTTGAGCGCAGCGTCGTTCTCGGCCAGCTGACCGAGGGCTACAAGCAGGTCGTCGGCATCGCCGGCTGCCACGGCAAGACCACCATAACCTCGATGCTCGCCATGATAGCCGAAAAGGGCGGTGCGGATGCAACGGTACACATCGGCGGATTTGTAGATTTTCTTCAGGGAGGTACCCGCATAGGCTCGCACGACCTGTTCATAACCGAGGCCTGTGAATATGTTGAAAGCTTCCTGACCCTGCGCCCGACCGTTGCCCTCATAAACAACATAGACAACGACCATCTGGACTACTATAAAAACATCGACAATATAGTCGCCGCATTCCGGAAGTTTATCGCCCTCCTGCCCGAGGACGGCATGCTTATCTGCTACGCGGACGACGCCCGAGTCAAGGCACTTTATGACGATTTCCGGGGAAATAAGCTGTCCTACGGCATGACCGGCGGGGATTATACCCCCTCCGCCCTCGAATACGACAATGACGGCTGCCCCTCCTTTGACCTCATATACAGGGGTAAAGATCTCGGCCGCATAACGCTGCACGTTCCGGGCAGTCATATCGTGATAGACGCGATGGCCGCGGCGGCTGTTGCGCTGTATCTCGGCGCAGATATCAGCACGGTTCAGGCCGGGCTTTCTGCCTTCCGCAATACCCAGCGGCGGTTTGAGTTCTATGGCGAGCGGGACGGCATACGCATATATCACGACTATGCGCACCACCCTGCGGAGGCTGCCGCCGCGCTGGATGCGGCGAGCCGCATACCTCACAAGAGCATATACTGCGTTTTCCAGTGCAACAGCTATACGCGGGCAAAAACGCTTTTCACCGGCAGCGTGTCCTGCTTCAATAACGCAACGGCGGTGCTGGTGCCGGATATTTACCCCGGGCGCGAAAAGGACGACGGCAGCGTGCACGCCCGCGATATGGTCGCGGGGATAAACGCCGGCGGCGGCAACGCGATATATCTTGGCACCTTTGAGGAGATACGCAAATGGCTGGATGACCACGCCTCCTCCGGCGACGTCGTAATAACCCTTGGCTCCGGCGACGTGTATAAGCAGACGAAGAAGCTGCTTTAGAATATTCAATTTGCAAAAATGGGAACGATATGCGTCGTTCCCTTTTTGTGTCATCGCGCAACCGCAGGTTGCTTGCCGCGCTGATAGTTTTCAATTATCATAGCCCTGAGGTGATGCTTTGATGGATGCAAAAAATATTATTCTTGAGCTGAGGACAAAAAACGGAATGTCACAGGACGAGCTTGCGGAAAAGGTATTCGTGACCCGTCAGGCGGTCTCGCGCTGGGAAAACGGCGAAACCACGCCTAACACCGAAACGCTTAAGCTGCTTTCGGGGCTGTTTGACGTTTCCATAAATACGCTCCTCGGCTCGCCGCGGCAGCTCATCTGCCAGTGCTGCGGCATGCCACTTTCGGATGGCGACATAAGCAGGGAGAAGGACGGCCTCTTAAACGAGGAATACTGCAAATGGTGCTATTCCGGCGGCAAATATATGTATCACGACATGGACGAGCTTATAGACGTATGTGTGCGCAATATGGCGAGCGTCCCCGCCGCCGATGCACGGGCGTATATGCAGAGTATGCTGCCAAAGCTCAATTATTGGAAGCAGTACAAATACCTGGGCTGCGCGGAAAAATTCCGGGAGTACAAGCAGCGGCTCATTGATGAGTTTAACGGGCTGCACGTCGAGGGTATGCCGAGGGTGGAAAGGCTCGACCCGCTCGCAGGAAGGGATATAAACCTTGAATACCGCCTTCCAAACGGAAAAACGGCGAAATTCCTTGATGACGACGTGATCTATTTGGGAAGTCAGCTTGAATGTGAATTTGGCGGCGAAAGGCGCTTTGGCATCGCCGCAGGAATGGATTTTCTGCTGGTATGCACCTACGAGGAAAATGGCAAAGATCCGGAGCTTGTGCTCTACAAAAAAAGATAATGGTGCTTTCATAAAGCCAAAGTACAAAAAAACGACCCGCCTTTGCAGGTCGTTTTTGCTATTGTCGGCTTTGTTACTGCTGGGTCGGGAAGTCGAAGTATTCGCCGCGCTTGTAGTCGTATATAGCACCTGAGGAGAATGCGTCGATGTTCTCCAGCACCTTGCCGGTGCCTATCGCAACGCAGGATATCGGATCCTCCGCAACGTAGCAGGGTACCTTCGTCTGCTCGGCAATGAACTTGTCCATTCCGTAGAGCAGCGCGCCGCCGCCGGTCAGGCATATTCCGTTTTCGGTTATATCGCTGGCAAGCTCGGGGGGTGTGCGCTCAAACAGGCCCTTTACGCTTTCGAGTATCATCTGAAGCGGCTCCTCAAGCGCATCTATCATTTCATACGAGCCTACGACCAGGGTCTGAGGCAGGCCGGAAACGAGGTTCCTTCCCTTTACGTCTATGAATATCTGCTCCTTCCTCGGATAAGCGGAGCCTATGCGTATTTTTATCTCCTCCGCCGTGCGCTCGCCTATGAGCAGATTGTGCTTTTTCCTCATGTAGCGAACTATGGAATCGTCAAACTTATCGCCGGCGATCTTTATGGAATCCGACAGCACCGCCCCGCCGAGGGAAAGTATTGCAACGTCGCTCGTGCCGCCGCCGATGTCCAGTATCATGCTGCCGCGCGGGGCGGAAATGTCTATGCCCGCGCCTATTGCCGCAGCTATTGGTTCTTCTATGAGGTAGGTATGCCGTGCGCCGGCCTCCTCCGTCGCGTCTATTACCGAGCGCTTTTCGACCTCGGTAACGCCTGATGGCACGCAAACGACGACGCGGGGCTTGAAGAACACTCTCCTGCCAACCACCTTGCGCAGGAAGTGGTTCAGCAGCCGCTCGGTTATGTCGTAATTGGATATAACGCCGTCGCGCAGCGGGCGCATAGCGATTATGTTGCCGGGGGTACGGCCGATCATGCGCCGCGCCTCCTCGCCAACCGCAAGTATATTTCCGGTTATCTTTTCAACCGCCACGACGGACGGCTCTCTGAGCACTATTCCCTTGCCGCGAACGTAGACCAGCACGCTCGCCGTGCCAAGGTCGATACCTACGTCGCTGTTTTCCAAAAATCCCATTCGGTCAATTTCCTCCGTGGGCGGCGCGGCCGCCCATATTGTTATGCCAAAGCATAAACGTACATACGGGTGCAAATTCTACATTATTGTACTATTCTATCACAGGCCGGACATAATCGCAGTAACATAATTTTGAATAAATTTTTAAAAAATCGTCAACAATAGTCGCTTTTGTTGAAGGGGCAGCGCTTTACGGGCTATAATCAGGCTGAGGACAGCGGACGGGAGGTGTGTTGGGCAAATATGCATATCTGTATAAGGATAAAGCTGGCGGCTCTTATAATAGCCGCATCAGCCCTCTGCGGTTGTGCGCCAAAGACCGCGCCGGAGCCGGAGCCCGTGACCGTCGTGACCGAGGAAACCCCCGCCTCCGCAGCCTCTGCCGAGCCGGAGCAGAGCGAGCCGGACGGCTACGTCAGCCAGTATGTTTCGCTGCCGATGCACGAGACCTACGAAGAGGCGCTATCGCACAATTCAGACGTTATAGGCTGGATAACCATTGACGGCACCGTAATAGACTACCCCGTCGTTCGAACCGGCGATAACAACTTTTACCTGACGCACGACGCGGACAGGAACGAGAGCGCATACGGCGCGATATTCATGGACTACCGCAACGCCAATGCGCATATGCAGAAGCACATAATAATATACGGCCACAATATGAAAAACGGCACCATGTTCCACGACCTTGTGAACTATAAGCAGCAGAGCTTCTTTGCGGAGCACAACAGTATATACCTCCTGTGGGACGGCACGGATACCGAATGGGAGATATTCTGCGCATACATAGTTGAGCCGAATACGATATACCCGATATACACCCTTTTTGACAGCGACGAGGCCTTTGCCCGCAGCATGAACGACACGATAAAATATGCAAAGACGGTCAAGCCCTCCTGCGTGGACGACGGCGTGACCATACAGCCGAGCGATCAGGTGCTCTCGCTCATAACCTGCACCTACGAATACGATGATTCCCGCTTCGTCGTCATGGCGCGCAGGGTAAAATAAGCAAAATGCCCGCAAAAGCACGGGCATTTTTATTTGCTTTATTATTTGTTCAGGTATTTTCTTATCTTTCTGTCCGCCTCGCGGGATAGCCGCTCCTCATCGATATTGACCAGCCTGCCGTTTTTGACAGTCACACTGCCGTTTACTATGGTACAGTCAACGGCGCCCCTGAGCCCAACGGTGCAGAGCACGCAGCCCGGGTCAAAGCAGGTGCCCGCAAGCTCTATCCTGCGGCTGTCCACCATGAACATATCCGCGCATTTTCCTGCCGCTATGCTGCCTATATCCTCCCTGCCGAGCAGCGCTGCGCTGCCCCTTGTCGCCATTTTGAGTATATCATACCCCGTCGGCGCGGCGGAGCCGGAATTAAGCCTGTGCAGCAGATATGCGACCCGCATTTCCTCAAGCAGGCTGCTGCCGTCGTTGCTTGCGCTGCCGTCAACGGCCAGGCCGACGGTAACTCCGAGCCGCAGCATATCCGATATCCTCGCTACTCCGCTGGACAGCTTCATGTTGGATATTGGGCAATGCGCAACGCCGGTGCCGGTCTTTGCAAGCGACTCCAGCTCGGCGGTGCTGAAGTGTATGCCGTGGGCATACCATACGTCTCTGCCCGTCCAACCCAGCGATTCCATATATTCATACGGCCGCATGCCGTAGCGCTCAAGGGTATAGCTCTCCTCGTCCTTTGTTTCGCAAAGGTGGGTATGCAGCCGAACTCCGTATTGCCGCGCAAGCAGCGCGCTCTGCTTCAATAGCTCGCCTGAAACCGAGAAGGGCGAGCAGGGAGCGAGGGCGACCTGACGCATCGACCCCGCCGCGGGGTCGTGGAATTTCTCTATCAGCCGAACGCTGTCCGCCATTATCTCGTCGATGGTCTGAACGACGCTGTCCGGCGGCAGCCCGCCGTCCTTTTGGGAAAGATCCATGCTGCCGCGCGAGGCGTGCATCCTTATGCCAAGCTCCTCCGCCGCGGCGAACTGCGCGGCGATGAGATCGCCGCCGCCCTTTGGGAATACGTAGTGGTGGTCAAAGCAGGTGGTGCAGCCGTTTTTCATCAGCTCACCCATGCCGGTCAATGATGAGAGCGTCACCAGCTCCTCGTCCAGCCCCTTCCATATCTCGTATAAACACCTCAGCCAGTCGAAAAGCTCAAAGCCCTGAACCTCCGGCAGGTTTCTGGAAAACTGCTGATAGAGGTGGTGGTGGGTGTTCACAAGGCCGGGGAAGCAGAGCATATCGCTCCCGTCGATGCACTCCCCGGCTTCATATTCCAGCCCCCGGCCTATCGCCCTGATAAAGCCGCCCTCGCAGTATACGTCTGCTCCCTCGAGTATCCTGTCCTCATCGTCACAGGTGACGAGCGACCTTATGTTTTTTATAAGCAGGCTGTGCATTTTCGTCATACCCTCCTTATCCCCTCGCTGTATACCGCCCTTATGGCGCCCTGCCCGCCGATATAGATCAGCCGCTCCAGCCGCTCCGTAAGATCCATCGTCGGGTTATACGCAAGGTCTCTGTCGTCCATCACCACCGCGTGCAGCTTATCGCCTATTCCGAAGCCCGGCCTTGCGCCGAAGTACTCCTGCCCCGCGCCTGTGATGAGGTAGAACGCCTCGGCAACGGCCAGGAACCGCTCCTCCTCGCTTTTGCCGCTTTGCAGCCACCTCAGCTTTGAGGCTCTTATCGCCTCCGTTGCAACGTCCGGCATGAACAGCTTTGCGCCGCCCGCAATATCAGAGCCGAGGGCGACCTTCAGCCCCTCGTTCAGCATTATCCTAAGCGGCGCTATGCCGCTTGCAATGCAGGTGTTGGAATCCGGGCAGTGCGCCACCCAAACGCCGGCATTCTTTATCGCCTGCCGCTCCTCCCTGTCGGAATATACGCAGTGCGCCATTACGGTGCGCTCCCGCCAGAGGCCAAACTTGGCGTAAGTCTCCCAGTACCTTTGGCAATCCGGATGCAGGCTGCGCACCCAGCTTATCTCGTCCGTGTTTTCGGAAAGGTGCGACTGCACAGGCACCTCGGGGTGCTCCCTTGCAATGCTGCCGAGCTCGCTCATCAGCTCATCCGTGCAGGACGGTGTGAACCTCGGCGTGATTATCGGCTTTATCAGCCTTCTCTTGCCGTTATCCTCGATAAAGCGGCGGGTCTGTGCGGCTGAGCCCTCGGTGGTCTCTGTCAGCTCACTCGAGCCGTTTCTGTCCATGTTCACCTTGCCGACGTAGCCCGTGACCCCCGCCTTCTCCAGCTCGTCCATGAGTATCTCCGTCGCCTCGCGGTGCAGGCTGGAAAACATGCATACCCTCGTCGTTCCCCGCTCGATTAACGCCTGCGCAAGGCTTGAATACACCTTTTTTGCGTATTCGCAGTCCCCGAACATCGCCTCGGTCGGGAATGCGTATTTATCGAGCCACTTCAAAAGCTCAAGATCCATGCCCATGCCAAGCATCGGGTACTGCGGCGCGTGCAGGTGCAGGTCGGTAAAGGACGGGGTAATTATCATATCCCCAAAGTTGGTAACGTCCGCCGCGGAGTATTTTTCCGGCAGCTCGCCGAATATGCCGCGTATCGCGCCATTTTCCGTAACTATGCAGCCGTTTGGCACGACGGTAAGCTCGCCCAGGCTCTCCGCAAAGACTATATTGCCCTTTATCGCCTCAATTCCCTTTCCCTTCATGCTTCTCCCTGCCTTTCCAGCTCTCTTTTTTTAAGCAGCAGCCCGTTCAGCTCCTCCGCCCTGTCCGCATCGGCAAGCTCCAGCTCATCCTCCGTCTGATACAGTCTGAGCCTATCCTCGTTGCGCTTTATTACGGCGCTGCCGCCGGTGTCTCCGCTTAGCGCCCGCAGCATACCAAACATATCGCCCGGAAACACGACCGGGTTGCCCCGCCTGCTGCCGTGTGCCATCGCCGCTACGCTGCCCGGCTGCTCAAGGTAAAAGCCCACCAGCCCCTCCGCGCTTTTGCGAGTAAGGCAGGGCTGATCCGCAACCATGAACATCGCGGCGTCTGCATCGCCTATCGCCCCCAGCCCAAGCCGTATGGTGCGGCTCACGCCGTCCTCCGGCCTGTCGTTGAGCACGGCGATAAAGCCCCTTTTCTTTGCCATATCCAGTATTTCGGCGTACTGGCTGACGACGGCTACGGCGCACAGCCTATCCTCGGGTATTGCCTCCATCGCCCGCTCAATGAGGGTGCTGCCGCAGAAGTCCTCAAGCAGCTTGTTGCGCCCGAAGCGGGAGGCGTTGCCCGCCGCCATCAGCACGCAGCCTATTCTGAGGCTCATCTCAGCTTCATGTAGCCGGTGCGGCTTATATACCTGCCCCGACCCTCCAGCTTTATGCTGCCGTTTTCAACTATATGCTCGCCGTTTAATATAACATCGCGTGCCGCCCCCTTAACGTCCAGCCCGGCAAATATCGAATTGTCGCAGTTATAGGCATGGTTGGTATCGGTTATGCTGCCCGCCGCCGTCGGGTCCCATATGACGATATCCGCCGCCTTTTCCTCCGCAATTTCGCCGCGATCCGGCATTCCAAACAGCCTTGAGGGGTTGTAGGAAAGGTACTTTACCATATCCTCCAGCGTCAGCCTGCCCTCGCATACGCCGTAGGTGTATATCAGCTGCCCGCGGTGCTGAACGCCGGTGCCGCCGTTGGGGGTCTTGAAGAATTTTCCGCCGCCCAGCATTTTCTGCTGCATGGTGAAGGAGCAGTGGTCGGTGCCGACTGTATCCAGCTCGCCGCTGCCCAGCCCCTGCCATAGCCGCTCGCGGTCGGCATCTTTTCTTAGCGGCGGGCTCATTATAAACTTTACGCCGTCCGCGTCCTTGTATCTTTTCTCGGTAAGCAGCAGGTACTGCGGGCAGGTCTCAAGGTATACCTCCTGCCCACGCTCCCTCGCCCTTTCCGCCTCTATAAGCCCCTCGGCGGTGGAAAGATGCACGACGTACGCGGGTGCTTCCGCAAGCTGGGCGATGCGCATATACCTTGCTACCGCCTCCGCCTCGACCTCTGCCGGGCGTGATATCGGGTGGCCGCACGGCTCGGTAATGCCCTGCGCCTTCAGCTCCTCTATCCGCCGCAGCAGCACCTCCCAGTTTTCGCAGTGTATGCCTATGAGCGCGCCGTGCTGCTTTGCGGTCTTCAGCGCCGCGTATATCTGCCCGTCGTCGACCTTCAGCCCGTCGTATACCATGTACATCTTATACGACGTTACGCCGTTTTCACTCATGTAGTCCATCTCTTTTTCGGTTTCGGCGTCCCAGCGGGCAATGGCCATATGGAAGCCGTAGTTGCAGCTGCTCCTCTCCGCCTTTTTGTGCCATGTATCCAGCGCCTGCTTAAGCGTGCCGTCCCTGTCCTGCGTTGCAAAGTCCAGCACGCAGGTGGTGCCGCCGAGTATCGCAGCCCGGGTGCCGGTCTTGAAGTTGTCCGCCGTGGTGCATATGCCGACGTCGAGGTCAAAGTGGGTATGGGTATCTATAAAGCCGGGCATGACGTAGCAGCCCGCCGCGTCGATGACCTTCGCGCCCTCGGCGTTTAATCCCTCGCCTATGGCGATTATCCTGTCCCCGTCGGTCAGTATATCCCTTCGTTCCCTGCCGCATGCGTTTACGATAGTCCCGTTTTTAATAAGAAGCTGCATTGTACTACCCTCCGATAAGCTGTTTTAATTTGGCTCAAGCTGACTGAAAAACAAAAAAGCGCCCGCCGGCACGGCTTCTCCGTACCTTCGGCGCTCATAGCAGGCCGTTTCGGCGGCCCGTAGAAACTCCCGTCCGTTTGAATCACGGGATTATATGAACACTATCCACGGTTATATATTATCACTAAAAGCTCAAAAAAGCAATGCGCCGCGCATTAAAGTTTGTGAATAGACTATTTATTTTGGTCGAATTTATGGTATAGTTTACTTTAAATTAGGTCTTTCGCGAACGGACATATTGTGCTATACTGCAATAAACAATTATCTAACAAACTTTGTTTTAACCTTATTATTTTTGTTCGGGCATTTGGGGTGCCCGTGTTGGCGTATACTGTGGCTTCGGTCAGCAACTAATTTTGAAATGGAGGTAACCGATGAAGCAATCCGAGCTCATCACCGCGGCACTCAACGGCGAGGCAACGCTGGTGATAAAGAACGCTAAGGTAGTCAATGTATTTACCAAGGAGATAATCGAGGGCGACGTTGCCCTCTGCGAGGACACCATAATCGGCATCGGCCGCGGCTTTAAGGCAAAAGAAGAGATAGACGCAGGCGGCGCTTATCTCTGCCCCGGCTTTATAGACGCGCACGTGCACATTGAAAGCAGCATGGTAACGCCGGATTCCTTCTCCCGCGTGATAATGCCGCACGGCACCACCACGATAATAGCCGACCCGCACGAGATCGCCAATGTATGCGGCGTTGCGGGCATAAGGGCTATCTATAAGCTGTCCGACAGCCTGCCGCTCAGGGTAATGTTCATGATGCCCTCCTGCGTTCCGGCGACGCCGTTTGAAAACTCCGGCGCAACGCTCATCGCCGAGGATATGGAGCAGTTCATACACAAGAGCCGCATGCTGGGCCTGGGCGAGGTGATGGATGCCCAGTCCACCATACACTGCGCAAAGGATATGCTGGACAAGCTGCGCCTCTTTGACGGCAAGCCGATAGACGGCCACGCACCGCTGCTTTCCGGAAGGGAGCTCAACGCCTACCGCGTTGCAGGGCCCTCGACCGACCACGAATGCAGCAACTTTGACGAGGTGCTGGAAAAGCTGCGCACCGGCATGAGGATACTCATCCGCGTCGGCTCCGCCGCAAACGGAGTCGAGGAGCTGCTGCGCGAAATAGTTAAGCACAAGCTGCCGACCGACAACATGATGTTCTGCACGGACGACAAGCACATCGAAAACATACGCCGCGAGGGGCATATAAATTACATTGCAAAGCTCGCGGTGAGCTGCGGCATAGACCCTATCGAGGCTGTACGCATGGCGAGCTACAACGCCGCACGCTGCTACGGCCTGCGTAATGTCGGCGCGATAGCCCCGGGCTACAAGGGCGATATGGTGCTCTTTGAGGATCTTAAAGACTTTAAGGTGCGTCAGGTGTTCACCCGCTTTGGCAGGCCGTATGACGGCAAGCCCACGCCTATGCCTATAATACCTCAGGCGGTATACGCCAGCATGAACATGGCTCCGCTCAGCCCCGATAGCCTCCGGCTGCCCGCAAGGGAGGTAATGCCGGTGATATGCCAGATAGAGGGTCAGCTCGTTACAGAGCGGCACGACCTGCCGGTAAAGCGTGATGCGGAGGGCTGCTTTGCTTCGGGCGATGGGCTGAATAAGCTCGCCGTAATTGAGCGGCACCATGCGCTCGGCAACGTTGGCCTCGGCATAGTTCACGGCTTCAACATAAAGAACGGCGCGATAGCCTCAACCGTTGCGCACGATTCCCACAACCTCGTAATAGTCGGCGACAACGACGAGGATATGCTGCTTGCGGCAGAGTCGCTCAACGAATGCGGCGGCGGCTACTGCGTCGTCAGCCGCGGCATAGTGCTTGCAAGGCTGCCGCTGCCCATAGCAGGCCTCATGACCGACGCGCCGGTGGACAGCGTGCTCGAGATACAGCGCGCGCTGCTGGATGCGGCGGCCTACATCGGCGTGGATAAAAAGAGCGACCCGCTTGTCGCCCTCTCCTTCCTCGCGCTGCCCGTAATACCAGCCATTCGGCTGACGGACAAGGGGCTGTTTGACTCGGCGCACTTTGAGTTCATCAAATAATAAATATGATCCCTCAGCTTAACCAAGGAGGAATAAGAGATAATGAATAAGGATAAGGACACCGCTCACTCCGAGCACAGGGTCGGCAGGAGCGAGGTGCGCGTTGATGCCTTCGACAAGGTAACGGGACGCACCAGGTATTACGAGGATCAGATGCCGGGCGGCGCGCTGTATGCCCGCATCAAGCACTCGACCATCGCCCACGGCTTTGTAAAGAGCATCGATACTTCCGAAGCAGTCAGCATACCCGGCGTTGTGAAGGTACTCACCTGCTTTGACGTGCCGGATATACCCTTCCCGACGGCCGGACACCCCTGGAGCATGGACCCGAGCCATCAGGACGTTAAGGACAGGCATCTGCTCAATACCCACGTTCGCTACTACGGCGACGATATCGCGGTGGTAATTGCCGAAAACGAGGTCGCGGCGAATCAGGGCGTTCGGGCGCTTAAGGTCGAATACGAGGAGCTGCCCTTCGTGCTGGATGTCCAGGATGCTATGAAGGACGGCGCGCCGCAGCTTCACGACAGCTTCCCGAACAACATACTCAAGCACACCACCGTAAACAAGGGCGACTATGCTTCGGCCTCCGCAGAGCCCGGCCTTATAAAGGTCGAGGGCTGGTACAACACGCCAACGGTGCAGCACTGCCACATAGAAAACCACGGCTGCTTTGCATACGAGGAGAACGGGCGCATAACCGTCGTCGCCTCAACCCAGATACCGCACATAATACGCCGCGTGGTGGGTCAGGCGCTGGGTCGCCCCTGGTCGGATATACGCATAGTCAAGCCTTATATCGGCGGCGGCTTCGGCAACAAGCAGGACGCGCTGTATGAGCCTCTGTGCGCATGGTGCTGCACTCAGGTCGGCGGCCGCTGCGTGCGCATAGACTGCTCCCGCGAGGAGACCTTCGTTTCCAACCGCGTTCGCCATGCGATACGCTTCCATATAGTGACCTGGCTGCATAAGGACGGAACCATCGCCGCGCGCAAGGTCGAGTGCTTCTCAAATCAGGGCGCGTATGCCTCGCACGGGCACAGCATAGTTGCAAAGGCGCTCGGCTCCTTCCCGCAGATATACCCCTGCGACCACTTTGAGGGCGACGCCTACACGGTATTCACAAACAGGCCGGCGGCGGGCGCAATGCGCGGCTACGGCATGCCGCAGGCCTCCTTTGCAGACGATGCAAACATCGACGAATGCGCAAGAGCCATAGGCATGGATCCGCTGGATTACCGCGACAAGGTGATAATGCCCAAGGGCTTTGTGGACGGCTTCTCCAAGAACGAGAACTACTACGATTCCTTCCGGCTCTGCCTTGAAAAGGGTGCAGAGGCGATAGACTACCGCAGAAAGGTTCAGGAATACGCAAAGGATACCGGCCCTGTGCGCCGCGGCATCGGCCTTGCGGCCTTCTGGTACAATACCGCCGTATACCCGATATCCCTCGAGACCAGCTCCAACCGCATGCAGCTCAACCTTGACGGCACCGTCACCATGCAGTGCGGCGAAACCGAGATAGGTCAGGGTGCGGACACCGCCTATGCGCAGATGACCGCGGAGGTTGTCGGCCTCAAGAGCTATAAGGACGTTCGCGTGGTCAGCTGTCAGGATACCGACATCACGCCGACCGGCCTTGGCGCATACGCCTCAAGGCAGACCTACGTTGCGGGCTTCTCAATTCGGCAGACCGGCGACCTGCTCAGGCAGAAAATACTGGACTACGCCTGCGAGGTAACGCGGCAGCCGGTGCACAATATGGACATAATAAACGGCGACATAGTTCGCGTGCCGGATGGGCGGGTGCTGATGAGCCTTTCCGAGCTTGCGATGACAGCGCAGTACAACCCCGTTCACAGCGAGCATATAACCGCCGAGTCCACCTATACCATACGCAACAACGCATATTCCTTCGGCTGCACCTTTGCGGAGGTCGAGGTGGATATACCGATGTGCAAGGTAAAGCTCGTTGACATAGTAAACGTTCACGACTGCGGAAAGCTGATAAACCCCGCGCTGGCTGAGGCGCAGGTTCACGGCGGAATGAGCATGGCGATAGGCTTCGGCCTTTCGGAGCAGCTGCTCTTTGACCAGAAGACCGGCAGGCCGCTCAACAACAATCTGCTGGATTACAAGCTCTCCACCTTTATGGATCACCCAGATCTCCGCGCGGAGTTCATAGAGAACCCGGAGCCGACCAACCCCTTCGGCACAAAGGCGCTCGGCGAGCCGCCTGCCTGCTCCGGCGCGCCGGCAATACGCAACGCGATACTCAACGCGACCGGCGTTGCAATAGACACCGCCCCCATCACCCCGCATATACTCTACGCCGAGTTCAGCAGGGCAGGGCTTATTCAGGATCAGTGGCTAAAGGAGGAAAAATAATATGTACGACATGAAAGCGCTGTATGAGGCATCCTCCGTTCAGAACGCCGTTGAGCTGCGCCTTGAGCACCCGGAGGCGCAGATAATCGCCGGCGGCAGCGATGTGCTGGTGCAGATGCGCGAGGGCAAGCGCGCGGGCAAGGAGCTCATCTCGATATACGGTCTGGACGAGCTGCGCGGCGTATCCATAGATGCGGACGAGAATATCCGCATAGGCTCCCTTACCAGCTTTTCGCACATCACCCGCGACCCGATAATACAAAAGTACATAAACGTGCTGGGCGAGGCGGTAGATATGGTCGGCGGGCCGCAGATACGCAACATAGGCACGATCGGCGGCAACACCTGCAACGGCGTCACCTCTGCCGATTCCGCCTCCACGCTGCACGCATGGGATGCGATAGTTGAGCTTACCGGCAGCGAGGGCAGGCGGCAGCTGCCGATACACGATTTCTACATAAAGGCCGGGCTTGTGGATATCCGCCCCGACGAGATACAGACCGCGATAATAATACCCAAGGTCAGCTATGAAAACACCTTCGGCCACTATATCAAGTATTCCATGCGCAACGCAATGGACATAGCAACGCTCGGCTGCAGCGTAAACGTTCGCCTCTCGGCGGATAAAAAGACCATTGAGCGGGCGCGCATCGCCTACGGCGTTGCAGGCCCTGTGCCTATGCGGGCAGAAAAGGCGGAGGCCGCCGCAAACGGCAGGCCGGTCAGCATGGAGACCGTCGAAACCTTTGCGCTGAGTGTGCTTGAGGACATCAACCCGCGCGACTCCTGGCGCGCGAGCAAGGCGTTCCGCCAGCATATCGCAGTTGAAACGGCAAAGCGCGCAATGATAGAATCCATAGCATTGGCGGGAGGTGAGCTGTAATGGCACAGTACAAGCTGATCCACTGCAACATAAACGGGCAGGACGTTGAAAAAATGGTTGATGTAAGGGCTTCCCTTACTGATATGCTCCGCAACGAGTACCACCTTACCAGCGTTAAAAAGGGCTGCGAGGTCGGCGAGTGCGGCGCGTGCAACGTGCTCATAGACGGTGAGTGCTTCAACAGCTGCATTTACCTTGCGGTATGGGCAGAGGGCAAGCACATACGCACGCTTGAGGGGCTGCTTGGGCCAAACGGCGAGCTTTCGGATATTCAGCAGGCCTTCATGGAGGAGACCGCCGTTCAGTGCGGCTTCTGCACCCCGGGCTTCATAATGACCGCAGTCGAAATACTGGAATCCGGCAAGGAATACACACGCGAGGAGCTGCGCAAGCTGCTCTCCGGCCACCTCTGCCGCTGCACCGGCTACGAAAACATACTCAACGCCGTGGAAAAGACCATGAAAAAACGGCTCGGGAAGGCATAAGCCGCAAAAAGACCGCCGAACGGCGGTCTTTTTATTTGCTTTCTATCCGCTCTCTATATTTCTATCAGCTCATGCGGCACCGATATCAGGTTTTCGTTGCCGTCCTCCTTGATTATCACCTGATCCTCTATCCTTACGCCGCCCCAGCCGGGTATATACAGCCCGGGCTCTATTGTGGTGACCGTATTCGGCCGGTATACCGTTCCGCCGGCCGGGTTTATGAAAGGCTGTTCGTGAACGAACAGGCCGATGCCATGGCCGACGCCGGTGTAGTGATACTTGAAGTACTCGGTATTCTCTATCGCCTTTATTGAGACCCTGTACACCTCTGCGGTGTCTATCCCCGCCTTCATTACGGCAAGAGAGTCCTCCAGCATCTGCTTTTCCAGCGCATAGACGTGCTTCTGTTCTTCCGTAGCTTTGCCGACCACCACCGTGCGGGTCATGTCGCTCATGTAGCCGTTGAACTGGCAGCCGTAGTCCATCAGCACAAAGTCGCCGTATTGCAGCGCCCGCTCCGAGGGTATGCCGTGCAGCAGGCTGGTGTTCGGGCCGGAAATGAGTATGTTGCCGTAGGGCTGCGTATCCGCCCCCTCAAATACCATATATGCGGACAGCTTTGCCGCAAGCTCCTTTTCGGTAACGCCGACATGTATGTCATCCAGTATGCGGTAAAACGCACGGCAGGCGATATCGCAGGCGGCGCGCAGATACTGTATCTCCTCCTCCGTCTTTATGCTGCGGAGCTTTTCTATCTCGCCCGCGGCGGAAACCAGCTCCGCGTCTGTTTCGCTCCTCAGCGCGCTGTATAGCTGATAGGTCAGCGCATCGTCCTCAAAGGCTACCCGGTGCAGCCCCTGCTCCTTTATTATCTCCGCCGCGGCCTTCATAACGCCGCCCTTAGCCCGCCAGTTTACGACCTTTATATCGGGACATTCTATCCCCGCCTGCTCGGTATACCGCGGGTCGGTCAGGAGGAATGCGCCGTCAGGCGTTGCAAGCAGGTAGGAATCCGCCCCCTTAAAGCCGCTCGCCCAGCGAACGTTTGCCCCCTTCATCAGAAATATGGCGTCCGCCGTTCCCTTTGCAAAAAAGCCCTTTATATTTTCGTTAAACATATCTCGCCTCTCGTGCTTATCTTATATCGTCCAGCGTAACGTGCTCGCTCTTCATCCATGCCGGGCGCATCTCATCCGACACCTCCTTGAGGTTGAGCCAGCAGGCCGCGCAGTGACCCTCCCCCGCCTCAACAAAGGGCGGCTGCTGTTTTTTGCATATGTTCATCGCGTATTCGCACCTTGCGGCAAACGCGCAGCCGGCCGGCGGCGCAAAAAGATCCGGCGGTGCGCCGTCTATGCTTACGAGCTCCTCCCTGCCCTCAGCGTTCAGCTTGGGCATTGATTTGAGCAGCCCGCGGGTATAGGGGTGCCGCGGCTGGTAAAATACGCTCCGCGTAGGCCCGTTTTCAACTATCTTGCCCGCATAGAACACCAGCACCCGCTCCGCCATGTTTGCAACGACGCCTAAGTCATGCGTTATCAGTATTATAGACGTATTGAACTTTTTTTGCAGCTCCTGCATGAGCTCGAGTATCTGCGCCTGTATCGTCACATCCAGCGCCGTCGTAGGCTCGTCGGCTATGAGCAGCTTGGGGTTGCAGCACATCGCTATCGCGATCATGACCCTCTGCCGCATGCCGCCGGAGAGGCTGTCCGGATATTCCTTCACCCTCTTTTCCGGGTTTGCGATGCCGACAAGGCCGAGGTACTCCTCCGCCTTTTTCAGCGCCTCCCTTTTGCTGAGCCCCTGATGCTTTACCAGCACCTCGGCTATCTGCTTTCCAACCGTCATGGTCGGGTTAAGGCTGGTCATCGGGTCCTGAAATATCATGCTTATATCGTCGCCGCGAACGGCCTGCATCTGCTTTTCGCTAAGCGTTAGCAGGTCGCTGCCCTGAAAGATTATCTCGCCGCCCTCAACGCAGCCCCGCGGTATGAGCCCCATTACGGACTTCGCCGTAACGCTCTTTCCGCAGCCGGATTCGCCGACTATCGCAACGCACTCGCCCTCGCCTATCTCAAGGCTGACGTCGCGAACCGCCTTTACCCGCCCGCCGTAGGTGCCGAAGGATACGCTGAGTCCCTTTATCTCAAGTATGTTATTATTTTCCATATCCCGGCCTCCTTTAGTATTTGCCCCGCATCTTGGGGTCAAGCGCGTCGCGCATGCCGTCGCCCAGCATGTTTATCGAAAGCATCGTCGTGCAGATAAAGAACGCCGGGATTATGAGCTGATACGGATATACCCGGTATACCTGAACTGCGGTCTGCGCCAGCGTGCCCCATGAGCACATCGGCGGCTGAACGCCGATGCACAGGAAGGAGAGGAACGCCTCGTCAAATATTACCTTCGGTATGGCCATAGTCATGTTGGTTATTATCAGGCCGCTTATGTTGGGTATCATGTGCCGCAGTATTATGCGCTTATCCGACGCGCCCAGCACCCGCGAGGCCATTACGTACTCCATGCTCTTGAGCTGAAGTATCTGGCCGCGAACGAGGCGCGCAGAGCCTATCCAGCCCACCATACACATTGCGATTATCAGCGAGAATATGCCGCCCTGCGGCCAAACCGTGCGTATGAGTATTGCGATTATCAAAGACGGTATGCCGTATAGAACGTCGATTATCCGCATTATCACCATATCCGTTCTGCCGCCGAAGTAGCCCGCAACGCCGCCGACCAGGCAGCCTATCGCGGTGTTCACGAGCACGACGAGAATGCCTATCGAAAGCGAAACGCGGGCGCCCATCCAGTTCCTGACCCAAAGATCGCGCCCCGCCTGATCCGTTCCGAACAGGTGCTCGGCGCTCGGCGCAAGGTTCATCTCGGCGGAGTTCTGTGTTGCGTAGTCATAGCCAGAAAGCATCGGCGCGAATATCGCAAGCAATATGTATACCATGAGCACCACGAGGCCGATTGTCGCAAGCGGGTTTTTGCGCAGCTTTATCCATGCATCCTGCCAGTAGGTAAGGCTGGGGCGAACCACCTTGTTAAGGTCGTCCCTCTCCCTTTGTGCGCGGCGCATATCCTCGGCATCAAAGCCAAAGCGTTTTTCGGAGGAAATGACGGTATTACTCTCCATCATTTGCACCTCCCTCCAGCTCCAAGGCTATATCCATTTGGGGCTCCGGCTCCTTTTTCTTTGCCTTTGCGCCCCCCGCGAGCTTTATGCGCGGGTCGATAAGGCCGTACAGTATATCGACTATCAGGTTCGCAGTAACCAGGAACACCCCGTAAAACGACGTCATGCCCAGCACCATGGTATAGTCAAGGTCGTTTATGCTCTGCACATAGAACTTGCCCATGCCGGGTATTGCGTATATCTTTTCCAGCACAAAGGTGCCGGTGAGCACCGCCGCGGTGAGCGGGCCCATCGTGGTGACTATCGGCAGTATGGCGTTGCGTATCTCGTGCCGCCATATTATCTCCAGCTTGGATAGTCCCTTTGCCCTTGCGGTCATGATATAATCCTGATTTATTACCTCCATCATGCTGGAGCGCATTAGGCGGGTAACGAGGCTGAGCGTATACAGGCTCAGAGCAAACACAGGCAGTATGGTGTGCCTAAAGCTCATCCACTGACCTGCGGGCAGCCACTTGAGCTTTATCGCAAACACCAGCTGCAGCAGCGTGCCTATTATAAAATCCGGCATGGAAACGCCTATTACCGCTATCAGCACGCAGATGTAATCCAGCGCCTTGCCCGCATGCTGCGCGGCGACTGTTCCGAGGAGCAGGCCGACTGCAAGCGCAAGCACCAGCGACCTTGCGCCGAGGCTTGCGGAAAACGGGAAGGTCTGGGCGATAACGGAATTTACCGTTCTGCCGGGGTATTTCAAGGATACGCCGAGATCGCCCTTTAGCAGGTTGGTAACGTAGGTGAACCATTGCTCTACAAGGGGCTTATCAAGGCCATAATACGCCATCATCTTTTCCTTGATGGCTTCGTTTGTCTTTTCGCTCGTAAACGGGTCGCCGGGCAGCAGCCGAACCAGCACGAATATTATCGTTACCAGCACCAGCACTGTGACGACCGCTATTATGCAGCGCTTAAGTATGTATTTTCCCATAGGCTATGTTTCCTTCTAAAAAGATTAAACAAGAAGATTATAACTAAAGGGGAAAGGCCGCGCGGCCAACCGACCGCGCAGCCCCGTTTTGGTCTTTATTTGCCCTTATCTTTATTCAAAGTAGCCAAATGCCCAGTCGGTCTGGGAGCCGAGGTAGAAGCGGTTCACGTTCTTGAGGTTGCTCTTGTATGCGTAGGGCACCTCGCGCACCTGCAGGGGAACCATGCCGGCCTCGTCCATGAGTATCTGCTCGGCCTCTGCGTACATCGAAAGGCGGGTCTTGGCGTCTGCGTAGTTATTTGCGGTGTTCACCAGCTCGTCATACCTTTCGTTTGAGAACTTGCCGCCGTTCTGCGAGTTGGTGGATACGAAGTAGCTCAGGTAGGTGTAGGGGTCATCGTAGTCGGGCATCCAGCCGGCGTAGATGAGGTCAAAGTCGCCCGCAACGCGGTCTGCCAGCATCGCCTTGTATGTGACCTTCTCTATCTCGACCTTTATGCCGAGGGTACGCTGCCACTGATCCTGGCAGTTTTCAACTATGAGAGCCGCAGTGTTGTCATCGCTTATCTTTAGCTTTATGGTTATCTCGGAGGGGTCGGATATGCCCATCGCGGTCATTGCGGCTGCGAGGTGCTCCTTTGCCTTGTCAAGCTCTGCTGTGGTCTTGTATGTGTCGATTGGGAACATTTCGCAGTAGGTCTTGCCGTCGGTTCCCGCAACTGCGGGGAGCACGAAGCGGGTAGCGGGGCTGTACAGGCCGTTGGTCGCAACCTTTACGTATTCCTCGCGATCCAGCGCGTAGTTCAGCGCAAGGCGGAAATCCTTGTTGCCGAGTATCGGATTGGTCTCGCTCGCGATGTTGATGCAGTACCAGTCCACCGCGCCGCTCATGTAAGAGGTTACGGTGTAATCCGGCAGCAGCGATGCATCTTGCATATACGCCGGCGCCATTGCGGTAGGTATGTTTGCAAGGCTCATTTCGCCGGTCTCCAGCATTGCAAAGGCGGCCTCGGTCTCCATTACTATCAGCTTGCACTCATCGAGCTTCACTGCCTCGCGGTTCCAGTAGTTCTCGTTGGGCACCATCGTGATGCTCTGATCCGGCAGGTACTCGGAAACCACAAAGGGGCCGTTTGTCAGCATGGAATCCGCGGAAAGCGCATACTGATCGCCGTATTTTTCGATCAGCTCCTGCTTAACGGGGTAGAAGCAGGGCATATCGAGGAAGCCGAGGTAATAGGGAGCCGGGGTGTCAAATTCTATAACGAAGGTGTTGTCATCCGGTGCGGAAACGCCAAGCTCCTCAAGCGGCAGCGAGCCGTCCAGAACCCCAGCGGCGTTCTTTATCTCATACAACACCCAGCTGTAGCTGAAGCCCTTCTCGGGGTCCGCAAGGCGGCGGAAGGAGTATACAAAGTCGTTCGCCGTGAGGGGTGTGCCATCGCTCCAGCAGGCGCCCTCGCGCAGGTGGAAGGTCATCTTTAGGTTGTCCTCCGCGATCTCCCAGCTTTCCGCAACGCCGGGGTTGATGTCGTTGAGGCTGGTGCGGATGAGTCCCTCGCATATGCCCTTGAGGGGGACATACGACGCCGCAGAGTTAAACTGCTGAGGGTCGATGCTCGGTATGGAAGCCTCGGTAATGACCAGCTTTTGGGCTGTGCCGCCCTCGGCGGTCGTTTCGCTTCCCGTTTCCGCCGCGGGCTGCTGATAGGTGCAGGCGACCGCCGCGAAAGCCATTGCAAGGATCAGAAAGATACACGTCAACTTCTTCATCGATAGTTCTCCTTCTCGGTTATGATATTTATTTGGGGTATGGATACGCCATATTTTGGGTTCGCTTTTTGCCCGAGCCTATGCTCTGTTTGATCAAGGTATACTTTTCAGGTCTTTCAAAAACTACGGTGGTTCTTTTTGCTTTAACTTTTGTGATAGGCTGCTGCTATACTGTCATCGGTTTTTTTCATTATAGCACTGACGTTCCCTCATGGCTACACTTTTGTCTATGTTTTATCGATGTCGTTTTCTAATGGTTCGCATTAGTTTTTCTCATGCATTGCCCTATCAGCCCTGCCCGCTGTTTTTGCTTTACCTTTTTTCTCTTTCATGATAATATACGGTGTAAGACATGATATTTGTCTGCTGAGCGCTGTCATTTGGTTTTTGTTTCATCATCTCTATATCATAATCCGGAGGCGTATATGTCGAACTTTGCAGAAAAGGACGTTATACTCGAGGTATCGCACCTGAAAAAATACTTCCCGGTCGCGGGCGGTCACCAGCTCAAGGCGGTGGACGACGTGAGCTTCTCCATACACAGGGGGGAGACCTTCGGCCTCGTCGGGGAATCCGGCTGCGGAAAATCCACGATAGGGCGAACGCTGGTAAAGCTATATGAGCCGACGGCGGGCAAAATACTCTTCGAGGGAAGGGACATAACCCGCTTCAACGCGGCGGAGCGCAGGGAATACGCCCGCGCAGCGCAGATGATATTTCAGGATCCCTATGCATCGCTGGATCCGCGCATGACCGTCGGCGATATAATCGGCGAGGGCATAGACATACACGGCCTGTGCTCCGGCGAGGAGCGGCAGCGGGTAATATACGACTGCCTAGAAAAGGTCGGCCTGAGCAAGGAGCACGCCAGCCGCTTTCCGCATGAGTTTTCCGGCGGGCAGCGCCAGCGCATAGGCATAGCGCGCAGCCTCGCGATAAATCCGCGCTTTATAGTCTGCGACGAGCCGATATCCGCCCTCGACGTATCCATTCAGGCGCAGGTCGTGAACCTCCTGGAGGAGCTCCAGAAGGATATGGGGCTTACATATCTCTTCATCGCGCACGACCTTTCAATGGTAAAAAACATATCCGACAGGGTATGCGTAATGTACCTCGGCGGCATAATGGAGCTTGCGGAAAGCCAGGAGCTTTACCGCGAGCCGAAGCACCCTTATACAAGGGCGCTGTTCTCCGCAATACCCGTCGCCGACCCGGACTACGAAAAGGAGCGCCGCCGCATAGTGCTGGAGGGAGACGTGCCGAGCCCGGTCAACCCGCCTGCAGGCTGCAAGTTCTCGGGCAGGTGCAAGTATGCAAAGCCCATATGCCGCGAGGCGGCGCCGGAGCTGCGCGAGCTTTCGCCGGGGCATTTCTGCGCCTGCCATCTGTATGATTGATATGATGCATAAGCTGCTGCAAAACAAAGCCGCCCTTGCGCTTCTCTGCGCCGGGGCGGCACTGCTGTTTCTTTTAATAGGGGCGCTCAGCGGGGCTCTGCCGCTGCTGTTTGCGCTGCTTTCCCTCGCTGTGATGATACCGCTAAAGGACTATCTGTCATACGGCGTTGCCGCGTGGCTTGCGGTTTCCGCCGCGTCGCTCTTTCTTCCGGGCGGCAAGGACAGCGCGCTGATATTCGCCCTCTTCGGCTATTATCCACTGGTTCGCGACAGAATTGCCCGCTGCGAAAGCCGCGCTCTGCGCTCCGGCCTCCGCCTTGTGATAATACTGCTGACCGCAGCCGCGCTGTTTTCCGTTACGGTGCTTTTCTTTGCTGAGCAGCTGCCTTCCGAGCTTTCGGGCAGCCTTGGTCTGCTGCTCGCCGTGTACCTCATCGTCACCGCGATATACTTTCTTATATTCGACTTTGCCCTGAAAAAACTCTCCGAGGCATATGATGGACTAAAACACCGTCAGGCCGATACTACCATTTGATGAATTTTCTCTGTATCCACTGTGTGATGAAGCTCAAGAGCGTTACCGCTATGCCCATGAATATTATTCCTGCAAGCACGTTGGTGTAGTTTGCATATTCCGAATATTTGCGTATAAAGTAGCCGAGGCCGGAGCTTGCGCCGATGAGCTCCGCGCCGGTCAGGCACATGAAGGCCGTGGACAGCGCATTTGAAAGGTGCCTCAGCACCGTCGGCATGACATACGGGAACACTATATCCTTGAGCATGCCCGCCGTGCTGACGTTCAGTATCCGCGCCGATTCGATTATCTTTTTGTCCATAGTTCCGACCGTGCTTATTACCCTTGAAAAGGTCGGCCAGAATATGCCCAAGAATATTATGACTATTTCGGATATGCGGAAGTTCGGCATCGCGGCAACGACATAGGTCGTATACGCCAGCGCGGGTATGGGGCTTATTATTCGAACTATCGGCAGTATCGCGTTGTTCAGCCGGGTCACCCAGCCGATAAGCACACCGAGCACCGTTGCCAGCACGACGCCCAGCGCAAGCCCCCAGAGCACGAGGTTGAGCGAGCTCAAAAACCCGGTCAGCATCTCCTCATAGTGGGTATAGAAAACGTAAAACACGTTTTCCATAGGCATCACGAGAAGGCTCTGCACCCTGCCGGTCTTGGTGGCGTATGCCCAAAGCGCAAAGAACGCGAAAAGTATGCAGCTTATATCGTGGCAGGCCTGACGCTTTTTTATCAGGTACCCGACTATGAAATACACCTCTATCAGGCACATCACGATAAGATACATAAGCGCCGGCTTTGTCTTTACGACAGATGGCCACGACGCCATGTACAATATGAGAACGAACAATACGTTCGGTATATTCAATATTTTGAAGAGCGGCTTCAGCCGTGCCATGCTTTTCATAGCTGCGCCTCCGTTGAATCAAGGCTGTAATCGGAATATTTCTCGTAGAACAGGTCTATGAGCATTTTTCTGAGCCGAACAAACTCGGCGTCGTTGCGTATCTGCTCATAGTCGCGCGGCTTGGGTATGTTCACCTCCACCGTCTGGTATATCCTTCCGGGTATCATGAACACTATGCGGTCTGCGAGCAGCACCGCCTCCTCAACGTCGTGCGTTACGAATATAAAGGTCTTTTTCTCTTCCTCGTGCAGCTTGCTGACGAGCTTCTGCAGCGTTCTGCGGTTGCGCGTATCCACCGCGCCAAACGGCTCATCAAGCAGCAGTATATCCGCATCCATAGCAAGCGCGCGGGCTATCGCCACCCGCTGCTGCATACCGCCGGAGAGCTTCGCGGGGAGCTGGTTCTCGTTGCCCGCAAGGCCAACCTTGTTCAGATATGACATCGCCAGCTCGTCCAGCCGGCTTTTTTTCATTCCCTTTTTGACCTGCTTAATGCCAAATGTAACGTTTTCCCGCGCCGTCATCCAGGGGAACAGGGAGTAGTGCTGAAACACCACTCCCCTTTCCGGCCCGGGGCCGGAGACGGGCCTTCCGTCTATCAGGAAGCTGCCGCGGCTCGGAGCCTGAAGCCCCTCCAGTATTGCAAGCAGCGTGCTCTTTCCGCAGCCGCTCGCGCCCAGTATGCACACGAACTCGCCCTGCTCAACGCTCAGGTTGATATCGTACAGCGCGGGGTGCTCGGCATCGGGATATGTAAAATACAGGTTTTGCAGCTCCAGCTTTCCCATTGTTCGGCTCATCTCCGGTCGTTTGTTTTTTATTGCTTAATTACTTGTTGGTCGCGGTGTTCTGGCGCTCGAATATCGCGAGAAGATCCTGGTATACCGCCTCGTCGGGATATGCCGCCATGACCTCGTCCAGCGCCTGCTTATACAGGGATACGTCTACATGGTCGTATACATCAGGGGCGTTCTCGGGGTCGTCGAAGAAGCCCATAGTGCGGAGCACCTCATAGAAGGGGCCTATCGCATCGCTGTACGGATCCGGCGTGAGCTTGATGCAGGAGTTATAGATGTTGTTCTCGATGAACTCCTCGGTCTGCCCGGCATACTCGGCAAGCACCTGCTTGGTGGTCTCGTGGTCGTTCTGGTATACGGCATAGGCGCGGATGATGGCCTTGAGTACCTTTACAAAGTCGTCCCTCTTGGCATCAAGTATCTGCTGAGAGGTGGTCATGCGGCAGCAGATGTAGTTCTCGGCCAGCTCGCCAACGTGGCAAACGACCTCGGCGTTGATGCTGTCGTCCTCAAAGTAGGTGTATTCGATGGGCAGGAAGCCGACATCGCCCTCGCCCTTTGCAACGCCCTCAAGAACGGAGGGAGCGTCGGTCCAGATGATGTTGACGTCGTTCTCCATATCATAGCCGGCGTTTACCAGCAGGCCGATGAAGGTTATGAAGCCGGTCTCGCCGCGGATGCCCAGTATGGTCTTGCCCTTGAAGTTGTTGATATCCTTGAACTCGTCCTTGTGACCCTTTGCGCATATCATCGCGCCGCCCTCGGCGCAGCTGCCGCCAAAGATAACGAGGTCAGCGCCGTTTGCAATAAAGTTGCAGGAGGGCATTACCTGGAAGCCCCAAACGTCCATCTCGTCCTTGCCGGTGGTTATGGAGGTGAGCGCATCGGCAGAGCTGGCGGTATTTACCAGCTGAATATCAACGCCCTCTTCCTTGTCCAGCTCCAGCTTGTCCGCCAGAACAACGAGGCCGGCCTTTACCATTCCGCCCATTACGCCGTAGCGGATAACGGGGAGCTCGCCGGTTTCGGCAGCGGTCTCTTCGGCTGCAGTCTCTTCAGCAGCAGCTTCTTCGGCTGCGGGTGCTTCGGTCTCTGCCGCGGGGGCAGCGGGAGCGCAGCCTGCAAGAGCTGTGAACAGCATTGCAAGACACAGCAGCATTGCGATTTTCTTCATGTCTTTTCTCCTTTGGAAATAGATCTGTATTTTGGTCTCAAAAGCGACCGTTATTCATTATATGTATAATCGTCAATTATGACTAACACAAAATACCGATAATATCCGGCTGTAATCGTGATTATAGATAAGCAATTCGTTATTCACGCTTGAGTATAACGATACGTTACCACATTTCGGGAAAAAATCAAAATTCATTATATCGATATCTCGCGTCTGTTATTCATTTCTTCGTGGGCGCTGTTATTAGCCTCGCCGCTGTGTTATCATACTCAGGGAATTTACCGCACATGTTTATATAAACACACTCGAAAGGACAAGCTGCATGTACTATATTGGCATTGATATGGGCTCGACCTGCACAAAGCTCGCCGTGCTGGATGACGGCGGCGCGCTGGTGCATACAAAGGTCGTGCCGACAGGCTGGAACTGCGTTGAAACGGCGGGTAAGCTCATGGAGGAGCTGTCATCTGAGGGCATAACCCGCGAAAACAGCCTCTCGGTCGCAACCGGCTACGGCAGGCTCGCCGTTCCCTTTGCTGATAAAAGGGTCACCGAGATATCCTGCCACGGCAAGGGCGCCTATTTTCTCTTTAACGAGGACGACATGACGGTCATCGACATAGGCGGGCAGGATACCAAGATAATCGAGCTTAAAAAGGGCGTCGTTCAGAACTTTATAATGAACGACAAGTGCTCTGCGGGAACCGGCCGCTTCCTTGAAATAATGGCGGGGGTGCTGGGCGTTGACCTGAACGAGATGTGCGAGATAGGCAGAACGAGCAGCAGCCGCGTCAACATTTCCTCGATGTGTACGGTTTTTGCGGAGTCCGAGGTGGTGAGCCTTATAGGCCGCGGAACGGACAAGGCGGACATCGCCTACGGCATAGTGGAATCCATAGTGAACAAGGTAAAGGGGCAGCTTGGCCACGCGCATACGGCGGGCAGCAGCATATGCCTGACCGGCGGGCTATGCGAGGTGCCCTTTATAATAGAAATGCTCTCTCAGAGCATCGGCCAGCCGGTGAGGAGCCTGCCGGAGGGCAGGTATGCGGGCGCGATAGGCGCCGCGATATACGCAATGGGCATAAAGCACTAAGCCAAAGGAGGATATATAAGCATCATGGAAAAATTTGAGCTTCCTCAGCGCTTTGAGGAATACAGCGAGGGCCGCAAGGCGGGCTTCATGAAAATGAAGGCGCTAAAAGAGGAGGGACGCCGCGTTGCGGGGTATTTCTGCACCTTCACTCCCCTTGAGGTGCTGGACGCGGCGGGGCTGGTATCCGTTGGCCTCTGCGGAATGAGCAATGAAACCGTCGAGGCGGCGGAGGCGGATCTGCCAAAGAACCTCTGCCCGCTGATAAAATCCAGCTACGGCTTTGCAATAACCGAAAAATGCCCGTATACCTACTGGTCCGACCTGATAATCGGCGAAACGACCTGCGACGGCAAGAAGAAGATGTACGAGCTGCTTTCCCATAAAAAAGAGACGTATATACTGCAGATACCGCAGGGCGTTAACGAGGAATACGCCCGCAAGCTCTGGATAAAGGAGCTGCACGCCTATATGGATTTCATCGCGGATAAATTCGGCGTTGAAATAACCGACGAAAAGCTGCGCCGCGCCGCAGAAAAGCGCAACGAGTTCCGCCGCGCCTGCTCCGAGCTGATGGAGCTTCAGCGGGCAGTTCCCGCGCCGGTATCCGGCGAGCAGCTGTATAAGTTCCTCGACGGGCTGAAGTTTGACTTTGACCTCGACCACGCCATAGCCTCCATACACAAGCTGACCGGCGAGCTCAAGGAGGTAACGGCAGGCAGCGCGGCCTTTGCGGGCGCAAAGCGCATACTCGTCACCGGCTGCCCGATAGGCGGCGTGCTGGAAAAGGTCGTTGGCTCGGTCGAGCGCAACGGCGGTCAGGTCGTCTGCTTTGAAAACTGCAGCGGCATAAAGGCCACCCGCTGCTATGTCGATACCGATGCTGAGGACATAGTCGCGGCCATAGCCGATGCCTACCTCAATATCGGCTGCGCCGTAATGACCCCGAACGACCGCCGCAAGCAGAACATCGTTTCGCTCATAAAGGAGTTCGGCGCGGAGGCGGTGCTGGATGTTACGCTTCAGGCCTGCAATACCTACATGATAGAGACCGACGCGATGCGTAAAATATGCGGCGATATGGGCATACCGTATATGTCCCTCGAAACGGACTACTCAAAGACGGACAGCGGGCAGATAGACACCCGGATAGCCGCCTTTATAGAGATGCTGTAAATGGAAAAGGAACCGAGCCCAAAGGTCATCGTGACCTTCCCGAACACCACGACCGCGCTCGCAATGGAGGCTGCCTGCAAGGCGGGCGGCGTTCCCGGGCGGATAATACCGGTGCCGAACAGGATAAGCGCCGGCTGCGGCTTCGCCTGGTGCGCAGAGGGGGAGGAAAGGCAGCGGATAGCGGCGTTTTTGCAGAGCGAGGCGCTGGTATACTCCGAGCTGCACCTTATAGACCTGTAACGGCGAAAAAGCCTGCCGAGAAAGGAAAGCAATATGGATAACGAAATAAAAGAAGCCACCGAGCTGCAGAATATCATGGACGAATTTGCCGGCGCAAAGAAGAACGCCAGCCTTTTCGTAAAAAACGCCGCGGAAAACGGCGATATAGTCATAGGCTCCTTCTGCCAGTATGCCCCTATGGAGATAATCAACGCGGGCGGCATGTACAACGTGCTGCTCTGCGGCTTCAACTACGACCCGCCGATACCGCTTGCGGAAACGAGGCTGCCCGCAAACCTCTGCCCGCTCATAAAGTCCAGCTACGGCAACATACTGGGTCAAACCTGCCCGTTTGCGTTTTATTCCGACCTCATCGTCGGCGAAACGACCTGCGACGGCAAAAAGAAGATGTACGAAATGCTCGCCGAGCTTAAGAACATGCACGTCATACACCTGCCGAACGTGCCGGATAAAAAGCGGTCGCTGGAGGCATGGACGGAGGAGCTGCGCCGCTTTAAGAAGGCGCTTGAGGAGCGCTTCGGCGTTGAAATAACCGACGACAAGCTGCGCGAGTCCATAAAGCTGATAAATAAAGAGCGCAGCCAGATGGCGCGGCTGTATGAGCTCGGCAAGCTGGATCCGCCGGCGGCGACCGGCGTGCAGATGCGCAGCGTGCTCACCGCGGAGTATTTCATGCTGGATAAGAAGAACAAGATAGAAAAGACCGAGCGCATGCTCGAGCTGATGATGGAAAGCTACAACGCGGGCAAGGGGCCGTACGCGTCTGATGAGCACCCGCCGCGCATACTGGTATCCGGCGCGGGGCTGGACGGCGTTGTGGATAAGACGCTCAAGGTCATCGAGGAGCTGGGCGGCGCGATAGTCTGCTACGAGGGCTGCTGCGGAATAATGAATATGCGCAGGCCGATAGACGAATCGCCGGAGGCGGACCCGATGACGGCCATCGCAGACAAGTACCTTGAGGTGCCCTGCGCGGTCATGTCGCCAAACGACAGCCGGTTCGTTCAGCTCCGGGAGACCATTGACGAATGGAAGGCGGACGCCGTTATAAGCATAACGGTGCACGCCTGCACCCCGTTTGACATCGAGAGCAAGACCATCGGCGATATATGCGAGGAAAAGGGCGTTCCCTTCCTGCATCTGCGCACCGACTATTCCCCGGGGGACGAGGGCCAGCTCCGCACCCGCATAGAGGCGTTCCTCGAAATGCTGCGCGAGCGCACGAGAGCCTAAAAGCCGCTTTATGCAAATATACAAATGCCGCCGCAGCAGGCGGCATTTGCCTGCTTTTGGCGGTTTGCGCAGGCCGCCCGATACAATGCCACTTGCCCATCGTGTAAATATCTGATAAGATTAACCGAACAAAATACATGGCTGCGGCAGAGCCGCGAACCAAAGAAACGGATAAACGATATGTCAAGGACAAGAAAAGACGGGGAGCCCTCCTCGAATCAATCGGCAGAAAAGGTATTCACGATAGTTGAGGCGCTTGCGGATTCCTCGGCGCCGATGCGGCTCACCGACATAGCCTCTACGGTGGGCTATAACCAGAGTACCGTGCTGAGGTTTCTTTCCTCGCTGATAAAGAGCGGCTACGTTGCGCAGGAGCCGGATACCCAAAAATACTACCTGACCTACAAGATAAGCCGCATTGCAAACAAGGTGAACGCGCAGCAGAACCTTACGCGGGTGACCCACCCGCTGCTGGTGGAGCTGTCCGAGCTGGTCGGCGAATCCACCTGCATATCCATCGAGCAGCAAATGCAAATGGTATACGTCGACGTTGCGACCGGGCAGAACCAGCTTCTCCTCAGCGTTCAGCGCATAGGCAATACCTGCCCGATGCACTGCTCCGGCAACGGCAAGCTGCTGCTCACTGCCTACTCGGAGCAGCAGCTTGAGGAGCTCGTTGCAAAGCGCGGGCTGACACGCTTTACCGAGAACACCATAACCGACATGCCCTCGCTTGAGCGCGAGCTGGAAAGGATACGCAAAAACGGCTATGCCATAGACAACGAGGAAAACGAGCCCGGCGTGCGCTGCATAGCCTACCCTATAAGGGACTATACCGGCCGCATAATCGCCGGAATAAGCGTGACCGGCCCCGTCAGCCGGATAACCGATGCATTCATGGCAAAGCATATGCCGACCATCGGCGCCTTTGCGGAGGCCATCTCAAAGCACCTGGGCTACGAGGGCAGCTGATATTTTAAGCGGCATTTACAGCGAGTCTTGGGCGGCAAACGGCGCCTCTCAGGCTTGCTTTTCTTTTTTCGCCGATGTTTTTGATTTTATTTTTTTAAAGCACTTGACATTTCTCCCTTTTGGGATATCATATTACTTGAATATCGATAATTAAAATCTAATTTTGATTATTGACATTCACCCCTTGTTTGAATCTTAACTCTAAAAAACAAACCTATGGAAAGGAAGTCAAAAAAATGCGCGAATCGATACACAAGTACTTTAAGGTCGGCACCATACAGTGGATGAGCTATCCTCTGTCCGATCCGATGGATTCCCTCAAGGCGATATGTGAGGACGAATATTTTGACGCCATAGAGCTCAAGGGCTACGGCGCAAAGAACGCCGAGGCAAAGGCGCTGCTGGATCAGAGCCACCTCAAGGTCTGCTACGGCGCACAGCCGAGGCTGCTCGGTCCCAAGCTCAACCCCAACGCGATAGACGAATCGGAGCGCAAGAAGGCCGAGGCTACCCTTATTGAGGCCGTGGACGAGGCCGAATATTTCGGCGCAAAGGGCATTGCCTTCCTCGCCGGCAAGTGGGAAGAGGCCACCAAAGACCAGGCCTATGCACAGCTGCTCAAGACCACCCGCGCAGTGTGCGACTATGCCGCCGCAAAGAACATGAACGTTGAGCTTGAGGTATTTGACTTCGATATGGACAAGGCCGCGCTGATAGGCCCCGCTCCCTACGCAGCCAAGTTCGCAGCCGATATGCGCACCACCAACAGCAATTTCGGCCTGCTGGTAGACCTCAGCCACTTCCCCACCACCTACGAGACCAGCCAGTTCGTCATCCGCACCCTGCGCCCCTATATCACCCACTTCCACTTCGGCAACGCCGTTGTTAAGAAGGGCTGCGACGGCTATGGCGACCTGCATCCCCGCATGGGCTACCCCGAGAGCGCAAACGACACCGCCGAGCTGCTGGATTACCTGCGCGTGCTCAAGGCGGAAGGCTTCTTCAACGCTGAGGAGCCCTATGTGCTCTCAATGGAAGTTACCCTGCGCCCCGGCGAGAGCGAGAAGATAGTTCTTGCCAACACCAAGCGCGTTCTCAACCGTGCATGGGCACTGCTTGAGGACTGATCAACCGAGCAAAAAGAAAAAAATCAAGGAGGATATACACATGACAAAGATCGTAGTACTCGACGGTTATACCGAAAACCCGGGCGACCTAAGCTGGAGCGGCCTTGAGGCCCTCGGCGAGCTCACCGTATATGACCGCACCTCTTATCAGGAGTCCGACCTTATCGCCGAGCGCATCGGCGATGCGGACGTAGTCGTCATGAACAAGACCCCCATCTCCAAGGCCACTATCGATAAGTGCCCCAACATCAAGCTCATCGCAGTGCTTGCAACCGGCTACAACTGCGTAGATTACAACTATGCAAAGCAGAAGGGCATCCCCGTAGTAAACGTACCTACCTACGGCACCGCCTCCGTAAGCCAGTACTCCATAGCGCTGCTGCTTGAGATCTGCCACCACATCGGCCACCACAGCGAGTCCGTTCACGCCGGCAATTGGGCCAGCAATGCGGATTGGTGCTATTGGGATTACCCCCTCATTGAGCTGGAAGGCAAGACCATTGGCATCATAGGCTTCGGCCGCATCGGTCAGGCAGAGGGCCGCACCGCAAAGGCTCTGGGCATGAACGTCATCGCGTACGACCTGTATCCCAACGACCACGGCCGCGAGATCGCTGAGTATGTATCTCTGGACGAGCTGTATGCAAGGGCTGACGTCATTACCCTCCACTGCAACCTCACCCCCGAGAACACCGGCATGATAAACAAGGCCAGCATCGCCAAGATGAAGGACGGCGTAATACTCATCAACAACGCCCGCGGCCAGCTCATCGACGAGCAGGACGTTACCGACGCGCTGAACTCCGGCAAGATCGCAGCCGCCGGCCTGGACGTCGTTTACACCGAGCCCATCAAGGCGGATAACCCGCTGCTCGGCGCAAAGAACTGCATAATCACTCCCCACATCAGCTGGGCTCCCAAGGAGAGCCGTCAGCGCATAATGGACTGCACCGTTTCCAACGTAAAGGCGTTCCTCGACGGCGCACCCGTCAACGTGGTGAACAAATAAGCTGTACTGTTTTAAAAAACTTACAGAATAAAAAGATGGCCTCACTGCCTGAACTGCCCCCAAAAGAGAGCAGCAACCGCAAAAGCCCGATACGGCGTATGCCTGATCGGGCTTTTTCAGCTTACTTTCTACTTTCTTTTGTCTACGCGTACGCGGCGATACGGTTTGTCTTTGCTAAATCAGTCGTCAAGGAAATCAAAATTGATAGTTCCGTTTTTCTTTACCATTGCTTTAAGCAAAGCATAGGAACGTTCACAGTCGTTCAGGTCAATAAGTTCTACCGGAGTATGCGAATAACGGCGCGGCGTGGCAATTGCCGCCGCAGGGCAATGATTGCCGTCTCTTAATATGCCGGAAGAAGTCGTAACATAACCACCGATCGAATCGATTTTTCTCCTTAGTCAGATTGATTGTCTTATCGGATGTACTACGTTTTTGTTCCTGCAATAAGGTACGAACGTCTAAACAAGTGAAACATTGTTTGTGAATACACAGCCATGAAGCTAATAAGCGATCTTCACCTCATTTCCACAAATGTTATCTGAAATGGTATGATTGAGCATTCAGCTGCTCTGCGTTCAAACTGCTCCCACAGCTGGCCAGTCAATACTATGGCAGCAGCTAACCGATTCGGCAGCGATGCAAGTAAGCACTGTTTGTGTTGCCACTCAGCTTATGTACCATACCATTCGTTTTGCATTGTTGCCGAAAGCCTGATTTTCGGCGGGCGATCAGGGTTCAACTTACTGTACCAGTAAATTGTTGCGCATCTCTAACATCTCTAATTATCGACTTAGATTCTAACATTGCTATTGTGGTAAGCTTCAACGCTTTTTTAGCAAAAGATCCGGCGTTGTCATCATTGCAAGCCGTTTGCCTAAAGCCACTGCGGTCTGTTACGACTTTGCTTCAACCTTTTTTGACATCCGGCAGTAGTGTTTACATCAAATTCAGCCTCTAATTATCACATCATTCTTTTATATTGACATTACCACCGTGTCAACTATTATTCTTAATGCAAGCACTGCAATCGGGTCTTATCGATGCTAACACTGTCAAATAACAGAAAAGGAAGGTAAGTAGATTTGAGTAAGCCGTTTGTTCACCCCTACATGCCGAACTCGGCCCCTTCAAACAGGAACGCCATGCTCAAGGCCCTGGGCATAGCAAGCGTTGAGGAGCTTTACGGCAAAAACATACCGGAGGAGCTTCGCTACCGCGGGCATATGGACATACCCGAGCCCATACTGAGCGAACATAAGCTGAAGAAGCACGTTCAGTCCATAATGGACAAAAACACGACCTGCGGCGAATACACCTCATTTTTGGGCGGCGGCTGCTATGACCACTACGTACCCGCCGTGTGCGACGAGATAAACACCCGCGCCGAGTTTTTGACCGGGTACTGCGGCGATACCTATTCCGACCACGGCAAGATGCAGGCGATATTCGAATATGCCTCGCTTATGGCGGAGCTGCTGGATATGGACGTTGTGAGCTACACGCTCTACGACGGCGGGCAGGCGGCCTGCTCTGCGCTGAGGATGGCGGTAAGGATTCAGGAGGCGGCGGGTCACCCCGAGAGGAACGCCCTGCTGATACCCTCGACCATGAACCCCGAAATATTCTCACAGCTCAAAAACTACTGCCGCTGCAGCGCAAAAATTAAGCCTGTCCCCTGCAAGGCCGACGGGCGCATGGATATGGCCGCGCTGGGCAGCCTGCTGTCGATAGGAGACGCGGCTGCGGTATACATTGAAAACCCCTCTTACTTAGGCTTTTGGGAGGAGCAGGCGGAGAGCATCGGCAAAGCCGCGCACGGAGCGGGCGCGCTGTTTGTCGTTCAGCCGGATGTCGCGTCGCTCGGCATAATAAAGCCGCCCGCGCAGTACGGCGCGGACATCGCGTGCGGCGATATACAGCCGCTCGGCATGCACATGCAGTTTGGCGGCGGCTGCGCCGGCTTCATAGCCTCGCGCTACGAGGAGAAGTATATCGACCAGTATCCGACCTACCTTTACGGCATTGCAAGGACGGAAAACCCGGGCGAATACGGCTGGGGGCGGGCGCTGAACTACCGCTGCTCGCACGGCTCAAGGGAAAAGGCAAGGGAATATTTCGGAACCGAGACCGGGCTTTGGAGCATCACCGCCGCAGTGTACCTCTCGCTCATGGGGCCGGAGGGCATGCGCGAGCTTGGCGAATACATAGTAAAAATGCGCAATTATGCGATAAAGCGGCTCTCGAGCCTGCGCGGAGCGAGGACAAACAGCCTGGGCGGCGGAGGCTTTCAGGAGTTCGTTATAGACTTTGGCGAAAGCAGTATGACGGTGAGCGAAATAAACGCGGCGTTGCTCAAGCGCGGAATATTCGGCGGAAAGGACTTGAGCCGCGATTTCCCATCTCTCGGCCAGTCCGCACTGTATGCGGTGACCGAGAAGACGGACTGCGCGGCGGTAAACGGCCTTGCAGAGGCGCTTTCTGAAATACTTGGAGGTGAGCGGTAATGGGCGCTGTAAATACACACAGGAACTACCATCAGGCGCGCTGGGACGAGCCGTTTATACTGGACATGGGCAACCCGGGCGAGCGCGGCATAATTATCGGCGGCGTTGAGGAGGAGGCTGAGGCGCAGCTTGACTCGCTTCTTCCGGAGGGCTTTGCAAGAACAGAGCCGCCAAAGCTGCCGGAGCTCGGCCAGATGCAGGTGCTTCGCCATTTTCTGCGCCTTTCGCAGGAGACTATAGGCACCGACATAAACATCGACATCGGCCTCGGCACCTGCACTATGAAGTACAGCCCAAAGGTGAACGAGCAGCTCGTGCGCAGCGAAAAGATGACAGAGCTGCACCCGTATCAGGATGAGTCCACCGTTCAGGGTATGCTTGAGATAATGTATAAGACCACGCAGTACCTGAAGGAGATATCCGGCCTGGATGCCTTCTGCCTGCAGCCCTCCGGCGGAACGCAGGCGATATACTCAAACGTTGCGGTGATACGCGAATACTTTGACTCCATCGGCGAGGGAGAGCAGCGCAACGAGATAGTTACAACGCTGCTTTCGCACCCCGGCAACCCCGGCGTTGCGGCGACTGCAGGATATAAGGTCATAACCCTCATGCCGGACGACACCGGCTACCCGAACCTCGATGCGCTAAAGGCGGTGCTTTCGGAGCACACCGCCGCGCTCATGATAACCAACCCGGAGGACACCGGTCTTTATAACCCGAGAATAAAGGAATTTACCGACGCGGTGCACGCCGTCGGCGGGCTTTGCTGCTACGACCAGGCCAACCTCAACGGCCTGTTCTGCCTTACCCGCGCAAAAGAGGCCGGCTTTGACCTCTGCCAGTACAACCTGCACAAGTCCTTTTCCTCTCCGCACGGCTGCCAGGGCCCCGGAACCGGCGCGCAGGGCGTCGTTGCGAAGCTCGCCCCCTTCCTGCCGGTGCCTGAGGTGGTATGCGAGGGCGGAAAATACCGCTTTAATTACGACAAACCGGGCAGCATAGGCAAGCTGAGAAAGTTTTACGGCGTTCCCGCGGTGGTGCTGCGCACATATGCCTATATACGCAGCCTTGGTCAAGAGGGGCTAAAGCAGGTTGCCGAGCTTTCGATACTCAACAACAACTACATGCTGCAGAAGCTGCTCAAGATAAAGGGGCTCACAATGCCGTATGCCGAGGGTGTATCCAGAATGGAGCAGGCAAGGCTGAGCTGGAAGGAGCTCTACGATGAGACCGGCGTATCGACGGACGACATATGCCGAAGAATAGTAGACTATGGTTTTCAGGATTACTTTGCAAGCCACCACCCGCGCATCGTTCCGGAGCCGTTCACGCCGGAGCCGACCGAGACCTACTCCAAGGACGACATCGACGAATACGTTGAGGCGTTTGTGAATATCGCCCGTGAGTGCCGCGAGGAGCCCGAGCTTGTGAAGTCCGCCCCGCACTGCGCGGCGCTGGCAAGCCGAATCTGCGAAGCTGACCTCAACGACATCGGCCGCTTTGCAAACACGCTTAGGGCGTATAGGAAGTACATTGAGACGAAGGGAAAGGAGTAAAGAAAGATGCGTGCAGTGGTAAAAGAGGGCCCAGGTCCGGGCTTTAAGATCATGGATGTTCCGGTTCCGGCATGTCGGGAGGATGACCTTTTGATACGCGTAAGGAGCGTTGGCATATGCGGCAGCGATCTGCCCATCCTGAAGGGGACGCGCAGCGTGCCTTGGCCGCTCACGCCCGGGCATGAATTTGCGGGCGACGTTGTCGAGGTCGGTTCAAGGGTCAGCGGCTTCGCCGTCGGAGACAGGGTCACGCCTTGCCTAGTGATAGGCTGCGGAAATTGCAAGCATTGCGTTGAAGGAAACGAGAATTTATGCGATAATCTGGTAGAGACCGGAATACACGTGAATGGCGCCTTTGCGGAGTATGTACGCGTGCCGGCAAAGACCTGCGCAAAGCTGAGAAATAACTCGGATTACGACATCGGCGCTTCGATAGACCCCATAGCCTCGGCATATAGGACGATAAAGGCGTTCAACCCCGCGCCCAATGATACTGTTGTGGTAATGGGACCCGGCCCCATCGGGCTTTACGCCGTGCAGCTGCTGCGGCTTTACGGCGTCGGCTGTGTAATATCCGTTGGCGCAGGCGGAGACGAGGGTAGGCTTGAGCTCGCAAAAAAGCTTGGAGCGCACCACACGATAAACGGCTCGGAGCGGGACATAACCGAGGCCGTCCGCGAGATCACCGGAGGCAGGATGGCAGACTTTGTGCATGACTGCGCAGGCGCGCCGCCGCTCGTTGAGGTTGCGATGAACTGCCTTAAGAAAAACGGCACCTACGCCCTGACCGGACTATTTCATCAGCCTGTCGCCGTTGACCTCGGCAAGGTAGTGCGGAGCGAGATAGACATAATGGGCACCATATGTTACACCCGTGAGGAGTTTAAGGAGTGCCTTGCTCTTGCGGAAGACGGCCGCGTGGATATACGACCCATGATAACCCACCATTTCCCGCTCGAAAGCATGTACGAAGCCTTCGACGTTGCCTGTGCAAGAAAAGCGATAAAGATAATGATACATCCGTAAGGCGGGATACTTAAAACTGCAAGGAGCTGATACCTGTGACCGTAAAGAAATATACCGTTGGTCAAATGGCCGATCTGTGCGATATATCCAAAAAACAGCTGCGCTATTACGACCAAATAGGCCTCCTCGTGCCCGAATACAGAGACGTGATGACCAGCTACCGCTACTATACCGACAACCAGATCGAAGAGGTACTACTCATAAAAGAACTCAGAAGGCTGAATATCTCTCTTGATAACATAGGAAAGCTCCTTGCAAAGCGCAACATCACGCAGCTGCAGACCGTGCTTCAGGATCAACTCTCAGCCCTGAGGGCAGAGATCAGCCGGCAGCAGCGCCAGTACGATCAGGTCGTCGACGCCCTGATACGCATAATGCAGAGCTCTGGCCTCGCCTCCGAGCAGTACCGTCATGATATAAAACTGGTGAACTTTCCAGAAAAAATGGTCTGTTTCACACGCTATGTAAGCGCAAGCAACGCAAACAAGCTCTTTATCAACCGAAGGGCAGAGCTGCTCAAGATATGCGAGGCCTGCGGAATACACATCACCGGCCCAAACTACGCCATTTTTCATTCCGACTACATGGAGCAGTTTGCCGAAAAGGACAAGGAGGTATACAGCGATCTGGAGGTCTGCTATGAGTTTGCCGGCGCGCAGCCGAGCGCGAGCGGCGCAAAATATATAAGGACGATACCCTCCTTCAAGGCGGTATCCTGCCTGCATTTCGGTCATTATCGGAATATGATGCCTGCCTACCGAGGCATCGAGTGCTGGGCGGTAAAAAGCGGGCTTGAGCTTTCCTCAACATCGATAGAGGAGTATCTGGTCGGAGCGACCAACACATCCAACCCGAACGACTACATCACAAAGCTGTACGTTCCGCTAAAGGGATCAATACTGTAACAACAAAATAAGCCTTATTCGGCCTCTGATAAGAGGCCGTTTTTTGCGTTATAGGATCATCGCATCCACCTTGACGCCGCGGAAAGGTTAAATTTTCCGTTTCATACAGCCTGGCACACGCCGTCCTCCGGCGCAGGCAGCATGGCAAATATAATAAAATCATCGGATATAGCTTTTTTTGTTTGTAAAGCCTGTTAAAGACATTCATCGTGAAAAGTCTTGACCTTACCACTATGAGAAGCTGTAAGATAAACTGGAATGGAGGAGTTGAACATGTCTCTTAGTTCTATAATGTGTTTGTTTCTTGTCCTCGCGATCGGCTATCTGCTCGGAAGCATAAAAATATGCGGCATAAAGCTCGGCGATTCCGCTATATTGCTCGTTGCAATAGTATTCGGTCATTACGGCCTTACCGTTCCGGCGGAATTCAAGAACATCGGCCTCGCCCTGTTTGTATGTGCCGTTGGCTTTATTGCAGGCCCCATATTCTTTGACAACTTCAAAAAGGGCGCCTTTTCCTATATATGCATAGGCGCGGTAATAATAATCACGGGTGCGGTTTGTACCATCGGCAGCGCAAGGCTGTTAGGCATAAACGCTCCGCTTGCAATCGGCCTTTTTTCCGGGGCACTCACCAGTACGCCCGCTCTCGCAGTCGCCGGTGAGGTTTGTGACGGTGTACTCGCCACGGTAGCCTACGGTATCGCTTATCCATTCGGAGTCATAGGCGTAGTATTATTCTGCCAGCTTGTTCCTAAGGTGCTTCACGCCGATATCAAAGCCGAAGCGACAAAACTCGCCACTGTTAAGGAGACACAAGGCGGATCCGAAGATCTCATTTTCACGGACGAATACGGCCTCATGTATTTTGCCATAAGCATGGTGCTCGGTATGCTCATAGCCGAGATCAACGTACCGCTGCCCGGCGGTTTTGAGTTTAGCCTCGGCACTTCTGGCGATCCACTACTTTCCGGCTTGATCTGTGGGAGATTCTTCCGCTTTGGCCGTTACTCATTTAAGGTTCCCGAAAGTACCTTGAACGTGCTTCGCGAGGTCGGTCTGGTGTTCTTCCTTGCGGGGGCCGGCACCAGCGCCGGGCATGGGTTCATAAGTGTGCTGAAAGAGTACGGCATAGTGCTTTTCGCCGTCGGCGCCTTTATAACGCTGGTACCGATGTTTGCAGGCTATCTTCTTGCCGTAAAGGCCTTCAGGCTGGACATGTTCAATGCGCTCGGCTCCATATGCGGCGGCATGACGAGCACCCCTGCCTTGGGTACGCTCATATCGGTAGCCGGAACCAGTAACGTCGCAGCAGCTTATGCGGCAACGTATCCCATTGCACTCATAGTCATAGTATTTGCAGTGCAGTTCATGTCTATGATATCCGCGTGACCGGCGCTTTGGCATCGCTGCGAGACCTCTTTCAGTACTTATAGCCTTTTCACAGCTTTACCTCTATGTTCACTTCCCGAGTGACGTTCTCTTCGCCGCGCTGCTGGGCTTATAGCCCTCTGTGTTCTCCGCTTTTCCCCGAAGGCAAAAGCGCAGGTAGGCACAAAATAAAAAGTAAAAGACAGAGCAGACATTCGTCTGCGCTGTCTTTGTTTGGTGCATTTTACAGCACTATAAGATCCTTTGTGAAGTGGTTAAAGGACATTGCGCCAGTCTCCGTTACGCATACGGTGTCTTCTATGCGAACGCCGAAACGGCCGTTGTATACACCGGGCTCGCAGGAGAAGGTCATGCCAGGCTCCAGAATGAGTTGGTTATCCTTGGAAAGATTGGGCAGTTCGTGACCGTCCATGCCCATGCCATGTCCCGTCCTGTGCGGGAAATACTGCGCAAGGTCGTATTTTGCAAGGTAGTTCCACGCAGCCATGTGTACGTCGCATGCGCGCACACCGGGCTTTATGGTTTCAAAGGCTATCTGCTGCGCCTCGCGTACGCGGTTGTATATCTCGACGTATTCATCGGAGGGCTTGCCGACGTGAAGCGACCGGGTTATGTCCGACCAATAGTGCTTATATGCACCGCCGAGGTCAAGGTATATCGCATCGCCGGGCTTGGCAACCGCGCTGCCGCTTACATGGTGGGGCGAGCCGGTATGCACGCCAAAGGCGATCAGGTTGGAGAAGCCGTCCAGCATACCCTGCATCTGATACCAGTATTCTATCCATGTCTTCAATTCTGCCTCGCTCTTGCCTGAGCCAGAGTCTATCTCATCTATGACCATCTTTACGGCCTGATCGCTCAGCTCGCCGGATTTCTTCATCAGCTCAATCTCATCGGCGCTCTTACGCATACGCAGTATGGTAAAGAGATTGCTGCCCAGCACAAACTCTGCGTTGGGTATCGCATTGCGGATGAGATTAAAGGTGCGGAACTCAAAAGTATCGTCGATCGCTACACGGCCGCCGGTAACGCCTATGGAATTGAGCAGCCCTTTCACATAGCTATTCATGTCATCGCCGTCTGTCCAAGTGCGCTGATCCTCAACGTCACATTCCTTGCAGGAGTTTACATGGTACATCTTTGGTACCGCAAGCACCGGCGCACCGTCCTGCGGCACAAATACCACCTGAAAACGCTCGTCCTTCTTAGGGGCATAGCCGGTCATATAAAACAGGTTGGGGGAGTTGCATATCGCTACACAGTCCACGTCCTGTTCGCGCATCGCCTTGCGAAGCTGTCCAAACCTTGCCTCATGTATGCTGTTCATGTTGTTATTCTCCTTTTCTTTTTACTTTTGTATTTATCACTTGCCATCTGCAGCTTTTTTCTTCTTATATATGCAGTGTGCGCCCATGCCTCCCGCTATTACGCAAAACAGAGGTATTATGCCGGAAGGTATACCGGCAAGCTTGGCTATGCCGAAGCAGGCTATAACAAGCACTATTATGACCCCGCCGGAGAGCTTGTCCTTCTGTGCCATGTTGGTATAGACGGCAGCAAAAAGGGCGGGAAGCATATATGTAAAGCTGTCATTCACAAACTTCGGGAACAGAGGGATTATCGCCTGACCGATAAAAGTAAACAGGGTAACTATCAGGAATGAGACCAATACTGAGGCTGCAACACCTATGACCGCCATAACATCTCCCTTAGGGGTGGTCGGCTCGGTGCCGGAGGCCTTCTGCGCCATGGTTATCGCCGGAATCCTTATATCGCCTATGCTGCCGGCAACGAAGGACATGTAGGTACCTGCGGTGCCGAGGGCAGGGAAGAAAGATATCGGCTGTACTAACCAGCTAAAGAAGTAGGTCGCCGCCAATATGCCCCATAGCGCAAACAATACTGAAAGTTCAGGCATGGCATCATATGCTATTGATACATATAACGCAGGTAGGAAATTCGCAACTATCGCGAGAATGGTCGTTATGGTACCTATTCTTACAGATTTTTTGGTGAAATCCATTTGTATACCTCCTATAATACGCTGTCGCCTTTACTGACCTATCAGGTACTGTATGCCGGTCGTGGCAAACATTCCTATCAACAAAGCCAAACCTATTGAAAGTTCCTGCATACGCTTGTTCTTTGCAAAGAATTTATTGATGAGCACCATTGATATGGCAGATATCACGGCCGCAACTATGAAATACGGGTTTATTGTCTTTTTCCAAATGCTGTTTACGAACAGATATCCGAAAATACCGAAGGTCGTGCCGTTCATCAGAGTCTTTATCCACTTTGAATCGTACTTGCTGTTCAGTTTTACTACGACGGAGCTCATCTTGCCGGTAAACAGCAGCGCTACGATAAGCCAGCCGAAGTTATTGAGTGCCATTGCCCAAAGAGAGATCGCGAACGCATCTACGCCGAAGCTGTCACTGTTTGGAGTAGCGCCTATAAGTTCACAGGCGAGGGTTATAACGGATATTTCGGTGCGTCCGGCACCTATGTCATTCAGCCTCATCCAGGTTGTAGGCGCGCCGACTATGGTGATTATGGATATAAGCACTATCACCAGCGCGAGGGAAGGGCCTATCGCCGTTATCATCGCGGAGCGCATGCCGTTTTTGATGTCGGTTGATGGTATTTCCAGTCTCTTGGCCTCGCTGAGGGCCGCCTTAAAGAACCATGCAGCCTGAATAAGTATCACGAGCACCATAGCACCGGACACGATCCACATCGCCGGGCTGTTCATTATGCTTTGTACATTTTCCATACCTAAGTTACCTCTCATTTTTTCTTTGAACTGACTTGCGCGCAAACTCATATATGACTAATTTTTAATTTAACGGTTTTGTTGCAATTTTGCCACTACTATTTTTTTATAGCTTATAGGCATTCCCTATATTTCCCACATTATCCGGCTTCCCCGCGCACTTAGTCCTTTACAGCAGCGGCATAATATAATTATAATATTCGTAGATGATACTACTCATAAATTCTTTTTTGATGGAGGCATCCCTATGACCCTTAATCAACTTAGGTATTTCAGAGCAGTATGCCAATGCGAGAGCATTTCAAAGGCAGCGGAAAAGCTGCATGTTTCCCAACCTACCGTTTCGGTTGGCATAAAGACACTTGAGGAGGAGCTTAGCCTCACCCTTATCAGCCGACAAAATACAAGAATATTCATTACCGAATCCGGCATGAAGCTATACAAGGCGGTATGCGATGTTCTGGATTATCTGGACTCCGTTATAACCAACTTACAGCGGCAGGAGCGGCATGCCGACCTTGAAATACGCATAGGCGTCCCGCCAGTCACAGGGGTATGTATACTTCCCGACATAATAAACAAGCTGAACGAAAGGGACGATGCCGTACGTCTTAACGCGATAGAGGACAGCTACGTCAAGCTGTTAAAAATGGTGCATACCGAGCTTATAGACTGCACACTCTGCCTTGATGACGGCGACAAAATATTCGACCTCAGGTACGATTACGTCGCCTCGCTTGAGCTTTGCTTCTGTGTGAACCGTTCCAGCCCGCTTTCTCTCCTAAGCTCCGTCAGCTTTGAACAGGTACGCAAAATGCCTATAGCTTCGCTTGAAAACGATTCCTACAACTTCAAAAAAGTATCCATTCTATACAAAAAATACGGCTGCACGCCGAATATAATCTTTCAGTCAAACAGGCCGTATTCAATAATCGAATTTGTCCGCCGCTCGCCCGAGTGCGGTATGTTCCTGCCGCGGGAGCTTGTTAAGCCGTACGACAAAATAGTTCCCCTTTCTCTGGAGCCCAAGCAATACATGGATATTTGCATAGCATACCGTCCGGAGTCACTGGATAATTTCAGGTTCCGTTCATTCATAGATCTGCTCATTTAGCATAGCGCCTTTCTTCATGCAAAACGCACCCCACCCAAATGGCCTGGGGGCAGTTTTTGTACAACCGCCGCCCCCACACGGGGGCGGCTTGTTTTATGCCTATATCAGCTTGCACTGCACAGGCTCGCTATGCTCCTTTTTTCCTCCGCCGCGGCATATACCGCCACCAGCAGCTCGGTTATCGGCATCGCAAGCCAGAGCGAGCCCGCGCCGAACGCGGCGGGCAGCAGCATTATCAATATGCCGCTTATCACCAGCCCCCGCCCGACAGACACGGCAAACGCCGCGCGCGGGTTTATGGTCGCCTGAAAATAATAGGTCGAGAATATATTAAACGGCAGCAGCAGGAAGGAAAGCGCGTAGGTTCGAACAATCGAGGGCGCCATCGCAAGTATTTCCTCCGTCGGAGCCATAAAAATGCGTATATAGAGGTTTGGGCAGGCCATGCTCAGCGCCGTCCAGAACACCCCGAAGAACGCCACGGTAAGCAGCGCAAGGTGCAGCGTTTCCCTTATCCGCCCGCCGTTGCCCGCGCCGTAGTTGGTGGAGATTATCGGCTGAGCCGCCTGACCGACGCTGTACGCGCAGCACTGAACGAAGGTGCTCACCTGAATTACCGGCGCGTATATCGAAAGGGCGCTTGCGCCGAGGTATTTCATTATCTGCCGGTTGAACAGCACCGTTAAAACGCCCATCGCAACGTCGATAAAAAATGTGGAAAAGCCGGTCACGGATATCTCGCGCAGCTTTTTCGTCACCCCTTCCGGCTTTACCAGCCTAAGGGTGTTCCTCCGCCCAAAAAAGTGCGTGAGCATCACGACAAAGGATATTCCGGAGCCTATCGCGGTCGCGAGCCCCGCGCCGTATATGCCCATATCGCAGGGAAATACGAATATGTAATCCCCGAATACGTTGAATATGCCGCCCAGGAGCACGCCGAGCGTTGCAAGCCCGGGGTCGTTGTCGTTCCGCAAAAACGCCGCAAGCAGCTGGTTAAACAAAAACAGCGGAAAAACATACTTTATCGGGCGCATATACTCCTGCGCAAACGCAAGCAGCGTTTCGTTTGCGCCAAAGAAGGTCAGCAACGGCCGCTCAAAGCACATTACGCCGACCCATGCGAATATAGACAGCACGAGAGCACCTATAACCGCCGCCGTGAAATACCGGTTTTCGCTGCCGTCCGCCCCGCTGCCCCGCTTTGTGCTGAATATCACGCTTCCGCCTATGCCTACGAGCAGCCCGAGGCTGTATATTATATTCCACACCGGCGCAACCACCGCAAGCGCCGCCGTCCCCTCCGGCCCCTGATATTGCCCGACCATCGCCATATCCACGATGGAATAAATCGAAGATATCATCGCGCTGCCGAATGCCGCCGAAAGGTACTTTAAGTACATCGGCTTTATTTTTCCGTTCAGAAGATCCATTTGCATTTCCTCCTTTGCATCAAAAAAGCCGGGTAAGGAACAGACGTTTCAGTCTGCGCCTTATCCGGCTGCTGCTTCTCCGAACAGCCCGCCCTCCGAGCGAACGAAGCATATCATAGCACTGTTCATGGCAAAGGTCAAGGGGTAAAGCAGGTTCTTTTTTATAGCACAATTTGTTATGTGTACTATGATTATGTATCGCTTTTCAGAATGTTTATGTGCATTTATAATAACATCAATAAATTTATTGCATGAGCCGAGCGGGGAATAGGCCGTGCAAAGATGGAGGATAAGTTAATGGATAAAATATTCACCGCGGCAAACTGCATGAGAGCGTTTCTGATACTTGAAATACTTGTCGTTACGGTGCTCGTAGTAAGGGACTTTATACGCAACGGAAGCGGAAATCTCAAGGAAAAGGGCAACTTCTGGAACAACGCCTTTATAGGCTGCATAACCAATATGTTTGACACGCTGGGCATCGGCTCCTTTGCGCCGACGCAGTTCTGGTGGAAAACCATAGGCGGGCTTACCGACGTTAAGCTCATACCCGGCACGATGAACGTCGGCGATGCCTTCCCCGTCGTGCTGGAAGCAGTGCTGTTTATGACCTTTGTTGACCTTGAGCCGCTGACCCTCGTGAGCATGCTGGTCGCGGCGATGCTCGGCGGGTGGATAGGCGCTGCGATAGTGTGCAAGATGGACAGACAGAAGCTCAGGATAGGCCTGGTGATAGCGATGCTTGGCTGCGCGGTGTTCATGATGATGAAGCAGTTCGGCGTCGGACCGTATGCAAACTCCGGCGAGGCGCTTGGGCTGCATGGCGTTAAGCTGGTCGTAGCCGTGGTAATAAACTTCTTCCTCGGCGCGGGCATGACGCTGGGGTTCGGGCTGTACGCCCCCTGCCTTGCGCTGGTATGTGCGCTCGGCATGAACGTTGGCGCTGCGTTCCCGATAATGATGGGCTCCTGCGCAATACAGATGTGCGTATCCTCGATAAAGTTCATCAAGGAGGGCGCATACGACAAGAAGGCGACGCTGCTGCTTGCGGTGTTCGGCTGCGTCGGCGTTGCAATAGCGTACTTTATAATAAAGAGCCTGCCGCTCACCGTGCTGCTCTATATAATCTGCGGAGTCATGGTATACACCTCCGTAAAGTACCTCATGGATTACATCAAGGTAAAAAAGACTGGTCAGGAGATATACTGACCAAATAAAAAACATAGGAGGGTGTCATATGAAGCTTCTGGAGCTGGCATTGAGTGCCGTCGTCGTGCTGTATGGCATAAAAGTAATGTTCGACAGTTTCACCTTTATACGGGATACGCTGCATAAATGATTTTCCTTAACAGTTGAAGTGCCAGTACCACATTAAGCTGAATCGGAAAGAATGCAGAGTACAGAGCCGCCTCATTTCCCCAAGAGGCGGCTGTTTTTTGCTTTATGCAGCTATCGGTCTAATCGTTCCTGTGGTCAAGGTAGGTCAAAAACCTGCGTGTTGCGGCAGAGGACTGAGCGCCCTTCAGTATGAGCCCGATGTCGCGGTAAATAGAAGTATCCAGCTCGCGCAGCGCAACGTTATACGGCATACGCTTTAATATAAGCTGCGGCATTATGCTTACTCCAAGCCCGCATTCTATCATTGAAAGCGCCGCGCTGTCGTCCCATGTGGTATAATGCACGTTCGGCTTTATGCCGTTCTGTGCGAAGGCGCGAGAAACGTTGGTACGCTCATCTTTTTCGATAAGTATGAAGTTCTCCCTGGCAATTTCCGCAAGCGGAACCCGCTCCAGCGCTGCAAGCGGGTGGTCAACCGGCAGCACCGCCTTAAAGAAGTCCCTTTCAAGGCATATCGTTTCAAAGTCGTAGTGCGTCGGCAGCGCAATGAACCCGCAGTCTATACGCCCCTCCTCAAGCCAGCCCTCAACCTCGGGATAGTCGCCCAACAGCAGCTCATACTCTATCCCCGGGTGATCCTTTCTAAATGCGGTTATTATCTTGGGCAGCCACTGCGAGGCGACGCTGGAAAATATGCCTATGCGTATAAGCCCCGTCTGCAGCCCGCGTATATCGTCCACGGCGGACTGAAGCTGCTCGTAATTCGCGCAGAGCTTTTTTGCGAGCGGGAGTATTTTGCAGCCGTCCGAGGTAAGGCTCACGCCAAACTTGCTCCGCGTGAGCAGCGTCAGCCCGGAGTCCCTCTCAAGGTCGCTCACCATGCGGCTCACGCCGGACTGGGTATAGTGCAGCGCCTCCGCCGCCCTGGTAAAGCTGCCGTACTCCACCGTTTTTGTAAAAGCAAGGTACTTGAAAATGTTCATATCCATGCAGCGTCGCCGCCTTCCATACGCTTTTGTGATGGCATTGCCGTCAAGGCATCTCGTTTTATCATGCCCTATGTAAATGATACACCATGTAATGCCGGTTGGGCAAGCCTTACCGCACGTCGGCATACCGCCTTGCGATCTCGTTTATATCGACGCCGCGACGATAGAGGCAGCGCAGATAGAACATCTGCCACATGGTGATAAGCGGGCAGCGCCTGTCATATCTGCGGCCGGAGGTGATTATTCGGCTCTGCAAGAGACAAAGCCGTTCGCCGCGCCGCTTCATTATTCGGGAAAGCTCGTAGTCCTCCATTATGGGCAGCCGCGGGAAACCGCCCACCTCAAAAAACAGCGCCTTATCCACGAATATGCCCTGGTCGCCGAAGGCGATATGCCAAAGCCTGGCGCGAAGGTTGGAGTTCAGCTCGTTGCAGCGCATCAGCAGCCCGCCCCTGTCAAAGCCTATATGAAAGCAGCCGAAGCGGGCGCCCCTCTCGGCGGCGGCAGCAAGCTCGGCGGGGGCAGAGGGCGGCAGCAGGCTGTCGCAGTGCAAAAACCAGAGAATATCCCCCTTTGCCTCGGCTGCGGCGGCGTTCATCTGGTTTGCCCTGCCCTTTTCGCAGCAGAGCATCCTGTATCTTCCATCGATGAGCTCCGCCGTGCCGTCGGTGCTGCCGCCGTCCGCAAATATCACCTCATGAATGCCGTTAAGCCCGCTCAGGTTGTCCATGCAGGCGGCGATCTTCTCCCGCTCGTTGTATACCGGTATTATCAGCGATATGCTACGCCCCACGCAGGAAATCCTTTCTTACATAATTTTCAAGTATATTGTTCAAAAAATCCGGCTCAAGGTATGCCTTTATCCTGCGGAAGGTGTATTCGTTCTTAAGCGCCCTGCCCGGCTCGGAGTACTCCCGCATTGCCATTGCGCACCAGGTTATGCCCCTTAGGCAGGTCACGGTAAAGTACAGCGGCAGACGCTCCTTCAATGTTGATGTGTCCATTCTGCCGCCGACTGCCTTTATATACGCATCGGTAAAAGCAGCTATCTCATCTGCCGTAAGTATCGTGTCGGTCTTCCAGTAGGTCGTGGTCGGAACGAGAAAATGCGCAATGTCCTGCGCCGGCTCGCTTATGAGCGGCTTTTCCCAGTCGATAAGGTAGCTCCTGCCGCCCTTGTTTATCAGGAAATTGCCGGAGTTGAGCTCTGTATTGACTATGCACTTGGGCGATGGCGATTCCTCATTCAGCGGCAGCCTGCCTATCTCCTCAAAAAGCGCCTCAATAAGGCGGCAGGACTCGGCGTTTGCCCCGTCCCATGTTAAATAATGCTCCGCCATGCAGCTGCACTCGTCGTATATCCCCCGCGCGGGCGCGCTTGGCCTTATTATATGCGTGCCCTCCGGCACCCTCAGGCTGTGTATATCCGCAAGTATCTCCGCCGCTGTACTCATATCCTGCTGATAGCTCAGCGGCGCGCCGGGCAGCCACTCCATAACCAGTACGCCGTAGGGAAGCTGCTTTTTGGAATCATCGCAAAACACCGCCCTTGGCGTTCTGCCGGTCGGCTCAAGCTCCTTCAGCGCGAAATACTCGTATTCCGCCTGCTTTTCAAGGTGCATCTGGCTGCCCATGCTGAGCCTCAGCACCAACCTTTGGCCGGTCATGGGGTGCAGAAAGGAATAATTGAGGTTGTACTCGCCTGAGCCCAGCGGAAACAGATTTATCTCCTCGTATCCGCGCAGCCCGATGGCATTCTGAAATGCGTAGCCATTGACGTAGTCCCTAAGCTGTCTTTCCTTTATCATTTTCTTGCGCCTCCTCTTTTTATAGTATTTTCTCTATATATTGCGCAGTGCGGCTGTTGCTGCCGCAAAGTCTTTTTTTCAGCTCGATAAGATCCTCAGGCGTGTCCACATCGCGGCACATGGGCGCAGGCGCAAGGCTGAGTCCCGCCGCCGCTGCCACCGCCGCCGTGTTCTGGTATACGCTGCCGGTGCCGTATTTTTGCCCCTCAAACAGCGCCCGCTCCGGCTTTTTCATCCCAATAAGGTAATACCCTCCGTCCTCCGTTGCCCCAAGCGCAACGTCCGCATGGCTCAGCGCGTCAAAGCCGCTCCCTATGTGCTCTGCCGTGAGCTCTGGTATATCCGTGCCTATCAGCACGCAGCCGTCATATCCGGCACTAAGCACCTCGCTTATGCCGTTGTACATCCTCTCCCCAAGGCCGCCGCCCCGCTGCGGCAGCATGCCTTTAGCGTATGGAAAAAGCTCCCAAAGGCTCTGCCAGCCGTCTCTCTCCTCATAGCAAACAAATGTATCGCAGCCGTATTCGCGGCATGCCTCGGATATATCCTGCAAAAAGGCGGTATGCAGCGCGGCGCACTGCTCGCCCGTAAGCAGCGGCATCAGCCGCGTTTTGGTGTGCCCCGGTACAGGCACCCTTGTAAAGCATATCAGCGCATTCCTCAAAGCGCAGCCTCTCCCCCGTCTGTATATTCTCTTACTCTCTGCGGCGCGCCCTGCATTATCACACTGCCCTCCCTCATGAGCGCAACGCCGTCCGCCATGTCAAAGGCCTCCTCTCTGTCGTGCGTGACCAGCACGGTCGTCATTTTATACTCCCCATGCAGCCGCAGAACCAGCTGCCGCATATCCTCGCGCAGCTCCTTATCCAGCGCCGTAAACGGCTCATCCAGCAGCAGCCCCGGCTTTGCCGCGAGCGCGCGCGCCAGCGCGACCCTCTGCTGCTGCCCTCCGGAAAGCTCGCCCATACGCCGCGCTTCAAGGCCGGAGAGCTGAACGCTCTCCATTAGCCGCCGCGCCTCGGCGCGCCTTTTTGCCGTGGGGATCCCCCGCATTTTGAGCGGGAACGCAACGTTATCCAGCGCGTTCATGTTCGGGAACAGCCGCATATCCTGAAACACTATCACGGCGCCCCTCTTGTGCGGCGGGACGTCCGCCATGTCCCGCCCGTCCATCATTATCCTGCCGCCGCTCGGCGTAAGGATGCCGGCTATCGCCTTGAGCAGCGTGCTTTTCCCGCAGCCGGAGGGGCCGAGCAGCCCGAGCAGCTCGCCGTTGTTTACATAAAGGCTGACTCCGTTTAATATCCGCTGCTTTTTTATATCCAGCGTAAGCTCACTTACTTCAAGCCGCAATTTTTCCCGTTCCCCCTTTTGATAAGGTGTATGAGCAGCTCCAGCGCCAGAAAAACGCAGAGCGCGCTCAGCGTAAACGCCATTGCGTATACCGATGCAAGGCTCCTGTCCCCGCCCTGAATATACGGCACCATGACTGTTGATATGGTCTTTATCCTGCCGCCGCCTATTATGAGCGTCGTAAAATACTGGCTGAAGGATATCACAAAACCCATCGAAAA
>CAVIAA010000004.1:0-102197 GCA_963640685.1 Acutalibacteraceae bacterium
GGTATCGTCGGCCTTCCAAACGTAGGCAAAAGCACACTTTTCAACGCTATAACGCAGGCGGGGGCGCAGGCCGCGAATTACCCCTTCTGCACCATTGAGCCGAACGTCGGCGTAGTTGCGGTGCCGGACGGCAGGCTGGACGTGCTTGCCGAAATGTACCACCCCGAAAAGTACACCCCAACCACCATCGAGTTCGTGGATATCGCGGGGCTTGTCCGCGGCGCATACCGCGGCGAAGGGCTGGGCAACAAGTTCCTTTCGCATATACGCGAGGTAGATGCGATAGTCCACGTCGTGCGCTGCTTTGAGGACGAGAACATAGTTCACGTTGACGGCTCGGTGGATCCCGTTCGCGATATGGAGACCATCAACATCGAGCTGATATTCGCGGACATGGACACAATGGACAAGCGCATTGAAAAGGCGGAAAAGAACAGCAAATCCGGCGACAAAAAGCTGCTTGCCGAGGTGGAGTTCCTGAGGCGCATAAAGGCGCACCTTGAAGCGGGCAAGCCGGTGCGCAGCATGGAGCTTACCGACAACGAGCGGGCGTATGTTGACGGGCTGTTCCTGCTGACATCAAAGCCGGTGATATACGTTGCGAATATTTCGGAGGACGACATAGGAAGCGAGCTTTCGCAGGTAGATGCGCTGTACAGGGCCGCGGCGGAGGAGGGCGCAGGCGCGCTCACCATCTGCGCAAAGGTCGAGGAGGAGATTGCCGAGCTTTCGCCGGAGGAAAAGCAGGACTTCCTGAATGAAATGGGCATTGGCGAGAGCGGGCTGGATAAGCTGGTAAAGGAATGCTACTCGCTGCTCGGGCTGATAAGCTACCTTACGGCGGGGCCAAAGGAGGTCCGCGCATGGACGATAGTCAAGGGAACAAAGGCGCCGCAGGCTGCGGGAAAGATACATACCGACTTTGAAAAGGGCTTTATCCGCGCCGAGGTCGTGAACTTCAACACTCTCGTTGAGCACGGCAGCATGGCGGCCTGCAAGGAAAAGGGACTCATACGCAGCGAGGGCAAGGACTACGTTATGCAGGACGGCGACATAGTCGTTTTCCGCTTTAATGTATAGTATTTGGTACAGTGTTTCGCATAAAGCTTCAAAAACAGAGGCGCCCCGGCTTTCGGAGCGCCTTTTTGCTTGGCATTATGTTTACGGGCGCAGACCCATGCCGCCCTCCAGCGTCAGCGTTTCGCCGGACATATACTTGAAATCCGGCGAGGCAAGCTGAACGCACACCCGGCCTATCTCGGTCTCAACGTTGCCGTAGTGACCCATCGGCGGCATCCTTACGTTTGCCTTGAAAGCATCCGGATACTGCGCCTGAAACTGTTCCAGCTTCGCCGTCCAGGCGAGCGGGCATATCACGTTTACGTTTATGCCGTCCTGGCCCCATTCCGTGGCCGCAACCCGGCTCAGTCCCCGTATGCCCTCCTTTGCGGCGGCGTAGGCGCACTGGCCAAAGTTTCCGAAGAGCCCCGCGCCGGAGGCAAAGTTGATTACGCTGCCCTTTGACGCGGCGAGGTACGGGTAGCAGGTCTTCATGTAATAAAACGCGGCGTAAAGGCCGGAATACAGCGCAAGGTCGAACTGCTCCGTCGTGTGCTCCGCAAGGGGAACGCCGGAGGCGGAGGCCTGCGCGTTGTTTATGAGCACCTGTATGCCGCCAAACTCCTCAACGGCCTTTTCAACGACGTTCCTTACCGTTGCCTCGTTGTCGCCTCCTGCGAAAACGTCCGCCTGAACCGCAAGCACCCTTATGCCGTATCTCTCCTCAAGCTCCTGCCTTGCCGCCTCGAGCTTTTTAAGGTTGCGCCCGGTTATAACGAGGTTCGCGCCCTCCTTTGCATACGCGGTGGCAATGCCGTAGCCTATCGATCCGCAGCTTCCGTCGCTCAAAGTTGCACGGCCTGCGCCTGTTATTATCGCCGTCTTTCCCTGTAAGAATCCCATTGTAAAGCTCTCCCTTCGCAAGATGTGATTTTATAGCGTCGCCTTTTGTTAAAAGTATTTTAGCATAATATCCCGATATTTCAAGCCTTTTTTTGTTAGACAATATTACAGCTTTGCACAACGAAAAGGTGTTAATTTAATAACGTTTTCACCGTGTGCCGGGTCGATGCCGCTCCCGCGCCCGCCGCGGTGCGCCAATGCTGCGCACGCCGGTTTTGCATTTTTTGTAGCATAATTATTCATTCGTGGTGTAAAAAAAGGCCGCTGCCCCGTTGCCGGAGCTGCGGCCCTTGCTATGCTTATTTCTTATTTGTGATACAGCTTCTTGGTCTGGTACCTTGGCTCGCAGGTAAGGTTCATGCCGAGCTTGCGGAAGGTGCTGGCATCTACGCCGGAGAGTATCACGGAGGAATGTGCCTCGCAGCCCTTGAGCTTGTCAAGCTGCCGCATTGCGGCCTCCGCCGTCGGGTTGGTCGCGGCGGATATCGAGAGTGCGATGAGCACCTCGTCCATGTGCAGCCTCGGGTTGTGGTTGCCGAGGTGGTTCACCTTGAGGTCCTGTATAGGCTCTATGACTATCGGGGAAATAAGGTGCATGTCCTTGTTTATCCCGCCGAGCTTCTTGAGGGCGTTTAGCAGAACGGCCGAGGACGCGCCGAGCAGCTTTGTCGTTTTGCCGGTAACGATGCTGCCGTCCGGAAGCTGTATCGCCGCCGCAGGCTCTCCGGTTTCCTCCGCCCGCTTTAAGGCCGCGCCGACCACCGGCCTGTCCTTTACCGTCAGGCCGAGCTGGTTTATGAGCAGCTTTATCTTTTCCGCCGGCCTGCTGTCGCTCATGCCCTGCCGCGCCGTGCAGAGCGCGGCGTAGTAGCGGCGTATTATTTCCTGCCTTGAGGCCTCGCAGCAGGCCTCGTCATCGATTATGCAGTTGCCCGCCATGTTCACCCCCATGTCGGTCGGGGATTTATACGGCGATTCGCCGTATATCTGGCGGAACATCGCGTTGAGCACCGGGAATATCTCGACGTCGCGGTTGTAGTTTACGGTGGTCACGCCGTAGCTTTCAAGGTGAAAGGGGTCTATCATGTTCACATCGTTGAGGTCCGCCGTCGCGGCCTCGTATGCAACGTTTACCGGGTGCTTTAGCGGCAGGTTCCATATCGGGAAGGTCTCAAACTTGGCGTAGCCTGCGCGTATGCCCCGCTTGTTCTCGTGGTAAAGCTGGGAAAGGCAGGTCGCCATCTTTCCGCTGCCGGGGCCCGGCGCTGTCACGACGACTATGGAGCGGGTGGTCTCGATGTACTCGTTGCGGCCGTAGCCCTCGTCGCTAACTATTGTGTCTATGTCGTTCGGGTAGTCGGGTATCGGGTAATGGCGGTATACCTTTATATCCAGCTGCTCAAGCCGCCGCTGAAAGGCGTCCGCCGCGCTCTGCCCGCGGTACTGTGTGAGCACTACGCTGCCGACGTACAGCCCGATGCCGCGGAACGCATCGATGAGCCGCAGCACGTCCAGATCGTAGGTTATGCCAAGGTCGCCCCTGACCTTGTTTTTTTCAATGTCCGCCGCGTTTATCGCTATTACTATCTCAGCCTTGTCCTTTAGCTGAAGCAGCATGCGCACCTTGCTGTCCGGCGCAAAGCCGGGCAAAACGCGGGATGCGTGGTAGTCGTCAAACAGCTTTCCGCCAAACTCCAGATACAGCTTACCGCCAAAGCGGGCGAGCCGCTCCATTATATGCTCGGACTGCATGGACAGATATTTCTGGTTGTCAAAGCCTATCCTCATTCCTTTTCCCCCTGATGCTCAAAAAAATTCACAACCCGCTTATTTTACCACAAAAAACGCGGAAGGGCTATGCGCTCTTTCGCGTTTGTTTTTTACCGTTATACCGTTCTCGCGTGTGAAAACGGGGTCATTACCCCGCGAACCCTGCCCTTTACCTGCCAGTAGGGTATGAAGCCGACGTGGCGGCTGTCCCCGCTGTGGTTCCTGTTGTCGCCCATTACGAAGAGGCACCTATCCGGAACCGTCACCTCCGGCATGTCCCCCTCGATGTAGTCGTTCCAGTATTCGCTCTCGTCCAGCTCCTCGCCGTTCAGGTATACCCTGCCGCCCTGTATGCTTATGGTGTCCCCCGGGGTGGCAATGACCCGCTTGACGCACTTTTCGGTGTGCCCCGGGTAGCGGCATATGAGTATATCTCCCTTTTCAGGGACGGAAAAGGTGTAGCTCAGCTTTTCGGTAAACATCCCCTCGCCGTCTGTGAGCGTCGGGTACATCGATGAGCCTATGCACTGCACCGGCTCGAATATAAACGTCCGTATGCACAGCGCAAGCGCCATGAGCGTCAGCAGGTATATTATAAAGTCGCCGTTGGAGGCCTTTTTGTACGGTGCGTCGTTTTTATGCAGCTCCTCCCGCGCCTCCCTGAATTTTTCAAGCTCTTTCTTTTTCAGCATATCGTATCCCTCGTTTTTTTCTTTGCCTATTTGTTCATGGTAGCACTCAAGCACGGCGTTGTCAAACCGCGCTCGACGCTTTATCCCATAATTCATCAATATTTCACCGTTGCGGAGGCGCCGGTTTGTGTTACAATCAAGGCTATGAGAAGAACTGCTTTATTTACCGTAATAATCATAATAATAACGGCTGCGCTGCTGCCGTCGGGCTGCGCCCGGTCCGCGTCTACCGTTACCCTGACCGCAAAAACGCCGGAGCCTGCCCCGGAGCCGACAGCCGAGCCCGCCGAGGCGCCGCGCTATACCATAGCCTGGATAAGCGACACGCAGCACTACTCCAACCGCTTTCCGGACACCTTTTACGCCATGACGGAATACCTTCGGGATAATGCCGATTCGCTCGACCTCAGGTATATCGCACACACCGGCGACCTCGTACACAGAGCCGGCAGCGAGCGGCAGTGGGAGGTCGCTCAAAGGGCGATGGCAGCCATTGCGGACATACCCGCAGGGGTATGCGCCGGCAACCACGACGTCGGCACCGATGACGCGGACTACTCCGCCTTTTCTCGGTATTTCGGCGAGGCGGAGGCGAGCCTGCGCGAGTGCTATGCCGACAGCTTTGAGGATAACCGCGGGCACTGCGACCTTATCGACGCGGGCGAAACAAGGTTTGTGTTTATCTACATCGGCTACCAGATAGAGCAGAGCGGCATCGAGTGGGTAAAGCAGATGCTGGAAAAATACTCCGACAGGGTAGCCGTAATATGCACCCACGCCTACTTTGACACCGACCTTTCGCTGCTTGAGGACGGGGAGCTGCTAAAGCGCGAGGTGGTTTCGCAGTATCCGAACGTATACATGGTACTCTCCGGCCACCGCTACAACATCGCCTGCGTTGAGGATAGCTTTGACGACGACGGGGACGGCGAGGACGACAGAACTGTATACCAGATGATATGCAACTATCAGGCGGCGGACAGCGAGGGCGGCAGCGGCTACATGATGCTGTTCGGCATAGACGAGGCGGCAGGGCTGATCCACTGCAAAACCTATTCGCCGCTGCTCGACGACTACGTTCTCTTTGACGACATTCCAAAAGAAAAAGGGCGCTACGGCGGCGCCCCGGAATACGAGGATATAACCCTTAAAATACCCTGGCGCTAAAGCAGCGCCATGAGTATGGGTATTACTGCAAAGCTGCACAGCAGCGACAGCGCAGCCCCCTTTGCTGCGTAGCCGTCGTCCGCGCCGTATGCGCCGGAGAGCACAACGACCTGCGTCATGGTCGGCATAGCGGTCTCCGCCGCGAGCACGCTGCGCCCCAGCCCCTCAATTCCAAAAAGCGCGCATAGCAGCAGGCAGAGCAGTGGGGAGGCCACAAACCGCATCAGCAGCATTGAGGGTATCCCCTTTTCCGGGCGCAGCGCCCCCCAGCCCAGCTCGTATATGACATAGCCGGAGTATATCAGCCCCATTGCGGAAACTGCGTTTGACATATACCGCGTAAAGCTGAGCAGCACCTCCGGCAGCCTTATGTTCAGCAGCAGCATTATAAAGCCTGCGATTATCGCTATGACCGGCGGCCTTTTGAGCGTATCCAGCAGCCCCCTTGCGGGCGAAAAGCTGCCGCTGCCGCCGGAGTACTCGATAAGGCCGCTGACCACGACATACAAGAACGTCGTGTTGCAGAGGTAATACAGCATTATGTAGCTGTTTGCCGCCTCGCCGAATAGCTCCATGCACATCGGATATCCTATGAAAATCGAATTGGAAAGGCTGCACATTGCGACATACACGCCCAGCCTGCGCCGCGGTATGCCTATTATGCGCGCTATGGCGAGCGAAAGCAGCAGCATTGCCGCCATGCAGGCGGCAGGTATCGCCATATAGCTGCCGGAGCCGGAAAGCAGCTCCCGGGTAAAGCTGGTCTGAAAGTTGTAAACGCACATCATGGGTATCGCAATGCAGGTCATGAAGCGGCCGATAAACAGCTTGACCTCCGGCCCCATCCAGCCCAGCCTGCCCATAAGCACGCCTGTTCCCGTCAGCAGCATCACCACCAGCACGGCGGATACAGAATCTATAAAGCCCCCCATAATATCCCCTTTGGAAAATAAAAAATCGGGGAGCGGAGTCAGCTCCGCCCCCACTTATACGCTCAATTGACCCGCGCGCGGCAGGCCGTTTTAGTCGGTTATGCTCCTGCACTCGAGGTAGTAGCGCTTCTCGTTCGCCTCGCCCATCGAGAAGGTCTTGCGGGGCAGCGCGCCGTCGAATATAACGGTGCGGAAGAACGCGCTCTTGTCCATCGGCGGCAGCAGGAAGCCCATGTTGCCGGGCTTTGTGCCGAGCTCCATAACGACGTCTGCGCCGTGAATGTAGTCTATGGTCGCGCCCTCGGTCTCCTTGATGAGTATATCAAGGGCGTTCTGAAGCGTGCCTACCTCGAGCTGCGCGGCGGGGTGCTCAACGTAGAAGCAGCCGACGCCCTTTTCGCTAACGAAGGGTATGACGTGGCCGGCCTTGCCGTCCATCTCCTTATGCAGCTCGTCCATGCCGGCAAAGTGCTTTACCTCGCAGCCGCCGTTCTGCTCTGCGAGCTTGCTCTCTATCCATTTTTCCGCCTTGTCGCCGACGTTGAATATCACCCTGTGTATGGGCTCGAACACTATGCCGCTGTCGTGAACGTTTTCCAGCTCAACGAGGCAGTACCTTGCGGGGTGCTCGTCCTTTGCGGTCAGGTTCTGCTCCTTCTTTACCCGCTCCCAGTTTGCCTTTGCAGTCGCAAAGGAATGGTTGCCGTCGCCCATTGCAAAGAGCAGCGGCGCCTGGTCGGTGTTGTACTTCTTTGCGTATGCGTCCCTGTCGATTAGGGCGGTCAGCGCGGCGATAGCACCCTTTATCTGCCCCTCGTCCTTAACAAGGTAGCCCTCGATGTGGCCGCCGTTCTGCATCAGCTCAAAGTCGTAGAGCTTCTCGGTCTTGTCCAGCGCCTTGCCGATGGGCTCAATTACCGTCGCCTCGGGGTCGTCGATGAGCACCAGTATGTGGGGCATCTCCAGCGGCGCGTCCTTCCTTATGCGAAGGCGGGGGGGTATGCGCTCAACTATTGTGCCCTCGGTAGCGCGTATGAGGGTGGTAGAGCCCTTGGTGTAGTCGTAGTTTTCAAGGTCCAGCGCAACGATGAGCCCCTTGCGGGTCTTGCCGCCAACGGTGCGCAGGACGTATGCAAAGCCCTCGCCCCTGTTTTCCAGTATGCCCTTTTCAACGTATTCCTTCATGTGGGCGTTAATGGCGGCGATGCGCTCCGCCTCGTCCGGCTTGTCGAGGTACAGCTCGGGCAGCATTATGCGAAGGGTAGAGGGGGCGCTGCCGACTATGCGCTCGGTCTCGTTCCAGTAATCCGGCTGAGAGGTAAACTGGTCGCAGGCGACGACCGCCCACTTGGTCATGTCAACGTCCTTGTTCGGGAGCAGCAGCTCCGGCACCTTAACGCCTATGTCGTTTGCATACTTAGTCATGAAAAGCCTCCGTAAATGATTTTGTTTGGGTAAAGCTCATGGGTAAAGCTCAAATGAATTTTCTGATGCCATAACTTTCTTTTTATATCATACATCACCGCCGCCCGTCAGGTCAATGCAAAAAGGCTTATATTGTTTGGGCTTTTCCCCCGCAGGCTGAATCTTTTAACCCTGCGTTTTATTGCTTTAAATTGCTAAAGCGGCGTGGTATAATATTTACCGATAAGCAGAGAGGGAGGAATACACATGTACCGCAGCAAGCTCACTACACCGGAGACGGAGGAGTTCTTCAAGGCACTGCTGACGCTCAGGACCGAGGAGGACTGCGCCCGCTTTTTTGAGGACGTCGCCACGATAGGCGAGGTACAGGCTATGGCACAGCGGCTGCAGGTTGCAAAGCTGCTCAACGACGGCCGCAAGTACGCCGAGGTCGCGGAGCAGACCGGCGCATCGACCGCCACCATATCGAGGGTGAGCCGCTGCCTTTCCTACGGTGCGGACGGCTACCGTCTGGTGCTGGAGCGGCTGGGCGAATAGCAGGATTTACGCAGGCGTATAATTTTTTGCAAAAAACACTTGCATTATGCGGAGGGATTGGTTATAATACTTATCGTTCGCGAGTGAGTTTGCGCTGATATAGCTCAGCTGGTAGAGCGCGTCATTGGTAATGACGAGGTCCCCGGTCCGAATCCGGGTATCAGCTCCACGTCCGCCCGATCCTGTCGGATCCGGGCGGATTTTTTGCGTATAAAAGCAAAGCACGGGCGCCGTGTTCAGCGCCCGATGCGGCTTTACATTTCCCTCTCCTCGGCGGAGCGCTTTTCCTCAAGGCGGCGGTTCACCCATTCGCCGGTCAGGGTATACAGCACCGCCATTATCGGCACGCAGAGTATCGCGCCGACGAGGCCGAACAGCCGCGCGCCCAGCAGCACCGCTATCATCACCCAAAGGCCGGATATGCCGACAGCATCGCCGACCACCTTCGGGTATATCAAATTGCCCTCTATCTGCTGTATTGCAAGCACAAACACCGCGAACCACAGCGCGCTCGGCGGGTCAACGACAAATATTATCGCAAGCCCTATCGCGCCGGATACCCAGGGGCCGACTATCGGCACCATTTGGGATACGCCGATTATCACACTTATGAGCACCGGGAACGGGAAGCCGAATATCTGCATGCCTATAAAGCAGAGCGTTCCCAAAATAAAGCACTCTATCAGCATACCGTAAACGTAGCTGTGCAGCGACTCATTTGTTCGCGCACAAATATAGAGTATCCGCTCCGCGTGCCTTTCGCTGAACACGGCGCGGATGAGCTTTCTGCACTGGCAGAGCAGCTTTTCCTTGTTGGCAAGGGCGTATATCGCTATTATCAGCGCAAAGAGCAGGTCAACGACTATGCTGACGGTGCTTACGGTAAAGCGCAGCAGCTTTGAGGCCAGCCTGCTTACAAAGCCGTCAAGGAGCTCCAGCGTGTCCTCCGCGACTTCCTTTACCTTCAGTGCGATATCCTCGTTCAGGTTGAGCCGCTCCCAGGTCTCGGTTCCCCAGCGAATGAGGCTCTTTGAGTAGCTGTCGTAGTTTTCCGCAAACGTGCGAACGCTCTCGACCAGCTTCGGGCCGACTATGACGACCAGCGCCGTCACGACAGCTAACACCAGCAGCAGCGAAAGCACGGCGCAGGCGACCCGCTTGAGCTTGCAGGGGCGCAGCCGGGCAAACACCTTTCGCTCCAGAAAGCCCATCGGCATATTCGCGATAAAGGCTATCACCGCCGCAATGAATATCGGGCTTATCTCGCCGAAAAAGCCGCTTATCGCGCTGCGCACGGCAGACAGGTTCTCGATGACCTCATAGAGCACGACGCCAAAGGCGACGACCAATATATATCTTCTGGAGGACTTCCAGAGCCCCTCCATATCCTGCCTATCCTTCAAGCCTTGCCTCCCGTTCAAACTTTTCCGCAAGCAGCTTTGCGGATATATACGCGGATATCGCGTCTATCGCCATGCGGTTCTTGCCGCCGCGCATAACGGCAAAGTCCGCGTCCTTTATGTATTTGCTTATGTACTCCTCGTACATGGGCTTTACCGTTGCCAAATACTGCTCGGATATGTTCTCTATCGAGCGGCCGCGGGCGCGTATGTCGCGCTTTATGCGGCGGAGCAGGCAAACGTCGGTATCGACGTGCATATACACCTTCAGGCTCATCAGGTCGCTTATGCGCCTGTCCCGGAACATATGTATCCCTTCCAGTATGAGCACATCCATAGGCTGAATGAGCTCGCTGCTGTCCGCGCGGCGGTGCTCCGCGTAGTCGTAGCCCTTTTTTGTTATGGGCTTGTTTGCGGAAAGCAGCTTTATATCCTCATACAGCTCGTCAAAGTCGAATATATTCGGCTCGTCGTAGTTTATGTGTACCCGCTGCTCAAAGGGCAGGTCGGAATGGTCGCGATAGTAGCAGTCCAGCCCAATTATTGCAGAGGTGCAGGTGAGCGAATCCTGTATCTCCTTTGCGAGAGTGCTCTTCCCGCTGCCGCTTGCGCCGCATATGCCTACGATTATCATGCCGTATCCCCCAATGCCGTACTTTTTACCATTATAACCCCAAGCGGTGCATTTTAACAGACGGAATATGCCGCATATGGCTTAAATTAGCAGCTTATACGGGTTTACTATTTGTTTGATTTTGCTTTATAATAACTGTGCTATAATGCTTAGTGAATAAAAACGCACGGAGATACCGATATAATGAAAAAAAGCCGCGGCTTATCCAACATAGAAGAAATACTCAAAGGGGCGCTCAAGCGGCTGGCCAACAGCCTGCGCCGCTTTAACAAGCGGGGCGGAATAGGCGGCGCCTTTGGCCGGCTTATGCTCAATATACGCAAGAGGGACAAGCGCACCATAACCTCGCTCGCTGCGGTGCTGGGCTGCGCCGTGCTGCTCATACTCGGCTCAAGGCTCATAGCCAGCCTAAAGCCGGACCCAAGCATGGAGGGCGTTATAACCTCCTCCGCCGGCATAATCGACCTTACCGGAGACTACGAGGACGCGGAGGCGGACAGGCAGGCAAAGGAGCTTGCAGCGGGGCCGACGCCGAAGCCGGTATACTACCAGCAGGGCTTTGAGGACGACAACATAGCCGAGATACAGCAGCGGTTGATGGACCTGGGCTATATGGACAACGATGAGCCTACCAACTACTACGGCCCGAACACCAAGGAGGCCGTTGAGATATTCCAGCGGCAGCACGGGGTCACCGTAACCGGCGTTGTGGACAGGGCGACCTACGAAAAGCTCTTCTCGGACGATGCGCTGACCTACATGGCCTCCCTCGGCATAAACGGCACCGACGTTGAGGATATACAGACGCGACTGCGCGAGCTGGACTACCTCGACAAGGTAACCGGCTACTTCGGCAAGGAGACGGAGCAGGCGGTAATAGCCTTCCAGCAGAACAACAGGCTGACCGTTGACGGCAAGGTCGGCACCGAAACGCGAGAAATGCTGTACAGCGAGGACGCGGTGCCAAAGAGCCTTAAATACGGCGAAAAGAGCGACGAGGTGCTCAAGTATCAAAAGCGGCTGAACAAGCTCGGCTACCTCTCGAGCGAGCCGGACGGCACCTTCGGGCGGGACACCGTGAACGCCGTAAAGAGCTTTCAGCGGCAGAACGGGCTTACTGTGGACGGCTACATCGGCCCCTCCACAAAGGATCTGCTAATGAGCAGCAGCGCAAAGGCCAGCGTCATCTCGCTCGGCGAAACGAGCGACACCGTTACCAAGATACAGAAGCGGCTAAAGGAGCTTGGCTACCTCAAGAGCAGCGCAACGGGGTATTTCGGCACCTCTACCGAGACCGCCGTCGCCGCCTTCCAGAAGCGCAACAGCCTGAGCTCCGACGGCAAGGTCGGCAAGGGCACCATGTCCGCCCTCTTCTCCAGCAAGGCAAAGAAGGCGCCGAGCAACTACAAGGCATCCTCCAGCAGCTCCAGCTCCAGCTCCTCGAGCAGCAGCTCGTCCAGCTCCTCCGGCGCGCTCACCGGCACCATGGGCAGCGTGGACAGGTTCATCTCCGCGGCGCAGAGCAAGATAGGCTGCCGCTACTCAAAGGGCAGCAAGGGGCCGGATAAGTTCGACTGCTCCGGCTTCGTATACTGGTGCCTGAGAGAGGCGGGAGTAAACCAGAAGTACCTAACCTCCTCCGGCTGGCGCAGCGTATCCGGCTACACAAAGGTAAGCTCGCTTTCCAGCCTGAAGCGGGGCGACATAATCGTATTCAAGGGGCACGTCGGCATAGCGATGGGCGACGGCACCATGATAGACGCCTCCAGCGGCAACGGCAAGGTCATACACCGCAGCTGCACGGGCGACTGGTCGCAGAAAAACTTCATCTGCGCGTGGAGGATATTCTAAAAAAAGAGTGGCTTTAGCCACTCTTTTTTATGTTATTCGTACCTCAGCGCGTTTATGGGATCCATCTTGGCTGCCTTGTTTGCAGGGTAGTAGCCGAAGAATATGCCTATGGTCATTGAGAACCCAAGCGCTATGACTATGCTCTCTATGCTGGCCTTTGCGGGGAAGCCCAGCGCGTTGCTGGCAAGGCTGCCCGCGGTCACACCCAGCGCAACGCCTATCGCGCCGCCTATCAGGCATATCACGACCGCCTCGATTATGAACTGCAGCCGTATGCTGGCATTTGTAGCGCCCAGCGCCTTGCAGGTGCCTATTTCGCGGGTGCGCTCTGTTATGGATACCAGCATTATGTTCATGACCCCTATGCCGCCGACCAGCAGCGATATACCGGCTATTACGGATATCGCGGTCTGTATGGTTCCAAGCACCGAGGAAAACTCGGATACCATGCTCTCCATGCTGAAGGCGCTCACCTTAAAGTCGCGGTTGCTGCGGTAGTATGCGTTCAAAAACCGCTCAACGCGGCTCGCAAATGTTGTGGAATCCACGCCGGAGGCGGAGATTATCGTTGCATATGTGTGCCCCGCCGTGGAGTGCATCGCTGCCTGCGCCGTCGCTATCGGTATGTATACCGTGGTGGATATGTCCTTTTCCGCGCCGGTGCTTATGTTGTATATGCTCTGCTCGTACTTATACACCCCTATCACGGTGTATTCATAAAAGCTGCCGCCGACCGTCGCCTCGATGCTCTGGCCTATCGCGGCCTCGTTGCTGCCGCCGAAAAGGTTGTTCACCAGCTTATCCGATACCAGCGCTATCTTGCGGTTGCCGGAAAGCTCCTCGTCGGTGAACGTTCTGCCCGAGAGTATCTCCGGCGCGTTGGAGAGGAAGTAATCCGAATTTACGCCGGTTACGGATACGTTGGCGTACTGCCTGCCCTTTTCGACCTGACCCGAGCCCACGGTTTCGCTGAGCGATATGCCCAGCAGCTCGCTGCCGTATTTTTCCCGCAGCGCAGAGAGCATCTCGTCGGTTATGTAGTCCTTTTCCTCCGGCATCTTGGCGTTTCTGAGGCTTTCAAAGCTCATTCCGCTCTGCTTCTCGTCCTCCTCGTCCTCATCGGACTTCTGCTGCAGCGTTACCTGAACGTTGTTTGCGCCGAGGGACTGCATGGAGTCGGTAAACTTGTTCGTAACCGATTGGCCGAGTGTCATTATGGTTATGACCGCGCCTATGCCTATGATTATGCCGAGCATTGTAAGGAAGGTGCGCATCTTGTTTGCCAAAAGGCCGCCCAGGGCAAGGCGTATGTTCTCAACTATGAGCATAGCGTACCCTTCCTTTCGCCGGTTATCTCGCCGTCCATCAGGGTGAATATGCGCCCCGTCTCCTCCGCAAGGCTGTCGGAATGGGTTATGAGCACTATCGTCATGCCCTGCTCACGGTTGAGCTTGTGGAATATATCCATTATCAGCCGCCCGGTCTTGCTGTCCAGTGCACCCGTCGGCTCGTCTGCAAGCAGTATCGCGGGGTGGTTCGCCATTGCCCTGGCGATTGCTACCCTCTGCTTCTGCCCGCCGGAAAGCTCATCCGGGTTGTGCTTCATCCGCTCCCCCATGCCGACCAGCTCCAGCAGCTCCTTTGCCCGCTCCGCCCGCTCCGCGCCCGGCACCTTTGCGTACAGCATCGGCCGCTCAACGTTCTTTAGCGCCGTCGTACGCGGAATGAGGTTATAGGTCTGGAACACGAAGCCTATCTTCTTGTTGCGTATGTGCGAGAGCTCGTCGTCATCTGCCTCGTTTATGTTCACGCCGTCCAGTATGTAGCTGCCCTCGCTGGGCCGGTCCAGTGCGCCGATTATGTTCATCAGGGTGGATTTTCCGGAGCCGGACGCGCCGACTATGGAAACGAACTCCTTTTCGTATACCGTAAGGTCAATGCCCTTTAGAACCTCTATCTCGTTTTCAGTTCCCTCAAAGAAGCGCTTTTTTATCCCCTTGAGGTCTATCATTACCTTGCGCTCGTCCATATTAGCCGCCCATCATCATCATTTGCGAAAAGTCAAACGTCTCGTCGGAGGGCATGGCTACCTCGTCGCCCTCCTTTATGTCGCCGGTGACCTCGACGTAGTAGTCCCCCTCCGCGCCGACTGTGACGGGCACGGCGGTCCTTGTCGTTCCGCCGGTCTCGGTTCGGGTAATTACATATACGACATCGTTCCCGTTTTCGTCCTGCTGAACCGCGTCATACGGCACGGTCAGCACGTTTTCCGTTTCGGAAAGTATTATGTTGAGCTTTGCGTTCATGCCGAGGCGCAGCCTACCGGTGTCGCTATTTATGCGCACCTTTACCTGATAGGTGACGTCGCTGCCCTGCGTCGGCGTTGGGGAAACGAAAATCACCTCACCCTCAAGCTGCTCGTCCCTCGTTGCGTCTGTCTTGAATATCGCCTTCATGCCGAGCTCAACGTCGGCTATGTCGTATTCGTCTATCTCGGCGGAGACCACAAAGTCGCTGCAGTCCTGAATGGTAGCTATTACGCCGCCGGCGTAGGTGTCGCCCTCCTTTACGTTCACCGCGGTTATCGTGCCCGCGATGCTGGCCTTGAGCGTCCCCTTTTCCAGCTGCTCCTGATAGGTATCCACGGCGTTCTCCTGCTGCTGCGTTGCAACGCCGGCGCTGGCCTTTGCGGATTTCAGGCCGTCCACGCTGCCGTCGTACTGGCTCTGCTGCGAGGCAACGGTGTATTCATAGCTTGCCTGCGCGTTTTCGTATGCCGTGCGGGCGCTGCGGACGCTGCTCTCCAGCGAGGAAAGGCTGGAATCCAGCGATTCATAGGTGCTTTTTGCCGCGCTGTATGCGTACTCCGCCTCGCTGCGCCGCTTGTCGAGGTCGAGGGCGTTGAGCGCCGTTTCGGCTGCGGTAAGAGCCTTCGCCGCTTCTTCAGATGCCTTAAACAATTCCGTCCTTTTCTCCGTCTGCGCCGTGTCGCTCTCGTCCGTCACGATATAGCTGTTGTAGGCGGCGAGCGCTATGTCATAGGCGTTCTTTGCACTGATATACTTCGCATATTCTGTGCTGCCCTCAAGGTTTGCCGGTATGGAATCCAGCGTGCGCCTTGCGTCCTGCATTTCGGTATACGCCTCGCTTGCGCGGCTCTTTGCCCTGTCGTATGCATCGCAGGCGCTGGAATACGCCTCGCCCGCGGAGATAATGTTGCGCGCTGCGGATTCTATCTGGTAATTCTGCGTTTCAACGGCCTGCTCAAGCGCCCGCCGCGCGTTGTTTACGGATACGTTGGTCTGGGTCTTTGCGGCGGAGAGCGACTTTTCCGCGTCCGCAAGGTTATCCTCGATGTCCGAGGTGTCAAAGCTGCATATTGGGTCGCCGACGGCTACCACATCGCCGACCTCAACGTTTACCGAAAGCACCTCAAGCCCCGTGAGGGAGGCTGTAAGGCTGCGCGTGCTGTCGCTTATTATGGTGCCGGTGGAGGATACGCTGCTCTGTATGCTGCGCCGCTCGACCGTCGCCGTCTCCTCGGAAAGCTCCGCAAGCTGCGCCATGGCGCGCTTCGCCCTGCTGCTGACTATTATTATCCCCGCCGCGATGAGCAGCGCCACGCAGAGGAATATCACCAGCTTTTTGTGTTTTTTTACCCAACCCTTTGCCTTTTTCATGCAGTCTCCTTTGCTTTTAGGCGATCATTCCGGTGTAAAGAGTGTAATACCTGCCGCGCTGGGCGATAAGGTCGTCGTGGTCGCCCCGCTCGATTATCCGTCCCTTGTCCATTACCATTATGGCGTTTGCGTTCTGAACCGTGGAGAGCCTGTGGGCGATGACGAACACCGTTCTGCCCGCCATCAGCTTATCCATGCCGTTTTGAACGATTGCCTCGGTGCGGGTGTCGATGGAGCTCGTCGCCTCGTCCAGTATCATGACCGGCGCATTCGCGCAGGCGGCGCGGGCGATGGATATGAGCTGGCGCTGCCCCTGCGATAGGCCGCTGCCGTCTCCCTCGAGCATGGTGTCGTAGCCCTTTGGCAGGCGCATTATGAAGTCGTGCGCGTTGGCGAGCTTTGCCGCGGCGATTACCTCCTCGTCCGTTGCGTCGAGCGCGCCGTAGCGTATGTTATCCCGAACCGTGCCGGTAAAGAGGTTGACGTCCTGAAGCACCATGCCGAGGCTGCGGCGCAGGTCCGCCTTTTTGATGTCACGAACGTCTATGCCGTCGTAGGTTATCTCGCCGTCCTGAATATCGTAAAAGCGGTTTATGAGGTTGGTTATGGTGGTCTTGCCCGCGCCGGTCGCGCCGACGAAGGCTATCTTCTGCCCCGGCTTTGCAAACAGGCTCACGTCGTGCAGAACGGTCTTATCCGGCAGGTAGCCGAAGTCAACGTCCTTCAATCGAACGTCGCCGCGCAGCTCGGTAAGCTCGCCCGTGGGCTTCTTCCATGCCCATTTGTCGGTGTGCTCCGAGGTTTCTCTCAGCGCGCCGCCCTCCTCCTTAACGTTTACGAGGGTTATGGTGCCGTTGTCCTCCTCCGGCTGCTCATCCATCATGGCGAATATGCGCTCCGCACCGGAAAGCGCCATGACTATGGAATTGAGCTGCTGCGAAACCTGGCTCACCGGCATATTGAAGCTCTTGGAGAGCTGCAAAAACGATGCTATGCCGCCGAGCGTCATTCCGCCTACGCCGCCTATCGCCATAAGCCCGCCCGCTATTGCAAGCAGAACGTACTGGAAGTGGCCGAGGTTGTTGTTTATTGGACCTATAACGTTGGTAAACTGGTTCGCGGCGGAGGAGTTGTAGCGAAGCTCCTCGTTCAGCTCGTCAAATTCCTCCTTGCACTGCCGCTCGTGGCAGAATACGTTTATCACCCGCTGGCCGTTTATCATTTCCTCGATGAAGCCGTTTGCATCGCCCAGCGCCTCCTGCTGCAGGCTGAAGAACCTTGCGCTGTTGCCGGCGACGTTTGCGGTTATCTTGAGCATGGGGTACATGGTAACTATGGTTATAAGCGTCAGCAGCGGGCTCACTATCACCATTGCGCACAGCACGCCGACTATGGTTATTGCAGAGCTCATCATGTTGGGTATGCTCTGGGATATCATCATCTCCAGCGTGTCTATGTCGTTGGTATACCGGCTCATTATGTCACCGTAGGCGTTGCGGTCAAAGTAGGATATCGGCAGCGTCTGCATATGGTCGAACAGCTCGTCGCGGATGTTCTTCTGCACGCCCTGCGATACCGTTACCATTATGCGGCTGTATATGAAGGTCGCAAGCATACCCGCAACATATATGCAGGCCATAGTTGCAATAGCCCTGAGCAGGCCGGAAAAATCCGGGCTTGCGCTGCCGATTAGCGGCTCGATGTAGGTATCTATAAGCGTCTTTGTGAACATGCTGCCGGCTATGCCCGCAAGCGCGCTTATTATAATGCCTATGAACACCGCCGCCATGTGCAGCCGGTACGGCTTGAACATCGCAGCAAGCCGCTTTATTGTCTTTTTGCTGTTTGCGCCGAGGTTTTTAAGGTCCTGCGCGTTGAGCGGCCTGCGCGGGCCGGGGCCCTCCTGCTGCTGCGGCTTTGAGGAGCGCCTGCGCCTCTTTTCCTTAAGCTCTATATTTACCTCGACCTCGGCGTGCTTGTTGGTCTTATCCGTTATCTTTATGTTTCTGCTGTTATTTTTGCTCATCGAAATCTCCGCCCCCCTTCTGCTGGGATTCGTATACCTCGCGGTAGATGCTGCACCGCCCCAGCAGCTCCTCGTGGCTGCCGAAGTCCGCTATTCTGCCGTTGTCCATAACTATTATCCTGTCCGCCTCCTGAACCGAGCTTATGCGCTGCGCGATGATTATTTTTGTCACATCCGGCAGCTCCTTTGCGAAGGATTCGCGTATCGCCCTGTCCGTCGCCGTGTCAACGGCGCTGGTCGAGTCGTCCAATATGAGTATCTTGGGCTTTTTAAGCAGTGCGCGGGCGATGCAGAGCCGCTGCTTCTGCCCGCCGGAGAGGTTTGAGCCGCCCTGCTCAACGAAGGAATCGTAGCCCTCCGGCATTGCGGATATAAAGCCGTCCGCCTGCGCGACCCTGGCCGCCCTTTTAAGCTCCTCGTCCGTTGCGTTCTCGTCGCCCCAGCGCAGGTTTTCCGCAACGGTGCCGGAGAACAGCTCGTTCTTTTGCAGAACCATCGACACCGCGCCGCGCAGCGCCTCGATGTCATATTCGCGAACGTCCCGCCCGCCAACGCGGACGCTGCCCGCCGTAACGTCATACAGCCTCGGTATCAGCTGAACGAGGGTGGATTTGCCGCTGCCGGTTCCGCCTATGAGGCCGATGGTCTCGCCGCTGCTTATGTGCAGGTCGATGTCGTCAAGGCAGCTTATGCCGCCCTCCCCGCCGTAGCTGAAGGATACGCCGTCAAAGTCTATGCTGCCGCTTTTTATCTCTGTCGCGGCGTTGTCTGCGTTCGTAATGTCCGTCCTTTCGTTGAGCACCTCGCATATGCGCTCCGCCGAGGCGCGGGAGATTATCACCATCATCAGCACCATCGAGAGCATCATAAGGCTGGTAAGTATGCTCATGGCATAGGTCAGCACGCTCATGAGCTGCCCCGTCGTCATGGAGCCCGAAACTATGTACCTTGCGCCTATCCAGCTTGAAAGCAGTATGCAGGTGTATATGGAAGCCTGCATAAGCGGGGAGGCGTAGGTGGTTATCTTCTCCGCCCTGGAAAAGTCGCGGTATATGGTATCGGATACGCGGCCGAACTTCTCCTTCTCGTGCTCCTCGCGAACGAAGGCCTTTACTACCCGTATCCCGCGCAGGTTTTCCTGAACGACGCTGTTCAGCTTATCGTAGGTTTTGAATACCCGCTCGTATATCGGGTGCGCCTTGGACATCATTATATATATGCCGAGCCCCAGCACAGGCACCGCGCAGAGGAAAACCGTCGCTATCCTGGCGTTTATCCTGAAGGACATTATGAGCGAGAACACCAGCATCAGCGGGCTCCTTATCGCCGTGCGTATTATCATCATATACGCCTGCTGAAGCCTTGTAACGTCCGTCGTAAGCCTCGTTATAAGGCTTGCGGTGGAGAATTTGTCGATATTTGCAAAGGAAAAGGTCTGTATGTTGTAGTACATATCCTGCCTTACGTTCTTTGCAAAGCCTGTTGAGGCGATCGCCGCGCTGCGGCCGGAAAGCACGCCGAAGGCAAGCGATATCACCGCGCAGAGCAGCAGCAGACCGCCGATGCGCAGTATCGCCCCCATATCGCCGGGGGTTATGCCGTCGTCGATGAGCTTTGAGAGCACATAGGTTATCGCGACCTCCATGCCGACCTCGCCCACCATAAACAGCGGGGTGAGCAGCGAATCCTTCTTATATTCCCTTATACACCTTGAAAGGGTCTTTATCATATTCCCTTCGCCTCCTGTTCCCTCGCGTTCTCACATATGCGCTCGCATATCTCGTGAAACGCCTTTTTCTCCTCCTCGGTTATCCCGTATGACAGCTCCCGCTCAATTTCGCTCAGCCGCTCTATGGTGGAAAGGCTGCGCTGCCGAGTCGCCGCCGTCACTGATATTCGCTTCAGCCGCGCGTCGTTTTCCTCCGCAAGCCGCATTATCAGCCCCTTGCGCTCCATTGCCTGAAGCAGCTTGGTCGCGGTGCTGCGGCGAATGTTGAACTCCGCCTCGATGTCCTTCTGATATATCGGCCTGTCGCCGTTGTCCATCAAAAAGCCCATTATCCTGCACTGGCTCGCGGTCAGCCCCATCGGCATGCCTATTCCCATAGCCTCAAAGCTGCGGCGAATCGCCTGATGCGCCGATTTTATATCGGCACACGGGTTGTAGTTTTCCATATAGTTTTCCGCCTGTTCAATAGTATAAAAAGTTAGCAAGCTAACAGTAATGTATTATACCTGCGGGTTTTTTCAAAGTCAACGGAGTACACAAAAAAGACACAAATTGTTAGCCTGCTAACAGTTTTTTAACGGCGTATCTATTTGTATACTTTTCGTAAAAACGGCAAATTTCCCCGTGACAGCGGGGCCGCCGATAAGGTATTATATCACCATTAAATAAAAGGGAGCATTAAGATCTTATTATGAAAAAGCTGATAATCGTACTTTGCATACTGCTTGCGCTGCCGCTCTCCGCCTGCGGCACAAAAAGGACCGAGGCCGAGGCGGAAAAGCAGGACGCCTCAGCCGAGCTGGACCCCGAATACCAGACCGGCGACACCTCCGAAATATCCTTCAGCTTTACCGACGACAGCGAGAGCCTTGAGTTTACCTCATACGACCTTGACGGCAACGAGATAAGCAGCAGTGACGTGTTCGCCGCGGCAGATGTTACGATGGTAAACATATGGGGCACCTTCTGTTCCCCCTGCATATCCGAAATGCCGGATCTCGGCGAGCTGTCCAGGGAATACGCGGAGCGCGGCTTCCAGATACTCGGCGTTGTGTTTGACGTGACCGAGATAGGCAGCAGCACCGCAAAGGACGCGAAGGAGATAATCGAGGGCACGGGGGCGGACTACACCCACGTCATACTCAACGATGAGCTTGCAAAGCTCATGGGCAGCGAGGTGTTTGCAATACCCTCAACGCTGTTTGTGGATAAGGACGGCAGGATACTCACCTCGATGATACTCGGCAGCAACTCAAAGGATCGCTGGGCAGCCGCCGCGGATAAGGTGCTGGAAAAGGCAAAGGCTGAATAAAAAGCATTGACAAAGCGATTATCCCTCTGTAATATGAGACTGACTCTCATATTCGGAGGGATTTTTTGTGTATAAGACCATACAGTATAAGAGCCTGTGCGATTTCTTTGAGCGGGGGGAAAAGGAGCAGTACACCTCGGAGGAGATAGCAACGGCGCTTGAGCAGTGCGGGGTCAGCCGCAGCACGGTATACCGCCAGCTCACGAAAATGACCGAGGCAGGGGAGCTTAGAAGGTTCCAGAGCGGCAGGCAGACGCTGTATCAATACGCCAACGCGACCGAGAGCTGCGGCAGCCACTTCCACTTAAAGTGCGAGAGCTGCGGCCGGCTCATTCACCTTGACTGCGAGAGCGCGGCGGAGTTTGCGCGGCACATTGCGGCAGGGCACGGGTTTGAACTGGATATGAAGCGGACGGTGCTGTACGGCGTATGCCGCCGCTGCGCCGAAAAAAAGGGGGATTTAAGTGAATAACAGCATAAAAATAAAAAGGGGGCTGCTCTGTGCGGTGCTGTGCCTTGCGCTGCTCTGTGCGGGCTGCGCGGCAAATGAGGCGGAAGCAGCAACGACCTGTGGCCTTTCCATAGTTGCCGCAAACTTCCCCGCGTATGACTTTGCGCGCTCGGTCGCGGGCGCGGAGCAGGTTCGGCTGCTGCTGCCGCCGGGGAGCGAGGCGCACAGCTACGAGCCGACGCCAAAGGACGTAATAGCCATTCAGAGCTGCGATCTGTTCATTTATGCCGGCGGGGAAAACGAGGAATGGGCGACGGACATGATACAGAGCCTTGAGCTGGGCAGCGAAAAAACCATCGCCATGCTGAACGTCGTTGAGCCGCTGGAGGAGGAGCGTGTCGAGGGCATGGAGCCGGAAAAGGGACACGAGCACGAAGACCACGAGGAATACGACGAGCACGTTTGGACATCACCAAAAAACGCCGCGCTGATAGTTCAGGCGATATGCGACAGGCTATGCGAAATATGCCCGGGCGAGGCGGAGCGGTTCAAGGCCGGCTGCGATGAGTACAAAGCTGAGCTTAGCAGGCTGGGCGGGGAATTTCGCACGGCGATAAGCAGCGCAAAGCGCAGAACGCTGGTATTTGCGGACAGGTTCCCCGCAAGGTACTTTACCGAGGAATACGGCCTTAAGTACTACGCCGCCTTCCCCGGCTGCTCCGCCGAGAGCGAGGCCAGCCCAAAGACCGTCGCCTTCCTTATAGACAGGGTGCGCGAGGAGGGCATACCCGTCGTGTTCAAGGTTGAGCTCTCCAACGGCAGGATAGCCGAGGCGGTTGCGGAATCCACCGGCGCGAGGGTTCTGACATTCACAAGCTGTCATAACCTTACGAAGGAGGAGTTTGACTCCGGCGCAACGTACATATCCCTTATGAAACAAAACCTCGAGAGCATAAAGGAGGCGCTGAACTGAAAAATGGCACTTATAAGCTGCAAAAACGCCGCCTTTGCCTATGACGGGCACAAGGTGGTATCAAGCCTCAGCTTTTCTGTTGAGCCGGGGGATTATCTCTGCATAGTCGGCGAAAACGGGGCGGGCAAGAGCACCCTCGTAAAGGGGCTTTTAGGCTTTATAAGGCCTGTTGAGGGCAGCGTTGAGCGGGGCTGCGGCCTTAAGGAAAACGAGATAGGCTACCTTCCTCAGCAGACCGACCTTCAGCGGGATTTCCCCGCGAGCGTATACGAGGTGGTGCTTTCCGGCTGCCTTAACAGCCTTGGCAGCCGCCCGTTTTACTCCCGCGACCAGAAGGAGCGCGCGGAGGCGATGATGGATAGGCTGGGCATAGGCAATATAAGCCGCGCCTGCTACCGGGAGCTTTCCGGCGGGCAGCAGCGCCGCGCCCTGCTTGCCCGTGCGCTCTGCGCAACCCGCAAGCTGATACTCTTAGACGAGCCGACGACCGGGCTGGATCCGCTGGTAACGCTGGATATGTACCGGCTGATAGCCGACATAAACCACCACGACGGAATAACCGTAATTATGGTCTCGCACGACATACCCGCGGCGGTGAGCTACGGCAGGCATATACTGCACCTAAGCTCTGGCGGTGCATACTGGGCAACGGCAGAGGAATACAAAAACAGCGCGCTCGGCCGCGCCTTTCTTGGGAGGTAGCGCAGATGGGCTATATACTGAACATGTTTTCCTATACATTTATGGTGCGGGCGCTGGTGGTTGGGCTGTTGGTCTCGCTCTGCGCCGCGCTGCTCGGCGTCAGCCTCGTGCTGAAGCGCTATTCAATGATAGGCGACGGGCTTTCCCACGTCGGCTTCGGGGCGCTTGCTGTCGCCTCGGTGCTGGGGCTGAATGAGCTCGGCGTTGCGATACCCGTCGTGATAGCGGCGGCGATACTGCTGCTTCGGCTGAGCAATACCGCGGCGATAAAGGGGGACGCGGCGATAGCGCTGATATCGACCGGGGCGCTGGCGCTGGGCGTTCTGGTCATATCCGTGACCTCCGGCATGAATACCGACGTTATGAACTTCCTCTTCGGCAGCATACTCGCGATGAGCGAAGGCGACGTCGTTTTGAGCATTATTCTTTCGGCTGCGGTGCTGGTGCTCTTCGTGCTGTTTTACTGCCGAATGTTCGCCGTTACCTTTGACGAGAGCTTTGCAAGGGCGACCGGCGCAAACACCGGCCTGTACAACACCCTGCTCGCCTGCCTTACCGCCCTCACGATAGTGCTCGGCATGAGGATGATGGGGGCGCTGCTGATATCCAGCCTTATAATATTCCCGCCGCTCACCGCAATGCGGCTGTGCAAGACCTTTAAGAGCGTCGTCATATGCGCAGGTGCGCTCTCGGCGTTCTGCTTTACCGCGGGCATTATCATAAGCTTTGCCTGCTCAACGCCGACGGGGCCCAGCGTCGTTGCGGTAAATATACTCTGCTTCGGCGTGTTTTCGGCGCTTCGCGCCTTGCAAAAGGCGCCGCGCCGCGCTAAAATCAGGTAAGAACGAATAAACACACAAAAGGAGAGGCTGAAATGATAAACCACGAGGAAAAGACGCGGGAGCTGTTCCGCGAGGGGTATAACTGCGCGCAGGCCGTTTTCGGCGCGTTTTGCGATGTTACCGGGGTGGACTTTGAAACGGCGATAAAGCTGACCTCCGGCTTCGGCGCCGGAATGGGCGGAATGCGGGATACCTGCGGCGCCGTCAGCGGCATGTTCATGGTCGCGGATATGCTATACGGCTACACCGACCCCAAGGCCACGACGGAAAAGGCGGCGCACTATGCGACGATACGCAAGCTCGCGGAGGACTTTAAGGCGGAAAACGAAAGCCTTATGTGCCGCGACCTGCTCGCCTTCTGCAAAAAGGCGCAGCAGCCGATGGAGCGCACCGACGCATACTACGGCGAGCGCCCCTGCACCCGGCTGGTAATGGACGCGGCAAAGCTGCTGGATGCGCTAATCGCCGAGCGGGGGCTGAATAAATAATGCTCATAAACGGCCTTCAGACCCTTACCCTGCTGGATTACCCGGGCAGGGTGGCCTGCACCGTGTTCACCGGCGGCTGCAACCTGCGCTGCCCCTTTTGCCACAACGGCAGCCTTGTTCTGCACCCCGACGAGGGGGAGCAGATACCCGAGGAGAGCTTCTTTGAGCTGCTCAAAAGGCGGCGCGGGGTGCTTGAGGGGGTATGCATAACCGGCGGGGAGCCTACTATGGCATTCGGCCTTGAGCCGTTCATGGCGAAAATTAAGGAGCTCGGCTTTCTGGTAAAGCTGGATACCAACGGCACCCGACCGAGGGCGATAAGGCGGATACTGGACGCAGGACTTGCGGATATGATTGCCATGGACATAAAAAACAGCCTTGAAAAGTACCCGCTCACCTGCGGCGTTCCGGGCTTTGACACGGCGCCCGTGCGCGAGAGCATTTCGCTCATAATGCAGAGCGGGGTGAGCCACGAGTTTCGGACTACCGTAGTACGCGAGCTGCACACGCCGGAGGATATACGCTCCATTGCGCGGCTGATACAGGGCGCGGAGGGGTACTTCCTTCAGCCGTACCGCGATTCCGGCGACATACTGCGCGGCGGCTGCACCCGCCACACGGATAACGAGCTGCGCGCGCTGCTCTCTGCCGCGCGGGAATATATGCCCAATGCAAAGCTGCGCGGCGTTGAGCTGCCATAAGCAAACAGCACCACTATATGTTGTGGTGCTGTTTTTATATATACAATATCTTGTTTTATACTATTGCCAACGCACTATATATATGTTATGATGTAATTGTTCTTATATTGATAATCATTTAGTGATTTCTGTCTTTGGCAGAGAAAGGGCTGTTTTAAAATGTATCGGGTAATAAAAAGGGATAATTCCGTTGCGGAATTTGACATCAATAAAATAAGGGACGCTATAATCAAGGCGTTTGAGGCGACCGAGAAGCAATACAACAGCAGCGTCATAGACCTGCTTGCGCTGAAGGTCACGGCGGACTTTGAGCCCAAGATAAAGGACGGCCTCATAGCGGTTGAGGACGTTCAGGACAGTGTTGAGGCGGTGCTCAGTCAGGCGGGGTATATAGACGTTGCCAAGGCGTACATACTCTACCGCAAGCAGCGGGAAAAGCTGCGCAACATGAAGTCCACAATACTGGACTATAAGGAGACGGTAAACAACTACCTCAACATAACCGACTGGCGGGTAAAGGAGAACTCGACCGTTACCTACTCCGTAGGCGGGCTGATACTCTCCAACAGCGGCGCGATAACCGCGAACTACTGGCTCTCCGAGGTATACGACGAGGAGATAGCCAACGCGCACAGGAACGCCGATATACACATACACGACCTTTCCATGCTTACGGGGTACTGTGCCGGCTGGTCGCTCCGTCAGCTCATAAAAGAGGGATTGGGCGGCGTTACCGGCAAGATAAACAGCAAGCCGGCAAAGCACCTTGCCTCGCTCTGCAACCAGATGGTGAACTTCCTCGGCATAATGCAGAACGAATGGGCGGGGGCGCAGGCCTTCAGCTCCTTCGATACCTACCTTGCCCCCTTTGTAAAGGCGGACGATATGCCGTATGACTCTGTAAAGAAGTGCATCGAGTCCTTCATATACGGCGTGAACACCCCGAGCCGCTGGGGAACGCAGGCGCCCTTCAGCAACATCACGCTGGACTGGACTGTTCCCGCGGACCTTGCGGAGCAGTATGCGATAGTCGGCGGCGAGGAGATGCCGTTTAAGTACAAGGACTGCAAGAAGGAAATGGACATGGTGAACAAGGCGTTCATCGAGACCATGATAGAGGGGGACGCAAACGGCCGCGGCTTCCAGTACCCCATACCGACCTACTCCATAACCCGCGACTTTGACTGGAGCCCGACCGAGAACAACCGCCTGCTCTTTGAAATGACCGCAAAGTACGGCACGCCGTACTTCAGCAACTATATAAACAGCGATATGGAGCCCTCGGATGTGCGAAGCATGTGCTGCCGCCTCCGGCTTGACCTGCGTGAGCTTCGCAAAAAGAGCGGCGGCTTCTTCGGCAGCGGCGAATCCACCGGCTCGGTCGGCGTGGTGACCATAAACCTGCCGAGGATCGCCTACCTTTCGCAAAACGAGGAGGAGTTCTATCAGCGTCTTGATCGCATGATGGACATTTCCGCCCGCAGCCTGCATACAAAGCGCCAGATAATAACAAGGCTTATGAACGAGGGGCTGTATCCCTATACCAAGCGCTACCTCGGCAGCTTTGACAACCACTTTTCCACCATCGGCCTCGTCGGCATGAACGAGGCAGGGCTCAACGCCAAGTGGATACGCGCAGACATGACCGACCCCAGGACGCAGCAGTTTGCAAAGAACGTGCTCAACCACATGCGGGAGCGGCTCAGCGACTACCAGGAGCAGTACGGCGGCGAGCTGTATAACCTCGAGGCGACGCCTGCCGAGTCCACCGCCTTCCGCCTTGCAAAGCACGACAGGAAGCGCTACCCCGATATCATCACCGCCGGCGGCAAAAACGGCGACGCGCCGTACTACACCAACAGCTCGCACCTGCCTGTCGGCTTCTCGGAGGATATATTCGCAGCGCTGGATATTCAGGACGAGCTGCAGACGCTGTACACCAGCGGAACGGTATTCCACGCCTTCCTCGGTGAAAAGCTGCCGAGCTGGGAATCCGCGGCAAAGCTGGTAAAGACCATTGCCGAGAACTACAGGCTGCCCTATTATACCCTCTCACCCACCTACTCCGTTTGCCCAACGCACGGCTACCTTGCGGGCGAGCACTTCACCTGCCCGCACTGCGGCCACAATGCCGAGGTATACAGCCGCATCACCGGCTACTACCGCCCCGTTCAAAACTGGAACGACGGCAAAAGCCAGGAATACCGCGAGCGCAGGGAGTATGACGTTGCGGGCGGCTCGACGTGGCCCGCAGAAAAAAATCAGGCGGAGCAGAAGGCCGCGCCGGCAGCCGGCCGGATGATGCTCTTTACCACCAGAACCTGCCCGAACTGCGCGGCGGCAAAGGAGCGGCTCAACGCCGCAGGTATCCGCTATGAGATAATAGACGCGGAGGAGAACCCCGAGCTTGCGGCAAAATACGGCCTCAGGCAGGCGCCGACCCTCATCATCGAGGGCGAAGCCGGGGTGCAGAAGCTATCCGGCATCGCAAGCGTGCTCAAGTTTACCGAGCAGGCAGTATAATAAGCAAAGCAAAAGGCCGGGCATCATAAGACAGCTAGCGGGAACGGCAGTATGCTCTGCTGTTCCCGTTCTTGTATCATTTGATTTCGCGTGAGCCTCCCCTTACCTCTCCCTTTGGGAGAGGTGGCCGAGCGCAGCGAGGACGGAGAGGGCAAACCGTGATCATTCCAAACCAAATAAGCCTGCAAGACCCTCTCAGTCACCTGCGGTGACAGCTCTCCCAACGGGAGAGCCAGGGGGCTGTACCCCGTATAGCATGTTGGCATGAGAAATGGAGCGTATCTGTACCGATACGCTCCATTAACTGTTTTACGACCGCCTGTCTAAAGGGAACAGCCTTATTTTATCAGTTCAAAAGTGTCAATGCCCGGCAGGCTTGCGCTCCATCTGATCCTTTTCAAACGTCAGGTCTGCCCGAAGCAGGTCTGTGAATATCACCAGCAGCACCAGCACCGCGCCCCAGACTGCCCTGCCGTAGAACACGCCGCAGAGTATAGTCGATATGACCCCGCCCACGACGAACGCCGAGAGCATCATCACATGCAGCAGAAACCTGTGCCGGTATACCGGGTTTTCGCCGTGCCGCCGCCACTTTACAAAGTTTACGCCGGTCTGCCGCAGGTGGTTGGTGCAGAAGGTGGTAGCCATAGGCACGCTGTCCGTCTGGCGGAAGGTATTATACTGCATCGAGCAGATGAGGTTTATGGTCACCTGAGATATCTGAAACGGCGCGCTGTCAGGTATAAAGCCCAGCAGCAGCAGCACCAGCGCCTCAATGCCGACCAGCACGGTATCCCACCTGAGCAGGTGAAGGCGGTTTACCCTTTTCGGTATCCACTCCGAAAGCACCGTGCCCGTAAAGTATGCGGTCATGGGTATTATGTAATACGCCGCCTGCGCCCATTTTCCGCCGCCCAGCGCCATTGCGAAGAGCACAAAGTTTGCGGTCTGCGCGTTGCAGAATACGCCGCCGCGAACGGCGTAGGTGTATGCACCGAGATACCCGCCGGTAAGCATCAGCAGCAGGTATATCCATGTCTTTTCGCATTCCAGCCTGGTATCCTCCGAGCTGTGAATGATCTTAGCGAATTGCTTCATTTTCGTTTGCCAAAGCCCCGTTAGAACTTCCTGCCCCCGCCGCCGTGGTGCATGCCGCCGGAGGACATGTGTACGCCGCTGGTGCTGACGCCGCCGCCACCGCTGCGCGAGCCGTTGTTGTTGTTATTATTGCGGGGTATAACGCGGGTGGTAACGAACTTATTGACCAGCTTGGAGTCGTTCACCTGAAGGTCAAGGCTGCTCTTGCTCTGCCAGTCGTAGCTGGTGGGCTTGAATTTTTTGGAGTAGCTCTTTTTTATGGAGCCCTTGGCAATCGCCCCCGCGGCGAGGCCAACCAGCCCTCCGCCGCCGCCCATTATGGCTGCGGTCGCCGCCCGCTCGCCGGCTGTCGCCGGTGTGTCGGGAACGTAGGTGCTGCCGTATTCCGAGGGGTCCATCACCTCGCCGGTCTCCTCATCGTAGCCGTAGTGCCCGGCCTCAACGCCCGCGTTGATGTATTCCTCGGTGTAGTCCAGCGCGCCCATGAAGGCGCTGTAATAGTCCTCCTCCGCAAGGTAGTATACGACGGTATCCAGTATCACTTCCTCGCGCTGGTCATCGATTATGTCTATCATATCCCCGGCGGTGGATATATACGCCTCGCGGTTGTACATATCTATGCAGTACAGCACGCCGGTGCGGTTGTCGCCTGCGCCCATGCCGCTGTCCTCGTAGAAGGCGTCCGCAAATTCCATTGTGCTCGTAACACTATCGTCCTCGATAGTTACGAGGCCTATATCCTGACTGTACAGCGAAACAAGCTCCTCAATTCGGCTCTCGAGTGCCTGCTCCTCGTCGTCCGTGAGCAGGTCTGCGTAGTCGAATACCCTCTGCTCCCCCGCGGCAAACGCCGCAGAGAACAGCCCCAGACACAGCGCAGCCGTAATTATCGCAGTTAAAAGCCTTTTCATGCGCCAAGCCCTCCTATCAGCGCGCCTATCACGAGGCAGGCGGCGGTTATTATCCACATAAGCCTGTTTGTCTTTTTGTTGCTCACCGGAACGCGGCCGGCTATCTTGCCGGTCTGCCCGTTCATTGCAAAGTAGTACAGCTCACCCTTGTAGCGGTAGGTCATCATCCATGCCGGCATAAGGGCATATTTCCAGTCCGCCTTTACCCCGTTCACGGTCATATTCCTGCCGCTGACGCTGCCGTAGCCGGAAAGCGTCCTTTCAAGCTGCTCCTCCGCGGCGGAGCGCATAAGCTCCTTTGCCTCGGGCTCGGCCTTGTCCTTTTCGATGTTGCGCTTTTCCGCCATAAAGCCGGAGAGGAAGCTCATGTTAAAGTCCTTGAGGCCGGACATATCGTAGGGGTATATTCCGTTGAGCAGCTCGGCGTCCTCGCGATCCAGCGCCTTCAGCGTCATTTCGCTCAGCTTAACGCTGCCGCTTCGGGTAAGGTCGTATACGCTGGTTTCGGTGTATTCTATATCGCCAACCACCCAGACCTTGAGCGAATTGGCCTTTGCGGTCATGGTCGCCTTAACGTTGCTGTCTATAAGCCAGAAGGGAAAGTATACGCCGGTCAGCTTTTCAAGCTGCATCTCGCTGAAAAAGCCGTCGTCGATGTATTTTTTGGATTTGCACCAGCTTATCAGCTGCTCCTTTACCTTCTCCCTGGGTATTGCAAAGGGAATGACCTTGTTCGGCGCCATTTCGCCGGAAAGCCGGCCCTTTAGTATGACGGGGTTGTGGCAGTAGAAGCAGAAGGTCGCCGCCGTCGTGTCGTCGGTTATGACCTCGGCGCCGCAGCTCGGGCAGGTGTATACCACCGCGTGCTCGTCAAAGGCATTGCCCTCGCTCTCCTTTTGCTCGTCAATAACGCTCTGGTTTTTGACCAGCTCCTTCAGCTGTTCCTCGGTATAGCTGCTGCCGCAGTATTCGCAGCCAAAGTCCCCCGTTGCCGGGCGGTAGGTAAGGTCTGCGTCGCAGTTTGGGCATTTGTAGGTAATTGTAGACATGGTTTACCTCCGGATGAGTGTGCTTGTGTATATTCTATTACATATGCGCAGGCGGGGCAAGAGCGGCATTTCATTAAAGTTTTTTAATTTTTATTCTGCAACCGCTGTTATTTCAAGTTTTTGTATGATATAATCCATTAGGTTATTTATGTAGAATTTATTTTTTTATTTTTTACGTTTTAGGGAGGAGTCTTTCAGGTGGATGAAAAGATTAAAATAAAAAGGGGCGACAGGAAGGACGGCATATGGCTGCGCGACCTTGACCCGCTGCACGGCTTCATGCCGTACATATACCCGAACAGGACGGACAACGAGGCGTTCCTTCAGGAGCAGATAGACATAACCGCCCTCAACGAATACCTTGCGAAAAAGACCGAGAGCGACCCGGACTTCAAATATACCTACCTGCACGCGATAGTTGCGGCGCTGGTCAGGACGATAACCCTTCGTCCGCGAATGAACCGCTTTATCTCGGGCGACAGGATATACCAGCGGCGCAAGCTGACAATGGCCTTCATGGTAAAGCGCAGGTTTTCCGACGATTCCTCGGAGTCCATGTTCTACCGCGAATTTGGCGCGGCGGACAACATAGACAGCATACACGAAATAATAAAGGAGCGGGTCACCGCCTTTAAGCAGACCGATGCGGAGGATAACTCCACCGATATGATGGGTGTGCTGCTAAAGCTGCCGCACTTTATCATGAGGCTGCTGGCAAAGCTGCTGTTCTTCCTGGACAGGCGGGGCAAGGTTCCGGATTTCCTGATTAAGGAGGACCCGAACCAGGCGACGGTATTTATAACCAACCTCGGCAGCATAGGACTCCACGCGGGGTACCATCACCTTTCAAACTGGGGAACTACCTCGATATTCGTCGTCATAGGCGAAAAGCACAAGGTACCGTTTTACAATGACGACGGCTCCTTCGAGCTGCGGGAGGTCATAGACCTCGGCATAACGCTGGACGAGCGCATTGCAGACGGATACTACTACTCCAAGACCATGAAGCTGCTCAAGCACCTTTTGCTCAACCCGGAGCTGCTGGAGCAGCGCTCCGACGCCGAGGTGGAATTTTAAGCCATGAATACATATACCTACCGGCCATACGACCTGAGCGGCGTTACCGCAAGCGCGCCATGGCTCAAAAGCTACGACCCGGAATGTCCGCAGCACCTCGACTATTTTACCGGCACGCTGGCCGAGGCGTTTGAGTGCGCGGCGGAAAAATACCCAAACTATATCGCCTATGACTTCATGGGCAGCGAAACAAGCTACAAAAGCGCCGTTGAGGCGATACACGCCTGCGCACGCGCTCTAAGCGCCGCAGGAATCAAAGAAGGGGACAAGGTCACGATATGCATGCCCAACGCCCCGCAGACCGTCACGGTGTTCTACGCCGTGAACCTCATAGGCGGCATCGCAAACATGGTGCACCCGCTCTCCGCCGTTAAGGAGATCGCCTTTTGCCTGAGGGACTCCGAAAGCGTTGCGGCGATAACGCTGGATCAGTTTTACGGCAAGTTCAAGGAGGTTCGGCAGGAGGTCGAGCTGCCGCTGCTCATAATAACCTCCGTTGCAGATGCGCTCTCGCCGCTCATGCGGCTGGGCTACAAGCTCACCGAGGGCAGGAAGATACAAAAGCCGGACGGGGACGACTTCACCTGGTGGAAAGATTTGCTCAAAAAGGGCGAAAACGCCGCCGACTGCCGCTGCGAAAAGCAGGCGACCGACCCCGCCGCGATACTTTACAGCGGCGGCACGACAGGCACTATGAAGGGCATAAGCCTTTCCAACCTCAACTTTAACGCGCTCGCGGCGCAGATAATAGCGACCAACAGCTTTTTCCGCCCGGGGGACAAGATGCTCGCGATAATGCCGATGTTCCACGGCTTTGGCTTGGGCGTCAGCATACACTCAATGCTTGCAAGCGGCGGCCACTGCATACTTGTTCCGCGCTTTACGCCAAAGAGCTACGCCGGGCTGCTCAAAAAGCACAGGCCAAACCTCATCGCCGGCGTTCCCTCGCTGTTTGAGGCGCTGCTCCGCGTGCCGGAGGCGGACGAGCTGGAGCTTTCCTGCCTGAAGGGGGTTTTCTCCGGCGGGGACTCCCTCTCTGTCGAGCTTAAAAAGCGGTTTGACGCCTTCCTTGAGTCGCACGGCGCATCAATAAAGGTTCGCGAGGGCTACGGCACTACGGAGTGCGTTACCGCAAGCTGCCTGACGCCCATACACAGGGCAAAGGAGGGCAGCATCGGCCTGCCCTTCCCGGATACCTACTATAAAATAGTTAAGCCCGGGACGACGGAGGAGATGCCCTACGGCGAGGAGGGCGAAATATGCCTTGCGGGGCCGACGGTCATGCTCTGCTACGTCAACCACCCGCAGGAAACGGCGGACACGCTGAAGCAGCACGGCGACGGCCTCACCTGGGTACACACCGGCGACCTCGGCAAGATGGACGAGGAGGGCTTCATATACTTCCGCCAGCGCATAAAGCGCATGATCGTCACCAACGGCTACAACGTATACCCCTCCCAGATAGAGAACGTGCTGGAGGCGCACGAGGCGGTGCACCTCGCCTGCGTAATAGGCGTAAAGGACCCGATAAGGGTGCAGCGTGTAAAAGCGTTCGTAATGCTGAAGCCCGGCTACGAGGGCAGCGAGGAGCTTAAAAAGGACATATTGGAGCACTGCTCAAAGTACGTAGCAAAGTACGCCATGCCACGCGAGCTGGAGTTCCGCCCCGAGCTGCCAAAGACCCTCGTCGGCAAGGTTGCATACCGGGTGCTGGAGGAGGAAGAGGCGGCAAGGCAAAGCGCCGCAGAATAAAGGCAGCAGAAAAGCGCCGCTCAGGTAGAGCGGCGCTTTTAGTATATCGCCTGTTTTTATTCAACAGTTACGGACTTTGCAAGGTTGCGGGGCTTGTCGATATCGCAGCCCTTGAGCAGCGCAACGTAGTACGCAAGCAGCTGAAGCGGCAGTATCGCCAGCGAGGGCTTAACGAAGGGATCCGCTTCGGGTATCCACATTACCTGATCCGCCGTTTCCGCAACGCCGGGCGTGCCCTCTGTTGCAAGAGCCAAAACCACCGCGCCGCGCGCCTTTACCTCGCGCATGTTGCTTATCATCTTATCCGCAAGCGGCGCATAGGTGCAGAGCGCAACAACCAGCGAGCCGGGCTCGATAAGCGATATCGTGCCGTGCTTGAGCTCCCCCGCAGGGTATGCCTCAGAGAATATGTAGGATATCTCCTTTAGCTTGAGCGAGCCCTCCATCGCCAGCGCGTGGTCGACGTTCCTGCCTATGAAGTATATATTGCGGCAGTTAAAGTGCAGCGATGCAAGGTACTTGATGTAATCGGACTTTTCCAGCAGGCCGCGCATGAGCTCCGGCAGCTCCTCGATCCTGTCGAGCGCCGCGCGCACCTCGGCCTCTGTCGCCGTCCCGCGGCAAAGCCCCATATACAGCGAAAGCAGATAGCACACCGAAAGCTGCGCGCTGTATGCCTTTGTGGTCGCAACGGCTATCTCGGGACCCGCCCAGGTGTATATTACGTCCTCGCTCTCGTTTGCAATGCTGCTGCCAACCACGTTTACTATGGATATCACCCTTGCGCCCCGCGCCCTGGCCTCGCGCAGCGCAAGCAGCGTGTCGATGGTCTCGCCGGACTGGCTTATGACTATCGCAATGGTCTTATCCGTAACTATCGGGTCGCTGTAACGGAACTCCGAGGCAAGCTCGACCGTTACCGGTACTCTCGCATAGCGCTCGATGTAGTGCTTTGCAACCTGACCCACATAGCTTGCGGAGCCGCAGGCTATTATGAATACCCTGTCGCACCGGCGTATATCCTCTTTTGAAAGGTGCTTCAGCTCAAGGTCTATCCTGCCGCCCTTTACCCGGGGGCGAACGGTATTGCGTATGACGTCCGGCTGCTCCATTATTTCCTTGAGCATAAAGTGCGGGTAGCCGCCCTTTTCCGCCGCGTCCGCGTTCCATTCGATGTGCTCGACCGGCTTATTCAGCTCCTCGCCGTAGCGGCTGTATATCCTTACCGAATCCGCCGTAAGCACCGCCATTTCGTATTCCTCGAGCCGTATCACCTCGCGGGTGTGCCTGAGTATCGCCGGAACGTCGGATGCTATGAAGTTTTCGCCGCGGCCGACGCCGACTATGAGCGGGCTGTCCTTGCGCACGGCGTATATGGCGTTTGGCCTGTCGCGGAATATTATGCCGAAGGCAAACGCGCCGGATATCAGGCTGAGCGCCTCGCGTATCGCGTTTTCCGGCTCGCGGCAGCTCATGTAAAGGTACTCAACGAGGTTGCAGGCTATCTCGGTGTCGGTCTCCGACATAAAGGAATAGCCGCGCTCGGTAAGGAAATCCCGAAGCTCGATGTAGTTTTCAACTATGCCGTTATGCACGAGGGCGACCTCGCCATGCCGGCTGAGATGGGGGTGCGCGTTTACGTCATTGGGCTCGCCGTGCGTTGCCCAGCGTGTATGGCCTATGCCGAGGCAGCCGGGCAGCGTTTTCCCGCCCTCCGTCATATCCTCAAGCACCTTCAGCCTGCCCTTTGCCTTTACAACGCCTATGTCCTCTCCGTTTGAAATCGCTATTCCCGAGGAGTCATAGCCGCGGTATTCCAGCTTTTCCAGCGCTTCAAGTATCAGCGGGGCGGCCTGCTTCGGGCCGATATAGCCAACTATTCCACACATATATGCTTAAAACACGTCTCCTTTTCGGTTTTGGGGGAGCGTCAGCTCCAGAGGTTCTCGGAGTATACCCCTTTCGCCTTTATCTCGGCGATGCTTCTCATAACCTCCGGCTTATCCTCCCTGTATGTCACGCCGAACCAGCGGTCGGTGCTCTCCTCGACCCTTACGCGAACCTTTCCCTCGGCCATGAGCTGCTGAACGGCGTTCGGCAGCAGATCCTCGTACTTTGCCGGGTCGGCTGCTATGCCTGCTGCAAAGTTCTGCTTGAAAGTATCCTCCAGCATGGGCAGTATGCTCGGCTTAAAGCCCCAGCAGTTCATGGATACCGGCGTTCCCTCGGGCAGGTCGGTAAAGGTTCTGCCGTCATCCTCGGTGAATGCGCCGCCGTGCTCGCGCTTGAATATCTTGCGCCGCTCGACTATGTGGGTGAGGAAGCCGTCCTCATCCACCTCGCACACTCCCCTTGCAACACTGCCGTGCTCGGTAAGCGTGTTTTCCAGCCTGTAGCCTATCATGAGCTGCTCGTCCTCCGGGGAATCGGCGCTCAAAAAGGCGTAGAGCTTCCGGAAGGCCTCGGGGCCGTAGTAGTCGTCGGAATTTATTACGGCAAACGGGCGGCCGGCGATCTCGTCCCTTGCGCAGAGCAGCGCATGAGTAGTGCCAAGGGGCTTTGTCCGCCCCTCCGGCGCCTTAAGACCCGCCGGCAGCTTATCCATCTCCTGAAAGGCACAGGTAACGCCCGCGTATTTGGATATCCTGTCGCCGATGGCCTCCATAAAGTCATGCTCTATTTCGTGCTTTATTATGAACACGAGGTCGTGGAAGCCGGCGCGTATCGCGTCGTATATCGAGAAGTCGATTATAAGGTTGCCCGCCGCATCGATAGGGTCTATCTGCTTGAGCCCGCCGTAGCGGCTGCCCATTCCCGCGGCAAGAAGCACCAGCACAGGCTGCTTTTTCATGTTGACGATACCTCCGTGTTCTATAAAGTATTTTTAAGGCTTGGGTTTTATGCTCTATTCTTTATGCTCTGTTAAGCCATCAGGCATCGCCCATGGGTATGCCGCGGCCGGTGCGGTCGATATAGAAGGCGGCTGATGCTGCATCCATATAGGGATTCAGCCAGAGGTAGCCTATGCCGCAGGTGAGGGATGCGAGAATGCCCCAGCCGATGAAGGAAAGGTCGAGGCAGAACAGACGCCACTTGTGACCCTTCATGAGCTCCTTGCTCATGTTCACCGCCTGCCTTATGCCAAGCTCGGGGTTCTCCGCCATGAGGTAGTGCGCAAGGCGATAGCGATAGGTGGCGACGATGCCGGGGATTACGAAGAGCAGACCCCAGAGGAAGGTGAAGAGCGTCATGAACAGCTCGAGGCCGACGGTCTTAAGGAATATATCGAACCTTGAGAACAGCACAGAGACCTCATCTGCCTTGCCGCTGAGGGTAAGGTTGGTGTAGTAGCGGTTGCAGCCCTGGGTGATGGCGCCGGTGAGCAGTATCACGGCGATACCGACGATGAGCGCAAGTATCGGCGAGCCGGTCATAACTCCGTCGAGAGATTCATACTGGGCGATGAGCGCCTCGGCATCGCCGGCGATGAGCGCCTCAACGTCAAGGCTCGCCAGCTTGGATATGGTCTCGTATATTCCGCCCAGACCGCAGATGACTGCGGCAATGAAGGATACGAGTATGGAGCGTCCCCAGTTCCCGCGCAGCTTTGTGCGGGCGATCTTCCTAAATTCTTTTGCAGTGAATGTCATGGTTTTCTTCCTCTCTATTATATATAAATTTGCTTGGGGTATCAATCGTTTATCTTGCAGCCGGAGCAGCCCTCGCAGCTCTCCGCGTCGCAATCCATCCGCGCCTCAACTATCTTTGAGAGCACATCCATCTTGTCCTCGTCCGCGGGGAGGAACTCCTCGTATTCGCCGTCGGTCTGTATGCGGAAAACGAAAAGATCCTGCTCCTCGTCGTCGCCCGCGGCGGGGTCTACCATAACGGCGTACTCGTCGTTTTCGTAGTCAAAGTAATCCACGACCTCGAGCTCTATCTCGTTGCCCTCCTCGTCGTTGAATACTACTATATCCCTATCCAGCTCTTCCATCTGTCAGTATCTCCTTTGCGAAAATTTAGCACATACATTCTACTCCATGAACCGGCATACTGCAAGGAAAAATTCCGACAAATTCCATATTTTTATCACATTCATACGTTTGGTTATGCTTTAATTATCTTCACTTATGGTTTTGTTCATGCTGCGTTCATATATTGGGCAAGTGCGCATAAAAAAAGCCGCCCGGCAGGTGGGCGGCTCAGTTATCTGGAGTTTTATATGAAAAAACCGGAAGAAATCCTACAAAAGATACTGTGTATCGCTCTCTGGTCTTATCGGCATCACCTCCCCCTCGGGCAGCTCGCCGGTCTTATCGGAGGTGGTACGCCCGGCTTCGGTGGGTTTGCCGGGGACTGTCTGGTGGTGTTCTTTGTCATTGGGCTTTCTGCGCCTCCTTTCTTTGAAGTGATTACATCTTACCAGAGAAAGACGGCGCAAGTTTGGCCGAAACTTATAACATTGGGGCGTTTATATTAACAGACGCCATATAATTATTTAAGCCGCTGTGAACCCGCGGGCTCTGCGGCAAAGACCGTCAGCACGCCGCCTGATACAGAAAAGCGTATATCGAGGCCGGAAAACTCCAGCCCGTAGGGTTCGCCGTCCGCCTGATATGCGGGGCGGGGATCCTGCGAGAGCGCCTCTATAAGCGCCGCGCGCTTCTGCTCAGGAACGCGGCAGAGCAGCTCATCTGGAAACTGCACCTCAAGCCGCTTGTTCAGCTTTTCCCCGGCAAAGCCGCTCCTTGCCTCCGGGTGGCTGTCGGTAAACGGCAGATACGGCTTTATGTCGTATATCGGCGAGCCGTCCATGAGGTCTGCGCCGCGAACCAGCAGCACGGTGCCCAGCCCCGCCCGCTTTTCCGCCCGAATAAGCTCCACGGAGGACAGCCCTATCGGGTTCGGCCGGTACGGCGAGCGGGTCGCAAACACCCCCATGCGGGTGTTTCCGCCGAGGCGGGGCGGCTTGACCGTTGGCCGCCAGCCCTGCCGCTCAACCCTTGAAAAGCCCCAGAGCAGCCACAAATGGGAATACCCCTCGATGCCGCGCAGCGCGTTTGCGTCGCGGTATTCCGGCTCAAATATTATCTCGGAGGTCTGCCCCGCGCCGAGGCCGCTCTGCCTCGGTATGCCGAACTTCTCGGTAAAGTCGCTTTTTATCCGCGCAACAACGCTAAGCTCAAAGGTATCTGCCATGGTAAACCGAAAAATGCCCGTCCCTTCGTTGTGAAGTATTACGGGCATTATTATATCACACTCTATATGTTCCTGTCGCTGCCCATAAAGAACAGCGCAACGGTATCCGGCCCTACGTGGCTGCCGGTGACCGGCTCGTAGCAAACTGTCATTATGCCCTTTGGCGGGGCTGCGCGGTTTATAAGCGAAATAAGGTAGTTTGCGTCCTCCAGGCAGTCCGCATGCGCAATGCCTATCACCTGCTGCTCAGGGTCAACGGCGTGCTCGGCGTATCTGTCCGCAAGCGCCTTCAGCGAGGAGCGGCGGCCGCGCACCTTTGCGCAGCAGACTATCTTGCCCTCGTCGTCCCCCTTGAGTATCGGCCTTATATCCAGCGCCGCGCCTATGAACGCCTTTACGTTGGATATCCTGCCGGTTCGGGCAAGGTGGCGTATATCCCCGACCGTAAACACCTGATCCATCCTGAACCGCTCCGAAAGCAGCGTATCCGCAATTTCGTCCAGCCCTGCGCCGGCGTTTTTCATCTCCCGCGCCCTCAGCACGAGTATGCCCTCGCCGAGAGATGCGCTCAGGGTATCCACAAGGCGAATTTTTCTTTCGGGGTAAAGCTCGCGCAGCTCCCGCGCCGCGCTCTCCGCGGAGTGATACGAGCCGCTTATGCCGGAGGACATGCCGACGTAGAGCAAATCCTGCCCGCTTTCCAGTATCGGGGTAAACACCTCTTTATACATATGCGGCGTCACCTGCGAGGTAACGGCAATCGCGCCGTTTCTTATCGCGCCGTAATACGCCGCGCCGTCAAAGCTGTCGGGCGGCGGGCAGTGCAGGCTCTCGGAGCCTGTGGAATAGCTGAACGGAGCGACGGTTATATCGTCTATGCCCAGCGCACTGTAATCCAGATTGGCGGATGAGTCGGTAACAATTGCAAACATATTGCGCCTCCAGTAATCTAATATGCAATATTATATTAGCGCATACGTCATAAAGCGTCAAGCGGTATATAATAAAGTATCGTTGCGGGAATGTGAATTTAATGGTAAAATGGCGTATATTAAAGAAAAGGAGAATGGCTCTTGGCATACGATAAGGAGCTTATCGCGGGCAAGCTGCGCCGCTGGGACAAATACCTGACCGGCTTTCGCCTGCCGGAATGGGAGAGCATACCCGACATGGGACTGTATATGGAGCAGACGGTCGCGCTGCTCAGGCAGTATATAGACTACCTGCCGCCGGAGATGAAGGGCGGGCAGGTCATAACCGCAACGGCCATAAACAACTACATCCGGCTAAAGCTGATGCCGCGGCCGGTAAAGCGGCGGTACTACCGCGAGCACATCGCTTACCTTATTATAATATGTACGCTCAAGCAGAACCTGAGCCTCTCGATGCTGCCGAAAATAATACCGACCGGCATGACCCGCGACGAGGTTCGGGAGGTATACACCGCCTACGCAAAACGGCACGCCATGGCGGCGCGCTACTTCGTTGAGCAGGTCAGGAGCCTCGCAGCGCCGATACTTGAAAACGGGCAGGAGAGCGAGCTTTCAACCGGCGACACAGGGGAGATGATAATCACCTCCGCCATCATGGGCAGCTTTGCAAGGCTGCTTTCCGAAAAGCTGATACCGCTGGACGACCGAACGCTTGCAAACGGCGGCAGCATCGAAGACCCGCCGGCACGGAATCAGGCCGCGTCGCCGGAATACTGACGCTTTACGATATACACGCCGGCTATAACGACCGCCATTCCGCAAAGCTCCATGAGCGTGAGCCGCTCGCCAAAGAGCACAAAGGAGTATATCGCCGCAAAGACCGGCTCGGAAAGGCATATGACCGAGGAAAGGTTAACGTTTATCCTGCTCTGGCAGTGCGCAAGCAGGTTCTGGCCTATCACCTGAACCGCAAAGGTCATGCCGAGTATCGGCCACAGCTCGCCAAAGCTGCGCGGCACGGCAAACCCCTCAACGGCGCAGCCGACGATGAGCAGCCCAATCAGGGTGGATATGGTGCAGACGAACATTATCGCGCTGGAGGGTATCCTGCCGCTTTCGCGGTAGATGATGAGCATATAGGTCGAATAGAAGAAGCAGGCGAGGAACGCCAGCGCGTCCCCCTTGTAGCCGGAGGCGCCGCCCTCCGCCTTGCCGAGCATAAGCAGCACGAGGCCGGCCACCGCAACGGCGAGCCCAGGCAGGAACAGCCTCGGCAGCTTCTCCTTAAACATAAAGTAAGACACCGGAACTATCACAAACGGTGTAAGGTTTACCAGCAGCGTCGCGTTTGCAACCGAGGTATAGCCAAAGGAAACATTAAAGAACGCAACGTCCCCCGCGAGCATAAAGCCCGCCGCAAGCAGCGTTATCCAGTCCTTTTTTGTGAGCAGCGGCAGCTCTCTGCGGCACATCAGATACAGCACCGGCAGCGCGAACACGCAGCGCCACATGCCCGCGATTATCGGCGATATAACGCTGTAGCGCACGAAAATGCCCGAGCCGGCGAGGAATGCCATTGAAAGCAGCTCCAGCAGCACATACTTCGTTTCGTTTTGACGGGATCCCATAGTTTTTAATGCCTCTCATTGTGTGTTTATATTCTTTGCGTATGCGGACGGGTTCATTCTGCAAAAGCCAATATATTCTAACACACAATGCGGCAAATTTACATCTTTTTTACTCGCCGAAGAAGCGCTTTTTGTAGTAGCTCTCGGCTATGTATATCGCGGCGAGCGGGTTGTGCCCGGTCACCCTGTCCTTAACCGCAAGCACGGTCGCGGGCGCCTCAAGGTACTTCATAACGAGGCTGTCGTGCCCGACGCAGAGGCCGAGTATTATGTTGAGCTCTGTGTTTTCGGAGTTCATAAGCAGCGCCTGCCCTATCGGGTTGCACATTATCTCATCTGCGCAGCCGGAGAGGGTCTCCCCGTCGCTTATGCCTATCGTGGACTTGGGGTCAACGCCGTTTTTGCATACCGCTGAGACCACCTCAAAGCCGTTGTGCCTGAGTATTTTGCTGACCTCCCGCGCTTCGCTGGAAAAGCCGACGCAGAACACCAGCCCGAGCTTATGAAAGCCGCACTTTTTGCAGAAGAGCATTATCTCCTCCATTCGGCACAGCCTGCCATACCCCTCCGCCTCAACCAGCGCGGCGTTATGCGCCAGCTTGTAGTTCTCCTCCTCGCCGTACAGCTCCCGCGCCTCCGCCTGAAGCTCCTCGTCCCTGCTTGGGCAGCAGCTCATAGCGTCCTTGATGTCGTTTACCTGACAGCCGTGGCTTGCACATTCGGCACATTTTATCATATCGTTATTCTCCTTTTTTGTTTTTCCCCTTTACAGCTTTCTCGCCCGGTAATCCTCCATCGTTCGGGCAAACAGCTCCTTGGTTGTCGGCGGGGTGTAGCTTATCGAGTTTGCGCCCGCCTCGATCGTCCTTGCAATGCTCTCGGGCGTTGGCCCGCCGGTCGCGATTATCGGCACCGTCGGGAATTTTTTGCGTATCGTGCGTACCAGCTCCGGCGTTTGCGCCGCGGCGGATACGTTCAAAATCGATACCCCCGCATCCAGCCGCGCCTGAATATCGCTGTTTTCGCTCGGCACGGTCGCTATCACGGGTATGTCTATTGCGGCGGCGATGTCGCGTATTATCTCGTTTGGCATGGGTGCGTTGACGACGACGCCATAGGCGCCCTGCGCCTCAGCGTCCCACGCGAGGCGAACCGAGCGCTGCCCGCCGGTCATTCCGCCGCCGACCCCGCAAAGCACCGGTATGCTGGAGGCCTGAATTATGGCGTGAGATATCGCCTGCTGCGGGGTAAAGGGGTACACCGCCAGCACCGCGTCCGCGTTGCAGTTGCGTATTATCGCAATGTCGGTCGTAAATACCAGCGACTTTACCCGCCGGCCGAGCAGAACTATGCCGCTGCACTTCCATACCTCCTGCGGGAGCTTGATTATATGCGATCTAAGGTCGCCGGTTATATGCGGCAGATGCCGTTCTTCCATGTTTTCAGTGCGCTCCTTCCTGTTTTGCTTCCTGCTTTTTTGCCTTTTGCTTTTACGAAATGCCTTCAAAAAAAATTATACACGGCGACCGCTCCCCTCTTCAAGCAAAAAGCATTATTTTTACGCTATCTTAACCCCTTCCCCCTTTGATATATTGCAAAAAATGTTATAACATAATATAAATCATACAAACTGGCGGGGGAACGGGCTATGGAGATGATAAACAAGCGGGGATACCTGAGGGAGGATTTCAGGCTGTTCCATACGAGGGATCAGGTGGAGCTTGAATTGGGCTATCACTACCACGAGTTTGACAAAATAGTCGTGTTCATGACCGGCAGCGTTACCTATGTCGTTGAGGGCAAGGCGTATTTTCTGAAGCCGTGGGATATACTTTTAGTTCCGCACAACCAGATACACCGGCCGATAATCGACCCGAGCGAGCCGTATGAGCGCATAATACTCTGGATAAACGCGGATTATTTGCAGAAGAACTGCCTTGACGGCGACGACCTGCGCAGCTGCTTTACCGCGGCGGAGCAGAAGAGCTTTGGCCTGATACGCCCCGAGAGCGGGGACAGGGTGACACTCATGAAGCAGCTCAACACCGTTGAGTCCGCAATGGCCTCGCGCGAGTTTGGGCACGAGCTGCTGAGCCGAACGACGTTTTTGCAGTTTATGGTCGATCTCAACAGGATAGCGATAAAGGATCACACCTCAATGGTGCAGGAGGCGTTCCGCAGCGACCCGAAGCTGGAGGAGATAATCGCCTACGTAAACGCAAACCTCGACAAGGACCTGACGCTCGGCTCGATCGCCCGGCGGTTCTATATGAGCAAATCCTATCTGATGCATAAATTCAAGGAGATGACCGGTTACAGCGCACACAGGTACATTCAGCAGAAGCGGCTCATTCAGGCGGCGGAGCTCATAAAAGAGGGCGTGCCGGTGGTCGAAGCGGGTCAGCGCAGCGGCTACGGCGACTACTCCGCCTTCCTCCGCGCCTTCAAAAAGTTCTACGGCGTCAATCCGAGCGATGTGGGGTAGTGTATGGGCAAGCCGATTTTTGGCGGAAGCCCCGCTAACCGGGCTTTAAGCTGATAAAGCTCCGGCATTCCTCCGCTTCCCGCCACCTTTATATTTGTTTCATTTCTTATTGATTGCCCTCCCTTTTGCAGCTTCCCCGCCCTTTTCCGTCAAAAAAATATCATAAGTTACATAACCCCGTTAAGCAATTTATACGCCATTTTACGTCTATATACGCTCCTTTGCGGCGCGGATACTTCTGTGTCTGACATAAAAGCCGTAAATTCGGGAGGTTTTGAGAAAAATATTTGAATCTGCTGTGACTAAATGTATTGACGGCTTATATAAATCGTGCTAAAATCTTAGCGTAAAGAATAGCTATATTTACATTTTTCTAACCTCAGATGAAGGGAACGCACTGCAAAGATTCAAAACCACTCAAAAAAACTCGAAAAGGATTAAATGTGAAAGGGGAAAATCTATGGAGCTTCTGTTAAAGGTAAATTCCTTCCTTAACGGCGTCGTTTGGGGCTGGCCCTGCCTGATATTGCTGGTCGGCACCGGCGTGTACTACACATTCCGCACCGGCTTCGTTCAGTTCAGATGGTTCGGCTACATAATGAAGAACACCATCGGTAAGATATTTGAAAAGAAGGAGGCGGGGGAGGGCTCGGTAACGCCGTTTCAGGCGGTTTGCACCGCGCTTGCCGCAACCGTCGGAACCGGCAACATCGCGGGCGTGACGGGCGCTATCGCCCTCGGCGGCCCCGGCGCGGTGTTCTGGATGTGGGTATCCGCGCTGTTCGGAATGTGCACCAAGTTCGCCGAGGTGACGCTGGCGATTCACTTCCGCGAGCGCAACGACAAGGGCGACTGGGTCGGCGGGCCGATGTACTACATTTCAAAGGGACTCGGCAAGAGCTGGGCATGGCTCGGCATGCTGTTTGCACTGTTTGGAATGCTTGCGGCCTTCGGCATCGGCAACATGACCCAGATAAATTCCATCGTGACCTCGATTTCCGGCACAATAAACAGCTTTACGCCTGTCAATGAAAACACCGTTCACCTCGTCGTCGGCATAATAATCGCCGTTTTCAGCGCAATAGTGCTCATAGGCGGGCTGCAGCGAATCGGTCAGGTGACTGAAAAGCTGGTGCCGTTCATGGCGGTCGTGTACATCGTTTCGGCGCTTATAATCTTCTTCAGCCATATCGGCAGCCTCGGCGCGGTGCTGCGCAGCATATTTGTCGGCGCGTTCACCCCCTCTGCAATAGTCGGCGGCGCTGCGGGCGTGGGTATTTCCGCGGCAATAAAGCGCGGCGTTTCCCGCGGCGTTTTCTCAAACGAGGCCGGCCTCGGCTCGGCTCCGATAGCCCACGCGGCGGCGGATACCGACTCTGCGGTTCGTCAGGGCTGCTTCGGGGTGTTTGAGGTGTTTGCGGATACCATCGTCATCTGCACGCTCACAGCCTTGGCTGTGCTGATGTCCGGCACGCCGATAGAATACGGGCAGGCGGCCGGCGCGGATCTCACCATCGCGGCGTTTTCCACCACCTTCGGCAGGTTCGGCGGCGTGATAATCTCGGTCGGCATAACCCTCTTTGCAACCTCGACCATACTTTCATGGTGTCTCTACGGCACGCGCTGCGCGGAGTTCGTGTTCCGCAGCACAAAGGTGATAAAGCCGTATCAGGTGCTGTTCTGCATAGTCATAGTCATAGGCGCGGTAACCGAGATGCAGCTGGTATGGGACATCGCGGACACCCTCAACGGCCTCATGGCGCTGCCCAACCTCGTCGGCCTGCTGGTGCTTTCTCCGCTGGTAATCCGCCTCTGCCGCGAATACTTCAACGGCGTCCGGCTTGGGCAGGGCAATGCTAAAAAGTAGTACAGAATATAAAATATAACTTGATAGAAGAAAGATATATATGGAATAATGCCGCCTTGGCGATGATAAGCCGGGGCGGCGTTGATTGCACACAACAAAAAAGGGCCGTATTTCTACGATCCTTTTGTTTTTATTGGGAGAGAGTACTCTTTACTAATTGCAGTTGTTCCCTTTAGTTTTTTCACTTGTTCCAAAGCTCTACTCATCTTCACTTTCTTCGTCGGAGCCTTCAGAAACAACAGAAATAGAAAATGTCGACTGGTCAACGCCGTATTCTTTTAAGAGATTGTCAATAAAGTGCATAATGCCGGACGCAGAAAGATTAGCCTCTAGATAAATGCCTTCTTTTACATTCCATGGCAAGCGCATGCCATCAGGTGTTGTTGCTAAATGTGGATGCTTATTTTTCGTTGTATTGCAAGAGTATGTATGCGCTGCAAGCGTTTCCAACTTTCCAGGCATTTTTTTATCAAGCAGATTGATAACATCCAACAACATAAGAGCGTACTTATTTTGTCGGAAAGTTTCACCATCAAAACGGAAAGCAACCAGTTTTTTATTGGTAACCTTATCACAGTCATCAAGCGTAATTTTAGTCAGATATTCAAACTCGATTCTGTCATCAACAACCTTTTCAATTGGATAACGACTCATTACAATCGCCGCGAGGCGTTTGCTGCGGTTCTGAATATCTGCAATTGTCCATGTCTCTTTATCCCAGACATCTTTATTAAGGATAACAGCCTTAGAGTTCTCTTTGATGATTTTTCTCTTTTCAGCGAAGCTCTTATTGGAAAGCTCTGAATTATATCCGGTCACGGAGAGGTTGCCAAGGACATGCAGATAAGTCTCATGATCCTTCTCAGATATATAATGCCACTCAGCACTGAGCATCTGCGGCATAATATGCTCTATGGTCAGAGTATCAATGACTAATGTTTCTTTGCCGTCGCCATTCTCAATATCTGTAAGTAGAAATTTGCACAGAGCACTGTTGCCGTATACATTAGCCTGATTCAAAGCTCGATCAAATTCCGCATCGAAAGGAACAGCATCTTTGGTAGCAAGAGTGTAAAAGAACTTGTTTATGGCCTCATAATACTTTTTCTTGTTTGAGGTAACTTTAAATACGCGACTATAAAGATAGATAAACATTCCGCGCAAACTGTTTGAAGGTATGCCGCATACCATGCGGCGTAGCAAATAGGAAAGAATAAACTTCAGAACTTTATCAAGTGTGTTTGCATCTATAACGTCTTGCTCATAATCGTCGAAAATATGTAGCAGGAACGGGTAACATGTTGTCTGTTTTAATTGCCGCAGACTCCTGAGCGTTCTTCTGATAGAGGCAGGATATTTGGAGTCGTCATAAACAAACGCTCTAAAAATATCGGTGTAGTATTTGAGCTCCTTCAAACAGCTCTCCTGCGTATAACCATTGCTTTTGAAGAGCTGCACAAACTGTGCATATAGACGGTCGGTATTGACAGGAGCATTTGTTTTGTACACGATATATTGCATGAAGAACATATTGATATTGGTATAATCATTGCTTTTCTTCAATGCTTTCTCAATGTACAGCCAATAATCCTCATACAGCGTCTCTTGGTTAGGAGCATTCATCAGCAGGAAGTTGCGTATCAGGTCAGCACTTGACAACTCAAGTCCGGTAGAGTTGATGCTTTCAAAAATAACCTGTGGGTCATCTTCGCCCTTTTTCAGAGATATATAGACTATCTCTAAGAGTTCCAAAGCTCTGAGAACAGAACCGGCGCTGATGCCAGACTGCACCCATTTTTCAATACGCTTGCGGCAAATATCGTAATTGAGCGCTATATGTCCCTCCGGGTCCAGCTCATCCTCTTTATCATTGAGTAAGGCGACAAACTGATCATTGTCCGACTTAATCGGTTTCAGCTTTACTTTGTATTCCTCGGCACAGTGTTTGTTGTGGAGATAGTCCTCCCGAATTTCGGCAACACAGTCGTCCTCACCATTTGCCGCAGCAACATCGGAGAGCGCTTTCAACAGTATCATCATGGTAGTCAGGCGCTGCTGCCCGTCGATGACAGTATAGGTTTGCAGCGAAAAGCTATGCTCCTTTGTGGACATAAAAACAATGGAGCCAAGAAAATGCTTATCGCCAGTATCTATTATGGTTTTGACATCATCCAAAAGGCAGTTACAATTTGCCTCCGACCAGTCATAGTTGCGCTGGTAAACTGGAATCTGGAAAAGAACTTTGTTTGTTCCGATAAATTCGCGTAGCATCCATAGTTTGCCTGCATCCATATTCCAATTTCCTCATTTTTTCAAGTTATTAAGATGTTATTTACAACGGAGTCCAGAAGAAATCTCCAATATATTTTGGCTTACATTTTGCACTATATCATAAAAATCAGCTCGTTACAACATGTATTGCGTACATGTATCAATACAGCTGCTGCGTTGCATTAAAGCCACGTATGATTTAGTCGAATAGTTTGATTTAGCTGCTACCGGGCATTACCCTATAAACCAATTGCGAAAGCACAATAAACAAAACAACTCGATAAAAGTAAAAATGCCTGCTCCGAAAAGAACTCCGAGGCAGGCATAATTCGTAAAAAAGCCCTGAAATCGAAGGATTTGAGCATAAAAAATAAGAACGGCCATTCTGTCAAAATAACCGTTCTTATTTGGCGGAGCAAGAAAAAAGGCCACCCTTCGGATGGTCTTTTTTCTTGGCGGAGAAGGAGGGATTCGCCCGGTGCGACTGGGGCAGTCGCACCGCCAGCCCGGGGAACTCGTAAACGATACACTGTATCGTTTACGCCCCTACCGGGGACGACGTTCCCTTCGAATCCCCTCTTCCCTCCATCAGAAACACAAAAGGACACCGGATGGTGTCCTTTTGCATTTGGCGGAGAAGGAGGGATTCGAACCCTCGCGCCAGTCACCCCAGCCTACTCCCTTAGCAGGGGAGCCCCTTACAGCCTCTTGGGTACTTCTCCACGGCATTCGCTTTGTTGTTCTGGCGGAGAGAGAGGGATTCGAACCCCCGGTGCCTTGCGGCATCACCGGTTTTCAAGACCGGCTCCATAAACCACTCGGACATCTCTCCATGTTTCAAGCCCCATAATTATAGCAAACGCCGCAGCCCATGTCAAGCCGCAGGTATAGTTTTTTTGCCGGGCGGGAATTACTACCCCTGCGGGCTGGTTTGCGCCCGCACTTTATAAAGGAGAAAAAGTATTAAATGAAGGACAGAATACGGCAATTTTTAAACGGCTACGGCATATACGCCGTGCTGCTGCTCTCGGCGGCGATAGTTGGCATAACGGCGCTTACGACCTTCGGCAAAAAACAGCCGGAGCTTGGCGCAAGCCAAAGCGGGGCGCAAACGCTTGAGCAGGCGCTTTTGACCGCGCCGACGCCGCGACCCACCCTGCTGCCATCGCCCACGCCAACGCCCAAAGCCGCGGTTATACCCGACATCACCCCCGCGCCAAACAAAACCGCAGCGCCAACCCCCGCGGCGCAGAAGCTCTCTGCCCCCGTTAAGGGCAAAATACAGTGGCGCTTTGCGGTGAATGAGCTCATTTACTCCAAAACGCTGGAGCAATGGATGACCCACGGCGGGGTGGATATCACCTGCGCGCTGGGGGAGGAGGTAGTCTGCCCGCTCAACGGGCGGGTCGAGGAGATACGCTCTGACGACAGTCTCGGCACGCTGGTCAGAATAAGCCATAATGACGGCTTTGAAACGGTTTACGCCAACCTGCGCGAGGAGCCGCCGGTAAAGGCCGGTCAGCCGGTCGCAGCCGGTGAGGTCATAGGCTACGTCGGCGAAACGGCGGCGGCGGAGTGCGGCGAGGGGGCACACCTGCACCTTGAGGCGCATCAGGGCGGGCAGGCGATAGACCCCGAGGCGGCGTTTGAGCTTGCAGGGCAGCGTTAATCCGCGCTCACCCTTATGACCGCAACGGCGCCGGAGAATACCTCAACCTCCGCATCGCCGTTCGCCCACTCGTTGCTTATGCCGAGCGGAAAGGAATTTGTAAGCTGTGCGGAGTCTATCTGGTATTTCGCGTTGTGAATCGACACCGTGCTCTCGTCGCTGAGCGAAAGGACGGAAAAATGCCCCTTCTGCTGCGGCAGGGTGAGCTTGCCGCCGCACAAAACGTCTATTTTGCATTTCTCCCCGATTATCGCGGCCTTCGCCCTGGCCCTTGCGGCAAACAGCAGCGTTTGCAGGTTGCCGAGCAGGTGATCCGCCCTGCCGCCCAGCGCGCAGTACAGCGCAATGCTGTCGCACCCCTGCTCCAACGCGAACTTTACGGCGTACATGGTGTCGGTGTCGTCCTTTTCCTTTGGCAGGCGAATACAGGATACTCCCTTTGGCAGGGGGCCTGTGTACGAGTCAAAATCGCCGACTATAAGGTGCGGCGTAAGCCCTGCCCAGAGGGTATACAGCACCCCGCGGTCGCAGGCGATGAGCAGCTCGCATTTCCCCGCACCGGAGAGGGTGTCGTGCTCCCCGCCGGTTATTATATTGCAGCGCATATGCATTTCTCCTTCTTTATGTATAGGGCTCTTGTTTTTTATTTTATCACATATCAACTCTCTTCGATATAGCTGTTCCAAAAGGCCGACTTGTGTGGTATGCTGTTAGATATAATAACGCTATGGAGGTTTCAGCCCAAATGCAGCAGCTTAAAAGATATTTTGCCCTCGCGTTGTGCATACTGCTACTCGCGCTGCCGGTGCTTGCCGGCGCGGACTTCGGCGATTACTCCGGCGACAGCGACTACGGCGGAAGCTGGAGCTCAAGCTCAAGCTCAAGCTATTCCAGCAGCTATGACGATTACGGCTCCAGCTATTACGACGACTCCGACGAGGTCACGTTTTTTGACGTATCGCTGGCCTTCGGAATAGTGATGATACTCGCGGCATACGCTACGATAGGCGACTGGCACAAGTCGAGAAGCGAGAAAAAGAACACGAATGCCGCCCGCGCCGAGGGCGCAAAGCGCACCGACGCTTCAAAGCTCAGCCCGCTTTCAAAGCTCAAGGCCGCCGACCCCGCCTTTGACGAGGGGGCGCTCGCCGAAAAGCTGTCCAACCTGTATATGCAGATGCAGAGCTGCTGGACGGCAAAGGACATTGAGCCGCTGAGGCCGTACTTTACCGATGCATTCTTTACCCAGCTGGAGCGGCAGCTAAACGGGCATAAGAGGCGCGGGGTGACAAACTACGTTGAGCGCATCGCGGTGCTTGGCGTTGAGCTGCGCGGGTTCTTTACCTCGGGCGGCGAGCAGCACCTCATAGCCGAGCTGCGCACGAGGATAGTCGACTACACGCTGGAGGACAAATCCGGCGAGCTGGTATCCGGCAATAAGAACAAAGAGAAGTTCATGACCTACGAGTGGGAGCTGACCCGCGCCGAGGGCAGCAAAACGGAGGCGAGCGCCGGCGTAAAGAGCATCACCTGCCCGGGCTGCGGCGCGCCGATGTCCATAAACACCACCGCAAGGTGCGAATACTGCGGCAGGGTAGTTACGCTGAACCACGCAGACTGGGCGATATCCGCCATACGCGGCATATCACAGCGGACGGTATAAGCATTGTTTTGAGGTAAGCACATGATATCCACACGGGGAAGGTATTCCGTAAGAATTTTGCTGGAGCTTGCGGGGCGGCCGGCGGGGGAGTTCATACCCCTGAAGGAGCTTGCCGCGAGGCAGGATATATCGCTCAAGTACGTTGAAAGGATAATGCCGCCGCTCAAGGCCGCGGGGCTGGTTGAAACCACGCACGGCATCGGCGGCGGTTACCGCCTTGCGGTATCGCCGGACAGCTGCACCATCTGGGATATACTGAAGGTTGCGGAGGGGAGCATGGCGCCGGTCGCCTGCCTTGAAAACGGGGTCGAGCCCTGCCCGAGGGCTGCGGAGTGCCGAACCCTCCCCGTCTGGAAGGGGTACTACGACCTTACGAAGGGCTACTTTTCCTCGCTGACCCTATCCGACGTCATGAAAGCGCCGGAGGGCGGAAGCTATGTGATTTAGCGCAAAAATCGAAAGGCGCTCCCAAGCGGAGCGCTTTTTTTATGCCTGTTTGTCGTAATCATCTAAGAAATGCACCCTTTTGCCCTTTGTCTTGTAGGCAATTACGGTATCGAGGCTGACGTTTTCCACGCTTTTGAATATGTGCGCTTCGACCGCGGGGTTGGTCTTTTTAAGCTCGCGTATCAGCCGCTTTACCTCCTGCCGTTTTGAGGCGGATTCGTCCGTTTCCGCGGCCTCGGTCAGCCTGCATGCGCAGCGCAGAAATTTCAGCCCGTTTTCCTCCCTCCAGGCGATTATATCCTCCTCGCGTATGTAGTACAGCGGGCGTATGAGCTCCATTCCTTCAAAATTCGTGCTGTGCAGCTTTGGCATCATGGTCTGTATCTGCGCGCCGTACAGCATTCCCATGAGTATGGTCTCGATAACGTCGTCATAGTGGTGCCCTAAGGCTATCTTATTGCAGCCGAGCTGCCGCGCGTAGCGGTAGAGGTAGCCGCGCCGCATACGCGCACAGAGGTAGCAGGGGGATTTTTCGATGTGGGACACCGACTCGAATATGTCGGTCTCGAATATGCTTATCGGTATGCCGAGCTTTTCTGCGTTGTGCTCTATCATGGCCCGGTTTGCGGGGCTGTACCCCGGATCCATAACGAGATAGCGCAGCTCAAAGGGGAACTTATGCTGCCGCTCCAGCTCCTGAAACAGCTTTGCCATGAGCATTGAGTCCTTGCCGCCGGAGATGCACACGGCGATGCTGTCCCCCTCCTTTATCAGCTCATAGTCCCTTATCGCCCTCGTGAACGGCCGAAAGAGCCGGTTTTTGAACCGGCCCCTTATGCTCTCCTCAACTGTTATCGCCCTGTCCATCAGTCAGCAAACATCGGGGTGGAAAGGTACCTGTCGCCGGTATCCGGCAGCAGCGCAACAATGGTCTTGCCCTCGTTTTCCGGCCGCTTTGCAAGCTCAACAGCCGCCCAGAGCGCAGCGCCGGAGGATATGCCGACAAGCACCCCCTCGGTGCGGCCTATCTCCTTACCTGTTGCGAATGCGTCCTCGTTTTCAACGGGTATGATCTCGTCGTATATCCCGGTATCCAGCACCTCCGGCACAAAGCCCGCGCCGATGCCCTGTATCTTGTGCGCGCCTGCAACGCCGGTCGAAAGCACGGCGGAGCTCTTTGGTTCAACGGCGACTATCTTTATTGCGGGGTTTTTGCCCTTCAAATACCTGCCGACGCCGGTTATTGTGCCGCCGGTACCGACGCCCGCTACGAATATATCCACCTTGCCGTCGGTATCCTCGTAAATTTCGGGGCCTGTGGTCTCAATGTGCGCCTCGGGGTTTGCGGGGTTTACGAACTGACCCGGGATAAAGCTGTTCGGAATTTCCCTTGCAAGCTCGTCCGCCTTTGCTATCGCGCCCTTCATGCCCTTTGCGCCCTCGGTGAGCACAAGCTCCGCGCCGTAGGCCTTCATCAGCTGCCTGCGCTCAACGCTCATGCTGTCCGGCATAACTATAATTATGCGGTAGCCCCGCGCCGCGGCGACGGATGCAAGGCCAATGCCTGTGTTGCCGGAGGTCGGCTCGATTATGACGCTGCCCGCCTTTAGCAGCCCCTTTTGCTCCGCGTCGTCTATCATCTTCCTTGCGATCCTGTCCTTAACGCTGCCTGCGGGGTTGAAATACTCCAGCTTGCCCAGCAGCCTTGCCTTGAGGCCGTGCTTTTTTTCGAGGTTGGTCAGCTCCAGCAGCGGGGTGTGGCCGATAAGCTGATCGGCCGAGGTGTAGATCTTAGACATAGTTGATATCTCCTTTAAAATAAATTCGCTCTAAATACTACCAACTTGGTAGGTTGGTGGTATTATACCGCCGCCCTTTTAGCCTGTCAAGGGGGGGAGAGCAGAATTTTTCAGTTATCAGAGCTGTTTTTTATCTCCATCGCCAGCCTGTACGCCTCGTTGCGGGGTACGTCCAGCAATGCGCTTGCCTGCTTGGCCGCGTCCTTGGCGGAAACGCCGTCGCTGAGCAGCCGCTTCAGCGTCTCCTCAAGGCTTGCAGCGGGCGCTTCCTCCCCCGCGCCGGCAACCACCAGCACGGTCTCGCCCTTTGGCGGCTTTTCGGCGTACCGCTGTGCAATTTCGGTGAGCGTTGCGCGGAAGGTCTCCTCGTGCAGCTTGGTGAGCTCGCGGCAGAGCGCAGCAGCCCTGTTGCCCCAGGCCACGGAAAGCTCGCCTGCCGTTTCCGCAACCCGCAGCGGGCTTTCGTATATTATAAGCGTTCCTTTTATGCGGGAGAGCCGCGCAACAGCCTCCCGCCGCTCCTTTCCGGCGCGGGGCAAAAAGCCGACAAAGCAGGCCTCGCCTGTCGGCAGCCCGCTCAAAACCAGCGCCGTGAGCGACGCAGACGCCCCGGGCAGCACGAAAAACGGCAGGCCGCGCCTTATAAACGCCGAAACAAGCCGCTCCCCGGGGTCGGATATTCCGGGCAGGCCGGCATCTGAAACGAAGGCTATCGCCTCGCCCGATTGTACACGCTCAGCAATCTCCGCCGCGCGCTGCTCCTCGTTGTGCTCGTGGCAGGATATAAGCGGCTTTGATATCTCCAGCCGCGAAAGCAGCGCGCCGGTGTTGCGGGTGTCCTCGCAGTATACTCTGCTGCACTCCCTGAGCACCCTCAGCGCCCGCAGCGTTATGTCCTCCATGTTGCCAATCGGCGTTCCGCAAAGGTAAAGCCCGGCCTCCAGCATATCTTCCCTCCGTTATTCTTCAAAAATAAGCCCCGTTTTGCCGCCCTTTGTGCATTGAATCAGCGCAAGGTACGGGCCGCTTCTGCCGTTTACCAGCCTTATCCGCTTTGGCTCAAGCCTGCTTTCAACCAGCGCGTGGAAGCACTCCGCAAGGCGGGCGGCGGGGTAGCAGAGCCACAGCCTTCCGCCGTTTTTAAGCAGGCGGGCGGCGCAGCCTGCCGCGTCGTAAATGCTGCAGCTGTCCTGATGCACGGCGGCGGCAACCGCGGGGTTTTCGCTGCGCGTTCCGCCGGAAAAGTACGGCGGATTGCATACCGCGCCGTCAAAGCTGCCTGCCCTCAGGGTGAGCGTGCGTATATCTGCGCAGAGCACCTCGATGTCCTCCTCCTGATGATTCAGCGCAATCGACTCCCGCATCAGCGCGCAGGCCGCAGGCTGAAGCTCCACCGCGGTGAATTTTGCGCCGGTCTTGCCGTTTATAAGAATCGAGAGTATGCCGTTGCCCGCGCCAAGGTCGAGGCAGCGACTGCCCCGCGCCGGCCGCGCAAAGTTTGCGAGCAGCACCGCGTCGCTCCCGTATGTAAAGCCCTCCGTGTCAACGACTATCGAGAGCCCGTTGTATTGCAGATCCTCAGTTCGCTTCATAGAATAATAGTATCATAAAATTGGGGAAAATAAAATAAAAAGGGATGCCGTGCATCCCGTGAAAAGCGGCGAAGCGGTCATAGCTTCTCGGCATTTACCCGCTCCCTTGCCCTTGAAAAAACCTCGCTTGCCGTGTGCCGAGCGGTACCGCAGCGGCTCTGTCCGCCTCGTCCAGCTTAAGCTCGGTTTCGTCGGTCAGCGCAGCATACCGCTCAAGGCTCAGCACGACCATTTCCCCCTTCACTTCACTTCTCTTCACCCCTGGACAAAAACGACACGAACCGAAGCCGCCGGTCCAGCCTTTCCCCAACAAGGCCGACGGCCTTGCCGTTCGTAAACGCCGCAATTATGGTGCCTATTCCAAGCCCTTCAAGGTGCCCCAAAAAGACGAGCGTCATGCCCGCAGTTACCGCAAGGCAGGTCACATCGAATATAATTTTCACCTTTGGGTAACCAACGCCGAGAATGCTTGCAAGCTCCCGCGGGAAGAGGTCCGTCGGTATTATCGGCAGCCAGCACCGGTTTGAAAGGGCGATGCCGAAGGCTATGAGCGCGTAGCTGACGGCAAAATACAGCACCCGCCACCAAAGCCCGGTCGGCAAAATGCCTATCCAAAGCTCGTGAACATCCAGCAGCTCGCCGAAAACAAAGCCTACGACAAAGCTGCCGAGGTACTGCGCAACGAAGCGGCGGCGCAGCAGCATAAGGCTCAAAACCAGCAGCCCCTGAAAAATATACGTCCAGGTGCCGAGCGAAAGCGCAGGCAGCACCTCGGAAAATGCAAACGGCACGCTGGATATCGCCGAAATTCCGGCGCCGGAATACAGCATCAGCACCACGCCGAAGCTGTTTATTATCACCGCCAGCAGCAGCGCCAGCTCGCCGCGGCATAGGGTCTTGGGTCGTTGGTCGTCGATGGGTTCCACAGAGAATACGCCTCCCGAAAAAATAATACGGGCTGCACCGCCCAAATTGCGGTGCTGCCCCTTTCGCAGGCAAGTTTAGCAAACGGCGGGAGAGATGTCAAGGGTGGGGCACCTCCGCAACGCATCCGCCACCGCCGCCGCGACCTCAACGGCATCCTCCGGCTTATTATCCCGCCCGAAGGATATGCGTATCGTACCCTCTGCATATTCCAGCGGTACGCCGATCGCGCGGATCACATGCGAAAGGTGGGTGCTTACCGAATCGCAGGCGGAGCCGGTCGAAATAGATATCCCTTTCAAATCCAGCCGGTGCAGCAGCGCTTCGCCGCTCGCCCCGCGAATGGAGATGTTGATATTTCCCGGGAGCCGTTTTTCCGCGCCGTTTCTAATAAAGTCAACTCCTCCCCGTCTCAGGGCGTCAATAAAGTTGGCCTCCATTGCGCGCAGCCTTTCGGCGGTCTGATATATTCCGCTGCAGTTCTTTTTCAGCGCCGTCGCCATGCCCACGATGCCCGCAACGTTCTCCGTGCCGGCGCGCATTCCGCGCTCCTGCACCCCGCCGTCGGCATACGGCACAAGAAGCGTTCCGCGGCGAACATACAAAAAGCCGGTCCCCTTTGGGCCGTTGAACTTATGCGCCGAGGCCGAGAGCATGTCCACCCCGAGACCGCTTACATCAACCGGAATATGGCCAACTGCCTGAACCGCATCGGTGTGGAACAGCGCCCCGCGCGCATGCGCAACAGTGGCCAGCTCTTTAATCGGCTCGATAGTGCCTATTTCGTTATTCGCGAGCATGACCGAAACAAGGGTGGGGGAACCCTCTGCGCTCAGCGCTTCCTCCAGCACCGCCGGCAAAAGTATGCCTTTTGTATCGACCGGCAGGCGTGCTGCGTTCCTGCATGCGTTCAGAACGGCATGGTGCTCTATCGCCGATGTAAAAACCTTACGGCCGCCGCCGCTCAAGCCAGAGCATTTCAGCGCCCAGTTATCGCTTTCAGTCCCACCCGAAGTAAAAAATATTTCATCCGGCAACGCGCCGATGCAGCCGGCGATAGTCTCTCTCGCCTCAAGGATGGCCTTTTTCGGCCGGCGCGCAAGGGCGTAGGGCTGCGAGGCGTTGCCGTAATCCTCCAGCAAAAAGGGCTTCATCGCCTCAAAGGCGTCGGCATCCAGCCTTGTCGTCGCCGCGTTGTCGGCGTAGATAAACCGCTTCACAGTAACACCTCGGTGCTTCAATAGTTATACTGAATATCGGGAATAGCGTTTTTCCCCGGAACGTTGAACTCCTTCGGGTCGATGATGCAAAGCTGCTTCTTGATTACGGCCCGCATTTCCTTTGCCGGCTCAAGGCAGTATTCGATAAATTCCTGCGGGTCAATGTCTTCTTTTGACCTGGCATGAGGATAGAGGAGCTTTACAAACGCAGTGCAGAGGCGCTTGATCGCAGTAAGATCCCGCTGATCCGCCCCCTTCGGGATGCTTAGGCATTCGTCTACGATCGAGCTTTGAGTCAGGTCCTCCCTCAGCTCATGCATCACTTCTGCAAAGTACTCGGTATTGATCGCCCACCCGTTGGCTATCATGGAAGAGTTCATTCTGGGTATTTCCCAGCCCGGTATGAACCCGTGGAACCTGTCGAGCGTTGCAGACTCGCCGAAAACGCTGCTGATATGCTCGACCATGTTGGTATTAACGTTGAATCTTTCTGCGTTGATATTACCCAGAACGATCACGCCGGCATCTGCCGGTGTTTGAGAGTCAAAGCCCTTTATTTCGCCAAACTCCATATAGTGCTTCAAGGCCTGCTGTATTTGCCCGGGCTGCTCAAAGGTTATGGACTGCACCTCGTCAAAGCCGACATAATCAAACCGCGTCAGTAAGCCGCCGGTCTTCTTTGCGTTGTCGTAGATGAGCGACGCACGGGAGACCGTGCCGCCGCTGATGAGCCAGCCGCGCTTGCTTATTTTTTCGAATACATAGCTTTTCCCGGTGCCCTTTGGAGCCAGCTCTATCAGGTTCACGCGCTTTTCAACGAAGGGCAGCAGGCGGCGCAGGAAGAACAGCTTCTTTTTTTCGCTCTCTTCGCCGTTTTCGTCGGTATAACCGGCGGGGTTGTAGTCGATGGCGGTCAAAACCACGTCGATCCATTCATGAATATCGAACTCGGCTCTGTATTCCTTAAAATCGTCCAGGTCAATAGCATAAGGGCAAAACGGCTTATACTCGACCATTGCAACGAAGCCCTTTGGCTTTGACCTTGAAGCCTCCAGTTGCCACGACAGCGTGATGATACCCCAGTTTTCGCTCTCCCTAAGCAGCGTATCCTGCCATTTTTCCACGACGTCGTTGTTTACGACGCCCCCGGCGCCGCCGCGGTTGCCGCCAAAATCGGGCAGCTCAAACTGTGTTTTTCCCGTCTTTATATCGACATTCACGCGCACGCGGGCCAAAAACTGAACATTTTCCCCGTTCACCATTCTGAACTTGAATTGTTCATAGTCCTCCCGAGAGGGGATATACTTGTTGATATAGCGCCTTACCGCTTCGTAATCGATCGCTCCGTCCTCATCGGAGAACCTCATAACGAGCCAATCCCGCATATACGACGGGATACTGAGCTTGGAGAAGTACTCACTTCTCTGAGGATCCTTGAGCACGACCATGTCCGCAAATACTTCCCGAATTTTATTCTCTAACATATCAAAGCTCCTTAGAGGAACAGGGTGCAGCCCTGCTCCTTGAATTCACTGATCTTTATATTCAGGTCTTCTACCTCACAGCCGAGAAATTCGGCAAAACAGGCAAGGCAGTAAAATTCTTCCGTGTCTACGTCAACGAGTTTCATCGTGAGCGCGACCTCGTCTTTTGTTAAAGCTCTTCCGCACTCGCAGCAGGTTTTTTTCTTTGCCACTATATATCACCCCCGCCACCCAGCGCAGATATTATCGTAAGCGGCATATCGACGTTCACGAGCCTTCCGTCGGCAACGATAACCGGGGCGTATTCTCCGGGCTCTATTTTCTCCAGGGTTATCTCCCATGTTTTTCCGTTGCCGCTGTCGCTGACCGCCGCTTGAACTGTGCCGACCTTCACCTCAAGCGTTTTTATCTCCTTGCTGAACTCAAGCGCAGCTCTTGCGGCCTTTCTTTTTAGCCTGACCTCAGCCTTGCCGTTTGCCCATTTTGCCGTAAGCGGCACGCTGATCCTGCTCTCAAAGACCACCACGGGAACTATCATCTCCTCGGGCGATGCACCCCCGTGCACTTCGCCATAGGTCGCGCGGTCTTCGTCCTTTCCCGTGGCAAAGCCGCTAAGAGAAAAATGGTCGTACGACGCAAACACGAGGTAATGCCGGCCGGATGGATCGACGACTTCTTTCATTCCTTCATAAACCGCCTCCGGTTTGGATCCGATGCTGCAGTATCTGCCGTGGCTGCGCGGCTCCGAATCCTTAAACGCCGGCAGGCCCTTTCGAGCGTGAAAGAATCTAGCGGCAAGGCGGCTCGCCCCGTGATCCCCGGTTATTATCACGCGCTGATGAGTTTTAAGAAGCTCGCTGACCTTGTCCGACACCCCATTGAAAAAGCCGAGCTGCTCCTCGATGCAGGCGTAATAATCCGGCTCGTCTACCACCCCTTTATGTGCAAGCTTATCCAGCTTATCGAGCTTTGCGTATGGCACGTCCATCTGTTTCCATTGTTCGTTAAACTCCGTTTCCGTAGGCAGCAAAGCCTTTGTCAGTGCGCAATGTGAAACGGCTCCGTCCTTGTTCTTCGAGAGCCGGCCCAGCAGCAGCGAGAGATATTCAAAGCCAAGGCCGTCTATCCACAGCATTGCCGTGCCGCCGGTAAGGCTTTGCTTTATCACAGAATAGCGGGAGGGCAAGGTTTCCGGCTCAATGCCCCTGAAAAAGGCTTTTTCTGACTCCGGCAGCGTATTGGAAAGCTTATATACCTTGTACTCGGAGATATATTCGTTATAGACCGCCCCCAATTCGCCCGGCATCGGGCTCAAATATGACCACAGCAGGGGGTAGCGCAGCTTTAGCTCCTCGGAGGCGCAGGCCGCTTTTGCATCCTGCCTTAGCCATTGCCCGACAGTGCGGAGAGTATACGTGCGTTCCTCGCTCGTTGCATCGCTTAGAAGCGTCAGCCTTTCTTCATAGTTCGCTATGCGGCTCAGCTTTGCAAAATAGGCATCGCTCTTTTTGATGTTCAGCCCCTGAATAAGCTGCTTATATTCCGCTATCCAGTCGCTATGGAGCTGCATCTCGCCAAATATATCCAGCAAAATGTGCTCCTCGAGCTCCTCTATTTCATACTTTTCAAGGCAGCGGCACAGATAGCTCTCGTCCGGGTTAAGCTGATACCAGAGCTTGAGCAGCTGACGCTTGCCCTTTGAAAGGCTGTTCCATTTAGCCATCACGGCGATGCCGTCAAAGGTCAGCATATTGAACCGGTGGAGTATCGCGTCCCTAACCGAGATGTTCTTTAGCGATTCATCAAAGAGCTCGCTCAGCACCTCCTCGCTGCAGGCCTCCTCCCTTAGCTCATGGCCGCCCTGCAAATTTTTGCTGACAAACTCATAAATTGTTTTTATCGGGCGGATCGTTATATCTACGTTCACGGGGATCACCGATCCGGCTTGCCTAGTAAGCAGGCAATAATCGTCCGTGAGCTGCGTCTCGTTCAGCATGCGCCCATACCATTCTCGCAAGCCGACTATCAGATCGTATTTTTTGCTCAGCTTATCGCGATGCTCCTCAAACGCAGAGGAGAACACCGTTATGCTCTTTTGCTCGTGATCCGGCTCATGATCCATGACCGAATAAACGAAGTCTTTTTGGCGTTCATCGGTCCTCAGCCCGAGGGATGCGTCGTTCCAGTGTGCATCGCAATTCCACAACGGAATGACGATACGCCCCGTGCTGGAGGCATCGACCATCGCATGCCAAAGCTTTGCAAACCGCCCGGAGCGCCGCTCACTTTCGTAAAACAGCCGCAGGTATTCGTCGACGCCCGGCAGCAAGACCCATTCATTCGGCTTTACCGTTTCCGGCAGCCTGTCGTATGCGGGCATGACATCGGCGCCGGAAAACAGCTCTTCGAGCGACACAACCCTGTCGCACAGCTTTTTAAGCTCCGAAACCGCGCTGCAGTAGTCCTCCCTGCTGTGGAGCAGGAGCGCGCGGCACGGGAACCGGGAGCTGACCTTATTCTTTTTTCCTGCTCTGAGGTCGTTTATGCTCTCTTGCAGCTTCATGGCAGGCCCCCCCTTAACCATTAAAATCGTCGCAGAACTCAGGGTGTGCGCTCAAAAATACGGACACCTTGTCCTTTAGCGCATCCTCGCTCATGCGCTTAACATGCATCTGAGTGCTTTGCAGCTTCTCCTTTTTGGCTTTTTCTACCTGATATTCTTTCAGGGTCTTTTGGACCGTCGTCAGGTCGGTGGCGCCCCACCCGCTCACGTCGTTGCCAAGCTTTAGCTTGAGCCTGGCAACTATCTCATCCCTTTTTTCTTCAAATACATCCTTGTAGTCGCTGCCGATGGCATCCATAAACGCCCGCTCTGCCGCTGCCCTATCCGTCAGAACCGTATTATCCATCGTATCCAGCATATTTATCGCGGCAAGTACATCCTGATCCAGCGTGCGCTCACCGTTTTGCACCGCGATAAGCGTGCTGATAGCCTTTACAGCGTCCTTTGGAACGACCCAGCGAAGCGGTATTCCCCGCGCATTGCTCCAGACCTTTACGGTCTCGGTGCCGCTTAAGGTCTTCCAGCGCTCCAGCAGTATAGAGCGGTTCCTGCTCTGGCTGATGCGGCCGGTCTGGTTCTTCAGCTCTCTTTCAAAATGGCTCGCCGTTGCATCGCAGGAAGTGCCCTTTAGGCCTTCGTAGATGGTCTTAAGCTCCTCTTGTGTGCAGTCGATCTGCATATGGTCCAAAATAGCTGAAAGCACGGGCTTGGCGTCCTGGATGCACTCCCATGCCTGAGTGCCGTGGCTGCGCAGGGTATCGATGTCTTTTTCCCGCTCCTCGCAGCTCATCTGGGCGACGCCCCTTTGCGAAACACGGCGCAGCGTGACCAAGGCGCCGTACCACGGCACGTTTAGCGGCTCTATGGCCAGTATCGCGACGCGCATATGTTCAAACGCATTTCTAAGGTCCCTTATCGCGTCCTCGTTGCTGTTATATGTATTGCGCATCGTGGCGTTGAGCGCATCCAGATACCTATATTCGGATACTACGCCCTCAAGCTTTTCCTTTACCTGAGCTTCCGTCCATGTGTATACGGCGTTCTGCATCGAGCCGAAGATCTTATCCCTGAGTCCTTCGGGCCGTATGGACAGCTTTTCTGTAATTTCCTTAAGCTCCGGCGAGACCTCGAACAGGAATGCGCTGAAGGCCTTTGACATAACGGCTTTGTCCTGAAACGCCTTAGTCATCCGCTCGCGTATCCTGCCGCGCCCGATGAAGAGTTGGATCACGTTGGACATCGCCTCGTCTGTATTGCCCTCTTGCGAAATAAACACCTGCATGTTGTCGACGACCTGTACGGCGATATCCTTTGCCTCCGCCCCGCCGAGCGCTTCCTCCGGAACGTACTTCAAGCACCAGAATGGCGCACCGGCCTGAGTTATCCGCTCGCGAACGGAGCGCATGCCCTCGGTTTCGTTTGCGGTCTGTCCGTCCTCCAGATCGAACATCTTTTCTACGTATTTGCGGAACTTCTGCCACGTTACGGAGCCTGCGGAAAGGTAGTCCGTCGTCATGCTTCCCCGGCAGGTATTTAGCACGAGCGTTTTTAAGTTGGCTTCATTGAGCACAAACGTGCCCTGCGAGCTGTCCGTCCAGCTATATGCGCCGTTCTTATAGCAGCTGAACACAAAGCCGAGGAGAACGCCGCAGGCAATGGTGTTATAAAAGCCAAAGGGGGGCTGCTGCAGCTCCGCCCACATATCGCTGAGCACGACCTTGCGCCCGGACTCCATCCTTACGCGCAAAAATTTGGCCAGGGCGCTTATGGCGTCGGCCGCCTTGCTGCCGGTAACGCCCTCGATCTCTCCTATCTTCTTTGCATTTATGATGCCCAGCTGCTTGATGACGTACAGAACGCTTGAAAGCTGAGAATTCTTTGTTTCGCGCTGTATGCCGGCAAGAGGGGCGCTGTCGTTGCAGCTCTTATAGGCCGTGTTGGTTATTACGACGTTTTCCGGCGCATACGGAAATACCTCATCCAGGACGGCGGTCCTGATGATCTTGCGCAGCTCGGCAACGCCAAAGATGTTATTCCACTGCTTTTTGCCGCACCATGCGGTGATCTTGCTGCCGCTCACGACGGAGGATACCCAGCGTGTGATCGATAGTGCAGCGTCGCTGTCATGCCGGCCCGCGTCTGCGGTGTGGCCGCTCTCGCGCGCCATATCCGCCTTGGTGATCGAGGTGAGCAGCTGCCCGCGCATGCTGTCCGTGAACGGATCGCGTACCAACGCAATTACCAGCCTGTCCTCGCCGGACCTCCGCGCCCGCTCCTCCAGCTCGCTTTGTATGGAGATCGCCTGTATCTCGCTGGCCACAGTAACGTACACAAGACCAAGCTTATAAGGATACTTTTCCAGCTCATCTGTAACTTCTTTGATGCGGCTATCAAGAGATCTATCTTCCGCGCAGCAGGCAACTACCTTCATCCTGCGGAAGGTTGCATCGTTCTCGTCCCCTGCCTGCTTTTCCAGCGCTGCGGACAGCTTCCCGTCCTTTGCAAAAAGCTGATAGCGCGTGTACTTCTTGTCGTTTTGCGCGTAGCGAACGGAAAAGTCGTCGCCGCCGGCCATGCGAAACGGCATCTGCAGCCGCTTTGTTCCGTTTGCCTGCTCATCGCAGAGCAGTATCTTGCTTTCTTCAAAGGTCGCAAGGTAATCCTTGATCTGAGCCTTGCTCAAAACGCCGCTCAGGCAGTTTTCAAGGCACTCCACAGTTGCGGCGATGCCGCTGCTTGACCGCCTCGTGGTGTACAGCCCCTTTGTCGTGGACATGACCGCCATAAGGAGCATTGCTATCTTAAATATGCGGTGCGCATTTTCGTCGTTTTCAACGAGATAACGGCTCTCCTCGTAGTGGCGGATATACTCCGGCGCCTTTGTTTCCTTGTCGTGGAAGTCGCTTTCCCGCGTGAAGAAGTAGTCCCACAGCCAGTCCGGCGTCAGCCAGCATTCCTGATCCATCGGGCCATACTTGTTTATATACCCGAGGAAGCCCTGCGTTTCGTTTGCGGCGTCCTTCATAAAGCGGAACATTGTACGCTGGGCCGCGGCAAAGTTTTCCGCTACGCTGGAAAGCAGACGTATCGTCATCGGGTGCATTGGGCAAAGCTCGTTTATCTTTTCGCTTATCTTGTCATCGAGGCCCGCGATATCCGGCAGGAACTGCCTTATGTTGTTCACAGGCGTTCGGCGCGCGTCCTTCCAGTATTCCGCCATTCCGTTTCGAACGCTTATAGACCCCGCGATAAGGTCATAGGCTGCATCTGCGGATACGTGGAACTCCACCTCGTGAAAGCGGTGAGTAAAGTGCTGATAGGTCGCGTTGCCTATCACATCCACCCAGCTTGGATCCTTATGCACTATAAGGAACATAAAGAACGGCTGCTCTTTGCAAAATCTCGACATTTCCTGCAATACCACCTGGTCGTCGCCGTGGCGCAGGTAATCCGTAAACTCGTCCCATATAAAGAATATGCCGCTCTTTTGCAGGTGGTTTGCCGCGATGACCTCCTCGACCCATTTTTTAAAAGTCGCCAAATTATTGACCAGCCCCCAGTGATTTGCACGGATCACCTCTGCAACGGCCTTTGTCGTCTTAAGGTCGCCCCGCTCAACGGCCTCGATGAGCTCATCCACGCTCTCGTAATCCTCGCCGAGCATGGTAGAATCCAGCACATATTTCCAGTTGATATTCTTGTTGCGCAGCTGTGCCTTTACGCTATCCTGCAGCGACGCAACGCCAAGATCTGCGCTGCTGCCGAATTTTTTGATTAGCGCATCGCGAATTGCAAACTCTGCCTCCATAAGCAGCTGGTCGCCCGTGCGTATTCCGGTGCAGCCGGTTTTCCATATGACGAGATAGTCGCCGTTTTGGCGGCAGGACATGAACCTGTTCCTGAACGTTGAAAGCCTCTGGTTGTTCTGCAAAAATTTGTCAACCGTCTCCCTGCTTTCCTCAAGCAGATGCTTAACGAATATCGCCGCGTAGCTCTTTCCCGTTCCGTAGGAGCCATGCACCCAGAGGCTGCGGCGGGAATCCTGCGTTTCATAGCCGAGCGTTTGGCAAAGGGCTTCCATCAGCTTCTCCATGTCGCTACCGACTATATACTCCCGCCAGAGGTTTTTGTTTCTGCCGTCGGCGTCTATATCCACGACCGACTCAAACGAGGGGTTTACCTGAAGATAATTGTTGTATTTACCGGTTGCCATAATCTATTAAACCTCCGCCAAGTCAATTATATTCAACGAGGTGTATTTATCTTCTAGGACGATATTGTCCAGGTCGTTGATAAAGGAAACTCGGATATACTCCGGGAATGTCAGCGCAAGGCCCTGTACGCACTCCCTGAGCTTCTTGTTGTCCAGCCCGTAGATATCCGCAGGGCTCACGCCGGGTGCGTCCGGTGCGTCGTGAACCTTTATCAGCTCGGTCAGGGTAAAGGCGCGCCGCCCCGTGTGCTCGGCGTAAAGGTATAGGCTGTATAGCAGCGCAACGGCGTCGGGGGTGCTCCAGCCGTCACGGAGGTAAGTAGTAACTTTATTTGAAACGGATAACTCCAATGCCTGCTGAAGTGACGCGCCTATGGGCGATTTCGTGAGCAGCTCGAACAGAGCGCCAACGCCGTTTTTTCTGTGCCGCTCTGTAAAGCTGTTATCCAGTTGATCTACTATCATTGCCTTGTCGAAAGTAGTCCCTGCTTCTATGTTGATGCAGAACCATTTGCATATAGATGAAGTATATGATAGGTTTGCCCAAATGATCGCCCATACAAACGGATCGAACGCACCACGCTTCTTTAACGCAGTATACAGCGCAGTCGTTTTCCCTTCATAAAGCATTCCCGCTTGCTTGACCCATTCTTCAAGGCTCTCGATCTGGACACTGCCGATTTCTTTGTGCACATAGGCTTTTTTCTTCTTGCCGTTTATTTCAATCTCTTCTTTTTCAAAAGCTTTTTCTCCATGATCGAAAAAGAAATCCAAAAATTCCTGCCTAAGTCCAAATGTCTTGTAGGCTCCAATTCCCTTTAAATCCATGGTGCTTCCTCCTTGTGCTATTGAGATTGATTTTGCAACGATACATCCCTTGTCAGCAAACCTCAGACAATTTGAGCAATGGGTACACATCGATTCTCTGATCTGGATCTTTCCGTCTGGCTGGATCGTAAATGCTCCTGTCGGGCATTGAACAACGCAAGCCTCGCACCCTACGCAATAAGCGGCTTTGTTGGCCGCCGCCCGCAAATGGCTTACCGTATACCTATCCATCTGTTTAAATGGGTAGTACGTTACGGAAAACTTATCGTCAGCGATTTTGGCAGTATATTTATAGCTGGCTCCATCAATTCGCTGAACGCCGCTTTTGCCGTCTGTTTCTGTCACCGGCCCAATTACTTTAGCGACCTCAAACCAGTCATTTGTGCCGTTTGTAATAGTGTAAGTGATGCTGTTATCTTTGATCACCTCGCCAACTCTGTTATCTCCGTTAGGGAGGTGTCTGCCGTCCATTCGCATTTTCCAGCCCAGAGCTTCGACATACTCACGCACTTTCGTTGGCTCTTTAAATCCGGAGGCATAGTTTTCAACCTTTGAAAGCAAAACGTTGACTTCTTCCGGGTATTGATTCTTCCTGATGCTATTTCCCCAAGAGGAAGACATCGGACAAACAATACAACCAACTCGCGTTAGGCCATATCGGTATGCATCGTTGATCAAAATGTCATTAGCAAAAATATGGCAGAAAACCTCAGCGCTGTTCCACTTTAATATAGGGCTGCAGTTTATTTGGCTTATATTTTTTTCGCCAATTCGAACATCGTCATATTTTGATCGCCGTTCGCTTTCTTCTGCTCGCACTCCTTCAAATACCACAGCCTTAGCGTTGTATTGATCCGTAATTTCTCTTAGCTTGATAATTGTGGGTGCCGACTTATGAACCGTACAGCACCAACGCATTTTCGTTGCCGGAGGACCTATTTCATCCCAACTCTCCGTCGCCCTCATATGGCACCTCGCGGTATAAAAGCGAAGCTCCGGCCAGCGCTCCTTTGCCCTTTCAACGGCCTTGTAGGTATCCGAAAGCTCCATATCGGTATCGCTGAATATCACAAAAAACTCGTTTGGGGCAAGCGCCTTTGCGCAAAGATCGAGAAGGACTATGGAGTCCTTTCCGCCGGAAAAGGCGCAAACGAAGGAATAGCGGCCCGGCTTATATTTGTCGTGCTGCTCGCGAATAAAGGATATCGCCTTCTGCTCAAGGCTCCTCATAAGGTTCCTGTTCACCTCATACAGCCGGCCGGTATCCACGGGCTGAAGCTTGATCCGCTCGCCAGTGCTGAAAGCAACCGTTGGGCGGGAATAGAACCCGCCGCCCTTGGCCTCTGCAATGCATTCGCCGTTTAGCACATAGCGCCGAACCCCCTCGGCCCAGAGAAGAGGGGCGTCGGTATCGGGGTAATCCCAGTGCTCATACAGCTTAAAGAAATCCAGCTCCTCCTTAAAAACAGGCCGTATCTCCTTTTGCAGCCTTGCGTTCGGCGTCAGGCGAAATATCCCATATTCATCCGTCCATTCATATCCGTACATACAAATCAGTCTTCTCTCAGGTAAAATAGTATATCTTCCGCGTTTTTGCCGCTCACCCAGGGGCGGTACTTATGGAGAACTGCGTGGCAGTTTGGGCAAACGGTGATAAAATCGCCCGCCTTATATTGCCTGCTGCCGTTAAGCTCGGTAACGGGGGCGGTCAGGTGCTTTTGCAAAAACCCGCCGGAAACCGGCTTATATACCTCATGCAGGTCAATGTGGCAAACCTCGCAGCTTTTGGCGGAGGGCGCCCTGCGGCCGTCCCTTGCCTCAAGCACCCTGTGCAGGTGAAAGAGCAGCGCCCCCTCCGGGAAATCCTCGCCTTCAAGCTCGCTGCCAAACGCAGCGGTTTTAAAAAACTCCCGGTTTTGCCTTATCGCGCATGCGATGCCGTGCAGCTCGTCCCTCTTTCCTTCAAACTCGTCGGCCACCTCGTAAGATATCGAGCCGACGTGCGCATCCTTTTTGCTGTTTGGGTAGCTTAGCTGAAACCTGACGAGCTGGTTTTTTATCCCGTTGCTGTTTCGAAAGATCTCGCCGCGGTCGCAGAGCGGAACGATCGGCAGGTCGTTGAGCAGCTCGCTCAGCTCGGCTATTTCCCTGCTGTCCCTGTTAAGCCGAAGCTCCTCGCTAAAATACAAAACGTCCAGCGCCAATATCGCCTCATCGCGGGTAAACGACACGTATTTTTCATATTATCCTCACCTTAACGTGGCTGCCGTCCCTGTTCCAAAGGAAGCGCGGGTCGCCCCCCAGGGCGGTGTGCATATTGCCGTTCAGCTGGCTGCCGCTTATCATGCCCGCCCTGCCGAGTATTTGCCGCAGCTCCTTCGCCTCAAACTCGCTGCGCTCCGGCATCTCCTCGCTGAGAAAGACCGCAACGGCGTCCCGAAAGTCCTGTATCCAGCTGTCCTTATCGACAAACATAGCGTGCAGCGTGTTGCTGTTTTGCGATTCCATTGCGATTATGCTCCTCGCCTGCAACTCGTTTGGGTAAAAGCGTATCAGCTGCTGCAGCAGCATCGGCGTCCAGGGCAGCGAGGCGGGCAGGCCCGGCAAAAGGCAATACCAGCTTTCGGCAATATTGCGGGGGATGATGTGCCCGTCCGAATCCGCAAACAACCGCCGCAGCGCGGAATGGACCGCCTTCAGGAAGTCGTCGTCAATATGCATGAGCTCCGCAAGAAGGTACTCATTTTCCGCATAGACGAGGAACACGGGCTCCTTGTCTATCCGCATCGCCGAGCGCAAGCCGCCGGCACTTAGGCCCAGCCCGCAAATGTAGCCCTCCAGCTCCTTTATGTTAACTGTTGAGCCCTTTTCCCTTGCGTATTTTTTTATGATGGCGATGTTTGAATCCGCCGAGACCTCGGGCAGGCTAATGTACACATTTGAGCGAAAGACGTATCGCTTGCCGTAGTATTCCAGCTTTTCAAACAGATGGCGGGCAAGGTCATACACGGCCTGCTGCTCCGTAATGCCGTTGTCGTTCAAGAACATTGCCATTTCGCTGCGGGCATACTCATACAGGTTCTTTGACGTTGCAATGCCGTCGTTCTTTTTGAGCAGCTTATCGAGAACCGATTCCAGAGCGTCCGCCCCTTCTTCAAGATCCACCAGCGCATCAACGTGATATAGCCTTCTGTTCATCTCGATCACGTTTTTTGACTGAGCGACGATCCCCTTTGTTATGGCCATCGTGCAGTGCAGCCTGCCCTGCAGCTCCTCGTAGGTCACGCCTTCAAGCTCGCGCTGCTGCAAAAACTCTTCCGCCTCCCGCGCAAGGCCGGGGTCGCGGTCAATAGCGCCGCTCGGCCTGGGTGCTTCTTTCTGCCGGGCGGCCGGTCGAATGGCTTCTTTCGCTGGCGCATCGGCAGCCCGCGCCTCTTCTTTTTCTCTGCACTTCAGCTTTGCTGTCAGCTCCGCGCTTATCGCGGCCCTCTGCTGAAAGGTGTACAGCTCGCGCAGGTTCATAAAGGACCAAAGGTTGATGCTTTTCAGCCCCTCCAGTGTGGTAATGCCTGCCCGCCCCAGCTCTCTGTAGAGCAGCTTGTATTTTTTATCCTCAAACAGCGCATTAAATTCAGCAGCCGCCGGTTCTTTTTTTGTTTCGGTTTTTATTTCGCCGCCGCCCTGGACCCCTTTGGGCTGCTCAGTCTCGGTTTTTTCCTCCCGCTCGCCCTCTGCTCCTGCCTGCGGCTCAGCGGCGTCTATCAGCTCGAGTGCGTTTATATTATTCAGTTTTGCGCTGAACAGGGCACACACCGCCTTAGTCGCGGCGCCGGCGGTCACTTCGCTGCCGCCGTTTTGTTGCATTGCCAAGGCAAGGTAGTCAAAGTCGCGGCTGTCGGCGTGGTAATCGAAATACCCAAGCATTCTTGCCATCGCTGCAACGTGGCTCAGCCCGGCCGCCCTGTTGAGCCGTCGTGCTCCGCTGGCGTCCGCCGAAATGCGCTCCGTAAGCCGCTTCAGGTGCGAGTTAAAAAGCTGGCGGTCGGTAAGCCGCTCTCCGCTGATCAGCGTGTTCTTTTTCTCGGCGTTATCCAGCAGCTTTGCGGCGTTGGCGTATACGCCAAGCGTTTCGCCGGCAAATTCATACCTGACCCGCGGGGCGCGCAGCACCTCCAGCGGCGTTTTGCCCGCGGTATAAGCCGCGATCGCAGCCCGTGCTGCGGCCTTTCTCGCCGTATCCGCCGGGGCAGAGCGCCCTTCCTCGGTTTTTAAGTTGTCGCTGTTTTGAATAATTTCGCCTGAATTGATTTTTTCGTTGGTTATTTTCTGAATATTTTCTTCAGTTTTATTTTGAGCTATATTGCTATTATTTTCTCGGGGGGGGGGTAGTATGGTAGCGCTCTCCGCCTCGGCGCTCAGAGTTTTTACAAACGTCGCATAATATTGCGCCGCGGCGACTATTTTTTTCATCTGCCCCTTGTGCGAAAGCTGAAACAGCCTGCTTTCGGCAACGGTTTTCTGAACCAGCCTGACTGTATCCATATCCGTCGTTTCAAACAGCGGCCGGCGCAGCACCTTTATTTTTTGGCAGTATGATTCTATTTCGGAGCAGTAAATATATACCTCGGACAGGCGGGCGGACGGCACATTTTCGGCAAGCCAAGCTGCAAAGAGCTCTTCGGTCCTGTTCCTGCCGTCAACCATCAACCTTGCCTCCTCGTTCGATCAATTTCACTTGTGTACAATTTGGTCACGTGTATATGGCGTATTGTATCATTTTTCGGCATTTTTGTACAGCGCGCAGGCATTCGATTTTCTTTTGCCGCGCCGCGCCCTCACTTTTTTAGCACAAAAAGCCCCCTTGCTCGGGGGCTTTTGTTATTTTGCAGTTACTGCGGCCTATTCGTTTTTTACTCCCTGTTTGCCAGCATTTCCTTTGTTTTCATCAGGCGGGTGGTGTTGCCGCGGTCGTTTTCGTCGAGCTTCATCTTGATTTCGCGTATTGCCTCGTCAAACTGCGGAATCATTACATACTCGAGGGCGTTTACGCGGCGGCGGGTCTTTTCGATCTCGTCCGCAAGGGAATTGCATATCTTTTCAACCTCCGCAAGCTCAATGAGCAGCGGCAGCACCTCGCCGAACGCCTTTACAGCCTCGTCCAGCTCCTCGGAGGTGGTCATGTAGCCATACGGCAGCTCAACGTCCTCCGCCGGCTCCAGCGACAGCTTGGGCATCTTGAGCGAAAGCACATACTGCGTATCCACCTTCACCTCGGCCGCGCGGGCGGGGTAGGCCAGCGCCTCTTCGATCGCCTCGCCGCTCATCTCGGCACGGGCAAGCACAAAGTGCGCCATTGCGCCGGAGAGCCGCTGCTCAACCTGCTGCCGAAGCTCCTTGTTGCGCCTTGCGTAGGCGATAAAGCGGCGAACCATCTCGTCCCGCTTATCCTTCATGAGCTTATGCCCGCGAACGGCGACCTTCCGCTTTTTCTTCAGGTTGGTCAGCTCCATTCGGGTCGGCTTAACTTGAAGCTGTGCCATAGGCTATTCCTCCTTTGGCAGGTATTTATCGAGATATTCGTCCCTTATGCGCTTGAGCTCGGTGCGGGGCAGTATTGAGAGCAGCTTCCAGCCGATATCCAGCGTTTCTTCTATTGAGCGGTTGGTATGGAAGCCCTGCGACACATACTGCTCCTCAAATGCATCTGCAAACCTTGCATACAGCTTGTCGGTATCCGACAATGCCGCGTCGCCCAGTATTACCGCAAGCTCCTTTGCGTCCTTGCCGCGGGAATAGGCGGCGAAGAGCTGGTTCATGGTGTCGGAGTGATCCTCGCGGGTCTTTCCGCGGCCGATGCCCTTGTCCTTCAGGCGGGAGAGTGAGGGGAGAACGTTGATAGGCGGGGTGATGCCCCTCCTGTGCAGCTCGCGCCCGAGAATTATCTGCCCCTCGGTTATGTAGCCGGTAAGGTCGGGTATCGGGTGGGTTATGTCGTCCTCCGGCATGGAGAGTATCGGTATCATGGTGATGGAGCCGGGGTTGCCCTTTATTCGCCCCGCGCGCTCGTACATGGTCGCAAGGTCGGTATAGAGGTAGCCGGGGTAGCCGCGGCGGCCGGGAACCTCTTTTCTTGCGGCGGATATCTCGCGCAGCGCCTCGGCGTAGTTGGTTATGTCGGTAATTATTACCAGAACGTGCATACCGAGGTCGTATGCAAGGTACTCCGCGGCGGTCAGCGCCATTCGCGGCGTTGCGATACGCTCTATCGCGGGATCGTTTGCAAGGTTTATGAATGTCACCGTGCGGTCGATAGCGCCGGTCGAGCGGAAATCGGAGGTGAAGAAATCCGCCTCCTCAAAGGTTATGCCGACGGCAGCGAAAACGACTGCGAAGCCCTCGCCTGTTCCGCGAACCCTGGCCTGACGGGCGATCTGCGCCGCAAGGTTTGCGTGCGGCAATCCGGAGCCGGAGAACACCGGCAGCTTCTGCCCGCGAACGAGGGTATTAAGGCCGTCTATCGCGGAAATGCCGGTTTGAATGAACTCGTTAGGGTAGTCGCGCGCGGCGGGGTTTATGGGTGCGCCGTTTATATCGAGGCGCTTTTCGGGTATCAGCTCGGGGCCGCCGTCTATCGGCCTGCCCATGCCGTCAAACACCCTGCCCAGCATATCTGGCGCGACCGCAAGCTCTATGGAGTGACCCAGAAACTTGGCCTTGGAATCGGATATCTTTAACCCCTGGCTGCCCTCAAAGAGCTGAAGCAGCGCCTTGTCGCGGTTTATCTCCAGCACCTTGCCGCGGCGTATCCTGCCGTCCGCCTGCTCGATCTCGACCAGCTCGTCGTACTTTACGCCCTCGACCTGATCCACCAGCATCAGCGGCCCCGCGACCTCTTTTATAGTCGTGTATTCCTTGCGCATTACGCTTCGCCCCCTTCCGTAAGCTCGCGAAGCTCGGAGTTGAGCTTCGAAAGTATTTCCTCATACCGCTCGGCGCACTTCGCCTCCTCGGTATACTTGAAGCGGCCTATATCCTCCCTGACCGGCAGCGACGCGAGCTTGCTGAACAGCGCGCCCTTATCCAGCGCATCGAGGCTCTTTTCGTGGTAGCTGAGTATCAGCCTCAGCAGCATCGCCTGCTTTGCGGGTGATGAGTAGGTATCCACCTCGTGGAAGGCGTTCTGGTGCAGGTAGTCCTCGCGTATGGAGCGGGACGCCTCAAGCGTAAGCCTGTCACGGTGGCTGAGTGCGTCTATGCCGACGAGGCGAACTATCTCCTCCAGCTCGCTCTCCTGCTGAAGCATGGTCATGACCTTCTGTACCATCGCCGACCAGTCGCGGTCGACCTCCTTATTGAACCAGGGCTCCAGCCTGTCGAGATACAGCGAATAGGACGTCAGCCAGTCTATGGCGGGGAAGTGGCGGGCGTAGGCGAGCTTTGCGCTCAGGCCCCAGAACACCTTTACGGTTCGCAGCGTCGCCTGCGATACCGGCTCTGAAATATCGCCGCCCGGAGGGGAAACCGCGCCTATCGCGGTAACCGCGCCCTCGCGCCCCTCGCTGCCCAGCGTTACCACGCTGCCTGCTCTCTCGTAAAACTCCGCAAGGCGGCTGCCCAGGTAGGCGGGGTAGCCCTCCTCGCCCGGCATCTCCTCAAGGCGGCCGCTCATTTCGCGCAGCGCCTCTGCCCAGCGGCTGGTGGAGTCCGCCATTATGGCCACCTTGTAGCCCATATCGCGGAAGTATTCGGCAATGGTTATGCCGGTATAAATGCTGGCCTCGCGCGCCGCAACAGGCATATCCGACGTATTTGCAATGAGCACCGTGCGCTTCATCAGTGACAGCCCTGTGCGGGGGTCCTTCAGCTCCGGGAACTCCATCAGAACGTCGGTCATCTCGTTGCCGCGCTCGCCGCAGCCGACGTATACGATTATGTCCGCATCTGCCCACTTTGCAAGCTGATGCTGAACGACGGTCTTTCCGCTGCCGAAGGGGCCGGGAACTGCCGCAACGCCGCCCTTTGCAACCGGGAACAGCGTATCGATAACGCGCTGGCCGGTTATCATGGGCTCGGTCGGCGCCATCTTCTTTGCATACGGCCTGCCTATGCGCACAGGCCATTTCTGCATCATCGGCAGCTCAACGGTTTCGCCCTTTTCGTTTGTCAGCCTTGCTATCGGCTCAACTACCGTCGCCTCGCCGGAGTGTATCCAGCTGAGCTCGCCCGAAACGCCGGGCGGCACCATCACCTTGTGCAGCACAGCCTCGGTCTCCTGAACGGTGCCCAGAATATCGCCGCCGGTCAGCCTGTCGCCGACCCTGGCCGCGGGGCAGAACTCCCACTTTTTATCGTGGTCGATGGAGTTCACCCTGATGCCCCTCGTTATGCGGTCGCCCGCAAGCTCCTGAATTTTATTCAGCGGCCTCTGTATGCCGTCGTATATCGACTCTATAAGCCCCGGTGCAAGCTCGACCGAGAGCGGCGCGCCGGTTGATTCTACCGGCTCGCCGGGGCCGATGCCGCCGGTCTCCTCGTATACCTGAATTGAGGCCATCTCCCCGCGAAGCTCTATGACCTCGCCTATGAGCTGCTTTTCGGATACATGGACGACGTCGTACATGTTGACGTCCGCCATGCCGGATGCAACTATCAGGGGGCCTGATACCTTAACTATGGTTCCTTTTATCGCCATCTTTATTTATCCTCCGAGAACAGTATATCCACGCCTATGGCCTTTTCAACGTTTGCCTTCAGCGCCGCCATTGCCACGCCGGATGCGCCGCGCTGATCCGGAATGGGAATTATTACGGGGAAGGTCTCCGACTTAAACCCTTCAATGACCTCGCCGCACTCGGCATACAGCGGCTCGGTCAGGAATATCACCCTGCACCCCTCGCGCGCAAGCCTGTGTATCAGCCTGCCCGCCTTTTCGCCGTCCGTCTCGTCAAATACGCCGAGGCCGACCGCCTTGCCGATGAGCACAGAGTCCCTGTCGCCTATCATTGCAATGTCTGTTCGCTTATCCATACAGCTCACCCAGCCTTTCGGTTATCGCCGCAGCAGGCAGGCCGTTCCGCTTTGCGGTAATTATTATGCGAAGGTTCTTCGCCTCCTGCTCCCGGCCTAAAAGGTAGCCTATGAGCGGCTCTATGCCGCTGTCCGCAGCCCTGCCGCCGGAAAAGAGGGAGAGAAGATACCCGTCCCGCTGCCGCTCAAGCTCATTGAGGCGGCCTGTATCGGCATACCCCGCCAAGCCCTTCAGCATCCGCTGCCTTGCGGGCCCCGCCGCGAGCTTTGTGAGCGCGTCCTCCTGCTGTGCGTCCAGCGCGTGCAGCAGCTGCCGCTCGGGTATGTACCCCTCGGGCAGGAGTGCAGCCTTCAGCCTTTCCGCGCTGCCGCCGGCCTTTTTGATGCGAAGCAGCGCAAGCAGGTTGGTGAAATCCGCAAGCGCCTTAAAATACTCAAGCGAGGCGCCCTTTGCGTGCTTCTGGCAGTGCTCGATGTAGCCGCGATCCAGCTCAATGGATATCATGGCCGGATCCACTCCCGCGGCAAAGCCCTGCTCAAGTGCGTTGAGCCGCCTTTCAAGCTCCTCCGGAAGCTCCCGGTAGTCCGCATTGTTCACCATTGCGGTTATGCTCTCGACCGGGTATATGCCCTGCATGAGGGCGGGGGAGTCCTTTGAGCCGGTGAGGCGGAGCTTCAGCAGCAGCTTGAGGTTGTGTATATCCCCGCGCAGCAGAAAGAGATCTGTCTTCTCCGGCGCGAAGGTCACCTCGTTTATCAGCGCATAGGCGTCTGAAAGCTCACTTGCTATCATGCCGTCCCCGTCCAGCAGGGTCGGGTCGGCAACGCCGCCGTAGCCCGCTTCCGCAAGCAGCCGCATTACCTCCTCCGGCGCGGCCTCGGCCATGCGCGCCATCCGCTCCCGGCCTATCATGTCCTTTTCGTGAACCCTGATTCGGGTTATCGCGTATATAGGACTTTTCTGTGGCATATCAGCCCTCCTTTACTCGAAGAGCACCTTCGCGGCTTCGCTTTCCCTCCGCTCGCGGTAATCCGAGAGCAGCGCCTCAAAGGTACAGTCCGTCTCGCTCCCGTGGGCGACAAGCCTGAAGCCGCCGCCCGCGGGTATATTCTCGCCCAGCACGACAGGGCTGCGCAGGGGATGACGCAGGAATGAGGAAATAAGCAGCTTTTGCAGCATCTCCCTGTCCGCAGCAGCCGGGCGGAGCGTTTCGCCGCCCTCTGCGTTTTCCCTGATGAGCCGCTCCAGCAGCGCCTGCCGCTTTTCCCCCTCAAGGGCGCAGAGCTGCTTTAGAGCCGTGTCAAATGCTTCGTCCAGCACCCGGCGCTTTTCCTTGAGCGCCAGCTTGCGGTTTTCCAGCGCGCAGGTGGTTATTATCCGCTCTGTCACGTCGTCCTGCGCCTGGGCGGCCTTTTTTTCGTATTCCAGCCTCAGCTCGCAGGCACGGTCTGCGGCCTTTTCGCGGATGCCCGCCGCCTTCTGCGTGGCCTCGGTGACTATGCCTTCGGCCTCCGCCCTGGCCTTTTCGATTATACCGGCTGTGAGCCTTTCGGCTCCGTTATCACGCTCGACCATAGGCTTTGCCCTTTAGACCTGAACGCCGTTTACGAGCAGGAAGGAGAACAGCAGCGAAAGCACCGCGTAGGTCTCGACCATTACGGTGAAGATTATCGCCTTGCCGGACTCGGAGGGGCGCTTGCCGACCATCGCTATGCCGGAGGCCGCAACCTTGCCCTGAGCAATTGCCGAAAGCAGGCCGCCAAAGGCTATTGGCAGGGAGGCCAGGAACAGCGCCATGCCGGTTTCGGGCGCTATCGGCGCGCCGGCGCCCAAAAGGTTAGCCTTGGTGGCGATAACGAAGCCTATGAGCAGGCCGTATATGCCCTGCGTGCCGGGCAGCAGCTGCAGCACCAGCACCGAGCCGAACTGATCCGGATCCTCGGCTATTACGGCAGCGCCGGCCTGACCGGCGTGGCCTACGCCAATGGCGGAGCCTATGCCCGCGAACAGCGCCGCAAACACCGCGCCCAGCCCTGCAAGCAGCTGACCGTTCTGGTTAAGAGAAGCGAAAAATTCAGAAAGACCCATCATTTTTGTTTGACCTCCAAAATAATAAATGTTTGGTAGTATTTCGGTTTTATATAAAGCGGATAGCCCGCTCTATTGTTTTTGCTGCGCCGATATCTACTCGGCGTTGACGTTGACGTATTTCGTGTTGTAGCCCAAGGGGCGGAACGCCTTTCCGCCCGCCTCGTAGAACTTTCCGAAGAACTCAACGTACTGGAGCCTTGCGGTGTGAACGAAGCAGCCGAGGGTGCTTATGAGCATCATGAACACATGCAGAGCGACCGAGAGCACCGTGACTATCACGAAGCCCAGTATCGTCAGCGGCACGCTCCCCTTAAAGGAGGAGAAGAGCATATCCCAGCAGAGGGTATTGAGCACCAGACCTATAACGCCGGTCGAGAGGCCGAGGGCGAAAATTCGCGCATAGGAGAGCACGTCGCCCAGCCATGATGTGACGTCGTACAGCTTGCCCGCGCCGGAGATGAGCCGCCCCGCGATGTTTTTCTTGCTGCGCCCCGCAAAGAGGAACACCAGCACCGCGGAGACTATCGCCAGCCACTTGCCGAACTCTGCAACCCCCTGCGGCAGCCCCGCCATGGGCGCCGCCTGCATGATAAGCCCCGAAACTATGAACACCCAGCACATGTTGTCGATAAGCGCGCCCATGTAGTCCTTTGCCTTGAGGCAGCGCCAGGTTGCAATGAACACGGCGTAGAACATGTGTATTATGCCGAACGCGCCGCAGACCATAAGCATGCCCATTGGGTCTGTCGAGGAATCTATCAGCGGGAAGGTGTTCTCCAGCGCCGTGCCCTTGAATATCACCGGCCAGGAAACGCCGGCGCAGGTTCCGAACAGCAGCCCCATGAATATCGTGGATATGCCGCCCATGAGCAGCACCTCGGCAAGGTTTTTCATCATTCCGCGGGGCTTTATGTATTTTATGAACGCCCAGCAGCCCAGCGCGAGCACCGCGCCGTATGCGGAATCCGAAAGCATCATTCCGAAGAATATAAAATAGAAGGGCGCCATAAGCGGCGTGCCGTCTATCGAGCCGTAGGCGGGCAGGGAATACAGGTTTGTGACCGCCTCATACGGGGTAATGAGCTCGCTGTTTTTAAGGGCTGTCGGCGGCGTTTCGTCCTCCGCCGGATTCTCAAAGTCGATATAGTATACGTCGGTGATCTTTTGAATCTCCTGGCGCACCTTGTCCGTCATGTCCTCCCGAACCCAGCCGGAAAGCATGAACGCGCTCGCGGTCTCGGTTATGCACTCGGAGCTGCGCTCGCGGTCCCGCTCGATGCTGGCACCATCTAAAGCGCGGCATACCTCGCCCCGGCGGGCGGCATACGACGCCAGCTCCTCCTCAAGTGCCGTGAGCCGGTTCTGCATATCCGCAAGCTCGGCGTTGAGCCTGGAGATGTTCTCGGCTGCGGTGCCGGTAAGGCTGCCGAAGTCCTTTTCCTGAAAGCCGCTGGCCTTAATCGCCTCCGCAAGCTCGGGGTATTCCTCCTTTGAGCATATTACCAGCGCCGCGCGCTCCTTTTCGCCGCCAAAGAGCTGAACCTCGGCGCCGCTCTGCTCCAGCGTTTTTACCCCCTCGGCGGGGACTGTGCCTGCGGCTATGCGTATGCTCGCGGTAGAGCGAACGGTTTGCAGCGGGTCTGCAAGCCCCTCCCAGGGGAGCAGTGCTGCAAGCTGCGTGTGCCGCTTTTCAATTCCGCTGCGAAGCTCCGCAATTTTGCGCTGAAGCCCCTCCAGCTCGCCGCAAAGCTGCAAGGCGGGCTGAATCTCCTTTTCCAGCTCGTCGCCCGTAGCCTCCGGCTTTGGGCCGAGCCCCTCCTTTTTTGCAAAGGGGCGAAGCAGCTCCTCCGCGCTTTGAAGCCGCTGAACAGCGTCGCTCTCGGCGGGCTGCTTGCCCTCCTCCGCCGGAATGAGCTGAACTGCGCAGGCGGATTGCAGCGCCTTTAGCAGCGGCTCGCGGTCGCGCTCCAGCGCGGCGAGCGTCAGCTTTTTCATGGGTACTATCATGCGCCTGTCACCTCGCTGAGTATATGATCGACTGCGGCCTGCATACGTTCCTCCGCCTTCCTGCATTCCTCGGCTGCCTCGGCCAGAGCCGCTTCGGTTTTTTCCGCGGTAATTGCGGCTCCCCGGCGCTCAGCCTCCGCCTCTGCGGCGTCGATGGCGGCCCTTCCCTCGGCGTGCGCCCGCTCAATGGTCTTCTGCGCGTCCGCCTCCGCCGCTTCAATAATTTCCTTTGCTTTGGCGGTTGCCTGTTTTTTAATTTCAACACCCGCAGCCTCCGCCTCGGTTATGCGTTCAATGATAGTCGGCAATTTTCGTTACCTCCTCAATAAAAGTATTCTGTTTTTAAGCACACATCAATTAAAAGCTCACTCAAAACTTCGAACCGCAGTTACCGGCCAATGTGAAGAAAAGATGATTCCCAAACCAAAAACAAATATATACGGCGGCTTAACATCGCCGTTTTTATGATTGTACCCTATAATTATTTCAAAGGCAATAGGCAAATGCAATGTTTTGACAATTATATTTCAAATGAATTATATGAAGGATTTTGATGCAGGATGCGCCCAGACCCTCACCTCAGCGGACTATTCTTCGGTATCACCGGCGACTCCCAGTACAGCAGCCGGCCGGAGTAGCGCTCGGCGGTATATATTGCGAGGGTGGTGTATTTATCCAGCTCCTCCGCCTCGAGGGTGGATATGACGTGCAGCCGGATGCCGTACTGCGTTTCAAGATCCGGGTTGAACTCCGGATCGCCTATTGCAAAGCCCGCGAGCCGCGCCTCCTCGGCAAACTGCTTTGAAAGCACCTCGAGCGGGAAGAACACGTGCAGCGTCAGCCTGCGCGCGGCGGTTATGCAGTCCCCGTTTTTGCGGTAGAGCTCGGCGTTTTTACGGTTTGTTTCGGTGTAATACTTTGCGGCGTCGGGATACAGTACGCTAAGATATGTGCTCCACTGAGCATCCTCCTCCGCGCCGACGGAGCAGAGCAGGTATCTTTCCCTGTCCGCAATATCCTCCAGCGCGCCGAGGCGGGCGGGCTTATCCGTATAAAAAAACATCACCCGCCGGTAATCGTCCTGAATATAGCCCGCGTACAGCGCCTTTACATCCGCCTCGCAGCGCTTTTCCAGCTTGTCGATGTGCCGCCTTGCGCGGCTGCCGAGGGCGGAGCCGTCTGCCATTTCGCAGCGCATATGCATGAGCACCGGCCGGTTCGGGTATGGCGCCTTGTCAAAAAAGCGGGTATCCACCGCAAACTCCGCAGGGCTGCCCTCCATCTGCCAGTCGTAATAGTACCAGCTGCTCTCCGCCATATATTCCCCTCCCGACGCAAAGTAACCAAAAGGGGCGAAAAACGCCCCTTTTTTTATTCAAAAGTATATCAGTATTCGAGTACCGCCTTTATCCTGCGGACGCCGGAGCTGGAGGCCTCCTCCTTCTTTATCTTGAAGTGGCCGAGTTCGCCGGTGTTTTCCGCGTGCGGGCCGCCGCATATCTCCTTTGAGAAGCTGCCCATAGTGTATACCTTTACGCGCTCGCCGTACTTATCGCCAAAGAGGCCGACGGCGCCGTGCTCCCTCGCCTCGTCAACCGTCATTTCCTCGCAGGTTATGGGTGCCTTGGCCTGTATCCATTCGTTTACCTGATCCTCGACCTGCTGCAGCTCCTCCTTGGTGAGCTTGCGGCCAAAGCTGAAGTCAAAGCGCAGCCGCTCCGCCGTGATGTTGGAGCCGCGCTGGCTTATGGTGGGGTCGTTGAGCACCTTGCGCAGCGCCGCCTGAAGCAGATGCGTTGCGCTGTGCAGCCTCGCCGTTTCAACGCTGGTATCCGCAAGGCCGCCCTTAAAGCGGTGCTCCGCGCCCATCTGGCTCTTCTTCTGGTGCTCCTCAAAGGCCGCCTTGAAGCCCTCGGTGTCCACCTTCAGGCCGTTTTCCTTTGCAAGCTCCTCGGTGAACTCTATCGGGAAGCCGAAGGTATCGTAGAGGTGGAAGGCGGTCGCGCCGTCTATGACGCCGCCCTCAAAGCCGCCCTTTATGCGCTCAAACTCCTTTGTGCCGTTGCGCAGCGCCTTCTGGAAGCGGGTCTCCTCCTTGTCAAGCTCGCTCATTATCTTTTCGCGGTTGGCCTTGAGCTCCGGGTATACCTCGCCGTACTGGGCGATGACCGCATCGGCCACGGTATCCAGCTTGTTGTCGGGTATGCCGAGCTGCATTGCAAAGCGTATCGCGCGGCGGATGAGGCGGCGGAGAATATAGCCCTGATCCACATTGGAGGGGGTAACGCCGCGGGGGTCGCCGAGTATGAAGGTCGCGCAGCGGATATGATCCGCCACTATGCGGAAGGCGCGGGTCACCTCCGGGCTGTCCTTGTAGTGCTTGCCGGAGAGCTGCTCGATGGTATCTATTATGCCGGTGAAGGCGTCGGTATCGTATACGCTTTCAACGCCCTGAAGCGTTGCGATGGTGCGGTCGAGCCCCATGCCGGTATCGACGTTCTGCTGGGAAAGGGGTATGAAGCTGCCGTCCGCCTGCTTGTTGTACTCCATGAATACGTTGTTCCATATTTCAAGGTACTTTCCGCAGCCGCAGGATGGGTCGCACTCCGGGCAGCACTTGGGCTTGCCGGTGTCGTAGAATATCTCGGTATCCGGGCCGCAGGGGCCGGTTATGCCGGCGGGGCCCCACCAGTTGTGCCTCTTGTCGAGGTAGAATATATGGGAGGGGTCTACGCCCATCTCGACCCAGCGGTCGTGGGAATATGTATCCCGCGGTGCGTCCTCATCGCCCGCGAAGCAGGTAAAGTACAGCTTGTCCTTGTCTATGCCAAGCCACTTTTCGTCCGTCAAAAACTCCCATGAGTAGGCGATGGACTCTTTTTTGAAGTAATCGCCGAGCGACCAGTTGCCCAGCATTTCAAAGAAGGTGCAGTGCGAGGTATCGCCTACCTCGTCGATATCGCCGGTGCGGATGCACTTCTGAACGTCCGCCAGGCGGTTGCCCTCGGGGTGCTTTTCGCCCAGGAGATACGGCACGAGGGGGTGCATTCCCGCGGTCGTGAACAGCACGGTCGGGTCGTTTTCGGGTATCAGGGAGGCGGAGGGGATTATCGCATGTCCCTTCTCGCGGAAGAAGTCAAGGTAGAGCTTGCGCAGCTCGGTGGATTTTAAAAGACGCATATTTAACACCTCGCGTGATATAGATTTAGCGTTTGAGCGTACACCATTACAGACTAAGTATAGCCTTTTTTCCCCGCCCTTGTCAATGAAAACGGCAATAGTAGATTGATTGTCAAAATGCGCCGGCCTGCCTTATATTTGTTCACTTGTAAACTGCGCCGCATCGGGCTATAATTCAAAGTATGAAAAGAGATATCCTAAGGCGGTATCGGCGCAGGCTGCGCCGGCTGCAGCTCAACTTCAGGCGCATGAATTTCACCTTGATAGGGGACGAGGGCAGGCCGTGGCGCAGGGCGATAGCCGCGGCGGCCGTTGTGCTGCTGCTCGTTTTCGCGGCGATATTCGGCCGGGCGGAAACGCAGCTGTTCTCCTCCGCCGAGGTTAAAACGCTGCGCGAGCGCGGCGTGCTCAAGGTCGGCATAATAAGCGACATGCCGGGCTATGAGCTGGAAAAGCAGATAGGCGTTCGCCTGGCGGAAAAGCTGCTGCCGGATGTTGAGCCGGACGGGCGGGTGGAGTTCGTCGAGGTCACACCGATGACCGCGGGCACCAGCCTTGACGACGGCACGGTGGATATGGTGGTCGGCCATATGTCCTCCGGCATGGCGTCAAAATATACCTATTCCGAGAGCTACTATACCGAGGAATGTCTCCTTGCGGTAAAGCGGGGAACGAGCTCCTTTGCGCTAAAGAACTTCACGGTGGGCTACATTCAGTCCAACCGGCTGCGCAAGACCGCGGAGGACATCATCGTAAGCAGCTACCTTTCCAAAAACAGCGGGCTTAACATATCAAAAAAGGCATACGCATCGTATACCGACATGATGGACGGGCTGGAGCGCGGCAAAATAGGCGGCGCGGCGCTGCTGCGGCAGACCTTTAACGCCTTGCGCTCAAGCTATGACCTTACCGAAACCACACTGATATTCGGCACGATAGACTATCAGGTCATGTGCCCGGGCGACAGCGCGGTGTTTTCCGAGGTCGCTACCATAGTCATTCAGGAGATGAAGCAGAGCGGCGAGCTGGAGCAGCTCTATGAGCAATACGGCTGGTAAGCGCCGGGTGGGTGACAAAACGGCAGAGGGCATTGTATAATAGAAGCATCGGATAATAACACTTCAAAATAAAACAGACACACGGAGGAAGAAAAAGTGAACAGCAAGGTAGACCTTTGGCTGGATGAGCACAGCGAGGAAATGATACGGGACGTTCAGAAGCTGGTCAGCTTCCGCAGCGTCAGCGGCAGCGAGCCCGCCGCCCCCGGCGCCCCCTTTGGGCAGGAGTGCAAAAAGGCGCTGACGAGCATGCTGGATATATGCCGCGGCTTCGGCTTTGATACCTGCGACATGGACGGCTATATCGGCTATGCGGACTACGGCTGCGGCGAGGAGACGCTCGGCCTGCTCATGCACCTCGACGTAGTTCCCGAGGGCGAGGGCTGGAGCAGCGACCCCTACGGCGCGCATATAGTAAACGGCAGCATGATCGGCCGCGGCGTGCTGGACGATAAGGGTCCTGCGGTAACGGCGGCATACGCGCTTGCGGCTGTCAAGGCCGCCGGGCTGCCTTTTAAGAGAAAGGCTCGCCTGCTCTTCGGCTGCGACGAGGAGGTCGGCATGGGCTGCCTCAAGCACTACATCGAAAACGAAAAGCTGCCGGATATGTCCTTCTCGCCGGATGCGGAATACCCGCTGGTAAACGCCGAAAAGAACATATTCCACACGAGGTACGCAAAGAAATACCCCTCGCACATCACCCTCAAGGCCGGAACCGTCATAAACGCCGTGCCAGGCAAGGCGGTGGCCACCGTCCCCTGCGATATGGCCAGCGTCAGCTCAGCAATAGCCGGCGACAGCTGCTTTACCGCCGAGGCGATTGAAAACGGTACAATGATAACCGCAGCCGGCGTCGCCGCGCACGCCTCAATGCCGGAAAACGGCAGGAACGCCATTCAGCTCATGCTGGCGCTGCTGAACAGGCTGGAGCTGCCGCGCGAGGACGCGGAGGCAGTAGCGGCGCTGGTCAGGGCGTTCGGCATGGATGTACACGGCGAATCCGCAGGCCTCGATTCCAGCGACGATTCCGGCAGGCTCACCCTCAATATCGGCCTCATGAACTGGAACGAGGACGGCTACGCCATAAGCATAGACATACGCGCACCCATGTGCACCGGCGAGGACAAGCTGCTCACTACCCTTGACAATCTGTTCGGCGATATGGGCGCCGTGCGCGAGTACGAGTCCTTCAGCGAGGGCTACTGCGTGCCGGAGGACAGCGAGCTTGTGAGCAAGCTGCTCGCGGTATACCGCGAGCGCACCGGCGACAACAACCCGCCAAAGCGCATCGGCGGCGGCACCTACGCAAGGCACCTCAAGAACGCCGTTGCCTTCGGCCCTGAGCGGGACGACAGGGAGAACCGCATACACATGGTGGACGAGGCGGTGCCGGTAGGCGACCTCATTGAAAACGCAAAGCTGGTCGCAGACGGCATAATCGCCCTCTGCTGTGAATAAAAATGCAGGCGAACGGCATTTCGCGGCATTTGAGGAGCTTCCTCATAATGGCGCTGGGCTGCTTTATATACGCCGTGTCCGTGGCGGTGTTCCTCGACCCGAGGGGGCTTGCCCCGGGCGGCGTTACCGGCGTTTCCATAATGCTCAGCTACGCAACGCACATACCGACCGGCACGCTGGTGCTGCTCATCAACATTCCGCTGCTGGCAGTCGGCGTTTGGAAGTTCGGCAGGCAGTTCCTCTATTATACCGCCTTTTCAACGGTGCTCTCCTCGCTTATGATGAACGCGCTTGCAGGCGTTTCGGTGCCGACGGAGGATCAGCTGCTCGCAGGCATAGTCGGCGGGGCGCTGATGGGGCTCGGCATGGGGCTGGTGTTCACGCAGGGCGGAACGACCGGCGGCTCGGATATAATCGTCAAGCTGCTGCGGATAAAGTTCCGCTACCTTAAAACCGGCGTGATATTCGCGCTGACGGACATAGTAATAGTTACAATATCCGCGTTTGTGTTCAGGAACATCGAAAACGGCCTGTACGCCGCGATATCCCTGGCCGTGCAGACGGTCATATTCGACCTTGTGCTCTATGGGCCTGACGAGGCAAAGTCGCTGGTCATAATAAGCGACAACGCAAGGACCGTTGCAGGCCGGCTCATGAACGAGCTCGGCGTAGGCGTGACGTATCTATCCGGCCGCGGCGCATATTCCGAAAAGGACAAGCTGGTGATACTCTGCGCAATGCGCAAGCAGCTCTTTCCACAGGCGCGGACGATAGTTAAGGAGGAGGATCCCGCCGCGTTTATGATAGTTTCCAACGCAAACGAGATATTCGGCGAGGGGTTCAAGGATCACTTCGGCGAGGAGATATAGCATCTGCAAAACCCGAAACAAAGCTCAAGGGAGCGGCGCAATGCCGCTCCTTTGCTTGTTATTTTGCAAGCCTGCGGTACTCCGTAGGCGGCATGCCGTATGCCCGGCGGAACTCGGCGGTAAACTTGCTGTGGCTGCCGTAGCCGACGGCGGACGCGACCTCCGCAATGCTCATATCGCTGCCCTTGAGCAGCGCCGCAGCCCTGCCCATCCTGTGCTCGCGAACGTGCGCCGCAATGGAGCTTCCGTATACCTCGCGGAATACCTCCTTCATGGTCGAGGGGTTTATGAGAAACTTTCTGGAAAGCTCCTCGATTGTAACCCTCCGGGAAAGATCCTCGGTCAGGTATTTGTGTATCCTGTGTATTGTGTCTATCTGCTCCTGCGGGTACCTTGCGGGCGGCTCGCCCTTGCCCGCGTCCGGGTCTATGCACTCCGGAACCGCGGCGACCGCCGCAGCGTCCTCCTTTGGGCAGGCTATCTTCATGGTCTGCTCTATCACCTCGTGCAGCAGCGCCGCCTGCTCGCTGTCCGCCGCGCGGTAGCATACCTCCCGCCCTGCCCTGCGGGCAACTATCAGCCCGCTGGCCTTGAGCTGCCTCAGGTGGTGCGATACCGCAGGGCTGCTCATATCCATCAGCGCGGATATGTTCAGCACGCACTCCTCCGCGTGGCAAAGCAGCCAGAATATGCGTATCCTGCTGCTGTCCGAAAGCTGGCGGAAAAGCTCCGCCACGGTTTGAAAGCTCTCCGCCCTTGAAAGGCACTCGCCAAGGCGGTTTTCGCCGGAATCATGCCGGTGCGGCAGCTCTGTCATGTCGTTTCCTCCCTTTTGCTGCTCCGTTTGGCAGTACATTTCGCCCAAACGGAAGATTACGGGGCGCATGCGTTGACTTTTGCCCCGGGGAAAATTATACTGCTCCCATAAGGATTAAACAAGTGCTTAATTATTAAACTATTATAAGGAGCGGCAACAATGAAAAAGACCTACGACATCGAAGTGGACTGCGCAAACTGCGCAAACCTTATGGAAGAAGCGGCAAACGGCACCGAGGGCGTACAGAAGGCCGTTGTGAACTTCATGACCCAGAAGATGACAGTTGAATTTGCCGAGGGAAGCGACGAAAAGGCGGTAATGAAGCAGGTCGTAAAGAGCTGCAGGAAGGTCGAAGAGGACTGCGAAATATACCTGTAAACAAACATAAATGCCAAAAGGAGGCGGGCGCATGAATAAAAAGCAAAAGAAGATGCTGGTTCGGATAGCGGTTTCGGCGGTGCTGCTCATGGCTGCAAAGCTGAGCGGCCTTACCGGCTACGCTGCGGCCGCGCTGTACGCCGCGAGCTACGCGGTGATAGGCTACGACATACTGCACAAGGCGCTGCGCGGCATACTCAACGGCCGGGTGTTTGACGAAAACTTCCTTATGGCCGTTGCGACCGTAGGGGCTGTCGCGCTCGCGGTGTATGACGGCAGCTGGGACTTCACCGAGGCGGTCGCCGTTATGCTGTTTTACCAGATAGGCGAGCTTTTCCAGAGCTACGCCGTCGGCAAGAGCAGGCGCAGCATCACCGCGCTCATGGATATACGGCCGGACTACGCCAACCTTGAAAAGGACGGAAGGCTGGAGCAGGTTGACCCGAACGATGTACCCGTCGGCTGCGAGATAGTCGTTCAGCCCGGCGAAAAGGTGCCTATCGACGGCATTGTAACAGAGGGCAGCTCTGTTCTGAACACCGCGGCGCTCACCGGCGAGAGCCGCCCGAGGGAGGTTTCCGAGGGCAGCGAGATAATAAGCGGCTGCGTAAACCTCACCGGCCTCTTAAGGGTGCGCACGACAAAGGCGTTCGGCGAGTCCACGGTATCCAGGATACTCGAGCTCGTGGAAAACTCCAGCTCCAACAAATCCCGCCCCGAAAACTTTATTTCCCGCTTTGCAAGGGTATACACCCCCGCGGTCTGCTACGGCGCGCTGGCGCTTGCGGTGCTGCCGCCGTTATTCGGCCTTGCCACGGGCGGCGCGGCGAACTGGGGCGATTGGATATACCGTGCGCTGACCTTCCTCGTAATAAGCTGCCCCTGCGCGCTGGTGATAAGCATTCCGCTCAGCTTCTTTGCGGGTCTTGGCGGCGCAAGCAGGGAGGGCGTGCTGATAAAGGGCTCCAACTACCTTGAGGCGCTTTCAAAAACAAAGACCGTCGTTTTTGACAAGACAGGAACGCTGACCCGCGGCGTTTTTGAGGTGAGCGACATACACTACGGCACGCTGCCGGATGAGGAGCTCATCGAGCTTGCGGCGCTTGCGGAGTGTGCCTCGTCCCACCCGATAAGCAAGAGCCTTCAGGCGGCATACGGCCGCGAGATAGACCGCGACAGGGTGACGGACATTCAGGAGATAAGCGGCAACGGCGTAATTGCGCGGGTGGACGGCAAAGAGGTCGCCGCCGGCAACGGAAAGCTGATGAAGCAGCTCGGCATCGAATACAGGCAGTGCCACAGCGCGGGAACGATAGTGCATATGGCGATAGACGGCAAATACGCCGGGCATATCGTGATAGCCGACCTGGAAAAGCCGACCTCAAAGGCGGCTATCGCCGAGCTCAAGCGCGCCGGCGTTCAAAAGACCGTGATGCTGACAGGAGACGGCGAGGGCGCGGCGAGGGCTGTCGCAGAGAGCCTCGGCATCGACGAATACCGCAGCGAGCTGCTGCCTGCGGACAAGGTGAGCGAGGTTGAGCGGCTGCTGAAGGAAACCGAAAAGGGCGGCAAGCTGGCCTTCGTCGGCGACGGCATAAACGACGCGCCGGTGCTCTCCCGCGCTGATATAGGCATCGCGATGGGCGCAATGGGGTCAGATGCGGCGATCGAGGCGGCTGACGTCGTGCTCATGGACGACGACCCGCTCAAGATAGTAAAGGCGATAAGGATATCCCGAAAGTGCATAGGCATAGTTTACCAGAACATAATCTTCGCCCTGGGCGTTAAGGCGCTCTGCCTGATGCTCGGCGCGCTCGGCCTTGCGGGCATGTGGGCGGCGATATTCGCGGATGTCGGCGTGATGGTGCTGGCGGTGCTCAACGCCATACGCGCACTGTCCGTTCACAGCCTTTAGTACATGTCAAATTAAAAAGCAGCGGAAAAACCGCTGCTTTTTTGAGCTTATGCGCTGATTTTTACAGCTCCCTTTCCATAAGGAAGCGTATTATCGCCTCGGCGGAGGGCGGGCAGCCCATCACCTGCTGCGCGGCGCAGTTGCAGCAGCGGCCGATGCCGATGCCGTCGATGAACTTATCCTTAAAGCCCTGACCTATGCATATGTGCTCGCGGCAGGTGCTGCTGTATTCGTGCTCCATTCTGTACAGCGCGTGAACGAGGTTGCCGTAGCAGGCTGAGCAGGCGTCCCGCTGCTCAACGTTCTTTGTAAGGCGGGATACTATGCCGGAGGGGTGCGGGTATTTCGGCGCCTCGCTCGGGCTGTTCAGGTAAACTATGTCCTCCTCGGAAAAGCTCCTGCTGCCCGCACCGTATTCCTCCGCAAGCGGTATATACCCTACCATTTCGTTTTCAATGCCCATCAGGCTGCACCCGAAGGCGTCTATCTCGACCTGATCATGCCCAAGGAACATGCGGTTGGTTTGAACCGGCGTCCCGCCCTCCTCAAAGTCGAGGTCGCCGCATATGCTGTCAACTATGGTAAGCTTAGGCTTCAGCGCAGCGCCCAGCGCCGCGATCGGCTTATCCAGCCCGAGCGAGTGGAAGTGCCGCTTTTCCCTGTCCGGCAGGCAGCCCTTGCTGTTCTTGAGCGCGCAGGTCATGGTGGTCTGGCAGTGCCCCTTGAGCACCGGCAGGCTTATCAGATAGTCCGCATCCAGCGCGGATACGCACACGTCTATATTGCCTATCGCGGTTTTGAGCGGCCTCGTTTTGTCGTCCTTAAGGTCGATCAGCCTTACGCCGTACTTCTCGGCTATTTTGTCGTAGCCGGTAACGCGGAAGGCGCGCTTTGTGTTGTCGCCGACCCATGAGCCCTCCATTATGGTAATGTTCTTAAAGCCGTGCTGCTGCAGGTATTTTATGCAGCCCTCAAGCACCCCGGCGTGTGTCGTTGCGCCGGATTCCGGCTCCTTTGCAACGACGAGGTTGGGCTTAAGGGCTATTTTTGCCCCGGCGGGTATCTCGCTCTTTATGTCTGCGGCCTCCATGAGCGCCATGGTCATGCCCGCGGCGTCGCTGCCGTACATCATGAATATCCTTCTGTCAGTCATCCCGTAGTTCTCCTTATGTATATTTGCTCAAATTCCTTTACGCTATTATACCAGCTTTGAGCGGCAATACAAACAAAAAAAGAGAGGGCTTCAGCCCTCCCCGTGCAGCCGCTCCCACGCCTGCTTTGCAATATCCGGCAGCAGGTCGTAGAGTATCATCAAATCGCCGTTTTTCCGCCGCAGCGTCTCCTCGGTAACGGGTATATAGGTGATGTCGTTGTCGCCGTCCTTTTTGGGCGCGGCAGACAGCGCGGCCTCCCATGCGGCGCGGCTCAGCGCCTGCTCCGGGCTAAGCTCCCGGTATTCGCTGCGGCGTTTTCCGGCCTCGAGCGCGGTCGAAGCCCCGCCCGCAGCGCCGCACACCACTGCGGCTATGCCCATGAGCCTGAGTGCGCCGTTGCTTGCCCAGAACACGACAGAGAGCAGCACGCCCAGCGCGAATATCGCGATATACGGCAGCAGCGGCCTGATAGATACCCCGCGCAGGGCATAGTCAAGCTGCGCCTTTGCGCAGCCGCCGCACACGCAAAGCTCGGTAAAGCCGCCCAGCGCCTGAACCCGCCTGTCGCCGGAGATATCCCGCGCATGAAAGGTCTCGGCCTTGAGCGCCCGAAAGCAGAGCTCCGCCTCCCCGCCGCATTTTATGCATTTCGCCATACTCATAAGCTCCTTTTTAGTATTACCGCTATTTTACGGCCTTTTGCGCCGCTTTTCAAGAAAGCGCCGCCCGCGGGCAGCGCCTTCTTTTTTAAGGTCAATAAATCGTGGACTGTTTTTAGAGCAGCGCGCCGAGGGTTGAGAGCAGCAGGCTGCCGATGAGCAGTATTATCGCACCGCCGAGGCGGGAGGATATCTGCGAGAAGGGCATGAGCTCCATGCGGTCTGCCGCGGAAAGCACGGCGACGTCGCCGGTGCCGCCCATGTTGGACATGCACAGACCTGCGGTGATGCCGGACTCAACGGGATAGAAGCCGACCCACCTGCCGACGATGGCAGCGCCGAAGAAGGCGCCGAGGCAGGTTACGAGGCAGAGCACGAGGTAGGTGAGGCTGAAGCTCTCGATAACGGTATCAAGGCTCAGGTAGCAAATGCCGATGCCGACGAGCAGGGCGGAGGTCAGGTTCTTCATAACGAACTGATACCACTGATAGCAGGCGACCTCGATGCTCTCGGGAAGCAGGTTGAATATCTTGACTATTGCAACGGTGATTATCATCCATGCATAGGCGTGTATCTCAACGGCGGGAACCAGCTTGCCCCAGAACTTGGCTACGATATAGCCCCAGGCGAAGAAGGAGCAGGATACCAGCATGCCGATGCCGAGGTTCTTAACGTCGATCTTGTCGCGCTTTGCCTGCATTTCGGGGCTTATCTCAAGCTCCGCCGCGTTTACGCCGACCTTCATCAGCGCGCCCTGGCCGTTCCATTCCTTGTTGCTTATGACCTTTACCATTACGCCGGCGATGACTATGGATATCGCGTTGCCGATTGCAACGGCGGGGGTCATTATGGATATCGCCTCAGCGGCGGTCATGGTCTGGGAGCTTTCGAATATCTTGGAGAGGGGAACAGCGCCTGCGCCCATTCCGCCGCCCATTATAGGCAGAGCGATGAGCAGCAGCGCCTTGAGCGCGCCATAGCCCATTATGGAGGCAAACAGCATGGCAAGCGCGAAGGAGAGGATTATGCCGCCGAAGATCGCGGGGAAGTAGCGCGCCGCGGCCTTCTTTAGCAGGTTGCCGTTCATGCCGAGTATGGAGCCGGTTATCAGCGCCGCGATGTAGAAATCGAGGAACGCGCCGGTCGGCTTGAAGAAGGAGTTGATGTTGCCGATGAGGTCAAAGTTGCAGGCCATGTTGTAGACCTTGGTGCCGTCCTCAAGGGTCTCGGTCAGCGCGGGCAGCAGATTAAAGTAGTTGAGCAGCGCGCTGCCGAAAATTACGATTATCGCGCCGCCGCCGAGGTAGGAGCGGACGATGGGCGTCCTCTCGCCTATCTCGTTGAGTATGGTGCCCAGCACTATCATAAACGCAAAGCCGCCGGCCATGCCGGAGGGCAGTGTGCCGAGGTAGGTCGCCGCAAATACTATCGCTGCGCATATCGCAAAGTAGTACCACGGCATGTTAAACAGCTTGAATACCTTCTTTTCCATTAAAATTTTCCTCCTGATTTGGGTAATAATGTTTTATTATTTCGAGAAACCGCACACACGCCATTCGGCTATATGCGGGCAACCCCTGTTTTTCTGGCCGCCGCCGCAACGGCCTCGGCCACGGTCTTGCCGACGCGGGGATCAAACGCCATGGGCAGTATGTTCTCTGCGCCAAGCTCCCCCTCCGGCACCAGCGATGCTATCGCCTCCGCCGCCGCAAGCTTCATCTCGTCGTTTATGTCGCGTGCACGAACGTCAAACGCTCCGCGGAATATCCCGGGGAAGGCCAGCACGTTGTTTACCTGATTCGGGAAGTCGCTGCGCCCGGTCGCGATGACCGCAGCGCCGCCTGCCTTTGCTTCCTCCGGGAATATTTCCGGCGTCGGGTTGGCGCAGGCGAAAATTATCGCATCCTTGGCCATCTTGCTTACCATATCCCTGGTGAGCGTGCCGGGGGCGGAAACGCCTATGAACACATCCGCGCCCTCGAGAGACTCCGCAAGTGAGCCGGCCTTTTTCTCAAGGTTGGTAACGTGGGACATCTCCTCCTTTATCCAGTTCAGCCCCTCGCGCCACTCGTATATCGCGCCCTTCCTGTCGCACATGGTGATGTGCTTATAGCCCGCCGTAAGCAGCAGCCTTACTATGGATATCGCCGCAGCGCCTGCGCCGCAGGTGACTATGCGAACGTCCTCCTTCTTTTTGCCGACCACCTTCAGCGCGTTTGTGAGCCCCGCAAGGGTTATAACGGCGGTGCCGTGCTGGTCGTCGTGGAATACCGGTATGTCGCACTTTTCCTTCAGCTTCCGCTCTATGTCAAAGCAGCGGGGAGCGGATATATCCTCGAGGTTTATGCCGCCGAAGGAGCCGGAGATGAGGTATACCGCGTTTACAAATTCATCGACGTCCTTGGTCTTAACGCACAGAGGGAAGGCGTCCACCCCGCCAAAGGACTTGAACAGCACGCACTTGCCCTCCATTACCGGCATGCCCGCCTCGGGGCCGATATCGCCAAGGCCGAGCACCGCGCTGCCGTCGGTTATCACGGCGCAGAGGTTCCAGCGGCGGGTCAGGTCATAGCTCTTCTCAACGTCCTTTTGAATTTCCAAACAGGGCTGCGCTACGCCGGGGGTGTATGCAAGGCTGAGGTCCTCCCTCGTTGCAACAGGGACGGTGGCTATTACCTCGATCTTGCCCTTCCATTCCTCATGGAGCCTGAGCGATTCCTTTGCGTAATCCATTTGCAGTTCCTCCTTGAATGATTTTATTTTTGTTTTTTATTTATCTAATTCACACGACCCGTCTCTGTTAACGGCGCCTGCAAAATTTGTCTGAGTAGACTATAACCCAAGCTAAAGGCTGCCGCACTCTTTTGAAACTATTCAAAGGCTTTTGAAAATAAAAAAACCGCCTTTTGGTCTTATAAATATCTTATCCCCTTCGGTTTATATGTTATAATCGGGTAGAAGGTGCGCTTTGAGCTGTGCACCGTATCTTAGCATTTTATCAACTGTCTTTTGCGCCTCGCGCCGGAAAGGAACGACGATGAAGAGGGGAAGAGCCGACCAGTCCGGCATAATGAAGCTATTCCTGCGGATAGTTATAATAATGATGTCGATGTGGACGCTGATACTCGGCATAACGCTCTCGATAACCATGAACTACTCGGTAAAGCACCTTGAGGAAAAAATCGAAAACTTCCTTATGGGCACGGCGACCTCGCTCGCGGGCAGCGAAATGGTAAAAGAAGCGCTGAACAGCGGCTGCTGCTCCGCCGGCCTTATACAGTACCTCGACGACATGGTATCAAACACAAAGGATCTCGACGTCATCACCATCGCGGATACGGATTCCATACGCCTCTACCACGTTGTGCATGAAAGGATAGGCGAGGAGTTTGTCGGCGGCGATCAGGACCCGGTGCTGCTCGGCAAAAGCTATTTTAACGACGCGGTCGGTACGCTTGGCCTGCAGCGCAGGGCGTTCTGCCCGGTTTACGGCAGCGACGGTAAAACCGTCACGGGCTTCGTCGTCTGCGCCGCAACGATGGAGAGCCTTGATATAGTCTATAACGAGATAACCGACCGATACTGGAACATTGCGGTGCTGGTGCTGGTGATAACGCTGGTTGCCGCAAGCATGTTCACCCTGATGTTCAATTATTCGCTCAAGGGCTTCAGCCCGGAGTGGCTGGTTCAAAACTACCTCATGCAGAATGACCTGATAAACAGCCTTGATGAGGGAATAGTAATAACAGACGAAAAGGGCAGCATTCAGCTTGCAAACAAGGCGGCGGAGGCGGCGCTCGGCCAAAAGGAGGATATTCTCTTCGGCAGGCCGCTGGATGAGCTCATACTCGCGGAAAACGGAAGCAGCCTGCTTGGCAGCAACCTCAGCAACGCCGCGACGACCCGCCCGAACGTGCTTTGCAGCAGCGTTGTCATGCAAAACAGCAGCGGCTACATGCTGCTTCTAAAGGACAGGACGGAGGCCGTTCGCCGGGCACAGCAGCTCGCCGGAACCCGTCATATAATATCCGCGCTCAGGGCAAATACACATGACTTTATGAACAGGCTGCAGGTCATAGCCGGCCTTTTGCAGATGGGTCGCTACGAGCAGGTGAACAGCTATATAGGCAAGATCGCGGCGGTGCAGACGCAGGCTATGGGACCGGTGCTCCAGCACATATGCAACCCGAACGTTGCGGCGCTGCTGCTGGGCAAGCTCGGCAATATGCGGGAGCTGGAAATAAGCATGACACTGCTTGCAAACAGCTCACTGCCGGAGCACAGCGCCTTCCTTTCAACGACAGACCTCGTTACACTGATAGGCAACCTCGTCGAAAACGCGATAGAGGCCATAAACGCCCGGCAGAGCGGCGACCCGCGCGAGATAGTCGTTCAGATAACCGAGGGCGAGAGCGACCTGCTGATAATGGTATCCGACACCGGAACCGGCATTGACCCCGGGGATATGCCGTATATATACGACTTCGGCTTCAGCACAAAGGCGCCGAGCGGCCGCGGCATAGGCATGGGGCTGGTGCGCGAAATAGTTGAGCGGCGCAACGGCAGCATAGAGCTGGATTCCGAGCCGGAGGTAGGCACAACGGTAACGGTGATATTCAACGACCCGCGCTAGAGCGGGAAAGGGAGGCAGGCGTGGTAAGGACGATAATCGTTGAGGACGACCCTATGGTCGCCCAGATAAACAGCCAGTACCTAGCGCAGCGCGACGAGTTCTCGCTGGAGGGCGTTTTTTCAAACGGCAGCGATGCGCTGGATTACCTGCGCAAAAACCCCGTTGACCTCGTGATACTGGATATATACATGCCGGGGCTGAGCGGAATCGAGCTGCTGAGGCTGATGCGCTCGGAGAACATACCCGCGGCGGTCATAGTGATTACCGCGGCGACCGAAATTGAGGTGGTGGACGAGGCGCTAAAGCTCGGCATCACCGACTACCTGGTAAAGCCGTATCTGCTGACCCGCTTCCTCGAGGCGCTGCAAAAGTACCTTGCAAAGAGCCAGATACTCAAAAAGGCGCATACGGTGGATCAGCCGGTAGTTGACGAGCTGCTAAGCACCGCCCACACCGAGGGCGAGGGGCTGCGAAAGGGGCTGAACCAGAAGACGCTGACCCTCATCGAGGAGCACATATTCAGCCGGCCTACGGATAAATACACCTGCGAGAGCATTTCCGAGGCCTCCGGCCTTTCAAAGGTCACCGTTAGGCGGTATTTGAACTACTTAATTGAAAGCGGAAGGCTGGAAAGCTCTATCGACTACGACACCGGCGGCAGGCCGCGGGTGCTCTACCGGCTGAAGTGAAAATATGTAAATAATTTTTCCCAATTATTTCCAAAGGAGGAAACACGCATAAATGAAGGTACTAAAAAGCTCGTGCTCCGGCACGATGGAATCCAGCGACATTTTTATAACCGTTGAACCGGCTCAGTCCGGCATAACGGTTGAGCTGACCTCATCGGTTGAGGGCTCGTACGGCGACAGCATACGCGGCACGATACGCGAGGTCGCAGAGTCGCTCGGCGTAAAGGACGCCGCCATACAGGCGGTGGATCACGGCGCGCTGGACTGCACCATCCGCGCAAGGGTAGAGACCGCGCTGCGCCGCGCAGGAGAGGAGGCATAGCACAAAATGAGAAGATCAATGCTGTTTTTGCCGGGCAACAACCCGAATATGATACTGAACGGACCCTACCTCGGGTCTGACAGCATAATACTCGACCTTGAGGACGCCGTTTCCCCGGCCGAAAAGGACGCGGCGCGCATACTCGTGCGCAACGCGCTGGGCGCGCTGGATTTCGGCAAATGCGAGATAGTCGTAAGGATAAACTCGCTGGATACCGACTACTGGAAGGACGACCTCAAGGAGATAATCCCGCTAAAGCCAAACGCGATAATGCCTACAAAGGTAAGCGGGGCGGATTACATAAAGGAGCTGGACGAGGAGATGTCCCGCGTTGAAGCGGCAAACGGAATGGCAGACGGCACAGTGAAGCTCATTCCGCTGCTTGAGACCGCGCAGGGCATTGAAAACGCCTACGCCATCGCCACCGCCTCAAAGCGTGTCGTCGCGCTGTTCCTGGGCGCCGAGGATCTTTCGGCCGACCTGCACTGCGAGCGCACAAAGCAGGGCAACGAGATATTCTACGTTCGCGGCCGCATAGTCTGCGCCGCCCGCGCCGCCGGCATCGACGTATACGACACCCCGTTCACCGCCGTTGAGGATATCGAGGGGCTCAAGGCCGATGCAGAGCTTGCAAAGAGCCTCGGCTTCTCCGGCAAGGCATCAATATCCCCCCGCCACGTTGCGGCAATAAACAGCGTATTCAGCCCGAAGGAGGCCGAAATAGCCTACGCAAAAGAGGTCTTTGAGGCGATCGCCGAGGCAAAGCGGCAGGGCAAGGGCGCTATCGCGCTGCACGGAAAGATGATTGACGCCCCGATAGTTCAGCGCGCAAGGCTGGTTCTCGAGGCGGCTGCGGCCATTGAAGGGAGGGAATTTAATGAGTAAGCTGCAAAATTCACTGCACGAGGCAATAGTAAACAGCGGCCTGAAGGACGGCATGACGGTGTCCTTCCACCATCACCTGCGCAACGGCGACTTTGTGCTTAACATGGTGCTCGATGAGATAGCCGCGCTGGGCATTAAGGACATCACTGTAAACGCAAGCTCGCTGTTTGACGTGCATATGCCGCTCATCGACCACATAAAGAACGGCGTTGTGACCGGGCTTGAGACCGACTACATGTCCGCGGCGATAGGCTCTGCGATATCCTCCGGCGTTTTGGCAAAGCCCGTAGTGTTCCGCACCCACGGCGGCAGACCTGCGGATATCCAGCGCGGCGCATCTCACATAGACGTTGCGTTCATCGCGGCGCCGACATCGGACTGCATGGGCAACTGCACCGGCAAAATAGGCAAGTCTGCCTGCGGGTCGCTCGGCTATGCCTTTGCGGATGCCGAGTATGCGGACAGAACCGTCGTAATAACCGATAACCTCGTTCCGTATCCGCTCACCGTTCGCTCCATAAGCGAAAGCTGTGTCGATTTCGTAGTGAAGGTCGATTCGATAGGCGACCCTGCGCGCATAGTATCCGGCACGACGAGGATGCCGAAGGACCCCATAGCGCTGCTCATAGCCGACGCTGCGGCAAACGCCATAGACGCCTCCGGCCTGCTCAAGGACGGCGTATCCTTCCAGACCGGCGCGGGCGGCGCCTCGCTCGCAACCGCCGCGAGCCTATATCGCTATATGCAGCAGCGCAATATTCGCGGCAGCTACGCCCTGGGCGGCATAACCGGCTACATGGTGGATATGCTGGAGGCGGGGTACTTTGAGAGCATACAGGACGTTCAGTGCTTTGACCTCAAGGCCGTTGACTCCCTCGCAAACGACCCGCGGCACATTGAGATAACCGCGCTGGAGTACGCCGGCCCCTTTGCAAAGAGCACCGCGGCCTCCAGCCTTGACGTAGTCGTCCTCGGCGCTACCGAAATTGACGTGGACTTCAACGCAAACGTGCATATCAACTCCCTCGGCAGCATAATCGGCGGCTCCGGCGGCCACAGCGACGTTGCGGAGGAGGCAAAGCTGACCATAATCGTTGCCCCGCTCAGCCGCGCCCGCCAGTCCATAGTTATGGATCGCGTAAGCTGCATTTCCACCCCCGGCAGCGCGGTCGATATGCTGGTCACCCAGTGCGGCATAGCCGTAAACCCCAAGCGGGCGGAGCTTGCGCAGCGCCTCAAGGACGCGCACCTGCCCGTCGTGGATATCCACCAGCTAAAGGAGATGGCGGAAAAGATAAACGGCGTTGCTGCGGCAAAGCGCGAGCACAGCGACAGAGTAGTTGCAAACGTCCTCTCCCGCAGGGGCGAGCTGCAAGATGTGATTTACAAAATATAAGCCGTAAAATAAAAGGAGCCGCTCTTTGCGGCTCTTTTTGCTGCAATCAAATATCAAACAGCGCCTCGGACAGCCTCTCCCACCTGAGCAAAAGATAGCCCAGCGCGAGCATATCAGCACTTCCACCTGGGGAAAGATTTTTTTGTATCAGCTCAAGGTCGAGCGCATACAGCGCCGCGGTGCGCTCACCGGCCGGCAGCCTGCTTATTTCCTCCGCCCGCCGCCAAACGAGCCGCAGCCCCTCCCTGCCGCCGCGGTGCAGCAGGTTGGTGTCCTCAAGCGACCGCATTATATCGCAGAGCGCAAGCGGCCCTGCATCGCAGCCCAGTTCGGAATACAGCCTCAGCCTGTCCCTTGCAAGCAGCGCGTTCTTAAAGCCGCCCGCAGCCTCGCCAACTGCGCCCCGCGCGCCGAGCCTTGCGTATACGCGGCCGCCGTTCGTGGTGGGCAATGCCGCCGCGCGGCAAAGCGCCGCCTCGCTGTCCTCCCCTGCAAGCGCCGCCGCGGCCTCTACCGCGTCGCAGCCGGCCTTTAGCGCCCTGCCCATTCCCGCAAGCAGCAGCCCCATTGAATACACCATGCCCTTGTGGGTGTTCACGCCGCCCGTCGCCGCAAACATCATTTCTTCGCCCTTCAGCCCCTCCTGCCGAAGCTGCGCCATGCTCCCGCCCGCCATGCCTGTTTTTGCCGCCGAGGCAAAGAACGGCCGCAGCGCTTCCGCGCTCCTTTCAAAGAGCGCAACGTCCATATCGCTGTGCGCGCCGCTGTTGTTTTTGTCCACAAGGCCGGGCTTTGGCGTTGCGTAGAGCTCATCAAGCAGCGACATATACGCGGCGCCGGAAAGCGTATCCGCAGCGTATTCTTCAAGCAGCTCTTCTGTTTTTGCCCGAACCGCCTCCAGCCCGTGCGCGCGGCTTCGGGCGCACTGCGCCGCAGGCCCCCCGCATATAAGGCAGCTTCGCCCAACCCTTCGCGCCAGCTTGCCCGCGGGGGTCAAAACGTCCATATCAAACAGCCGCGCCGCAGGGAAGCTCTCCTCGATGGCCTCGGTTCCGGCCTTTATCTCCTCCGCAGGCGCGTCAAAAGCAAGATACCCCTCCGGCCCGGTCACGTCGTCCAGCACCAGCGACTTAACGGGGTCAAGCGCCATAAGCTCCGCCATTCCCCTGTCGAACAGCAGCCGTATAAGCGGCGTTCGCTTTACATCCCCCGCGATGTTCATGGTAAGGCAAACGATGCAGCCGCCCCCTTGCAGCAGCTTATGCTGAAGCGCCGCGCGCCGCTCCCTTGCGGCGAGCATTTCACTTAAAGCAACGGAGTATTTCCTCATACGTTGAAGCGGGCACGAGCGCCCTCGTTTCCTCCTTTTTTCCCTCTTTTATGAGCGCGCGCACCCTGCTTGCGCTTATCGCCTCAAACCGCTCCAGCTCGATAAGCTCAATTCCGTATTTCGGCAGCAGCGCCCTCAGCCTGTCGTTATACGCATTCGTTACCGGGCAGAACGGCTCTGTGCCGACAAAGCGCTTTTTAATGCCCAGCGGCGGCGCGATCCGGCTGCCGAATATCGCAATGTCAAGGTCGGCGCGGACTTCGTCCGCCCGCTTTTCGTCCTTTATGAAATACGCCGGAAATGTCGCACGCGATATCAGGTACTCCTCGCTCTGGTGAACGAGGCAGTTTTTTATGTCGCCCGTGCCCTCTTTAACAAGCCTCAGCCGCTGCTCCGGCGTAAACATCGCCCCGCTTTCGCTCAAAACGAAAACGTGCAGCCAGCTGCACCGCTGCGCCGCCTGCTCTATCAAATACCTGTGGCCGAGCGTAAACGGGTTGCAGTTGCAAACCACCGCGCCGTTTTCCCCCGGCGGGTTTTCCAGCGAGGCAATATAGCTGCCGATGCCGTCCCTTCTGTTCTCCATCATCAGCGCGTCTTCCGTCTCTGCAATCGGGTAAAAGCCCAGCGAGGCGAACATTGCGCGGTTTTTCGGCTTTGTGCAGAGGAAAAGGTGGGTTATTCCCCTTGAATACGCCTCGCCGACCAGCGCCGAAACCACAGCCGCAGCGGCGCCCTCCCCCTCTGCCGATTCGCTCACCGCTATCTGCTTTATCACCCTGCCCGCAAGCACGCCCGCCGCGGCGATCCTTCCGCCGTCATCGCGAACGGCGCAGAGAAGCTGCCAGCCCCCCTCGTCCCTGAGCCCGCGCCGCGAAAGAAGCGCGTCGTATTCCCGGCACAGCTCCGCCCGAACCGGCTGCGCATAGCACATTATATCCATTTTGCCGCCCCCCTTGCTTGTTGTCCGTTTACCCGATTATACCAGAAAAAGCCGCCCCGAATATCCCGAAGCGGCTTTTCTTTAGTTTCTTAATTGATTACAGCAGCCCGAAAAACGCAAGTTACCCGCATGGACACATTCGAGAGCTGCAAGGAGGGCTTAAACTTGTGTTGCAGCAGGCGGGCAAGGCAGTAAAGACAAAACGGCAGGCGCATTATACGCTTGCCGCTTTTGAACTATTTGAATAGTGCTGTAAAAACGCCGTTCTCCATATCTGCAATGTTGTATGTATCATCCAATACATGAAATGTTTCTTCAAGGTTTCGCCTTGCGCTTGTCCAACCACCACCGTCTGTAACTCATACAAACTTAAATCCCGGAATCGCTTTTGCTTCCTCTGCAATCATTTTATAACTTCTTGCCGTTTCATTCAGTTTTGAACCACCACTTGTATAGAAATTCGTTTCAATTACACATATGCATAACGACGTTTTTACAACAAAATCCCACCTTTTTGTAGATGTGCCTTCTGCGGAGATGGCGGAAAGGTCTATGTTCCACCTGCTTTCAATTTCTGTCAAATACATTTCCTTGCAGTATTCGACATTTGCCTTCTTTAAGTAGCTTTCCACGAGGTTTTCCATTTGATGGCCGCCGCGGTTTTTGCGTCCATTGGAACCCAAACCAACTTCAACACCCGTAACATAATCAAACAGATTGCTGATAATATGGTTTTGCAGCATATCCTTCCACTGTAGAAGCCAATATAATTCGTTCCAACAAATAAACCGGTTTTTGCGTTGGGTGCTTCCCAAAGCGTTTTTCGGCAAGCGGAGTTAAGGAACCTGTCCAAACATCTTTCATCTGCTTGCAGATTTAAGCGACAAATAAGCGACAAACAGGCATAAGAAAACGGC
>CAVIAA010000005.1:0-78578 GCA_963640685.1 Acutalibacteraceae bacterium
CAGAGTAATAATACTGAGATAAATAATACTGATTTTAGTGAGACTGATACGTATGTCTACGACTGCGTGATCTGTCCCGAAGACCAGTCGTTAAAATACAGTACAGCAAACCGTGACGGATACCGGGTATACAAAAGGGACCCGAATATCTGTGCAGCCTGTCCGACCAGAGTCTGTGCACCCATTCTAAAGACTGCGTCAAAAACGGTGCAGCGGCATATCTGGAAGGGCTATGAGGAACTGGCGGACGATGCCAGATATATGCCTAAGTACCAGGCGCTTTACAAGAAACGTAAAGAGACCATTGAACGTGTCTTTGCGGATGCAAAAGAAAAACACGCGATGCATTATACGCAGTACAGAGGCTTGCCTCAGGTAACCAACTGGGTGAAGCTTAAGTTTGCTACCATGAACCTGAAAAAGCTGGCCGTGTGGAAATGGAACGACCACTCCTGTCTCTCTTTTCCGCTTTTTCTGCCCTGTGTACACCAGAAGCCCTGTTGCCGCCTGATGAATAACAGGGTTTCTCGACAGACTGAAAGAAGCGGCTCTGACTCCTCCTTTTGCGGTGGACATTATGAGCGTATTGGAGTAAAATGGCGTTGAGATCACGGTTTACCTTAAAAATCATTAAAGCAGGTCGAGAGTAAAGCAAAATGGAAGAAGAAAAGCAACAGAAGACCGAAACAGCAGCGGAAGCGGTGCAAAAGGCGGCCTTTGTGAAGGTGTGCCACGATATGAGGACTCCGCTGAGCTCCATAATGTATCTTGCGCAAATGCTGGAAAGAGAAGAGGAAAGACCTGAGAAGGTGCATGAATATGCGGAAAAAATAGCCGTATTGGCTGAGTACCTGCTGGGACTGGCAGATGATATCGTAGATATTTACAAGCTCGGCAGCGGACGAATAGAGACCGAAAAGGAGCCTTTTTCACCGTATGCGCTGGCGGGGGATATTCAAAAAATGCTCTGCCCGCAAATAAAGGACACGGGACACGAACTGACGGTGTGCATCGCAGAGACGGTACCGAATCTGCTTATGGGTGATAAGCGGCGGCTGGAGCGGATACTGCTGAACCTTCTCGCAAATGCGGTGAAGCATACGAGTGCGGGCGGCAAGGCTGTACTCTGCATTTCGTGTTCTCAAAGCGACGCCGAAAAGCCGCGGCTGGTATTCACTGTGAGTGACGATGGAGCCGGAATGGAACAGAGCATACTTGATGCGGCGCTGATCGGGGGACGGCCGCTGCCTAACGCCGGCTTGGGCATCGCCATAGCGAAGGGGCTAACAGAGCTTATGGGCGGAAGCATCACGGCGGAAAGCGGCAGGGGAGAAGGGACTGTGTTTCGCGTAGAGCTGGCGTTCGACACGGCGGAGAAAAAGGAGACTGAAGCGGATGCGGAAGGCATTGCGGGGAAGCGATTGCTGCTGGCGGAGGACGATCGGCTTTGCAGGGAAATACTGCGTGAACTGCTGGAAAATGAAACGGGAAGGCAGGTGAGCATAGCGGAAAACGGACTGGCTGCGTTGAAAAAATTCGAGAGCTCGGCAGACGGCTATGACGCTGTGATAATGGATGTGCAGATGCCCGTCATGAATGGATACGAGGCGGCGCAGGCTATTCGTATGTCGGCATACGGGAATGCAAGAACGGTACCGATAATAGCCCTGACGGCAGATGAATCTGATGAAAGCGCACGGGCGGCCGCCGATGCGGGAATGAACAGAAGTCTTCCTAAGTCAGCCTGCATCGATTCGTTGCAGCGAACCGTTGCCGCAACCTTAAAAAACCTGCCGGCAGCGCATCGGCAGCACTTATGTGATTGTAATCAAATGGAAGCCTTGTCCTGTATGCCGGAAACAGCGGAAACGATGTTGAGGTATTCATCTTGAAGGCGAACGAAAAGTTCCTCTGCGGCGCCCGACGGGTCAAACTTCAGAGTGCGATTGAGCAGAAAGCACATATCGCTCAGATTACAAAACCCCAACAGTCCGCTCAGCCCCCTGAGGGAGTGAAGGGCAAAAATGGCGCCCGCAGTGTCGCCTTTTTGCAGGCAGGCAGCAAGGGAACGGAAGCTGTCGTCAGTGGGAAATTCCCTTAAAAAGCGGATAAGGCGCACTTCATCGGTGAAACGGGCGACGGTGTTGGCGTAGTCGCCGCCGATAGCCTCATAGAATTCTTTTACGGCAGAGGGCATAAAGCTATATTACCTCCTGATCCAGCGAGTCGAATTCGGGGGTACTGAAAAAATCGCTCAACGTTATATCCAGCCCATCACATATCATTTTTATGGTAAGCAGCTTTGGATTTCGGCTTTTTCCATATAATATGTTCTTTATGCTGGATGGCGGAAGGGCGGATAGCGTAGCCAGCTTGTTTATCGTTATCTTTCGCTCTTCACATAACTGCAATATTCGGTTTCGAGCGACGGACACAGTATCCATCTGATAGTTCCTTTATATTTATTTCCAGATAAGGATACCGTGAACCGTGTCCAATAGTAGGCTATACATGCTACTTTTAGGCTATGCAGAGCCTGCCGGTGGAAATAATGCTTCACAACAAAAAAGCGGCTGCTCTGCTTCAAGCAACCGCTTTACCCTGCCTTTTGAAATGATAACAGCACTCAAGGATCAGAAGCCGGTACCTTTTATTATGATACCTATAATATCGTTATCCTCATAAAACCTTTGTTAAGAATGCTCTTCGAAGGTGCACCTGCTGGGCTCCTCCTCTATGCAAAGCATACGACACCGCAGCTGAGCTGCTGCGGTCGTGATAAATACGGATATCGGCGGATATTCGCGTTCTACATTCAAAAGACTGCCGAACCATTTTGCCTTGGATACCGAACTGCCCCTGTCAAAGGTTACCTTTATGGCTGTCCGCATTTACAATTTCGCAATTGGGTTTAAATCGTAAATATGCTATGCTGTGGTCAACAGCGGAAAGCAGGGCTGAAGGCTGTGATAAAGCGCGAATTGTATAACAAAGGACATCAGAATGGCCGTCATTTTGCATCGGTATGGCGCATATGCCGATGGAAGACCGGTATGCGCATAATATGTTCAAACCGGGAGGATAAACACATGAAAAAGTACAATGTGACGATATTGGGGGCTACCGGCGCGGTCGGCGAGCAGATGATAAAGGTGCTGTGGGAAAGAAAATTCCCGATAGGGAGGCTGAAGCTGCTGGGCAGTGAACGCAGCGCAGGCGAAACAACAGAAACCCCATTCGGGACGGAGAAGATAGGCCTTGCCTGCGAATCTGCCTTTGCCGGTGCGGATATAGTGCTAGGGGCGGCGGCAAATGATATAGCAAGGCGGTTCGCCCCGGCGATAAAGGCTGCGGGAGCCGTCTTTGTGGATAATTCCAGCGCTTTTAGGATGGAGCCCGATGTGCCTCTCGTGATGCCGGAGATAAACCCGGGCGATGCTCTGAAGCACAAAGGCATAATAAGCAATCCGAACTGCTCGACGATAATCGCCCTGACGGCGGTAAACGGCATAAACAGGCTGTCGCCCATAAAATACATGGTTGTCTCAACGTATCAGGCGGTGAGCGGTGCCGGTGCGGGCGGGCTGACAGAGCTGGAGTCGCAGATAAGCGACCTGCAAAATGGGAAGGAAACGGAAGAAAAAGTGTTCAGGTACCGTATCGCTTATAACCTTATACCCGAAATAGGCGATGCGGATGGACAAGGCTACACCACGGAGGAAATAAAAATGTAGAACGAGGGACGGAAAATAATGCACCTGCCGGAGCTGCGCGTCACCTGCACTTGCGTAAGGGTTCCCGTAATGCGGTCGCATTCCATCTCTGCAAGCATAGTGACCGAACGGGAGCTTACCGTTGATGAGGTACGAAAGGCCATAGCGGACGCTCCAGGCTGCATTCTTGCAGACGACATGGAGAAGCATCTGTACCCCATGCCGCTGTATACCAGCGGCAGCGATATGGTGTCCGTGGGTCGAATACGCAGGGATATAGCGCTGCAAAACGGCATTGCACTCTGGTGCTGCGGAGACCAGCTGCGCAAGGGCGCGGCAACCAACGCGGTACAAATCGCAGAACTGCTGATAAGTTAAGAATGCCGCACTATAATATAGTGCGCATCTGTTACAAACCCCATGATTTTTCCCTGTTCATGCCCCTTGCTCTCGTCAAAAGCAAAGCGAAGCTAATGTTTCCTCCGCCCATGGGTATTGGAACATATATTCCTCCGGCGGTATCCTGTTCTTTTGCTTTATAAAATCATAGTAGTCGCACTCGAACTTTTCCGGAAGTATGTAGCAATAGCCTCTCTTGCTTATGAAAATACCCTCTATGCCGTACTCCAGCAGCGTATGGTGGAGCATCAACACGGATTTGCGGTATAGCTTTTTTACCTTTTCATCATACGGCCGCTCCGGCCAGAGCATATCTATAGCCTCGTCCATCATTACCTCGCCGCCTCTTCTGTCAACGCAGAGCGCAAGCAGCTCCTTTGATTTCGCGTTTTTGAAGCAGATCGGACGCCCCGCTGCGAACACGTCAAACCGCCCGAAGGTTCTTACCGCTATGCGCTTCCTTTGCCGCACAGCCAGAAGCCGCGCCCGGTATATCGCATCTTCGATGTCCTTGCTGCTGTACGGCTTAAATATATAAAAATACAGGTGGTTACTTATCCGGGCCGCGGGACTGATGACGGCGAGGATTTTGATGACTGGAGCATGTATGCGCTTCGGGAACGCGTAAAACTCGTGCAGGAGCTGGATCAACTGGCAGATGGATGGTTGAGCTGACGCTCCGGCTTACAAGAGAAGCACAGGTCGTTGAAGAGGAGTACTTCCTTCCCTAGACCCGCAAGGTGCTGGTTGTAGCCCCATAACAGAAAGGAGTACAGCAATGCTGAATTTTGGAGATATTACTCAGCAACCTCTCCGAAATTCATCACATAACCCCGCGCAAGATTTTCAGATACCCTTTTTATAACTGTTGGGCAAAAGAGCCATTCGCAAGCGATTTTCAAGTTTGTTAAAAAATAAACATTGACTTTTGCCCCCATATCGATTCTAATATAATTACAAATTCTAGAATTACGAAAGGAGTACTTGACAATGAAAGGATTCGCAATGCTCAAAATCGGCCAGACCGGCTGGATTGAGAAAGACACACCTACCTGTGGTCCCATGGATGCCGTTTGCAAACCCATCGCATTAGCTCCATGTACTTCTGATGTACACACAGTCTGGGCTGGCGCCCTCGGCGACCGAAAGGATATGATCCTCGGTCACGAAGCGGTCGGTGAAATTGTCGAGATAGGAAAACTCGTTAAGGACTTCAAGGTCGGCGACCGGGTGCTTGTCTCGGCAATCACACCGGACTGGAACTCTGTGGAGGCGCAGGGAGGCTTCGCAATGCATTCCGGAGGAATGCTCTCAGGGTGGAAATTCTCGAATTTCAAGGACGGCGTGTTCGGAGAATATTTCCATGTCAATGATGCCGATGGAAATCTTGCTCTGCTGCCGGAAGAAATGGATCTGGGTGCGGCCTGCATGATCAGTGACATGGTGCCCACCGGCTTCCACGGCGCGGAGCTGGCGGATATCCAGTTCGGCGACACCGTGGCGGTGATCGGCATCGGCCCGGTCGGCCTTATGTCTGTTGCCGCTGCCGCCATCCGCGGCGCAGCCGATATCTACGCCGTGGGTTCGCGTAAAAACTGCGCACAGCTTGCCTTGGAGTTCGGCGCAACTGCGATCGTTAACTACCGTGAGGGCGACATCGTAGAGCAGATCATGGATAAAACCCACGGCAGGGGCGTAGATCGCGTCATCGTTGCCGGAGGCGACAATGATACATTTGCTCAGGCAATCCGTATGCTGAAGCCGGGCGGTGTAATCGGCAACGTCAATTACCTCGGCGAGGGAGATACTATCGGCCTTCCCCGTGTTGAGCTTGGCTGCGGTATGGGACACAAGAAGATCGCCGGCGGGTTGATGCCCGGCGGGAGATTGCGCTCGGAAAAGCTGGCCCGTCTGATTCAGTCAGGCCGCATTCATCCCGAAAAGCTCATCACCCACACCTTCCATGGCTTGGAAAGCGTGGAGCCGGCGCTCATGCTGATGAAAAACAAGCCGGCGGATCTCATTAAGCCTTTGGTTCTACTGTAATGCGCGGTAAACAAAATACTATGATGCCAGAATAGCGCAGACAGCCGCGCGGAGGGATTTTTCTTTCTGCGCGGCCAGCTTTTTGCGCTGCGGCAGGCTGAAATATTGCTTTAGAGACAGAGAAAAAGAGTAAAAAAGCATTGTGAAGGGGAATGAAAGTCCCAGTTGCTTTGTGAAGATAACCGCTTCGGTAAAACGCATCTGTGGCAAGAATGAAAAAATCCATCAATTCCCTGTATGAATGGGCATAAAAGGCAGACCCATGGAGTATTTCCACGGGTCTGTCTCTCATTTCCGCTGGATATATGTGCGTGAACCGGAAGCCAGCATTGATCCGGCAGCGGGTTTTAATAAATTATCAGTTATATCATGCCTGTGTGCGGGTGGAGATTCATCGTGTTTATCTGTTTCCACCACGAACAGCGCCGAAAAACCGTCACTGGTATTTCGGAAGCTGTGCGGAAAACCGGCGGGGCATATCGTCGTGTCTCCCTTTCTTAGATGACGCAGCTCCTTTGCTTCCGGTGAAAGAGGACACATCAGCAAGTCAAAGCTGCCTTCTAATATCAGCACATACTCCGCGCCTTCGGGATGGTCGTATTCAATTTGTGCACCAGGTTCGAAATAGAGATAAAAACCATTAATGCAAGGCGGATTTTCGTCTTTCGCAAGACTAAATGTCTTAACTCCGGGTTTGGAGTCTGCGACCGGTGCTGCGGAAAGGTTTATGATCGGGCTCTCCGAAGAGGCCGTGGTGGCAAAGTCAGAAAGAGTTTTTCCGTACAACGCCAAAAGAGTCTCTAACTTCTGAACACTGATGCCAGACTTCCCGTTTTCAACCATACTTATGAAAGAAGGAGTAACGCCGGCTGCTTCCGCAGCAGCTGCGATAGAAACACCTGATTGTAGACGAAATTCTTTGAGCTTCGCCCCTGCAAGATGGTTGAACATGATTGTATCTCCATTTCAAATGATTTTTCCAGCTGTCGGATGCCCTGGCCAACGTTGGGAAACCGTCAGTTTACATCGTTGTGCATCATACCACATTGCTGTGCTTTTGTTCAATACTTGTTGCGCCATTCGGCTAAAAAAACAAACATATCTATTTGACATATCGCCGTAGATAATTGTATAATAAGTTATACTTAATTATTAAGTATAACTTAAAGCAAAAGGGGTGATGCAAGTTGAGACGGTTTATTATCGAATTTGGTCTCGGAACGGATTTCCACGGTCAGGATGTAAGCAAGGCTGCGCAGAAGGCTGTGAAGGATGCCATTTCTCGCAGCTGCCTGTGCGGGTTGGTCGATGTGCTGGAGATTCGGGACCTCAAGAGGGATGTGAAGGTAAACGTAACAGTAGCGGTATCGAGACCCGAGGATGTCGATACGGACGCCGTGAAGGGATGCCTGCCGGTAGGCGAGGTAGAGGTTCACGCTGTTACGGGTGGGTTGAATTGTCCCGGCCTGTGTATCCCGGACTTCGGTGACAGCGACAACAGTATCGAGGTAGCCGTGGCAGCGATTGAAGTGTTGGTACCATAACAGCAGCAGAGAGCGGCAGAACTCCGGCAGGCCGGAATTACCGCACAGTCTGCAAGGAAAAGCAACCTCGGAAACGATCCGTCATGCTGCCGCTGGGCGGCGGCAGTACATCTAAAAATCATCAAGGAGGCTGTTTGAATGAACATTCCAAAAGAAGCTATGATGGATATGTACCTTCGGATGGTGCGTATCCGTGAGTTTGAAAGCAAGGCGCAAAGCCTTTTCGCCGAGGGGAAGATCCCCGGCTTCGTACATCTGTACCTCGGCGAGGAAGCCGTTGCTACCGGCGTATGCGAGTGCCTGCGGGACAACGACTATATTACCAGTACGCACCGCGGCCATGGACATATCGTTGCAAAGGGAGGCGATCTGAAATACATGATGGCAGAGCTGTTTGGAAAGGCCACAGGCTACTGCAAGGGAAAGGGAGGCTCGATGCACATTGCCGACCGTGACCGCGGCATTCTGGGCGCCAACGGCATCGTAGGCGCAGGTCATAATATTGCAGTCGGTGCGGGTCTTTCTGCGAGCTACCGCGGCACGGATCAGGTGTGTGTCTGCTTCTTTGGCGACGGCGCGACCAACCAGAGCACCTTCCACGAGGGGCTGAACATGGCCTCCATCTGGAATCTGCCCGTGGTGTTCGTGTGCGAAAACAACAACTACGGTATCTCCATGAGCCAGGCTCGCCATCAGGCGATCAAGGACGTGGCCGACCGTGCTGCCGCCTACGGTATGCCCGGCATCGCGGTCGATGGCAACGACGTAATGGCTGTGTACGAGGCAGCCTCGGAGGCTGTTGCCAGATCGCGAAAGGGACAGGGTCCCACGCTCATCGAGTGCAAGACCTATCGTCACAGAGGCCATTTTGAGGGCGACCCCTCGGTGTACAAGCCCAAGGAGGAGCAGACCGAATGGCTCAAGAAGGACCCCATTCCGCGTTACAGAAAATTCCTGCTGGAAAACGGTCTTGCCACGGAATCAGAGCTGGATACGGTCGATTCTCAGGTGCAGAAAGAGTTGGCTGAGGCCGTCCGCTTCGCCGAGGAAAGCCCGTTGCCCACGCCAGAATCCGTTGTACAGGATATCTATTCGGACATCGTTGAGGAGGTGCGCGCCAGATGAAAAAAATGAGTTATGCAGAAGCCATTCGTGAAGCCATGAGCATCCGAATGCGTGAAGATCCTAACGTGCTGCTGTTCGGCGAGGATGTAGGCGCTTTTGGAGGATGCTTTGGCGTATCCGCCGGGATGATAGAGGAGTTCGGCGAGAAGCGCGTACGTGATACCCCGATCAGCGAAGGAGCCATTATCGGCGCCGCCGTCGGCTCCGCTGCCACCGGTCTCCGCCCAATCGCCGAGCTGATGTTCTGCGACTTTTTGACAGTTGGTATGGATCAGCTGGTGAATCAGGCCGCCAAGATGCGCTATATGTTCGGCGGCAAAATCTCCCTGCCGATGGTGGTACGCCTGCCCTGCGGCGCGGGCGTGGGCGCAGCGGCGCAGCACTCCCAGTCTCTGGAGGCGTGGATGACCCATGTCCCCGGTCTGAAGGTGGTTTATCCCTCGACGCCGCAGGATGCGCTGGGGCTCGCGCTCTCCTCCATCGACGACGATAACCCCGTTATGTTCTTTGAGCACAAGGCCTTATACGCCCTTAAGGGAGACGTTGAAAGCTTCGAGCCTATCCCCCTCGGCAAGGGTGAAATCAAGCGCGAAGGCAGCGACGTTACGGTGATAGCCACCGGCAAAATGGTACACGAGGCGCTTGCTGCCGCAGAGGAGCTGGAAAAGGATGGCATCTCCGTGGAGGTGTTGGATCCGCGCACACTCTACCCGCTCGACAAGGAGTTGATAGAGCAATCTATCGCCAAGACGCATAAGGCTGTAATAGTCACGGAGGAGAACCGCCGCGGCGGCTACGGCGGCGAGATATCAGCCCTGATCGCCGAGGAGATGTTTGACAGCCTCGATGGCCAGGTCATTCGCATCGGCGCGCTTGATTCGCCGGTGCCCTTCTCCCCCGTGCTGGAGCAGTTGTATATACCCAATTCCAAGGACATAGTGAAAGCTGTACGCGAAATGGCATAAACGCGATCCTCGCGGGAAGGGAGGCGGCCTGTGCCGGCCATAGGTATAATAGCAAACCCTGCGTCGGGCAAGGATATTCGTAGGCTCGTATCCTACGCTACCACCATAGACAACAGAGAAAAGGTAAATATCGTAAAACGGATAGTGCTGGCAACTCAGTCCATGGGCATCGACAGGATACTGTTTATGCCCGATACATTTCAGATAGGCCGCACTGTTATGGACGACATCGCAAAGGACGGAAGGCTCAAAGCAGAGCTGAATGTGCTGGATATGCCCGTTACTGCCTCATACGAGGACACCGCCATGGCGGCGGGCATGATGGAGGAAATGAGCGTGGGCTGCTGCGTAGTGCTGGGCGGGGACGGCACCAGCCGGGCTGCCGCAAAGGCGCTGGATAAGGTGCCAATACTTCCCATATCCACGGGCACCAACAACGTTTATCCGACGATGACTGAGGGGACGGTAGCCGGCATGGCCGCCGCTGCTGCGGCTTTGCTGGGCCGCTCCGAAAGCTGGTGCATAAGGGATAAGCGCGTAGAGATAGCCATAAACGGCAATTTTCAGGATATCGCCCTGATTGACGCGGTGATAACCGAGGATCTCTGGGTAGGCGCACGGGCGATATGGGATACGGGAAAGCTGCGGCGGGTGATCGCCACCCGCTGCCACCCCGCCAGTATAGGCTTTTCATCGGTGGCGGGCTGCGCCGGCATAGTGCGGGATACGGATAATTTTGGAATAGAGGCGGAGCTGGGAAGTATTGGGGAACGGATACTGGCGCCGGTGGCGGCAGGCGTGCTTTCCGCAGTGAAGCTCTCCCATATAGGGCGTATGCCGCTGGATCGCCCGCTGAACATATTGCTCGGCGAACCCTGCATGATTGCTTTGGACGGCGAGCGGGAGCTTCGGGGCAAAAGCGGCGATGTGCTTACGTTCACCGTGACCCGCAAAGGGCCGTGGCGGGTAAAAATACGCGAAGCGCTGGAGGAGGCCGTGGCACAGGATCTGTTCCGGCTTGACGCGCTCGAATATCGACGGAAAAAGGAGGTGCTTTGATGGCACATGAGATAGTTATGCCAAAGCTGGGGCTCACCATGACGGAAGGCACGGTTGAGGAATGGAAATTCAGGGAAGGCGACCATGTAAAAAAGGGAGAGGTGCTCTTCTCTGTCTCCACGGACAAGCTGACAAACGATGTGGAGGCCGAGGCGGAGGGCGTGCTTCTCAAGATTCTGCTTCCAGCCGGAGAAACGGCGCCATGCAAGGCGGTCATAGGCTACTTGGGGCGGGAGGGCGAGACCGTACCCGATGGAACACAGCCGGCCGAAGGGGTGGCAGAACCGCAGAACGAATCCCGGGCCGCCGTGCGGCAGGCGCCTATACGCAGAAGCGGGGAGCCGGTGATTGCATCGCCGGCAGCGAAAAAGCTGGCGAAGGAAAAGGGCGTTGAGCTGGCTCTTGTGGAGGGAACCGGTCTGAAGGGGCGCATAACGCTGGAGGACGTGGAAAAATTTCTTACGGCGGAGCTGGAAAAACCGGCGGTAAAAACAAGCCCCACGGCGGCAAAACTCGCGGCGGAGCTGGGGGTGGATGCGGCGGCACTCGGCGTACAGGGACGTGTCATGAAGGCGGATGTGCTGGCGGCGGCAGGCGGAGAGGAAGGACAGATAGATGATAACGAGCTGCCGCCCGTAAAGGTAAACAGCCTGCGCAGGAACATAGCCGCAAATATGACTGCCTCGTGGCATACCTCTCCCCGCGTGGTGTATACCATGCCGGTGGACTGCACCGCAATGAAGGCGCTGCGCTCAAGGCTCAAGGAGCGTGGTATAAGCGTGAGTTACAATCACATCATCATGAAGGTCGCGGCAAAGGCGCTTACGGAGTTTCCGGATGTGAATGCCCGCTTCGCGGACGATTCAATTATCCGACATCGGCACGTCAACATGGGTCTCGCGGTAGTAAAGGGTGACGGGCTCATCGTGCCCAACGTGAAGCGGTGCGAAGAAAAGTCACTCTCCGAGATCGCCCGGAGTACAGAGTCGCTCGTGGAGGCCGTCCGCAGCGGCAGCATAACCATGGAAGACATAACCGGCGGAACCTTTACCATAACCAATCTGGGCAGCTTTGGTCTCACGTATTTTTCTCCCATTATCAATCAGCCGGAGCTTGCCATACTGGGTGTATGTGCTATGGTAGATAGTTCCGTAGTACGGGAAGGCGAAGTAGTGGTACGTCCAATGATGAATCTGTGCCTTTCTGCCGATCATAGGGTGATAGACGGTGTTGTGGGCGCAGCATTCCTCAAGCGTATATGCGAGTTGCTGGAAAACCCGTGCCTGCTGCTCGTATGACGGAGAGCCGGACGGACAAAATCGGAAATCGTGAGCCGCGCGTGAGCCGCACGATCTATCTGGAAACCGGATCCTTTGACCCTCGCTATAATCTCGCTTTTGAGGAGTTGATCCTCTGCAACCGGGCGGAGGGTGACTATCTGCTACTGTGGCAGAACCGCAACACGGTGGTAATAGGTCGCAACCAGAATACTGCGGAGGAAATCAACCATCCGTTTATCCTCCAGCACCGGATCAACGTGGTGCGGCGGACGACCGGAGGTGGAGCGGTATATCACGATCTGGGTAATCTGAACTATTCCTTTATCACCGATGCATCCGATGCCGAAAGAATATCCATGGATCGCTTCACTCTGCCAGTGGTCAACGCGCTGCGGGGGCTGGGGTTGAACGCGGAGGCCTCTGGGCGCAACGACATTCTGGTTTCCGGACGCAAGGTGTCCGGCACGGCACAGCGGCTGTACAGGGACAGGCTACTTCACCACGGCACACTGCTGTTTGATTCCGACCCCGACATGATTGCAGGGGCGCTCCGCGCTGATCCGGAGAAATTCCAATCTAAAAGCACCAAATCCGTGCGGAGCCGAGTAGGGAACATCCGGAGCTTCCTGCCTGCCGACATGACACTGAAGCAGTTCTGGGATTATCTGAAAGGCTGTCTTTGTGAGAACGGCTTTGAGACCGGGGAAATGAACGAGGGGGAACTGCGCCGCATCCGAGAACTGAAACACGAAAAATACGACACATGGGAATGGAATTACGGCAAGTCGCCCAGGTACGATATGACGAGCCGGAGGCGCTGGTCCGGCGGCGGGCTGGAGGTGAGAGCGCAGATCGAAGAGGGGCGGATATGCGCCATCGTCTTCTACGGAGATTTTCTTTCCCTGCGCCCCCTGGAAGACATAACCTCCGCTCTGGAAGGCTGTCCCATGCGTCGGGAAGATGTTGGGGCGGCGTTGGACGGATTCGCACTGAACGAATACTTCGGCGGGATATCGCGGCAGGAGCTGCTGGATACCATATTCAGCGCTTAGAACGGGACAAGAAAGGAATCAAGAAGATGAAAGAGGAAAAACTGGAAGCAGGCGGGCAGGACGGAACGAAAACCGTTCTGGTCATCGGCGGTGGTCCCGGTGGGTATGTAGCGGCCATTCGCGCAGCTCAGCTGGGCGCAGCGGTGACTCTTGTTGAAAAAAATAAGCTGGGAGGCACCTGCCTGAACGTGGGTTGCATCCCTACGAAATGCCTTTTACGAAGCGCGGAGCTGATACGGGATATCCGCGAGCGAGGTGCGGAACTTGGCGTTCGGACGACGGGACTTGAAGTGGATTTTCAGCAGATCATCGCCCACAAGAATCGGATATCGCGGACGCTTACTGCGGGCGTGGCTGGCCTGCTGAAGCTGAACGGTGTCGTGAGGATGGAAGGTGAAGCGACCTTTACCGCACCAAAAACCGTGGAGGTCACAAGGTCGGATGGCGGACGGGAGATCGTGACGGCCGACGCCGTGATCATCGCCGCAGGCTCGGTGAACGCCGTGCCGCCCATCCCCGGCATAAATGAGAATCCCTGCTGCATAGACTCCACGGGTGCGCTGAGTCTCGAGGAGCTGCCGAGAACGATGGTAGTCATCGGCGGCGGCGTCATCGGGCTGGAGCTTGCCTGCGCCTACGCCGCTTTTGGGACAAAAGTCACCGTCGTGGAGGCTCTGGATCAGATGCTGCCCATGCTGGACGCGGAGATCACAGCGGTCGGCGTGGAGAGCATGAAAAAGCTGGGCGTTGAGTTTCATCTCGAATGCCCCGTGCAGTCAGTAGAACCAGGCGAGGCGGGAGCTGCGGTGATTTGCCGCGACAGAGACGGAGGTACTGTCCGTCTCGAAGCAGAAAAAGTCCTTGTTGCCGTCGGCCGCCGGGCGAACACCGCATCCCTTGGGCTGGAGAACGGAGGAATTAAGCACGACCGAGGGCGGATCGTTGTCAACAGTCGCATGGAAACCGGCGTCCCCGGCGTATACGCCGTAGGTGACTGCGTGGCCGGCTATGCACAGCTTGCCCACACTGCTTCGGCAATGGGCGAGGTTGCTGCTGAAAACATCATGGGGATAGCATCGGAGTATGATGAAAAAACCAATCCCGTCTGCGTATATATCGAACCCGAGGCTGCCTCGGTCGGGCTTACCGAGGAACAGGCAAGGGAGCGTGGCTTGGATTTCCGGGTGGGGCGTTTCCCCATGAGTGCGAACGGTAAGGCACTCATACTCAATGGCGGCGAGGGTCTTGTAAAGATCATCGCCGATGCGAAATACGGCGAGGTGCTGGGTATGCACATCATAGGACCCCGTGCCACGGATCTGATCGGCGAGGGCGCTCTTGCCATCAGGCTGGAGGCCACAGTGGACGAGCTCATATCCACGATACACTCCCATCCAACTGTTACGGAAACGCTGCGCGAGGCGGCGCTGAACTTCGATAAGCGGGCGATCCACATGAAGAATTGATAAAAAAATAAAAACACCTGAAGAAAACAAGAAAGGAGTATACTGAGCATGTTAAAGTTGGACTTTACCGGGAAAAATGTGTTGGTGGTAGGCGGAGGCCGCGGCATAGGCAGAGCCTGCGCGCTGAATTACGCTGACTGCGGTGCGGATGTTTTCATCGGCAACCGCAACGAGGAGCAGGGGAAAAGCACTGTCGAGGAGATCAAGAAGATGGGCGTACGTGCCGGTTTCTTTAAGGCTGACATTTCAAAAAAAGAGGATGCCGTGTCGCTGCTGGATGCTGCGCTGGAGTTTTTCGGCGGCAGAGTGGACGTCATACTGCATAACGCCGGCGTTATTTCTACATATGATTTCCTCGTGATCGAGCCGGAGGAAGTGGCGAGACTGTTCAATATCAACGTAATCGGAGTTTCCCATATGCTGCAGGAGGGCATGAAGCAGATGCTCAAGCAGGGTCACGGAAACATCGTGACAATCTCCTCTATCGCGGGTCGCACCAACATGGGCTTGCTGCAGCATTACTGCGCGTCAAAGGCTGCGGTGATCAGCCTTACTCAGGCGGCCGCCAAAAAGGGTGCTCCTCACGGCGTCCGTGTAAACTCCGTCGCTCCCGGCATCATCCGCACCAATATGTGGGAGGAGATTCTGGACGGTATGGCCACCGGCTGGCAGGGTACCGAGGGCGGACGCACCGCCGTCACCCCAGAGGAACGCGAGCGGAACTGGAACAATTCAATCAAGGATCTGATTCCGATGGGTCAGGCGCAGACCGAGGACGATATCGCCTACGGTGTGCTCTTCATTTCATCCGATCTCGCAAAGACTATTACGGGGCAAGTGCTCACAATTGACGGCGGCTGCACGATGGTGTAATCATATCTACATAGGTGACGAAAGGAGGAAACGTCTGATGAAAGCGGCGCTTTGGTACAAATCCGGGGATATCCGCATCGAGGACATAGCGGAGCCTTCACCCGGTGCAGGAGAAGTAAAGATCAAGGTAAAGTGGTGCGGCATCTGCGGCAGCGATCTTCATGAGTTTACCATGGGTCCCATATTCATACCGGTAGATAGCCCGCATCCCATAACGCAGGAGACCGCTCCTGTGGTGATGGGGCATGAGTTTTCCGGTGAGATCACGGAGGTTGGCGAGGGTGTGACGGGGCTGGCCGTCGGCGACCGCGTGACGGTGGAGCCGCTCATTGTGTGCGGCGAGTGTCCCGCCTGCAAATCAGGACACTACAACCTCTGCGATAAATTGGGCTTTCACGGGCTCATGGGCGGAGGCGGCGGGCTTGCTGAGTATACCACGTTCCCGGCGCGGTTCGTGCACAAAATTCCGGACACGCTGAGCTACGAAAAGGCTGCTCTCGTGGAGCCTATGAGCGTCGGCTATCATTCCCTCGAAGTCGGCGACTTCCGCCCCGGGCAAGTGGCGGTTGTGGCAGGGGCCGGACCAATTGGTCTTGCCACGATAGAATGCCTCAAAGCATTGGGCGCGGGAAAAATCATTATAGTCCAGCGCAAGAGTGTCCGGCAGGAGTACGCCTTGCGTGCGGGAGCGGACGTTCTGCTGGAGCCGGACAAGGATGATGTCGTGGGCGAGATTCGCCGCCTCACCGGCGGCGCTGGGGCAGACATCGCGTTTGAAACCACGGGCAGCGAGCAGTGCCTGCTGTTGCTGCTGGAATCCATAAAGGCCGGCGGCACCCTTGTGGTCACAAGCATATGGGAAAAATCCGTAACGCTGCACCCCAACCTGCTGGTCATGAAGGAAAAACACATGGTGGGCAGCATATGCTATTGCGGTGATTTCCAGAAGGTCATTGAGCTGCTCGACAGCGGCCAAATCCCCGCCGAGGGCTATGTTACGAAGAAAGTCTGCCTGGAGGACGTGGTAACGGAGGGCTTCGCCACGCTCACCGGTCCGGAAAAGAAATCGCAGGTAAAGATTCTTGTAACTCCAGATCGTGCCCTTCTCTGATACCAGATTTTATGGACAGGTTAAATGGGTCTGTATTGAATTGACCTATCGTACATTTCCCTTATCCCATGCTTTACCCCCTGTCGGCTATGGCCGGCAGGGGGTTTGTCGTGCTTTAATCATTATCACTGTACCGGTAGCTCTACCGCGATGGTGGTGCCATTCTCCGAGCTTTCCTCCACCCAAACGATTCCGCCGTGGAGATGGGCGATCTCCCACACCAGCGAAAGCCCCAGCCCCACGCCGCCGTACTCGCGGCTGCGGGACTTGTCTACGCGGAAGAAGGGCTGGAAGATGCTCCGCTGAAATTCCTCCGGGATGCCGCACCCGGTGTCGGAAACGCGGATCAGGAATTTTTGTCGTTCCTGCGTTATAGAAACCCGCACCGAGCCGCCCGGGCGGTTGTACTTGACGGCGTTTTCGGTCAAGTTGAACAGCATATGGTAGATCAGGGTATCGCTGCCGGTCATGACGCCGTCGCCCTCCCGTGATAGCGAGATGCCGCGCTTCTCTGAGAGCGGCGCAAGGTCAGTAAAGATTTCCTCTATCATTGGAGCAAGCTGAATTTGTTCGTTCCGCGCAACCTGCTGAAGATTGCCCATCTCCAGCAGGGTTTTTGTCATCTGGGTCAGCCGCTCCGTCTGCTTTCGCAGAAGGACGAGAAATTCCGCCGTTTCCGGCAGCACCTCGGGATGCTCGGCGGGAAAAAGCTCAAGCTGCGCCTGCATCAGTGCAAGCGGCGTGCGCAGCTCATGGGCGGCGTTGCCGGTAAACTGCCGTTGGGCGGCAAAGGCATTGTTAAGCCGCTCCAGCATCCGGTTGAAGGAAAGGCTGAACTGCCGGAATTCCGGCAGCACATTTTCGTTGATTTTCATATCGGCCAGATTGTTCAGCTGCACTTTTTCAACCTGAGAGGCAAAGCTGCGCAGGGGCTTGAGGGCGCGTCCACTAACGAAATAGGCCAGAATGCCGCCGAGTACCGTCACCGCCGCCGTGATATACCAGTTGGCCATGCAGAAATTCTCCTGCGCACCGTGTATCACGATAGTGAGCTCGTCGCCTGACCCCGCCGTCTCAGGGTCGAAGGAGACGGGTTCTCCGCCATCGATGCAGCTTTGAATGTACTTTCCGATTGAATCCATATAGTGTACGCCGGAGGAGCATATCAGCAGCTTCATTGACACGCAGGTGACGCCGATGAGTAGGGTTGTCATTAGTGTGATGCGCCACTGTAAGGAAAGCCGCTTCATGCGTCCTCACCGCCCATCAGATAGCCCTCCCCGATGCGGTTGCGGATGGGGTCATAGCCCAGAGCCGCCCGCAGCTTCTTGCGCAGGGCGGAAATATGCACCCGGATGGAGTTGCTGAAATTATCCACGCTGTTGTCCCAGACATGGTCGAGCAGCTCCTCCTGACTGACGGGGCGTCCCTGATGTGCCATCAGGTATCCCAACATCCCCGTCTCCTTGCGGGTGAGCGTCAGGGGCTGCCCGTTAACAGCGGCGGTGCGGGAGCGGGTGTCAAAGGTCAGACCTCCGCAGGTCAGCAGCACATCCTGCTGGGTGAACTGCCGCAGAGTCAGACTGCGGATGCGGGCCTCCAGCTCTGCCAGATGAAAGGGCTTTGCCAGATAGTCGTTGGCACCCGCGTCCAGCCCCTCCACCTTGTCCTCAACCTCGCTGCGGGCGGAAAGGATGAGAACGGGAGTCTCCCGGTCGCTCTGCCGCAGGGTATGTAGTACCGTCATGCCGTCCCTTCCCGGCAGGTTCAGATCCAACAGAATAAGATCATATTTTTCAACAGCAATCAGCTCCAGCGCTTTTTCTCCGTCGTAGCAGTAATCCACGCTGTATGCCAGGCGCCGCAGGCTGCGGACGATGGTCTCGCACAATGCGCGCTCGTCTTCTATTACTAAAAGGTGCACGGAATCACTCCTTTTCTTTTTTTCTAATCTGTTGTGTTTTATTATAGTGAATACAGATAAGGTTTGCGTTAAATTTTCGTTCTTAACAGGGAGCTTAACCTCCCCGCGCTATGATGACGACAAAAAAACGAAAGGGTGATGGAAGTGAGCCATGGGAAAAAGGCGGCTGCGCAGGTTGTGCTGTTGATGATCGGAGCCGCCATGCTGTGCTTTGGCGCCCTGCGCGGGGAGGCGGCTACGGTGTTGAGTAAGGCTGTCAAATTATGTCTGGAGTGTGTGGGCATTGGGTAAGAATCTTTCAAGTGCCTCCCGGATTATGTCCCGCTTCCGGGGATGGATACAGGCGGGAGCTACTTTGTTGACCAATATGCATTTGCCGAATTTCCTCAAGGGCGGGATATATCAGGGCGCAGGAAAGACCGTTTGTGTGCCGGGACTGAACTGCTATTCCTGCCCGGCGGCCTCGGGCGCCTGCCCCATCGGGGCGTTTCAGGCGGTGGTTGGTTCGTCCAAATTCAGCTTTTCCTACTATATCACAGGCTTTCTCGTTTTGCTGGGGGTGCTGCTGGGACGATTTATCTGCGGCTTCCTGTGTCCCTTCGGATGGTTTCAGGAGCTGCTGCACAGGATTCCTACAAAAAAGCTCTCCACAAAAAAGCTGAAGCCCCTGACATATCTGAAATACGCTGTGCTTCTGGTGACGGTATTCCTGCTGCCGGCACTTATGGTGAACGACGTGGGCATGGGCGACCCGTTCTTCTGCAAATACCTCTGCCCGCAGGGCGTGCTGGAGGGTGCGATCCCGCTGTCCATTGTCAACTCCGGCATCCGTGCGGCGTTGGGCAGCCTGTTTATCTGGAAGTTTGGCATCCTGCTGACGGTGATCGTGCTGAGCGCGCTGTTCTACCGCCCTTTCTGCAAGTGGCTCTGCCCGTTGGGCGCATTCTACGCCCTGTTTAACAGGGCCTCCCTCTTTCAGATGAAGGTGGACAAGGATAAGTGCGTCTCCTGCGGGAAATGCGCAAAGGCCTGTAAGATGGACGTGGATGTGACGAAAACGCCCAACCACACCGAGTGCATCCGCTGCGGGATGTGCGTTAGCGCCTGTCCTACCGATGCCGTGCGTTTCCGCTACGGCTTTGGAGACGGCAAGCAAATAATAAACGAATGAAAAACGGAGGAATATAAATGAACACGAGAAGACTTATGATGCTACTGTTTGCTGCTTGGATGGTAATACCTTTGACCGCCTGCGGCGCGGAAAACGGGGAAAAAGACGATATGAGCGGAAATGATATAAAAATGGAAATGACGATGGAGGAGGCAACCGCCAGGTTCAGTGAGCTCAAGGCGCAGGAGGCTGCGCTCCTGTCGAAGAGCGACGCGCTTTGGGAAAAGGTTTTCCTTGCGATGGACAAGGATAGCGCCATGACTATGATCGAGGATGGAAAAAACTACGGAGACTATCTGCTGGAAACCATTGAGACCATAAAGGATCAGTTTACCGCCGACGAGCTGAAGCTGCTTCAGGAAGCGGCGGAGAAGATCCGTGAAATGGAAACCGAGCTTACGATGCTGACAGAAAAATATCCCGATGCGGTGCAAATGACGATGGACAGCGATATGGATAGATCCCCGGATAGCATGAGCATGCCCGCCGACACCGGCGATATGCAGAAATTCCCCGCCTTTGAGGGCAGGGATCTGGACGGGAACGAGGTCAGGAGCGACGAGCTGTTCTCCGGCAACGCCGTCACCGTGGTGAATTTCTGGTTCACCACCTGCGGGCCCTGCGTGGGCGAGCTTGCCGAACTGGATGCGCTGAATAAGGAGCTAATGGAAAAGGGCGGCGCGCTCATCGGCATCAACGCCTTTACGCTGGACGGCGGCGAGACGGAGATCTCCGACGCGAAGGACGTGCTGATGAAGAAAGGCGCGGCCTATCAGAACGTGTATTTTGATTCCGACAGCGAGGCGGGAAAGCTTGTCAGGACGATATATGCCTACCCGACCACCTATGTGGTGGATCGCAACGGAAATATCGTGGGAAAGCCCATCGTAGGAGCCATCACGGGTAAAACGCAGGCGAAAGCATTGAGAACGCGTATCGACGAAGTCCTTGCTGCCGACATGGACTGACAGGCGGACTGATCCCAAAGAAAGAAGGAGGACATCGTGTATCGAAGAATGTTATCGCTGCTGCTTTCTGCGGTGCTGCTGAGTGGCTGCACCGCCGGGAAGAATGATATAATGCAGAAAACGGAAGTGAATGGAAAAGAAATGGTCGGACAGCCCTCGGAGATGTCCGGCGAGGAGAGTATGCATATGGATACCACGGAAAACGTCATTTACCTTGCGGGCGGCTGTTTTTGGGGCATGGAGCAGCTGATGCAATCCATACCCGGCGTCATAGACGCCGAGAGCGGCTACGCCAACGGCACCTGCGAGGCAGACGCCAATTACGGAACCGTCTGCGGTGGAGGTACGGGCTTTCGGGAAACTGTACGAGTAGAGTATGACCCTAGGCAGGTGAGCCTTGATGCGCTGCTGTTGGCCTACTTCTATGTCATTGACCCCACTGTGGAGAACCGGCAGGGCAACGACATCGGCAGTCAGTACCAGACCGGCGTTTACTACACCAACGACAAAACCAAAGAAACGGTGGAGCGCATCTCGGAGATTGAGCGGAGCCGCAGCGAGAAATTTTTTGTGGAGATCGGCTCGCTGAAGAACTACTATCCCGCCGAGGAATACCATCAGGATTATCTGGAAAAGAACCCGAACGGCTACTGCCACATACCGAGGGCGGAGATGGAGCTGTTTTCTAAGCTGCACATAGACCCGGGCGATTACAGAAAGCCCGCTGCGGAGGCCATACGGGATAAGCTGACGGAGGAGCAATACCGTGTAACGCAGGAGAACGGCACCGAGACGCCTTTTGCAAACGCATACTGGGATAAGTTTGAGAAGGGCATATATGTGGACATAGTTACCGGCGAGCCGCTCTTTTCCTCTACGGACAAGTTTGAAAGCAGCTGCGGCTGGCCTGCCTTTTCCAGGTCCATTGAAGAGCCGTCTGTGGTTGAACTTCGAGACGACAGCTACGGTATGCGCCGCACCGAGGTGCGCAGCAGGGCAGGGGATTCCCATCTGGGCCATGTATTTACCGATGACCCGGAATCCCCAAACGGTGTGCGTTACTGCATCAACAGTGCGTCGCTCAGGTTCGTACCGCTGGCAAAAATGGAGCAGGAGGGTTACGGATATCTTTTGTATCTCTTTGAATGACCGCACCATCATCCGTGCCGATGGCGTAAGTAGAGATATTAACCTTCCAAAACGGGCAGGAATATTTGCACGGACGGAGAAAAGCATTGCGGGATCGCCGCCTTCAGTCCAGCTGCTTTCGCTGCGTCTGTCGGATAAGCCAAGCTGTCATGTCCCGCAGTGTTTCCTCCATCGGGCGCGGACGGTAGCCGAAAGCTTCCGTCGCGGCGGCGTGGCTGAATCTTCCGTTTGAGGAAAGGACGGCAACGGAGTATGGGGTGAAAAACAGCGGCTTTTTCTTCTTCAGACTCCGTCGTTCATAGTGCGGAGCCGACAGCCTTGCAAGCCACAACGGCAGACAGATGGGGCGATACCGCCGCTCTGCTGCCTTTCCCACAAGCTGCAGCATCCTGCAAATTGAGATAAAGTGGCCGGACAAAATGTAGCCCTTGCCGGGTTCTCCGCTTTCGGAACAGGCGAGGATGCCTTTGGCCACATCCCGCACATCCACAAAGTCATATCCGCCGCGAACGGCGAAGGGCAGCTTCCCGGCAAGATAGGCTTTTGCCATGGAGGTGAAGCTTCCGCCCTGTATGTCGCCCGGCCCGATGATTCCGGAGGGAAATACAATGCTGGCATTCAGCCCGCGCTCCGCCGCATCGAGAACCAATTCTGTCGCAGCCGCCTTGCTCTTGGCGTAATCGCCGTCTACAAGCCCCGGAGAGAATTCACAATCTTCCGTAATGATGCAGCCCCTTGGCTTTTCCGGTATGGCATGGACGGAGCTGACATAGACCAGCCTGCCCACATTTCGCTCCATACATTGCCGGAGCAGCCTCCAAGTCCCGCCCACATTGACCTGATAGTGCTTTGAACCGGGTCTGGACGCAACGGAGACGATGCCTGCGCAGTGGATCACGCAGGTACGGCTGCCGGCATCTGCAAAGAAGTCTGCCAGCGAGCTTTCTACGCACACATCACCGATGACGGTATGGACCTCCTTCGGGAGCAAATTCATGTATGGGTCATCATGCAGCGCAAGCGCATACACATGCGCCTTACGGTACAGCAGCTCTTCTACAACAGCTCTGCCGAGGAAGCCGGTAGCGCCTGTAACAAGATATTTATCATACATTTAAGGAGCCTCCTCTCGAAATAAGCATACAAGTGTTGATTATCTTTCACGAGTACAGTATACTTGAAGTGAACGAGAGAAACAATCAACACTTGCAGCACGACTGAAAGAAAAGCAACACATGGCAGATTACTGTTGGTTACCTTTATAAATTTTGAAGGAGCGTGGCTAACGATGGACGCGAGGAAACGCTATACGCAAATGGTGCTCAAGCAGTCCTTTCTGACACTGCTGAAGGATAATCCCGTCAACAAGATCACGGTAAAAGAGGTCTGCGAACTGGCGCAGCTTAACCGCGCCACCTTTTATGCGCATTATAGCGATTGCTTTGCACTGATGGAGAGCATCGAGAATGAGCTTATCGATGCGTTTGAGAAATCCCTGCGCTATGTCAATTCCTTTGATGTGACGGCTCTGATTGAAGCCATCTACGATATGGTCGATCAGAATCAGGCGGCGTGTCGAGTCCTGATTCTGGGGAATACAAGCTCAACGGTTCTTATGCGGATGATTGCGCTTGCCAAGGCGGGCAGTATTGCTTACTGGAGGAAAGAGCTGCCAAATGCCAGTGATACAGAGCTTGAAATGATGTATACACATCTGTCAAACGGACTGATGCATGTCGTCGTGGAGGGCTATGACAGGTACAGCAAAGAGGAAATGATTCTTTTCGTCAGCCGTGTGGTGAAGGCGAGCCTTTCGCTGTTCCAATCGCCTCAAAGACCTCTTGCTTAACATGGACCTTATGCCTGCGTGGTATAGTAAGCTTCGCAAAATGGGCAATGGGCAAAGGAAAGGATGGGGCAGATCGTGAAGTCATTTAGGCAGATAATGCCTGTTATATGTGTTATTATCATCGCTTCCGCATTCGCGGGCTGCGGCGCGGACACGGATCCAACAGACCAATGGCCGGCATTGGAAAAAATAGAGTATACGAATCTTAACGACAACGTATCACAGAAGCTTTTGGAAGACATGCTCTCTGGCGCCGGGGTATCGGGGAACCGCATTCAGGGCTTCTTCAACCGTGTAGACAGCTTTAATGAAAGCGTGAGGGCGGAATGGCTGACAATGGGCTTTGAGGAGTCGGAACCGCTGGATACAAAATATGACCCATATGAGATGCAGGATGCGTGGATGGAGAAGAACGGGAGCTTTCCGGGCTATAACTGCAGGATAACCGCAATGGAGCTGTTCGGTGAATTTGTGTCCGCAGGAGACAAAGCCCCTATGGATACTGGCGAAGATGTGCTGTTTGTGGATGAGGAAACCTTAAAAACCGACCCGGATGCGCTGGGCGGAAGCAGTCTGACCGATTTCCGTGCACTGTATTCCTCCATGCAGGCGGAGAGCACCACAGATGTTCAACATCATGTTCATACTGTGCAGGAGGAATGGAGCTCCAGGGGTATTGCATTCCGGGAGAGCGAAAGCATACGCCTCATTACCGTGTTCTTCCATGATAAGCCTACGGAGGATGAATCCATTCTGTTTGTCGGGCATGTCGGGGTACTGCTGGTAGCGGACGATGGGACACATTATTTCGTGGAAAAGGTGGCCTTTCAGGAGCCGTATCGGCTGCTGCGTTTTGCCGATCGTATGGGATTGAGCGATTATCTCATGGGCAAGTACGATGTTTCATGGGGACAGAGCACGGCGCATCCATTTATCATGGAGAACGGTGAACTTATGGATGGCTGGCGTCCAAACCCGGACGGTACCGACGCAGCGCATATCTACTAATAGAAACCACCATCTTGACGTCAGCAGGGATTTATGTATAATATTATTAGGACTATTTCCTAATAGTTGGAAAGCAATCTAGCCTTTAAAAATTCAAAGGAGGTATTTTATGAACGCAAACGTATTGAAGCTGCTCAATGAGCAGGTCAACAAGGAATTTTACTCTGCCTATCTGTATCTGGATTTTGCCAATTACTATGCATCCGTCGGTCTGGATGGGTTTGAAAACTGGTATAAGGTGCAGGCGCAGGAGGAGAGGGATCACGCGATGCTGCTTTATCAGTATTTGCAAAACAACGGCGAGCCTGTTGTTCTGGAAGCAATCGTAAAGCCGAAGTGGGAGAAGGGCGACCACATGGCGCCTCTGAAAAAGGCACTGGAGCATGAGAAGTTCGTCACTGCTAGCATCGACGCCATTTATGCCGCAGCATATGAAGCACGGGACTTTCGCACCATGCAGATGCTTGACTGGTTCATCAAGGAGCAGGGGGAGGAGGAGAAGAACGCCTCCGACCTGATCACCAAGATGGAGCTGTTCGGTTCCGACAGCAAGGGGCTGTATATGCTCAACAGCGAGCTGAAGAGCAGGGTATACGCCGCGCCGTCGCTTGTGCTGTAAAAGCACATCAAATCAGACGATGAACGAAAGCACTGTCTATCAGCTCCTTGCGGGACTTCTGCTGCCCTTTGCCGGCACGGCGCTGGGCTGCGCCACGATATTTTTCCTTAAAAGGGAGATGGGAGCGCGGCTGCAAAAGGCACTGCTGGGCTTTGCCGCGGGAGTGATGATCGCGGCGTCCGTCTGGTCGCTGCTGATCCCTGCCATGGAGATGGCGGAGGCGGCGGGGACTCCCGCATGGTTGCCCGCAGCGGGGGGCTTCCTGTTGGGCATAGGCTTCCTGCTGGCGCTGGATATGCTGATTCCGCATCTTCATTTGAACGACGACAAGCCGGAGGGGCTTCCCGCGGGGCTGAATAAGTCCTTCATGCTGATATTGGCGGTGACGCTGCACAATATCCCGGAGGGCATGGCGGTTGGCGTAGTGCTCTCCGCTATGCTGGAGGGCAGCACGGTAGTTACATCTGCGGCGGCGTTGGCGCTCTCCGCCGGCATCGCCATACAAAACTTCCCGGAGGGGGCCATCGTTTCCGCGCCGCTGTCATCCGCCGGCATGCGGAAGGGCAAAGCATTTCTGTACGGCGCGGCCTCCGGCGCCGTAGAGCCAATCGGGGCGCTGCTCACGATACTGCTCACCTCGCTTATCACACCCGTCCTTCCGTATCTGCTGGCCTTTGCCGCAGGTGCTATGCTCTATGTGGTGATAGAGGAGCTGATCCCAGAGGCGCAGGCGGGGGAGCACAGCAACATCGGAACAATCGGCGCGGCGATAGGCTTTGCGCTGATGATGGTGCTGGATGTGGCACTGGGATAGCTCATGGCCTTTATCAGCTGAAAAAATTTCAAATGCAGCTCTTCAACATCGGAATTTAACAAGAATTTTATAACGAGGGAGTTAAAATACAAGTTAAGAATAACATGTGGAAAGGAGCTGTCGGTTATGCGGTTGTTGATAATAGAGGACGAACAGGAATTGTGCAGCGCCGTAGCAAAGAGCCTCAAAAGAGCGGGGTTTGAAGTGGACGAGTGTCATACTGGCGCGGAGGCGCAGGAAAGACTCGGCGTCAACAAATACGATCTCATTATACTTGACCTGAACCTGCCACGCATGGACGGCATGGATATACTAAAGAAGCTGCGCCTTAACGATCAGGAAACAAAGGTACTCATACTTTCTGCCCGCAGCAATTCGGCGGATAAGATAGCGGGGCTGGATGCCGGTGCTAACGACTACATGGCAAAGCCGTTTCATTTAGGCGAGCTGGGGGCGCGGGTACGCAGCCTTACGCGGCGGAGATTCATACAGCACGATGTTTCGTTATCCTACGGTGACCTGACGTTTGATACACGCAGCAGGATAGCGACTGTGAAGGGGATCAGCGTGATACTTACCAGAAAAGAAAACGGTATATTGGAATATCTGCTGCTCAATCAGGGCAGGCCGGTGAGCCAGGAGGAGCTTATAGAGCATGTATGGGACGGCAGCGTGGACAGCTTCAGCAACTCTATAAGGGTGCATATATCATCATTAAGAAAAAAGCTGCGCGCGGTGTTGAGCTATGACCCGATAATAAACCGCATAGGCGAGGGCTATCAGCTTGGAGGAAGCGACAGGTGAAATTCAAGAAGCTGTCTCTGACATGGCGCGTCACACTTATGACGATGGGCATGCTCGCTGTCAGCTGTGTGCTGATGAAAACACTTTTGTGCAGCTACGGCATGACTATGATGGACGAAATAGGTCAACATGCACAGGGGCTTTTTGTAAAATATGAGCGGAGCATGCAAGAGGGCGAGATAGAGCGGCTTTTGACGGGATTTTCTGCCGAAATGAGGAAGATAAAGGCTGCATTTTGCCGCAACAGCTGGTATGTGGTCGGCATCGTGTCGGTGGTATCAGGCACAATAGCGTACTTCGTAAGCTGGCGTTCGCTGGCGCCGCTTCGCGATTTTGCCGACAGGATCGACTCGATACGCATGCACAGTATAGATAATGTCAGGGTGGATGAGGACAGCGTTATGGAGTTTCGGCAGTTAAGCCAGGCATTCAACAGGATGTTGGAGAGAATATCACGCGCATACGATGCGCAGCGGCAGTTTACCGGAAATGCAGCGCATGAGCTAAGGACGCCCCTCGCGCTGATGCAGACACAGCTCGACTCTTATGCCGAAGGAGGGAAATGTTATGAAACGGCGGAGATAATAGCCATGCTGCGTGAGCAGACGGAGCGGCTGTCAAATGTTGTCCGAACACTGCTCGATATGAGCGAGCTTCAATCCGTGCCGCGCACGGATACTATATACGTAGCACCGATAGTGGAGGAGGTACTTACGGATCTGCTGCCGTTTGCGGAGGAAAAGGGCGTGGCGCTTGCTCAGGAGGGGCACAGCGTCAGGATCACCGGCAGTGATATACTTATATACCGTGTGCTTTATAATCTTGTTGAAAATGGAATAAAGTACAACAGAGAAGGGGGCAGTGTAATGGTATCCTACCGCCGTGAGGAGGACACCGCTGTTATACACGTCGTAGATACGGGGCAAGGCATACCCGAAAAATGCCAAAGCAACATATTTCAGCCATTTTACCGAATAGATAAATCGCGCAGCCGGCAGTATGGCGGTGTTGGCCTCGGCTTGTCCTTTGCTTGGGAGGCGGTTCGTCTGCATGGCGGCAGCATAAGCGTGTTGCAAAGTTCATCGGAGGGCAGCACCATAGAGGTCGAGTTGCCTGTGTGAAACAAAACCGGTATCGCATGTTTTCCGGCGGCTGTTTTTGCGCTTTGCCTTAAAAAATGACTTTTTGAGCACTAACTATTCGTTAAACTTGCGTTTAACGAATAGTTTGATGTATAATAAGAAATGTGATAAAACCGTACATTGGAGGTCCTTCCCTGTTATGAGTGAGGATTATGCAGATAGTCAGTATATAGCATACACCACAAAGCTGCGGTCGGTGCTCAAAGAGCTTCCGCCGTTTGCGGCGGATTTTTTCCGCGGCATCGAAAACGACACGCTGGTGCGTACCAGATACGCCTACGCCGTGGATTTGCGCACATTCTTCAGGTATCTTGTTTTGCAGCCGGAATTTTCGGATAAAGCCGTATCTGAGCTTACCGTGGGCGATCTCGACAAAGTCTCCACCTCTGTTATCGAGGACTATTTGAGCTATGTTTCTTATTATACCGACGAAGCGGAACGCGAGCAGATAAACGGCGAGCGGGCAAAGGCGCGCAAGCTCTCTGCGCTTAGAGCCTTTTATCGCTACTTTTACCGCAAGGAGCGGATAAAGACCAACCCTCCCTCCCTTGTGGATCAGCCCTCTATTCACGATAAGTCGATAATACGGCTGGAGCCGGACGAGGTGGCGAGATTACTGGATGCCGTGCAGTCCGGCGAAGGACTGACGGCAAAGGAAAAACAGTATCACAAGCACACACAGGCAAGAGACCTTGCCATACTTACGCTTTTTCTCGGCACAGGCATACGAATAAGCGAGCTTGTGGGAATAGATATGGACGACATAAACTTTTCCGCAAACGAGTTTTCCATAATCCGCAAGGGCGGTAATCAGGATATACTGGTGTTTGGCGATGAGGCACGCTCCGCCCTGCTCGAATATATGCTGGAGCGGGAACAGATTGACGCCTGCCCCGGGCACGAGGAGGCGCTGTTCCTTTCGCTGCAGAAAAAGCGGATCACGGTACGGGCGGTAGAAAACCTTGTGCATAAGTATGCCGCCATAGTTACGCCGCAAAAGAAAATATCGCCGCACAAGCTGAGAAGCACTTATGGAACTAATCTTTACCGCGAAACGGGAGATATATACCTCGTGGCGGATGTGCTTGGGCATAAGGACGTAAACACGACGAGAAAGCACTATGCCGCAGCCTCGCAGGATAACCGCCGGCTTGCGGCAAAGGTAGTCAAGCTGAGGGAGGATTAGTTTCTCTTGCGCGTTCCCCTCAGTCCGCGTATCTTCTGTTGGGCCTCCTCTATCTCCGCTATGCGCAGCTTCTGCTCCCACTCCGCGGCGAGCTGCGGGTCGATCTCCAGCGGCGCAACGTTCTTGGGGTCAAAGGTGTATTTGTCGTCTTCATCGAGCAGACCGTCGTCAAAGGGCAACTCCATAATTTCGTCCAGTGTCGATATGCTGTCTGTCAGCTCAATATTAAAATCCTCATAGTCCTTGCCGGTCTCTATGCATCTGCAGCAGTTGTCGCAGAGCTTGGTCGGGTCAAGGTCGCAATAGTCCAGCTCGGAGGGATCTCTCTGTTTGTCGTTCATTGTCGTGCTCCTTTGCAATTTTGTAGAACAAACGTTTGTTGCAAACATTTGTGCGCTATGCTATGATTATAATTGTATTATACCACTTTTTGTACGGTTATATGGAGGGATTAAAGCAAAAAATGGAGAAGCTCACCGAACGCCAGCAGGGCATATACGATTTTATAAAGAGCTATATAGCCGAGAGGTCCTATTCGCCAACCGTCCGCGAGATAGGCGCTGCGGTAGGGCTTAGCTCTACATCTACAGTACACGCGCACATTAAGGCTCTCATAAAAAAAGGCTATATCGTTTTTAATCCCTCTACCCAGCGCACCATAGCCATTGCAGAGCCCGCTGAAAAGCAGCGAAATGACGACATGGTAGAGGTGTCGAGGGTCGGTACCGTCGCTGCGGGCTCGCCGATATTTGCCTTTGACGACGTTAAGGAAAGCCTGACCCTCCCCGCCTCCCTGCTGCACGGCGGAAACAAAGAGGATACTTTTATACTCGATGTAAAGGGCGACAGCATGGTCGACGTGGGAATAAACAGCGGTGATATGATAGTCGTCAACCGTGGGCTCGGGGCTGAAAACGGGGATATCGTCGTGGCGCGGCTGTGCGGCGATACGGCCACAGTAAAGCGCATATTCTACGAAAAGTCAAAGCTGAGGCTCCAGCCTGAAAACTCAGGCATGGAGCCTATATATGCCGATTATAACGATGTTGAAATAATTGGAAAGGTCGTAGCATTGATTAGAAGGTATTAGGCAGGCTCACCTCTCCGCTCTTTATGAGGTCATCCAATGCCAGCATTACGCCTATGCGCCCGTGCGTATAAGTTAGGCCGCCCTGAACGTAGGCTGTGTATGGCTCAACTATTGGCGCATCAGCGCTAAGCTCGACCGAGGAGCCCTGAACAAAGGCACCGGAGGCCATTATCACTTGGCTTGTATAGCCGGGCATATCCCACGGCTCAGGCTGGACAAAGCTGTCCACCGGAGCCGCTTTTTGTATGCTGCGGCAAAAAGATATCAGTGCCTCTGCGGAGTTGAAGCGCAGGGACTGAACTATATCAGAACGCACGGCGTCGCTTTTGGGCAGGCTCACCATGCCGCAGCCCTCGAATACCTTTGCAAACAGAACGGCGTTTTTAAGCGTTTGAGCTGTAACGTGCGGCGAGAGGAACAGCCCCTGAAAGTACGGCGCGTAGCTCCCGTAATATGAGCCGACCTCCCTGCCCATCCCGGGCACTGTCAGCCGCATTTCAATGCGCTCCAGCGCCTTTTTGGTTCCGACGATATAGCCGCCGGTTGGTGCTATGCCGCTGCCTATGTTTTTTATCAGCGAGCCTATCATGACGTCAGCACCATAATAGGAGGGCTCGTGCTGGCAGGTAAATTCGCCGTAGCAGTTATCGACGACTAAGAACGCATCCGGCGCAAGCTCTTTTGCAATATCGAATGCGCTGCTCATTTCCTCCGGCGTCAAGGCATTGCGCCAGGAATACCCGCGTGAGCGCTGGAAGTATATGACCCTCTCCTGCCCTGTTATTGCGGCTTTTACAGCGTTAAGGTCTATGTGTCCGTTCTCGGTCAAATCCACCTGACGGTATACCACTCCCATGCGCTTTAACGAGCAGTATTCATCGCCCTCTATACCGATGGCCTTGACGAGGGTATCATATGGCCTTCCGGTGAGCGAAAGCATTATGCTGCCGGGTTCAAGCAGACCGGAAAGCGCAGTAAATATAGCCTGAGTGCCGGAGGATATCTGCGGCCGAACAAGGCCATCCTCCGCCTCCAGCGCCTCCGCAAAAACTGCGCCGAGTGCATCGCGGCCAATGTCATCGTAGCCGTAGCCGCTGCTTGGCGCAAAGTGCCTGAGCGCTATGCAGTTATTTTGAAAGGCTTTAAGCACCCGCGCTTGGGTGAGCGCCTCGTTGGCATCGATGCATTGGTAAATATTTCCGAGAGAATGTTCGCAGCTTTTTACAAAATCATATGTTCTCTGCGATATTCCGAGCAGCTCTATTTCAGTATTCATGCTATTTGCTTTCCCCTTGCTCCTGTGCGTTTATGGCTATCGGCGTGCTTGGCGTGACGGTAGACACGGCGTGCTTATATATCATCATCTGCTCCCCGCCGGCCTCGACCGTTATAACAAAGCTGTCATAGCCGGTTATTACGGCGTTTTTTATCTGGTAGCCGTTTATAACATGTATCGTTACGGGCGTTTTCGCCTTTCTCGCGGCGTTTAAAAATGCGTCCTGCAAATTAAGCGGCTTATTCATGCATATCACCTCCGGCGCAAATGATGCAAACTGCCTCGCCAAGCTCATCGGCTTCATTAAACCTGCTCACGTCAAACCAATGTATGCGCTCATCTCGCCTGAACCAGGTGAACTGGCGCTTGGCAAAGCGGCGCGTCTCCTGTTTAATGACCTCTATTCCCTCTTCCAGCGTGTATTCGCCGTCAAAAACTCTGAACAGCTGCCTGTAGCCGAGCCCCTGAAGCGCAGGCAGGGTCCTGTCGTACCCGGCATCATATATGGCTCGTGCTTCGTCTATGAGGCCATTTTGAATCATCGTGTCAACGCGCCTGTTGATCCTATCATACAGCAGCTCACGCGGCATGGTAAGGCCTATCATCACCGGGGCATACGGTATATCCGCTCTGGCCTTGTTTGAAAAGTCTCCGCCGTGGGCGTCAATAGGCTTTCCTGTAAGCCTAACGACCTCAAGCGCACGCACTATGCGCTTTGTGTCGTTTGGGTGCAGCCTCTCGGCAGATACGGGATCCTCCTTGGAAAGCAGCCTGTGAAGCGCTCCTCTTCCCTCTTTGTTTTCTATTTCCATAAGCTCGGCGCGCAGCCCATCATCAGAGCGCACCTCGGTAAAGCTGAGAGGAAAGACCAGAGAGTTTATATACAGCCCAGTCCCTCCCGCAACTATCGGCTGCTTGCCGCGGGCGGTGATATCAGCTATGGCTTCTCCGGCCATACTGCGGAACTCGGCAACGCTGAACTTTGGCGAGTCTATATCCACAGCGTCCATGAGGTGGTGCGGTACGCCGCAGCGCTCCTCCATCGTCGGCTTTGCGGAGCCGATGTCCATACCGCGGTATACCTGTATCGAGTCTGCCGAGATGATTTCGCCGTTCAGCTTTTTTGCGGCGTACACCGCGGCGGCGGTCTTGCCGCTTGCGGTTGGGCCAACTATTAGTATAAGTCTTATCTTGCCCATATCACTGCACCCGCTTAAACAGTCTCTCAAACTCGTGCTTTGTCATGCGCACCATGACAGGACGCCCGTGCGGACATGTCATGGGCGAGCCGCTCTCCTTAAATTCTGCGAGGAGCGCCTCTATCTCCGGCTTTGAAAGCAGCGCACCGGCTTTTATGGCGTGCTTGCAGGAATATTGTATAAGCGTATTTCGCTTGAGATCCTTGGTGCTGAGCCTGCCGTTTGCTTTAAGCGCACCGATGGCCTCGTGCAGAAAGCCGGCGGTTTCTGGGCCGTTGAGTATTGCAGGCACCGCACGGACGCTCACTGTAAGCGCCCCAAACTCCTCAATATCAAAGCCGAGTTCACGGAAAAGCTCAAGGTTATCAGTCAGCGTCTGGTATTCATCCGGCATCAGCCTTTCGACCACCGGCACCAGCAGCATTTGAGAATCCGGCTCCAGCGGCTTATTCATTATCCTTTCATACAGCCTGCGCTCGTGCGCTGCGTGCTGATCAATAAAGAAGACATTTTCGCCCTGCTGAACCACCCAGTAGCAGCTGAAAAGCTGACCGATTATATCGTAATGCTCCTGACCGAACTCAGCTTGGTCGTATTTTATGCCGATGCTGGAGCGAACGGCCGAAGGCTTAGGCGCCTCGGAAATTGCAGGAACAATAGCTGCTTTCGGTACAGATGGCTCCGAGTCTGAGTCGCGCAGCTTCAGCGGCGCTCTGTTGGCATTTGTAGAGGAGCCGAACATTGCACGCAGCTCGTCAGCAACTGCAGGCTGCCTTGCTTCGGACGACCGACCGATTGGCTCGTTTTCGGGCTTATTGATGAAGGACGGCACCTTTGGAATTATATCCTCACGTCGTATGGTCGGCGCAACGGGGTCGCCAAGTGCCATTCTCGCGGCGATAGTCGCTGCCCTAACCGCTCCCTGCTCATCCTTGAAGCGCACCTCCATCTTGTTCGGGTGAACGTTTACGTCAACATCCTCATAAGCTACGCTCATGTTGAGTACATAGAACGGGAATTTGCCTGCCATTATCCGTGTGTCGTAGGCGCGCTGCACTCCGTAGGATATCTGCCGCGAGAGCACATAGCGTGAGTTTATGTAAAGCGACTGCTGCTGCCTGTTTGGGCGGGATATGCGCTCGGTGCCGACAAAACCGGTTATTTTGAACTTTCCGTCGTCATAGTCTGCCTCCCTTATATGCTCAAGCACCTCGTCGCCGTATATGCAGAATATCGCGGAGCGAAGCTGACCGTCGCCCGGGCTGTGGTATATCGTCTTGCCGTTGCTTATGAGCTTTATGGATACGCCGGGGTTGCCCATTATAGCCCGCGCGGCGTAGTCGGATATCGCCGCACCCTCTGCCCGCTGCGACTTTAGAAATTTCAGCCTTGCAGGCAGGTTATAGAACACGTTGCGTACTTCAATTGAGGTGCCCTGAGCGCAGCCGCAGTCGCTGCATTCGCGCACTTCACCGCCATCTATGCGTATCTCTGTGCCGCAATCCGCGCCGAGTGCCCTCGTTCGCATCATCAGCTGGGATACGGCGGCTATTGAGGCAAGAGCCTCGCCTCGAAAGCCCAGCGTGGATATGTGAGCAAGGTCATCGCTCGTGGCGATCTTGCTCGTTGCATGGCGCAAAAAGGCCGTCGGCACATCCTCTTTTAATATGCCGCAGCCGTTGTCCGTTATCTTTATGCTCTCTATACCGCCGCCGGTCAGCTCTATTGTAATCGCGGTGCTGCCGGCATCCAGCGAGTTTTCGCTGAGCTCCTTAACAATCGATGCGGGACGCTCAACGACCTCGCCCGCGGCTATCTGGTTTGCCGTGTGCTTTGAAAGCACATGGATACGGTTGTTTTTCATTTTTCTCCTTTGACCATTGCCCTTATTGCAGCTTTGCTCTGAGGTGCAGGTCGTATATCATGTTAAGCGCCTCCATGGGCGTTATTGTGTTCACATCTACATCTTTAAGCTCCTGCACTATGTCGTTTGACGACGAGGAGCCAAACAGCGTTATCTGCTGCGGCGCGTCAGCCTCGGCCTTTTTAAGCGTGCTGCCCCGGTCAATGCTTATATCAGAATTCTCCAGCTCGTGCAGTATCTCACGCGCCCGCTTTATCACATCATGCGGAAGGCCTGCCAAGCGGGCGACCTGTATGCCGAAGCTCTTGTCAGCCCCACCGCGAACTATCTTGCGCAGGAAGATTATGTCTTCCCCGACCTCCTTTACGGATATACGATAGTTCTTTATGCCCTGCATCTTTCCTTCAAGCTCGGTAAGCTCGTGGTAGTGGGTCGCAAAAATCGTCCTTGCACCGCAGCGCTCTCTGTCTGCGATGTACTCAATCACCGCCCACGCGATACTAAGCCCGTCAAAGGTGCTGGTGCCGCGGCCGATCTCGTCGATTATGAGCAGACTGTTCTGTGTTGCGTTATTCAGTATGTTGGACATTTCGCTCATCTCGACCATGAAGGTGCTCTGGCCGGAGGCAAGGCTGTCGGATGCACCCACGCGGGTAAATATCTTGTCCGTGATGGTTATGGTAGCTGCAGAGGCCGGAACAAAACTGCCGATGTGCGCCATAAGCACTATTAGCGCGACCTGACGCATATATGTGCTTTTGCCCGCCATGTTTGGGCCGGTAAGTATCAGCAGCCGGTCGTCCTTGGCGTTCATCATGGTGTTGTTCGGCACAAAGCCATCGCTGACGTTTTTTTCAACAACTGGGTGCCGCCCGTCGGTTATCTCTATCCTGCCGCCGGTAACTATCTTTGGCCGGCAGTAATTGTTTTCAAAGGCGACCTGCGCCATTGAACAGTAAACATCCAGCGCGGCGATCAGCGCTGCATTGCTTTGCAGCCGCTCTATGCAGTTCATGAGTGTTTCGCGGAGCTCGCAGAAGAGCTGATACTCAAGGGTAATGCTGTTTTCTTCTGCGCCTAAGATCGTGCTTTCCAGCTCCTTGAGCTCATCTGTAACGTATCTTTCGGAGTTTGCAAGGGTCTGCCTGCGCTGGTAAACGTACGGCACCATGTCACGGTATGACTTTGAGACCTCGATATAGTAGCCGAATACGCGGTTGTAGCCTATACGAAGGTTCTTTATGCCTGTGTTCTCCCGCTCCTGCGCCTCCAGCCTTGCAAGCCAGTTTTTGCCGTTTCTCGCCGCGTCGCGATATTCGTCGAGCTTATCGTTATAGCCGTCGCGTATGATACCGCCGTCTCGAATGCTCGTGGGCGGGTTTTCCATAACTGCGGAAGTAAGGAGCCGGCATATGTCCTCCATGCCATCCAAAGCCTCGTGTATGCGCTTGAGCTCACCCGACTTAAATCCCTCAAGCATGGAGATTATCGAGGGCAGCTTTTCAAGGGAGCGCCTTAGACAGTCACAATCGCGCGCGTGCACGGTGGAATAAGCGATGCGGCTGCAAAGCCGCTCGATATCGTAGATATCTCCAAGCGCATCCGTCAGCTGACGGCGCTGTATCGGGGCGTTTAAAAGCTCATCAATCGTATCCAGCCGAACATCTATCTCGTTTGGATCCTGAAGCGGCAGCTCTAACCATGAGCGGAGCAGCCTGCTGCCCATCGCGGTGCCGGTCTTGTTCAGCAGGTATAGAAGGGTGTTTTTCTTGCTGCCGTCTGACCTGAGGGGCTCTGTAAGCTCAAGGTTGCGACGGGAATTTGCGTCTATATGCATATATTTAGACCGCTGTACCACCCGAATGCGCCTTATGTGGCAAAGTGAGTTCTTTTGCGTGTCCTCAAGGTAGGCTAGGAGTGCCCCGGCAGCAGCTATGGCACAGGGCATATCGCTGCAGCCAAAGCCGGAAAGCGTTGCAACGCCGAAGTGAGTCAACAGCCGCTGCTCGGCTCCGGTGTATTCGTAGGCCCAGTTGCCGTAGCAACGGGCATAGTATTCCGACTGCAACCTTTTTGCCAGCGGTTCGTTTAAAAAGACGGCGTCGTTGGTTACGACCTCGGTCGGCCTTATTCTGCAAAGCTCGTCGAACAGCTCGTTTTGGTAGTCCTTGCCGCTGTATTCGTATACATAGAACACGCCTGTTGAAACATCGCAATAGGCCAAGCCAAGGTCGCAGTCCCTGAGAAAGACTGATGCGATATAGTTGTTTTTCTCTTCCGAAAGCATGCTCTCTTCGATGACAGTGCCGGGTGTGATGACCCTTACAACATCGCGCTCGACAATGCCCTTTGCTTCCTTCGGGTCAGTCAGCTGCTCGCAGATTGCTACCCTATAGCCCTTTTCAACCAGCTTACTTGCATACATCTCTACGGCATGATACGGTACGCCGCACATCGGCGCCCGCTCCTCAAGGCCGCAGTCCCTGCCGGTAAGAACTATTTCAAGCTCCTTTGAGGCCAAGAGAGCGTCTTCAAAGAACATTTCGTAAAAATCGCCAAGGCGGTAAAAGAGAATACAGTCCTTATACTTCTCCTTTACCTCCATATATTGGCGCATCATTGGTGTAAGCTCTGCGGGCATATGCTGCAACTCCTAAATTTGTATAATTCCGTTAAAGTGTGACGTCAGCCGTTTAATGCGTACAACCGGAGCAGCCCGAGCAGTTGCCGCTGCAGCCGCCCGCCTTCTCGTCTGCTTCCATGCCTATATATGAGCCTATGGTCTTACTCACCTCGTTCATGAGATTTGCAAAGCCCTGCTTTGCCTCCATCATTTCCTCAAAAACCGGGTTGCTGCAAAGCTCGGTCTGTATATCGTCGATCTCTTTTACGATAGCGGAGACCGCCATGCCGTCAGAGTCGGTGCTTTCCAGCATGGATACCATCTTGTCCTGCTTTTTTGTGTATTGATCCATAAGCTCGGCTATGTGGACGTCCGCATCCATCGCCGCCTTTGCAGCCTGCATTCTCAGAAATTCATCGGACTTTGAAAGAGCTATGCCAAGCTCGGTCGCCTTCTCTATTATCATATCCATATACCTCTCGGTGTTTTATACCAGCTCCCCTATAAGGGAATTGTTCTGGCTACCGGTAATTTTAACGTTCCTCAGGCTGCCTATAAGCTCCTCGCCGCCGGGGAAGTAGACCATTTTAAAGTTGCTGAGCTTGCCGTAAGCCATGGGCTCAGCCCTGTGGTCGCAGCCCTCAACGAGCACCTCGCCCTCGGTATCGATGTACTTGAGATTGCCCTCTCGAAGCCGCCTGCTCTGCAGCTCATTTAGGCGCTGCAGCCTCTCGTGCTTTATTTCGTCCGGTATCTGATCCGGCATTTTTGCGGCAACAGTGCCCTTTCTAGGCGAATACATAAAGGTATATGCCGCAGAATAGCCCACTTCATCCACGAGACTTAGCGTTTCACAAAAGTCATCCTCCGTTTCGCCGGGGAAGCCGACGATTATGTCGGTGGTCAGCTCTATTTCAGGCACCATTGCCCTCAGCGCCGCCACCTCCTCAAGGTACTTTTCGCGGGTATACCGGCGGTTCATGAGCTGCAGTATTCTGCTGCTGCCGGATTGAACGGGCAGGTGAATGTGCTTGCACACCCTCGGCAGCTCCGCCATGGCCTCCATCAGCCTTGTAGACAAGTCCTTTGGGTGGGAGGTCATAAAGCGTATGCGGGCAAGCTCGGGTACCTCAGCGTGAACCAGCCTGAGCAGCGCCGGAAAGTCCGTGCTGCCGCCATCGCCGCTGTACGAGTTCACGTTTTGTCCAAGGAGCGTTACCTCCTTGAAGCCGGAAGCTGCAAGCCCGCGGATCTCCTCTACTATGTCGCTTGAGCTTCGTGAACGCTCCCTGCCGCGAACATACGGTACGATGCAATAGGAGCAGAAGTTGTTGCACCCGTAGGTTATGTTGGTAAAGGTTGAAAAGCTGCTGCTGCGGGATACCGGCAGCCCTTCCGCTATTTCGCCGTCCATATCCCTTACTTGAATTGTGCGCTCGCCGTGATATGCCTGCTCAAAGAGCAACGGGAACCTGTGCAGCTCGTTTGTGCCAAAAACTATGTCCACAAACGGAAAGCGCTTGAAGAGCTTCTGCCCCGCCTCGCTCTGCTGCATCATGCAGCCGCAGACACCTATCATGACGCGCGGATCGCAATCCTTGCGTTTCTTAAGGGCGCCTATGTTGCCGTATACTCTCTGCTCTGCGTGCTCGCGTATGCAGCAGGTGTTGAATATTATAAAGTCGGCACAGGACTTGTCATCGGCCTTGGTGTAGCCCATGCCCTCCAGCATTCCGGCGAGCTTTTCCGAGTCGTGCTCGTTCATCTGGCAACCGTAGGATTCTATATGGTAGGTCAGCCCAAGCCCGCTCACCTCATCCCTTACCCTAGCCGCGGCTGCTTTGGAGGCCGCGATCTCCTGCTCAGAAACAAATATCGGTTCTTTCATCAAAATACCCCTGCATAATATATCACTGTAATTATATCTTTTTTATGCCGCGAGTTCAAGTATATATGGTTCTCTGCTGCACCTTGCCACAATATGCATTATTTTTTTAAAAATATGGTTGACATTTAGAGCGAAATAAAGTATGATAATCAACGTCGTCGCGGTGCGGTGCGGATTAAGCGGGGTGTAGCGCAGTTTGGTAGCGCATCTGGTTTGGGACCAGAGGGCCGCAGGTTCAAATCCTGTCACCCCGACCACTTGAATAACGGCCCCTTGGTCAAGCGGTTAAGACACCACCCTTTCACGGTGGTAACGGGAGTTCGATTCTCCCAGGGGTCACCATTAACGGGGGCCTTTAGCTCAGTTGGTCAGAGCGGTCGGCTCATAACCGATTGGTCCGGGGTTCGAGTCCCTGAAGGCCCACCAACTTTTTTAATAGTATTATGGTCCGGTAGTTCAGTTGGTTAGAATGCCAGCCTGTCACGCTGGAGGTCAGGGGTTCGAGCCCCCTTCGGATCGCCATTTTTCCCAGCTGGTGTAGCTCAATGGCAGAGCAACTGATTTGTAATCAGTAGGTTGTAGGTTCGACTCCTATCACCAGCTCCACCAAGTCACCTTTACAACATAATATCTTATTTAACATGGATGGGTTCCCGAGTGGCCAAAGGGAGCAGACTGTAAATCTGCCGTCGCAGACTTCGGTGGTTCGAATCCACCCCCATCCACCACTTACGCGGGAATGGCGGAATTGGCAGACGCGCACGGTTCAGGTCCGTGTGCTGGTGACAGCATGCAGGTTCAAGTCCTGTTTCCCGCACCATGGCTGGGCACTGGTTTTAACGGTGTCCGGTTTTTTTTGTGCAATTATAAATTACCGAGGGATTTTTTCGGTCTCCCCTGCCCTATTGCCAGAGCAGCGTCCCGATATACACAAATGCCGGCATGGTAAAAAGCGCCATTATTGTATTTGTGACGAGTATTTCAACGGAATATGTATAGTCGCCGTGGAAAAGCTGAGCCGAGGTGCATACGTTTGCCGCAGTCGGGCAGGCGGCGGCGATGAGCAGAGTCAGCTTCAAGCTCTGCCCGCCGGGCAAAAGGCTTATGAGCGCAACAGCCACCGCCGGGGCAAGCAGCATCCTTATAAGCGAAACGACAAAGACGTGACTTTTATTAAAAACAGTCCGCCAGTTTACCATGGAGGCATACACGCCTACTATTAGCATTGAGATAGGCATGCATAGCGAGCTGCCCACCTCGACTGCGGATAGTATAAGCTCTGGAGGGCGTATCCCAGTCATATACAGCGCAACGCCCAGTATAACGGAAATCATGACCGGCTTTTTGAGCTGCTCGAGCGGTCTTATCATGCCCTTATCCCCGGTAAAAAGATATGCACCATAGCTCCATTGCAGCATATTCATTGCAGCAGAAAAGACGGCCAGGTAAACCAGACAACTGTTCTCCATTATCGCTGCGACCAGCGGAACGCCGAAAAAGCCGCAGTTTGTGAATATTACCGCGTTTTGCGCAACGATATCGCCGCGGCAGGTCAGAAGTGCTATTGCGATTGAAGCCAACAGTATTGCGAAGGAACCGATTGCACTAAGCAGGAGCGCTGAATCGGTATCGGCCGTCCGTTCTATGATAAAGCTGTCCAGCAGCATACACGGCAACGCAAAGAGCACCAGCAAATTGCACAGAGCCGCGTTGCCTTCGAGGGTTATCTTGCCCCTTTTGCAAAGTATGCAGCCTGCACCGCAAAATATGAACATAACTATCATTTTTGACACAAGGCTCTTAACTATCAGCATATATCTCTCCGTTAAGCTAATTTTCCGGCTTATTTAAACGCCGTTAAGAGTATACATCTTTTATATGAGTGCTTCAAGAAAATAAAAATATGCATATAAGGTGTTGACTTTTACTTCACAAGGTGTTATTATATGAATCGTTCGGTGAACGACCTCTGGGTGTGGCGCAGTTTGGTAGCGTGCTTGAATGGGGTTCAAGAGGCCGGAAGTTCAAATCTTCTCACCCAGACCAAAAATGCCGTCGGTGTTATCCGGCGGTATTTCTGTTTTTTGGCGCCTATTACAGCAATATACATATAAGCCCGCTGCAGCCCTCATTTACCATTCGCTCTATCGTGGACTGCAGCTTATACTGTACACGCTCCGGCATGCGCCCGAGCTTTGCCGCCATCCCCTCCTTTGCCATTTCATACAGTGACTTGCCAAATATGTCCATATCCCATATTTTTGTGGGGTCGCTCTCAAAGGCAGCGGCGAGATATGCCGCAAACTCTTCGCTCTGCTCCTCGGTACCGACAAGAGGGGATACCTCGGAAGCTATGTTCACCTTTATTATGTGCAGCCCGGAGGCACGCGCACGGAGCCGAACGCCAAACCTGCCGCCGCGCTGAACTATCTCCGGCTCCTCAAGCTCCATATCCTCCATATCGGGAGCAACCGTGCCATAGCCCGTCGCTTCAGCCTGCTCGAGCGCCGAGTGTATCCTGTCGTACTCGCGCTTGGCGGCTATCAGATCCTTTAAAGAGGCTATTAAGTGTGCGTCATCCCGTATTTCATAGCCGCACTCCTCGCTTATTACGGAATAGAACACCCCGTCGAGAGGAGCGATGCTAAGGCTTATTACGCCTGAGGCGAGGTCAAGGCAGGAAAGAGAGGGTGCAGAATACCCCTCAATGCCGCTCAGCGCCTCTATAAGCGCGCCGCTCTCACCCATGTGCTCTGCTTTTGCTGCAGCATCGATCAGTGGCTCCAAAACGCGCCTTGAGAGGTAGTGCTCGGGGCCGAGGGCGCTCACCCACGGCGGCAAAGAAACGCGGACAGCCCGGACGGGGAACGAGAGCAGCACCGAGCAAAGCACCTGTTCAAGCTCCTCCTGCCCCATTTTCATCGCGTTTACAGGCATTGCTGACACGCCGTGCCGCTCGGCAATTGAGCAGGCAAGGCTCTTGGCCGCGCTCCCATTAGGCTCCGTGCTGTTTACCAGCACTATGAACGGCCTATTTGCCTTTTTCAGCTCGGCTATCACCCGCTCCTCGGCATCAATATATGCGCTGCGGTCGATATCCGTTATGCTGCCGTCTGTGGTAACCAGTATGCCGATAGTCGAGTGCTCCGTCATGACCTTATTGGTGCCGATCTCGGCTGCCTCCTCAAAGGGTATGTCGTGATCAAACCACGGCGTGCGTACCATCCTCGGGGTGTTGTTCTCCATATGTCCGACTGCGCCGTCGACCATATATCCAACGCAATCCGCCATTCGTATTCGAACCTTCATTCCGTCAATGTCCAGCGCTGCGGCCTCGTTTGGTATGAACCGCGGCTGGGTGGTCATTACGGTTCGGCCGGCAGCAGATTGCGGCAGCTCATCCGTAAGGCGCAAACGGGCATTTTCATCCTGTACGCCCGGCAGCACCATAACCTCGGTGAAGCGCTTTATAAATGTGGATTTTCCGGTACGCACAGGCCCTACCACACCTATGTATATATCCCCGCCGGTGCGCATTGCAATATCCCTGTAAAGCTCGTTTTTATCCATAAGGCACCTCCTGTAATGCGTGCAGTAGATTTATATGCAAAGAGGGCGCACATGATACCGAATGCAGGACAAAAAAGCAAGGTGCCGAAAACCGGCGTCCCTGCTTCTTAACTATTCAGTCCTGTTTAATGTTATTTATTACTTGAGCTCATCGTTCCTGCCCCGCTGGCGAATCTTGATGCGTATTGGCGTAGCATCCAGCGAGAAGGACTTTCGAATGTAGTTCTCAAGGTAGCGCTGGTAGGAAAAGTGCATGATCTTCGGTTCGTTTACGACTATGGCGAAGGTCGGCGGGTTGGTGGCAAACTGGGTGGCATAGTATATCTTCAGCTGCCTGCCCTTGTCCGACGGAGGGGCGGTAACGGTAACTGCCTCGGCTATAACGTCGTTCAGCGTGCCTGTCGATACCCTCATGCTGTTCTGTGCATAGGCGTACTTTGCGGTTTCCAAGACCTTGTTTACCCGCTGCCCCGTTTTTGCAGATATGAACAGCATAGGCACATAGCTCATGAAGGCCAAATCTGTGGTCAGATCCTTCTTGAATTTATTCATGGTGTTTGTGTCCTTTTCGATCGCGTCCCACTTGTTGACTATCACAACGGAGGCCTTTCCCTCCTCGTGAACGTAGCCGGCTATGCGAACGTCCTGCTCGCTCAAGCCCTCCGCAGCGTCTATAACTATCAAAACAACGTCTGCGCGGCGTATTGCGCCCAATGAGCGTATAACGCTGTACCGCTCGATGGATTCGTCCTCAATGGCACGCTTGCGCCGTATGCCTGCGGTATCTACAAGGACATACTCCTCGCCGTTGTATTCAAACGGGGTGTCGACAGCGTCCCTCGTGGTGCCGGAAATGCTGCTTACTATGGTTCGCTCGTAGCCGAGCAGCGCATTTACCAAGCTGGATTTACCGACGTTCGGCTTGCCGACTATCGCAATATTCACTACCTCGTGCTCAAGCTCTTTTTCACACTGCGGGAAGTAAGCTATGACCGCATCCAGCAGGTCGCCAAGGCCCAAGCCCTGTTCTGCGGATATGGTTATCGGCTCGCCTATGCCGAGGGCATAAAAGTCGTATGCGGAATCCTCCAGCTTTGGGTGGTCTACCTTATTTACGGCCAGCACTATCGGCTTTTTTGAGCGGCGCAGCATTTCTGCAACGTCCTCATCGGCAGCGGTTATGCCTTCCCGCCCGTCAACCATGAAAATTATGACGTCTGCCGTTTCTATTGCAAGTTTTGCCTGCCTTCGCATCTGGGTGCTGATTATATCGTCCTTCATAGGCTCGATGCCGCCGGTATCCACCAGGGCAAAATGATGATCCAGCCATTCTGCATCGCCGTATATGCGGTCCCGCGTAACTCCCGGGGTATCCTCAACAATGGCAATTCTCTTGCCGACGACCTTATTAAAAAAAGTTGATTTTCCTACGTTTGGGCGGCCTACGACCGCCACCAGCGGTTTTGACATATAAATAACCTCTCTTCAAAATATACCAAATGTAATTTTAAAGCATTTTGGTACAATTGTCCACGGTCTTGTTTTTTGGGAGAAAATACTGTATAATATAAGCAAATCTTCACAAACAGAGAAAGGCGAATTTAAACTGAAATTTGAACTAAAGAGATACGCATGACATTCAAAACCATTAGGAAGCAAATTGCAAGAGACCTTCATGAGGTGTTTACTGTTCGGAGGTTTCTTTTTATTTTGCTTGGCACTGCGATATGTTCTTTTGGCATATACAACGTGCATGACCAATCCGGCATTACCGAGGGCGGCGCGCTTGGCCTCGTGCTGCTGCTCAATCATTGGCTGAGTATCCCCTCTTCGTTGGCAACACCGATAATCGATATCGTGTGCTACGCCCTCGCGTTTAGGGCACTCGGCAGGAAATTTTTAGAGGTTTCCGCCCTTTCTACACTGAGCATGGCTGTTTGCTTTAAGATATGGGAGCAGTTCCCACCGTTACTTCCCAGCTTTGCCGATAGGCTGCTTATCGCGGCGGTGCTTGGTGCCGTATTCATAGGCGTCGGTGTCGGCATAGTCGTTCGAAACGGCGGCTCCTGCGGCGGGGACGACGCCATGGCACTGTTTATTCGCAAGGTTACCGGCTGGCGGCTTTCCCGCGCCTACCTCATAAGCGACCTTACCGTGCTTGCCCTCTCGCTTACCTACATACCATTTGAAAAGATATTATACTCCCTTATTACCGTTACCCTCTCCTCCTATATTCTTGAGGCAGTTCAAGGCAAAGGGCACAAGGGATAGAAAAAACAACTAGAAACTCCACAAAAGCCCGAAGCATCGCTTCGGGCTTTTGTGAATCCTGGTCGGGGCGACGTGATTTGAACACGCGACCTTTTGGTCCCGAACCAAACGCGCTACCAAGCTGCGCTACGCCCCGATGGAGCCAACGAGGGGATTCGAACCCCTGACCTGCTGATTACGAATCAGCTGCTCTACCGACTGAGCCACGTTGGCATCGCCGATGAACCGGCTCGGTTAAGTATTATAGCACAATAATTTTGCTCTGTCTACCGTAAAATCAATAAAAATCATCAATAATGCTTTTATTGATATTTAATTCCTTCAATAGAGCTTGACCAATGGAGTTACATTCTTAAGCTCTTCGCCGGTTATGACCGGCGTCAGGCTAAATTCCTGCATGTGCAGCGAGCTGTCCTGCTGTATCCACAGCGAACGCCCCTCCTCCTTTGGCAGCAGCGGCGTTGGCTCGGCTGCGTTTGAATATATCATCTTTGCAATATCGGGGTGAACGCGGAGAAGGTAGCCCGAGCAGCTCTCTGTTGCAAGCGCACGCATGAGCTTTTTTCTAACCTTGAGCAGCATGGTTTCTGTTGACATCACCCTGCCGCTGCCATTGCAGTACGGGCATGTGGTCTGCAGAACATTGCTGATGCATTTCCTTGATTTTTTGCGGGTCATTTCAACGAGGCCAAGCTGCGTTATGCCAAGCACGGAGGATTTTGTCCTGTCCTTTTTAAGCTCCTGACGCAGCGTGTCCACGACCTTTTCCTTATCCCCGACCTCGTCCATGTCGATAAAGTCGATTATGATTATGCCGCTGATATCCCTCAACCGAAGCTGGCGGGCTATCTCCTTTGCCGCCTCGCAGTTGGTTTCGGTTATGGTATCCTGCAGGCTGTCGCTGCCGACGTATTTGCCGGTGTTTACATCGATAGTAGTCAGCGCCTCGGTCTGGTCGATTATTATATAGGCGCCGTTCTTCATCCAAACCTTGCGGTTGAGCGCATGATCGATCGCCCCCTCAAGGCCGAGCTCGTCAAACCTGTCCGGCAGCTGCTCCTGCAACACCACCCTATTCTTAAGCGCGGGAGAGATTATGCCGGCGACCAGCTGAACCTTTTCGTAGAACTCACGGTTGTTTATGGTAAGCCTGTCTATCTCGGGCGTAAAGAGATCTCTTATAGTTCTGAATACCAGAGGTTCTTCGCCGTGAATGAGCCTTGGGGCGGTAAGCATACGGCTTTTTTGCTGTATCCTCTCCCAAAGGCGGGTAAGAAAGAGCATATCCGCTTCAAATTCTTCGGCGCTCTTATCCAGTGCCGCCGTGCGCACTATTACGCCCATATTATCAGGCTTGACCTTTGCTATGGTCTCCTTTAGCCTGCTGCGTTCCTGCTCGTTTTCGATACGGCGGGATACGCCTATGTAGTTGACCATCGGCATGAGAACGAGCGTTCGCCCGGGAAGCGTGATGTGCGTGGTTACCCGAACTCCCTTTGTGCCGACCGGCTCCTTGAGCACCTGAACGAGTATCTCCTGCCCCGGTTTAACTATGTCCTTGATGTTGGGGATCTCCTGCCTGACCTCCTGCCCCTCGCCGAACTGAAAATCGCTGCTGTCCGGCAAAACGTCTCCGGCGTATAAAAAGGCGTTACGCTCCAGCCCAACATCAACAAATGCCGCTTGCATACCGGGCAGAACGTTCTGCACTCTGCCCTTGTAAATGTTGCCGACGAGCCGCTCTTTGCCGCGCTGCTCGATATATATTTCGCTCGGCGAGTCGCCGTCCATCAGCACCACTCTGGTCTGGTATGGGTTTATGTCTACTACGAGTTCCTTGCTCATTATATAAAGGTTTCCTTAAAACTAAAAATTAGAGCCTAACGGCTCAGGCTACATTAAAAACTACCTAACTAAGCACATAATATCATCTAAATCGCCTCGGGTCAATGCGCGTCTTTGTTTTTGCGCCGCAGGCGCGCAGACAGCGGAGGACTCCGCTCTCTTTCTTCTGAGGAGCCAAGAGCAGAAAAACACCAAAAGTTATCGCGGTTGGGTTTGCGCTGAGGCAGCCGGCAAGTATAAGCGCCGCCGCGATGACCGCCCCAATAAAGCGCATCGCCCCCTGCGGCAGCCTGACGCCCGCCATATCGGCCATACACCTGACAGCCCTTCCCCCGTCCAGCGGGTATACCGGCAGCAGGTTCATCAGCGCTATATATAAATTGGCCTCGCCGAAGCCTTGTAGCGCAGTAAGCCCCGAGGCTGCAGCGGCTGTGTACTCTGCGAGGCTGAATATCGGACCCGCCATGGCGATGAGCAGCTCATCAGCCGGGCTTGATATATCGTCGATATCCGCCCGGCATCCGTATGGCAGAAGCTCTATCGCGGACACTTGGCACCCGAGCATATACGCTGCGGCGCAATGAGCACACTCGTGGGAAAATATTGCGGCGGCGTACATGACAAAGCTGCTGGAGCCGGAGAAAAGACAAATTATGCACAGCAGCACAAAACAGGGGCTGCATTTGATTTTTGGCATACCGATATATCTATCAGATAGCTCCGCCGGTGTCAATATATTCAAGCACGCTCACGGGCCGACCGCTCTTATATACGCGAACGGCAACGCTGTCCCCGGCAGTGCCGAGGGTGTCGCCGCGGGCGACCGGCTGCCCTTCTTCAACGCTGAGCTGCGAAAGCCCCGCTATGCATACTGTGATATCCCCCTCCGTCCAAAGCTCGACTGCACCGTTCTCGGCGCCTCTTACCCTGCCGCTGCCCGGTGCGGGAACGACTTTGCCATCGGCACCGCAAATGGTCAGCAGCAGCCCGTCTTCATCCGAAGTGCAGCTGCCGCCGATATCAAGGCTCAGCCGTTGATCCTGCGAAAACACCTCGATAATGCCGGGCAGCTCAACGAACCTGAGCTTACCCAAATACTCCCCGCCTATTTCCTCGCTACTTACTGCATGGGCTGCGCCGCAAATCAGCAGGCAAAGCCCGATTTTGGTCAGCATACTGCCGGAATCCATATAAAAGCCCCCTTTCGCCCATGCTTTATCATATGAGCGAAAGAGGGAGAAAATCAGTGCTGCTTTGACAGTGGCATCATCGCTTCTTTACCTGCCGCTGCATCCATACGTTTTCCACTATGCCTACGGCTATCAGGTTAGTCAGCAGGTTAGAGCCCCCGTAGCTTATAAACGGCAGCGGTATGCCGGTTACCGGCATGAGGCCTATGGTCATGCCGATATTCTCAAAAACGTGAGCTGTGAACATACCCGCAACGCCGACGACGAGGCAGGTCCCGAAGGAATCCTTGGTGTGCATCGCGATGTATATCCAGCGGAATATCAGCGCAAAGAAGAGACAGATTATTATAGTGCCGCCAACAAAGCCAAGCCCCTCAACAATGCCGGCAAAGATAAAGTCGGTATGCCGCTCCGGCACAAAGCGCAGCTGTGCGAGCGTGCCTTCGGTAAAGAAGCCCTTGCCTGTCAGCTGCCCCGAGCCTATGGCTATTTTTGACTGGGAGACGTTATAGCCGGAGCCCTGAAGGTCTGCCTCCGGGTTCATGAATACATCTATGCGTTGTCGCTGCGTGTCGCTCAGCACAAAATAATATGCAAGCGGCATGATAACGACCAATGCGCCCGCAGCTGCACATATATACACCCAAGATATGCGGCCGATGAAGTATATGAACACCATTATGCATATAAAGACAAAAGCCGTGCCAAAGTCCGGCTGCATCATTACCAGCACCGTAGGCACGGCGCAGTACATGGTGGTTTTTATTATGTAGCCCAGTCCCTCAAACCGGCCGTATTTGTCCATGCTGTCACCAACGTACTTTGAAAGCACAATGATTACGCTTATTTTGCACAGCTCGCCGGGCTGGAGGGCGCGATCTATGAAATCCAGCTTGAACCAGCCCGCAATGCCCCTCGTCGTGCCCGCAGCAAATATCATGATAAGCAGCAGCAGGTTGCCGACGTACAGATACTTTATCAGGAACCTGAACATATGATAGTCCAGCGCCATCATAACCAGCATGGCGGCAAGACCTATGAGGAAATTTACGAGCTGCTTTTTAACGTAGTAGAGGTTCAGCTTGTCTATATAATCCGAAAGGGATGCCTCCGTTCCGTCGAACGGATCCGCCATTATGCTGGCGATGCTGACAAGCCCTATCGAAATCAGCGCCAGCACCAGCAGTATGGTTATCCAGTCTATTTTTTTAAACAGGTCCTTGTCTATATCGACCAGCCCCCCTTTCCGCGTCGGCAGTTAGATTCAGATGATATAGCGCACCTCTTTTTTAGGCGCCGCGTCCAGCTCCCTTTTCTTTTCGTCGTAGCCGTGCTTGCCGAGCAGGGCATAGGTCGCATTCTTGCCCTCCTCAACGCCGGGCTGGTCAAAGGCGTTTATTTTCAAAAGCTCCCCTGCAAATGCCGTCTCAAGCTCAAAGAGGCACAGAAGCTGACCGACCGTAAAGGGGTTCACCTCGGGCAGGGTGATAGTGCAGCTCAGGTGGCCGCTCTTTTGAACGGCATATTCCGTTGCAAACTGCTCGCATTTTATAAGCTCGTTGAAGGTGTGCCCGCTCAAAAACGCAACGTCGGGTATGTCGTCGTATGCATGCGGTATTTCAACCGTTGTGCGGTAGCGGTCAACGCCTATGAAGGTAATTACCTTGTCAAATGGCCCCTCGGTATACAGCTGCACCTGAGAGTGCTGGTCCGTTACGCCTAGCGACTTTACCGGAGTTTGTCCGGTATGAGCGGGAGTTCCGTCATTGTGAACTGCCTTGCCGAGGGATTCAGCCCAAAGCTGGGCGAACCAGTCCGCCATGTACCTGAGCGAGTCCGCATACGGCATCATGACATTGATATTGCAGCCCTTCTCCATTGCCTTTACCTGAAGCGCAGCGAGCATGTATGCCGGGTTGTGCCATATGTCGTGGGTCGTACAAAGCTCGTCCATATATGCTGCGCCCGCAAGCAGCTCCTCAATATCTACACCACACACGGCCGCCGCAAGCAGACCGACGGGGCAAAGCTCGCTGAACCTTCCGCCAACGCCGTCCGGCACATAGAAGGTATCCAATCCAAACTGTTTTGCTATTTTTATCAGGTTGCCCTTCTCGCGGTCGGTGGTGGCGATGATATGCCTTGTCCAGCCATCGCCGAGCTTTTCCCTCAGTATGCTCGTTATAAGCAAAAGCTGAGACATGGTTTCGGACGTGCTGCCGGATTTTGTGATAACGTTAAAGGCGGTGCGCTCCGGGTCTATGACCTCAAGCAGCGATGACATCCTCTCCGGATCAACATTGTCCTCAACGAAGAGTCTGGGGCCGCCCCGCTTATCCTTGGGCAGGTCGTTGTAGCGCAGGCTGCACAGCGCCTGATGCACGGCGGTTGGACCCAACGCGCTGCCGCCGATACCAAGTACAACGAAGTCGTCAAAGCCGCGGCGTATTTCATCCGCTTTGGCGTTTATTGCTCTTACTACCTCGCCCTGCTCAAAGGGCAGCTCACGCCATTTCATGCTGCCGCGCTTATCGTCCATGCGCTGCGCTGCGGCCTCGTAATCCTCCGATAGCAGCTCTTCTGGCGCAATGCCGCCCTTAACAAAGCCGCTCATCATGCTGTTGAAGTCCACCCTCAGGCGCATCGCCCTTCTGAAAGCCTCATCGTTAAAGCGATTCATGGTTAAATACCTCCGTATGTAAAAATATATAAATCACGTGGCTGTGTCAGTAGCCTAGCTTAACGGCCTTCTTTAGCAGCTTGCCGGCGAGCGGCGCAGCGGCGCTCGAGCCTCCGCCGGCCTGTTCGAGAATAACGGTCACTGCAAGCGGGTGCTCGTCGTCGGCAATAAAGCCTGTGAACCACGAATGGGTCTTGACGCTCTTGTTTGAGGACACCTCGGCGCTGCCGGTTTTTCCGCCGACCTTGTAGCCGTCCAGAGCGGCGCTTCTGCCAGTTCCGTCGGATACGGTTCCGAACATGGCGTCCTGCATTATCTTGGCCTCTGCGGCGGTCAAAACTGTCTTATATACCTTGCTTGAGGCGGTCAGCTTTACTCTGTTGTTGCTGTCCGCGACCTTGTAGAGCAGCCTCGGCTCCATCATCACCCCGTTGTTTGCAATGGCTGCGGTCAGCATACAGGTCTGCATGGGGGTCACGAGGTCCTTATACTGGCCTATGCCGGACCATGCTACCTCAAGGTCGGTACTGCCCTTTTCAAAGGAGCTTGAGTAGAGCATCATGTCGTTGAACATGAACTCGTCGCCTATGCCAAGCTCCTTTGCTACGGTCGCAAGCCTGGATGCGCCTATCTCCATCGCGAGCTTTGCAAACGTGTTGTTGCAGGATTTTGCAAAGGCGGTGTATATATCCACTTCGCCGTGGTATTCGCTGTGCGAATCACGTATTATGCTGTACAGCTCGCTTGCGGCGGGCTCTGCACCGGTGTCCTCCGCCCCCTCCTGCTTGCGGTCGTAGCTTATTTTTTTGCTGGCCTCGGCGAAGTCTGCGTCGTCAACATGGATGTTGGGCAGGTATTTGCCTGTGGCCTTATCGAACACCAGAGCGCCGTCACAGTTGAAAGTCCTGCTCTCTATCCCGGGCAGATAGCGCAGCGCGGCTATCATGGTAACTATCTTAAAGGTCGAGCCTGGAGTATACCGACCCATGGTCACACGGTTCACCATTGCGCTGGAGGCAAGCTCCTTGTCTCCGCTTATGTAGTCCTCCATGTATTTCGCGTCAAATGTCGGCTGACTGACCGAGGCGAGTATCTCCCCCGTCTTGTAGTTCATGAGCACTACGGCGCCCCAGTAGTCGTCCATGAGGCTATATGCGTATTCACACAACTCTGAATCTGCCGTAAGCAGTACTGTCGAGCCGACTTTTTGCTGCGTCCCGATGAGCTGCTCAAATTCATCCGTAAGGTTGCTGTCAAATCCCAGCAGATACTTTGCAAACATGGATTCCGCGCCGAAGGTCTGTCCGTAGGTGTCGCCAAGGATATGGCACATCGAGCGGCGCATGGCCTTTATGTCAACGTACTTGCGTTCTCCGTCGCTGTCGGTATAGGCGAGGCGCACGCCGTTTCTATCCAGCAGCATGCCGGCGGCGATCGTCCCCTTGCGGTTCGCAACGCGGGTGTTATACGGGCTTGAGAACCACCTGTTGCCGTATACGTTGACGATATACACCAAATATACGCTGAGCACTATAAACATTGCGCAGAACAGCGCGAGCATTGCCTTTATGTGGTTCCTTGTGCTGTTCTTTTTGTCTTTTTTCATATTGCTGACCTCTTGAAGCGGCCGTTAGACGCTCTCGTCCCCAGCCTCGTAAATGGCGTCCTGAAGCATTTCGCCGTTTTGAACGGAAACCCCTTCGAGTATTCCTAAAAGCATCATACAGGCTATCATGGAGCTTCCTCCGTAGCTCACAAAGGGCATGGTTATGCCGGTGAGCGGAATGAGCTTTATAACGCCTGCGATTATTATAAAGCTCTGCAGCGTTATGAGCACGGTGCAGCCGAATGCCACCAGCATAAGATACCTGCTGCGGGCATTTAAAGCTATGAGCGCCCCGCGCACTATAAATGCCAGATACAGCGCGATCACCGCTATGCCGAAGATTATGCCGAACTCCTCGCATATAACGGCAAAAATATAGTCGGTATTATATGCCGGTATGCTCTTTGGCAGCCCCTTTGTAAGGCCGAGGCCCCATAGACCGCCCGAGGCTATCGCCATCAGCCCTTGAGCGACCTGATAGCCGCTGGTGGAGTATGTGGCCCAAGGGTTGAGCCATATGGCGAACCTTGCACGGACGTGGTCAAAGGCGTAATAGCTTGCAACGGCGCCGGCAGCACCCGCGCCGAGACCCACGAGTGTTGTCGTGAGCTTGCCCGTTGCGGTGTAAAACATGATAAGATAGGTGCCGCATATGAGCAGCGCCGCGCCGAGGTCCCTTTCTGCAACGAGAAGTCCGGCGACTATTATAGCAAATATCGCAGAGGGCAGCCAGTCCCAAGTAGTTTTTACCCTTGCAAAGTGGTTCGCCATAACGAACACCAGCGCGACCTTGACAAACTCCGAGGGCTGCACGCTTATGCTGCCAAGGGTTATCCAGTTCTTTGCACCGCCGTTTTCCGTTCCGATGACGAGCAGCACACCTGTCACCGCAATGCTCAATACCATGAGCGGTATGTCCATTACCCGAAGGAACCTTGGCGAGCGCATGAGCAGCATGCATATTATCATTGCGACTATGCCTATGCCGAACCATATCAGCTGCTTGAAGGCGACCTCATAGGATAGCCTATACTGCACTATCATGCCTATGCCGGCAAGCAGATTCGCTATCACCAGTATAAACCTGTCGGCGTATCTTGATATCCACAGTATCACTATATACTGCAGGAGCAGCACGGCGATAAGCCCTGCCGCAAAGGCGAGCGCCTTATAGTCAAAGCTCTCATCCCGCAGCGAAAGCAGCGCAAACGCGGCCAGCTCGAATATTATGACAAGACCCAACAGGCCTGCCGCACTAAGCTGTCTGACCCTGTTCATTTTCCGCCTCCTCGCAGCGCACTCGCTTCATTCTGTAATAGAACCTTACATTGCCGAGCTGCACGAGGTCACCCTCCGCAAGCTCCTCTACCCTGTGCTCCATCTGCTCGCCGTTTATAAGTATCTTTGCCCTGCCGTACCTTTTAAGGTACACAAAGCCGCCCTTTTCGTATATTTTCGCGTGCTTGCGCCTTATCGAGCCGTCCTCGATGCATATATCGCATTTTTTGCCGCGGCCTATGATATTGTTTTTTACGAGTATATACCCCTCCTCGTTGTTGTCAAACGGGGGGAGAAACTCGATATGCCGCGCATAGCCCTTTTCCAGCCAGTTCTTTACACGTCTAAGCTCGTTGTACTCGCAGACGGAGTGATAAACTATCCTGAAAAGTATATAAACTATGGCTGCAATGAAGAAGTATCTCATACCGGATACCAGCAGCGAATATATATCGGAACGCAAGCGATCGCCTCCAAGCATATTCTTGTTTAATATCATTATACCATAAAATAAAGGCATATCTGTGACTTGTTTATCAACAATGACGGATTTCGCCGCAAAAATACAAAAAGAGCCGCGAATCTGCGGCTCCTGGCTACCCGTCTTTACTTCCATATCGCTGGGCAGGGCGATTTTATTGTGATGCAGCATCAGTCGCTGGCGGCCTGAAAGCCATCATCGGGAAGAGCTCCCATCTTATCGTCAAAGTTTTTGAGGAGTTCCTCCATCGTCGTTCCGTATTTCTCACAGTCCACTCTGTATTCCACGATTTTTTTTGCACAGTCAACGGCAAATTCTTCATAAGACTTTATATCCCATTTTTCATTTGGGGGCAACTGCTCAAAGGTAAGGTATGTCTCATATTCGGAATTGACCTCGTCCAGCACCTTCTGATAAGCTTCATAATCCATGCCCTTCTCCCGACAGCCAAATAACGCCAACAAAAGCATCATCAGTAAGCAGCACAAAACCGACCTTTTCATAATCCGTACCTGCCTTTCCAAATATATTATAACTAAATCATTCAGTATTATTTAGAAATCATAAGTGTCGATTTCGACAAAAGAACCGGATGCTCCCTGAACATGTCTTCCATAAATTTGCATCACGACCCTAATAGCATTTTGTTCTGGATAAAATGCCACTTCATACTGAAGTAAGGTGCATTCTAAAATATTGGGATCAGATGCTTTTTCTACCCTCACATTATCCCAATAATCTATCACCATACCAGGAGACATACAATATACATCTATATACGCAGTACCATATTTAGTTCCATTCCGTTTAATGGCATCCGATGCCGTAACTTTGGTTATTGCCCTTGTATCAATATTTTGGAGAAGTTCTTTCTCTGTGATCCAATATGCTTTGCCGGATTCAATATCTTCCAGCAATTCATAATATTTAGCAATATCATCAGAATCGCTATTTAGAAAATGCTTTTTTCATTTGCATTTGCGTTACCGCACATAGCCAACATCACAAAAGAGATTATCATAGCAGAAATCAACCGTTTAGTTTTCATAGTATTGGCTGCTCCTTTCAAAATCTGTAATTGTGTAAGGTAGTTGCTTTAGAATCAATTTATCCATGCACACCAATGGCAATATGCTGCTTTCATCTGTTAAAAAGAGCCACCTCCCAGACCATTATTTACAATTCAAGCATACAGTAGGGCAAATATATCAGTCAATAATACTGTTGTAAATAAATTGTTAAAATATGTTCGTAACGTCTGCAAAAAAGAGCCGCAAAGCTGCGGCTCCTGGCGCTGTTTTGAATTTGGATCAGTTGAGCAGCGGGGATTTAAGAAGCAGATTCTTGGTGCGCTGCAAATGCGTCCTCAATATCGCCGAGGCGAGCTCGGTATCCTTGCTCTCGCATGCGGAAATTATCTCGCTGTGCTCATCCACAGTGTACAGCTCGTCGGATACCTCCTCCTTGCCGAAGAATGGGGTAACGTATCTGTCTACATTGGCGTGCATCTGGTCTATCAGTGAAAGCAGCGTCTGGTTGTCGCAGGGTGTATAGAGGGCAAAATGCAGCTTAAGGTTAAGCTCGGCGCCTTTTACCGGATCCTTCTCCTGCGAAAACTGCTCAAGCAGCTCCCGCGCGCGGGAGATATCCGCTTTTGTAAGGTGCAGCACGGCGGAGCGCAGCGCGCCAACCTCGAGCAGTATGCGGGTATCCATAACGTCGCTGAGCTCCTTTCGCGAGAGCTTTGTTACGACAGCACCCCTGTTAGGGTATATGCGAACCAACCCCTGCGCCTCAAGCTGGCGGAATGCTTCGCGGACGGGTATATGGCTTACGCTGAGCGCAGCGGATATTTCATCTTGTCTGAGCGGCATATCGCCGGGCAGCTCTCCCCTGACGATTGCGGTGCGGACAACCTGAAACACCCAGTCCCTTGCCGCCATTGAGCGGGGCTGCATTTCCTCCGATATCTTCTTGAGATCCATATAATATCACCGTCGCTTTCAGCAGTATTAACCAAAACAAGCTATATAATATATTCTATCTGAAATCCTGCAATAGTCAATACTCCCGCGGTTCATTATCGAGTATTTGCAAAGCCTTGAAGTATGCCGGGCAGCCGCCAGTATTTGGAAAAAGTTACCGGTGCCGTCTCCTCGGTAAAATATTCGGTCATTCGGCTGCTTTCCGGCGTCATGCCGTTTGCAAGGGCGATTTCGTGGCTGCGCTTTAGCGCCAGAAGGTCTATTACACACTGCCTCACCCCATTCGGTTTGTCAAAGTCCCCCTCCCGCCCGTTTGGATACAGCTGCTTGAAGAGCTCATACAGCATAAGCGCCGGGTATGTTCCGCCGGTCGCCGAGGAGGGCAGCAACCCCAACCTGTCGCTGTCATAGCCCTGCCAAGCGACGGCAGTGTATTCGGGCGTGTAGCCGACCATCCACGCATCCCTATTGCCGCCGGCAAGGCCTACCGTGCCTGTTTTGCCGGCAATGGGTATATTCAAATTGTTCAGCCTATGCCCTGTGCCCTCAGTTACGACGCTTTTTAACATACTGGTCAGTATATATGCGTTTCCGGCGCTTATGACCCGGCGCTTTTCTGCGCGGTATTCATACACCGTAGCCCCCGTTCTGTTGGTGATTTTTCTTATGAGCGACGGTGTGCTGTACAGCCCGCCGGAGGCAAAGCAGGAGTATGCACCGGCTATCTGCAGCGGAGATACTCCATAAGTAAACCCGCCGAGCGCCAATGCGAGGCTGGTGTCTTCCGGGTCAAACTCAATACCGAGACTTTCTGCAAACGCCTTTGCCCTGTCTATTCCGACTGCGGAGAGCGTCTTTACGGCGGGTATGTTCAGCGACTTCGTTACCGCCTCGCGCAGCGTTACCCAGCCGTAGTATTTGTCACCGTAGTTTGAGGGCGTATAGTCCGCAAATACCGTCTCCTCGTCCAGTATCATATCTGCCGCCGTATAGCCCAAATACTCAAACGCCGGCGCATATGCGATGACAGGCTTTATAACAGAGCCGGGCTGCCGCCGTATATCGGCTGCCCGGTTGAAGGACAGACTGCCGCTGTAACTCCTGCCGCCGACCATCGCCAAAACTAAGCCGCTCGAGGGCTCGAGCACCACTATAGCGCCCTCGGAATCCTCGGCAGGGAAAAGCTCGTCGTTTTCAAAGAGAGACTCACAGCAGCTCTGTATGTTTCTCTCCATAGCAGTATAGATGGTATATCCTCCGCGTATCAGCTCGTCTACGGTGATGCCGAGAATGGCAGCTGCGCTCTTCGCCGCCGCATCGGTATAATAGCCGCTGTATTGCTCCTGCTTACATTTGATAATAGTCGGCCGTTCGGCCGAAGCCTCGTTTCTGCTCTCCTCCGTTATGTAGCCGTATTCGTTCATGAGCCGAAGTATGTTGTCCCGGCGCTTAATTGAAGCTGCATAGTTGATATGTGGGGCATAGCCGGATGGCGACTTGAGTATTCCGGCAAGCATTGCGCTCTGCGATAGCGTAAGCTCGGATGCGTGTACGCCGAAATACCCGAGGGAGGCGGCCTCAATGCCGTAATAGCCGCCGCCGAAATACACATAGTTCAGGTACATCTCCAGTATCTCGCTTTTGCTGTATCGCCGTTCCATTTCGTATGCCAAGGCAGCCTCCTCCGCCTTGCGGGAGATGGTCTTTTCCGAGCTGAGGTGGCTGAGCTTTATGAGCTGCTGGCTTATTGTGGACGCGCCCTGAACATAGCCTCCGGCCTTTATATCCGCCACTACGGCCCCAGCGATCCGTATGATATCCACGCCGTCGTGCTCAAAAAAACGAGCGTCCTCCGCCGATACGAAGGCGTGCAGCGTATCCTGACTGAGTTCATTGAGGCTTACCCAGATGCGATCTTCAGAGCCATGCAGCTTGGTCAACTCCTGATCGTCGGCATCCAGTATAACGGTCGTTCTGTCGCAGCCGGTTATCCTGTAAACGTCAAAGTCCGCCCATTCATCCACACCGAACATATTCACGGCGCCGAACAGAAAAAACAAAACTGCTGCGGTGGCAACGCACAACAGCAGTATCTTCAGCCCTCTGAATCTCATCTTAACTTCCCTCCAAAGCGTTGCTCTGTGTTAGTATCACCAAAGCGGGAGAAGAATAAAATCAAAAACAGGACGTAAATATTAACTTTTTACCGTATTATCAATCAGCAGCAGAATATATACGGCGCGCCGCCCAGCGAGCTGCAGCATAGCATACTTGCGCAGAGCGGGCAGGGCGTGCAGTTATATGAGCTGTAGCCGCCGGTTCCCCTTGTGTATGCGCCGCCGCTGCTGTGTATCGTGTTGTATGCCGCAGCGTACTCAGGATTGCTCGGCTCCTGCTGGTAGGCTATGGTAAGGTATTCCCTCGCCTTATCATACCAGCCCTGCCGAAGATAAATTATACCGTAGAGATAGTACCACTCGGCGTTGCGTGTGGATATACCATCCAGCACCGCTTTTGCTGCCTGCAGGTTGCCCTGGTTTATAAAGGCGCGGGCACGGTTAAATTCCTGCGCATCGGGTCCGGAATAGCTGCTGCCAGAGCCCGTGTAGCTGCCGCCGTAGGAATCATAGGTGCCGCTGCCGCCGCGATTTGCATGCGAGCTCTGCCCCCCCTTTTTGGTTAGCAGTTCATATGCCTCATTTACCTCGACCAGCTTTTCGTTGGCAAGTTCTTTAAGGTCAGAGTCTGTATACTTATCTGGATGGTACTTTTTGACCAGCTTAAGATAAGCGGCTCTTATCTCCTCCTGAGACGCTCCCTCGTTTACTCCCAGCACCTTATACGGATTGTTCATTATTTCCTCCAAGAACCTCGGCACTTTTTGCGGGGCAGCCGCAAAGCAGCACGTTGTCCGTTATTTCCTTATGTGAATGTATATCTATCAGCTCGTAGGCCTTTATGGCCTCATTAAGCGAGCAGTTTAAAAGGAACTCCGCCCTTTCGCGGCCTGCGCCTGCCGCGTTGAAGGGATTGTAGCAGCCGCGCCTTTTGTCCTTCTCCCTGTCATCCCATGCGTCTGCAAGGTATACCCAGCGGCCTAAATGATACAGCATATGCGAAAGAGCGATCCTGCTGCCATTATCCTCGACCGGGGAGCAAAGCGCAGCCTCTTTCATCAGCCGCGCAAAGGCGTCCGCCGCTGCGTCCAGCTCGCTGCAGCAGGAGGCTTCAATCATGCTGAGCTCGGCAAGTCCCGCTGAAATAGCTCGATCCAGCGCAGGCTGCCTCGTCGCCGCCTTTTTTTTCGCCCGGCTTAGGGCTGCCCTTGCTGCGAGGGAGAGCGGTTTTTTTTCGTCATGCCAGTCGTCCTCCGCCTTGTAGTAGGCGAGCAGTATGTCGAGATCGGCCGCGAAGAGTATGTTTTTATCGATCCTTGCCGCAAGCCTCGGCCTTGACAGCGGCTTATAGGCACAGCGGCATTTGTATACATCGTCGGTTCCTGCAATTCCAGAGAGCAGCAGCGCAATAAAAGTGCAGTCGTAGCTGAGCACGCTGCGCGCCGCCTCGCCGTATTCACGACCCAGGCATTTACACAGCCCGCAGTAATATGCGCGGTATTCATTATATTCCCTGAGCTTTAGCTCGTCCGCATCCGGACGTATGTAACCGTACATCGCACTCTCCAATCGTTACTGCAGTATTGTATCATTATTTGGCGATATCTCCAAATAATATTTAGTACAAAAGGGGGCAATAATTCAAAAAAATGCGAAATTATGCCAAAGTCTCGGTACATATTCTGTGAAAGCGTGAATTTTCACAATTAAATGGCTCGATTGTATTTGAAAAAACAAAAGCTATTTGTTATAATCAACGTATCAATGCGGATGAAATATTGCCGCATAAATTTTAAGGAGGAAACACTAAAAATGAAGAAGTTCATCGCTATTCTCATGGTAGCAATGTTCGCTCTGTCCATGGTAGCCTGCTCTCAGCCCGCTGCTGAGGAAGCTGCCCCGGCCGAGGAAGCCACTGCGACTGAAGAAACCGCCGCTCCCGCCGAGGAAGCTGCAAACACCGAGTACAAGGTCGCAATGATCACCGACTACGGCGATATCACCGACCAGTCCTTCAACCAGACCACCTACGAAGCATGCAAGGCGTTCTGCGAGGCCAACGGTGTAGAGTTCAACTACTTCAAGCCCGCCGGCGACAACACCGCCGACCGCGTGGCTATGATCGAGAAGGCTGCTGACGAAGGCTTCAACGTGATCGTAATGCCCGGCTACGCCTTCGGTGGCGCTATCGTTGAGGCTGCTCCCCAGTTCCCCGATGTAAAGTTCATCGCTTTGGACGTTGCTAAGGGTGACCTGCTGGAGACCGCAGTTGCCAACGCCGGTGAGACCTATGACTACAACCCCGACAACTGGGATCTTGACAAGTATGTAGATATGTCCAACGTATACTGCGCCGTATATCAGGAAGAGCTCTGCGGCTACATGGCTGGCTACGCTGCCGTAAAGCTGGGCTATAAGAACCTCGGCTTCCTGGGCGGCATGGCCGTTCCTGCCGTTATCCGCTACGGCTACGGCTTCGTTCAGGGCGTTGACGCTGCTGCGGCCGATATGGGCCTCACCGATGTTAAGCTGAACTACGTATACGGCGGCCAGTTCTTCGGCGATGCCGACATCACCGCTGCCATGGATACTTGGTATGCAAACGGCACCGAAGTCGTATTCGCCTGCGGCGGCGGCATCTACACCTCCGCTGTTGACGCTGCCAAGAAGGTAAACGCAAAGGTCATCGGCGTTGACGTCGATCAGGCTGGCGTTATCGCCACCTATGCCGGCGTTGAGGACATGACCGTTACCTCCGCCATGAAGGGTCTCTACCCCGCCACCTATGATACCCTTAACGATGTTATCGTAAACGGCAACTGGGCAAACTACGTTGGCAAGATCGCTACTCTGGGTCTCGTATCCGCTGACGATCCTACCCTCAACTATGTCCAGATCCCCATGGAGTCCACTCAGTGGGCGGATGGCGCCTTCACTCAGGACGACTACAAGACCATGGTAGCCGCAATGTTCAACGGCGAGCTGAAGGTCTCCAACGACACCACCAAGGCCGCTGCCGACTTCGCAACCGTTATCACTGTTGACGATCAGGGCGCTATCAAAGGTTAATCTTCAAAAGATAGGGAGCCGCCGCGTGCGGCTCTCTTTTTTATGCACAATGCCGCATAAAAGGCGAAATTTTCTTTGCTTTATATCTCAAAATATAGTAAACTTTAAGCAAAGCATATGGTTTCCGTCCCCGTGAAAAAATGCGACGCGCACGGGCCATAAAATACGGAAGGGGGAGAAATTGACTTGGAGAATCAGTATGCAATAGAAATGCTGAATATAACCAAGAGGTTTCCGGGCATAACGGCCAACGACAACATCACGCTTCAGCTCAAAAAGGGCGAGATACACGCCCTGCTCGGCGAAAACGGCGCCGGCAAGTCAACGCTCATGAGCGTACTCTTCGGCCTCTACCAGCCGGAGGAGGGCGAAATACACAAGGACGGGCGCAAGGTTGAGATAAAAGACCCAAACGATGCAAATGCGCTCGGCATAGGCATGGTTCATCAGCACTTCAAGCTCGTAGAATGTTTTTCTGTATTGGACAATATAATACTTGGCGTTGAGCCGACGGAGCACGGCTTTTTGCAAAAGCAGAACGCACGCAAAAAGGTGCTCGAGCTTTCCGAAAGATACGGCCTCTCGGTCGATCCCGATGCGCTTATCGAGGACATCACGGTCGGTATGCAGCAGCGCACGGAAATTCTAAAGATGCTGTATCGCGACAACGATATACTGATATTTGACGAGCCGACCGCGGTGCTTACCCCGCAGGAAATAGAAGATCTGATGCAGATAATGCGCAACCTCGCCGCCGAGGGCAAGAGCATACTCTTTATTTCGCATAAGCTGAACGAGATAATGGCCGTTTCTGATCGCTGCACCGTGCTGCGCAAGGGGAAATACATAGGCACGGTCGAGACCGCCAACACCACAATGGAGGAGCTCTCCTCGATGATGGTTGGCCGCAACGTCAATTTCCACGTTGAAAAGCAGCCGAGCCAGCCGGGCGATGTTATACTTTCCGTGGACAACATGACGGTCGCCTCCAAGGTGCACAAAAACAACGCGGTAAAGAACGTATCGTTAAAGGTACGCGCCGGTGAAATAGTCTGCATCGCCGGCATCGACGGCAACGGACAGACCGAGTTTGTCCATGCCCTTACGGGGCTCGAGCCGGTCGTAAGCGGTAAAGTCACCCTTTCCGGCAAGGACATAACCAATGCGCCGATACGTCAGCGCAGCATAATGGGCATGAGCCACATACCGGAGGACAGACACAAGCACGGGCTGGTGCTGGACTATACGCTGGAGGACAACCTCGTGCTTCAGCGCTACTTTGAGCCGGAGTTTACGGATAAGGCAGGCTTCCTCCGCAGACACAACATTCGCACATACGCCGAAAGGCTCATTGATCAGTACGACGTGCGCTCGGGCCAAGGGCCGGTAACGATCGCCCGAAGCATGTCCGGCGGCAACCAGCAAAAGGCGATAGTTGCAAGAGAGATAGACAAAAATCCAGAGCTTCTGGTCGCTGTTCAGCCAACGCGCGGCCTAGACGTCGGCGCTATCGAGTACATACACAAGCAGCTCGTTGCCCAGCGCGACGAGGGCAAGGCGGTGCTTCTTGTATCGCTGGAACTGGATGAGGTCATGGACGTGCCGGATCGCATACTGGTTATGTATGAGGGCGAAATAGTCGGTGAGCTTGACCCTAAGAGCACCACTCAGGAGGAGCTCGGCCTCTATATGGCGGGCGCAAAGAGAGACGAGGTGATAGTATGAAAAAGCTGATGAAAAATAACGGCGTACAGTCCTTCGTGGCCTCTATCGTCTGCATACTCATCGGGCTGCTAGTAGGCTACATAGTGCTGCTGCTCATCAACCCAACCGGCGCAGGCGAGGCGATAGTGACGATAGTAAAGAACTTCCTTACCTACAACAAGGCAAATACCCAGCTTAAGTACCTTGGCAATACGCTGGTCAAGACCGCTCCCCTGCTCCTCTGCTCGCTGTCGATACTGTTTTCATACAAGGTCGGCCTGTTCAACATAGGCGCGGCCGGACAGTATTGCGCCGGTGCAGCCCTCGCCCTCTATGCGGCGCTGGGGCTTGGCTGGAGCTGGCTGCCATGCGTGCTGCTGGCAATGCTGGGCGGCGCGCTGCTCGGCACAGTAAGCGGCCTACTCAAATCCTACCGCAACGTAAACGAGGTAATATCCGGCATAATGCTCAACTGGATAACGCTTTACCTTACGAATATGCTGCTAACAAAAGTAAAGGAAGCAACAAGCCCTTATACGCTGGTGCTGTCGCATACCAATCAGGCGGCTCTGCTCCCCTCTCTTGGGCTCGGCCAGCTGTTCAACAACAACCAATACGTTGGGCTGGCGATACCCCTTTCGGTGTTGATAGCGGTAATAGTGCTTATAGTGCTGGAGAAGACGCGCTTCGGCTATGAGCTTCGAGCCACCGGCTGCAACAAAAACGCCGCAAAATACTGTGGAATGGCCGAAAAACGAAACATCATCCTCTCCCTTGCCATTTCCGGCGCACTTGCGGGTCTAGGCGCTGCGATGCTGTACCTGACCGGTTACGAGCAGTGGCAATGCTCAACCTCCTCCGTCCCCAGCATGGGCTTCAACGGCATAGCGGCTGCCTTCTTGGGCGGTCTTAACCCGATAGGCGCTGTGTTCTCCTCTTTCTTTATTCAGCACATCACCGCCGGCGGTGCGTATGTCGATAAATCCATGTACTGCTCGCAGATATCCGACCTGATATCCGCAATAATAATCTACTTGTGCAGCTTTGTGCTGTTCTTTAAGACCGCCATGAACCGCGGCATTGCAAAAAGCGAGGAAAAGGCCGCAAAGGCCGCCGCGAAAGGAGGAGACAGGTAAATGGTACTGCTTATTCAATACACGCTGCTTTTCGCCTCTGTTCTGCTGCTGGTAGCCCTTGGAGGCTGCTTCTCGGAGCATTCCGGCGTTATCAACCTCGGCCTTGAAGGTATAATGGTCATAGGCGCCTTGGGCGGCGCGCTGATGATGCGCTACCTGCCGGACGGCACCCCTGCTGCGATGATGGTACTGCTGGTAATAATCACCAGCATAGTTGCCGGCATGCTTTACTCCTGCCTGCTTGCGGTCTCCGCAATACACTGCAATGCAGATCAGACAATTGTTGGCACAGCGATGAACATACTCGGCACAGCGGCTGCAACGGTAATTGTAAAGGCGATAAACACCGCCGCGAACCCCGACGACGTATCCTCTACAATACAGTACATGGGCGCAAAAAAAGCCTTTATAGTCAATATAGGTTCATTTGAGTTCAATTGGTTCATGCTCGTGGCCGTGATAGCCCTCGTTGTATCCTATATTACACTGTACAAGACGCGGTTCGGCCTTAGGCTGATGGCCTGCGGCGAGCACCCGCAGGCGGCAGACAGCGTTGGCATCAGCGTATACAAAATGCGCTGGGCGGGCGTGCTTATCTCAGGCATGCTGGGCGGTCTCGGCGGAATAGTCTACATAACCTGCGGCGTAAGCGAATGGAAGTTTGAATACGGCGTTGCCGGTTTCGGCTTCTTGGCTCTCGCCGTCATGATATTCGGCCAGTGGAAGCCCACGAAGATAGCTTTGGCTGCGCTGCTGTTCGGCTTCTTCCGTGCGCTTTCCAACGTATACTTCGGCTTTGAGTTCCTCAAAAACCTCAATATACCCAGCGGCGTGTACAATATGCTGCCGTATATAATCTCCCTCGTAGTGCTCACCTTCACCTCAAAGAAGTCCAGAGCGCCAAAGGCAGAGGGTATACCCTACGACAAGGGACAGAGGTAGCCGAATGGCGAAGCTGTATTTTCGCTACGGTGCGATGAGCTCCAGCAAGACCGCAAACGCCATAATGGTCAAGCATAACTATGGCGAGCGGGGGCAGAACGCCCTACTCGTTAAGCCTGCGATAGATGTTCGAGACGGCATACGCACGGTAAAATCCCGCTGCGGTCTCTCTACCGAGTGCGTGCTGTTTCATGAGATAGACCTTGAAGCCGTAAAACGGGGCGCGTATGACTGCATAATAGTAGATGAAGCTCAGTTCCTCACCAAGGACGAGGTGAAACTCCTCACCGATATTGTGGACGAATACAACATACCGGTGATATGTTATGGGTTGAGGACGGACTTTCAAGGCAACTTCTTTGCGGGCAGCCATTGGCTCATGGCGTGGGCAGACACCATTGAGGAGATAAAGACAATCTGCTGGTGCGGCCGAAAGGCGATATGCAACGCACGCCTGGACGGCAATGGCGGCATAACCAAGGTCGGCGAGCAGGTGGTGCTCGGTGCAAACGACAAATACATAGGTCTCTGCCGCAGGCACTGGCGGCAGGGCGACCCCGGCCCCGGGCTCAGGAACAGCTAGATATTGGCACAACTAAAAGGCGCACGCTCTTCAAAGCATGCGCCTTTTGATATGAAGGCTGACTTAGCCCTTATTGCCAAACAGATTTGAGAAAAAGCTGCCTACGGAACCCAAGAAGCCGCTCACCTTTTCACTGATGGTATTCACAGTCCCTACTATTTTGTCCTTTGTGGTCATAGCCTTTTGAACGGTATTGGTTATGGATACCAGCTTTTCCTTGAGCTGGTTCGCATCCAGCTTTTCAAGCTGACGGCAAAGGCCGAGAAGCTGCTCCACCTGAGGATCGCTCACCTGAACGTTGTACTGCTCTGCGAGCTTCTTTATCTCCTTTTTTACGTCGTTATCGGACATGGTCTCGGTAACGTCGAGTATGTTCTTCAGCTCGTTTATTAGGGCGGTCGCGTCATCGCTGCCTATATATTCGGCGAGCTGACCGGTCACTATCAGCTCCTCCGCCCCTACCATCTTGGCGAGGTTGTTGAGCGTACTGCCGGTGATATCCTCGTAAGCGCGGTATATGCCGGTCAGCGCCGCGGTGCCGGATACCTCAAACGGCGCCGTTACAACGACCCTTGCGTTTATTATTCCGGCGGTAGTCAGCGCGTTCTTGTACATCTGCTCAGTACACCAGTTTATGTTCTTTGCCGAGACGCTAAGGCCGGAGCCATCCTCCAGCAGCGTTATATATACGCACGAAATGGCCTTGTGGCCTATTTTACTGTCATCAACCAAGCCCTCAAGGTACTGGCGCTCGTTCTGGTTTGTAACGGTTATTTCGGGTACAGTCCCGCGCTCTATACCAAAATCACGGTATACCGAGGCTACCTGCTCCGCATCCAGATCTGCGCCTATCGCTACCCTTGCTTCTCCTACCTTATAGGCAAATGCGCCGGATGCGGCCGTAAGGCACAGTATAGCCAGCATGATCGAAAATAATTTCTTTAGCTTCATAAATATAAAAACCTCCGTTGCCGTAAAAAACAGCTTCTACCCTTGTGATTATAACATGTACTGAGACAAATTGAATTAACATAATGTAAACAAAGCTGAAGCAATATATATGAAAGCCTTTGACTTTTCAGGCAGGCTATTTTACATGAGTTTTACAGTACTTTTCTTTTTCATTTTACACGGCGCGCGTATCATATTAACCGTAAGATAAAGAAACGAAAGAGAAAGGAAGTAAAAAGAAATGAGGAAGATCATAAGCGTCACAATTACAGCAATATGCGCGCTGGCTCTCTTTGCCGGCTGTGCATCAAGTACAACAGAGGGAGGAACGGTATCTCTTGATGGCTCCACTTCGATGGAAAAGGTGATAGGCTCGCTCGGCGAATCATTCACTCAGGCAAATCAAGGCACATCATACACGTATAACCCGACCGGCTCCGGCTCCGGCATCAAGGCGGTCAGCGAAGGTACCTGCGATATCGGCCTTTCCAGCCGCAGCCTGAAGGACGATGAGGTCTCCTCTGGCCTTACCGGAACCACGCTCGCTCTTGACGGCATCGCGATGATTGTAAACCCCGAAAACCCGATATCCGACCTTAGCGTTGAGCAGATAGCCGCGATCTATAAGGGCGAAATCACCAACTGGAAGGACGTTGGCGGAAACGATGCGGAGATAGTGCTTATCGGCCGCGAGGCCGGAAGCGGCACGAGGGACGGCTTTGAGTCCATCACCGACACCAAGGACAGCTGCAAGTATCGTCAGGAGCTGACCTCCACCGGCGACGTTATAACCACCGTATCCCAGAACCCCGACGCTATCGGCTACGCCTCTTTAGCCTCCGTAAAGGACACGGTAAAGGCTCTGAGCATAGGCGGTGTTGCTCCCAGCGAGGACACGGTAAAGGACGGCAGCTATGTGATACAGCGCCCCTTCGTGCTGGTGACCAAGGACGGCGTTGAGCTCTCCGAAACAGCGCAGAAGTTCTTCGACTACGCAACCTCTGCCGAGGCAGCCGAGATCATAACCGCAGCGGGTGCAGTACCCGTGAACTAAAGGTATGAAGAGCAGGAAAACTATCGAGGCCGTAATACACGGCCTCTTCCTGATACTCGGCTTGGTAACGGTCGGCTTTGTGCTGCTGATAACCGTATACCTGATAGTATCGGGCGTTCCGGCGATAAGGAAGATCGGCCTTGTCCCCTTCCTTTTCGGCAAAACGTGGGCATCTACCGGGACTACGCCCTCGTTCGGTATACTCCCCTTCATACTTACCAGCATATACGGTACAGCGGGCGCAATACTGTTAGGCGTTCCGATAGGCTTCTTCACCGCGGTATATATTTCAAAGCTCGCGCCGCCAAGGATAAAGTCCGTAATGCAGTCCGCCGTCAGTATGCTCTCCGGCATACCCTCCGTCGTATACGGCCTCGTCGGCATGCTGATACTCGTTCCGGGTATAAGAAAGATATTCGGGCTGCCGGACGGCTCCGGCCTGCTTGCGGCGATAATCGTGCTTTCGATAATGATACTTCCTTCTATAATAAAGGTATCCGTTACCTCGCTTGATGCTGTTCCCAAGGAATACGAAGATGCCTCCCTCGCCCTCGGCGCAACGCCAATTGAAACATACTTCAGGGTATCCGTTCCGGCTGCGAGGAGCGGCATCGTTGCGGCGGTCGTGCTGGGCGTAGGCCGCGCAATCGGCGAGGCCATGGCGGTAATGATGGTCTCCGGCAATGTACCTAATATGCCGTCGCTGTTCCAGAGTGTTCGATTCCTTACCACAGCTGTTGCGAGTGAAATGTCCTATTCGAGCGGGCTTCAGCAGCAGGCACTGTTCTCGATAGCGCTGGTGCTTTTCTTCTTCATAATGCTGATAAACGCCGCGCTGAACTACTTTCTGAAGCGCAAAAAGGAGGGATGACCCATGAAGGCAGGCAATAATTACCTTTCGCCGAGGCGGCGCGCATACGTTCGCCTTATGAAGTGCCTCATGGTGCTTTCGGCAGCATTGACCTGCGCTCTCGCGCTGTTTCTGATAGGCTATGTGCTTATTCGAGGTATACCGAAGATAACATGGGAGCTGCTCTCCACCTCCCCGAGCTATATCAACGACAGCATAGGTATACTTCCGGATATACTCAATACGCTTTATATCGTTATTGCGACCGTTCTTATAACGGTTCCCTTAGGCGTTGGTGCTGCGATATATCTTACCGAGTATGCCTCCAGCAAAAAGGTCGTTGCCGCGATAGAATACGCCGCAGAGACCCTCTCCGGCATTCCGTCCATAATATACGGCCTCGTGGGTATGCTGTTCTTCTGCCAGTTCTGCGGGATGGGCACCTCGCTTATTGCCGGCTCACTAACCCTTGTTATGATGAACCTGCCAACGGTGATGCGCACCACGCAGGAAAGCCTGAAGACGGTTCCGCAGAGCTACCGCGAGGGCGCCTTCGGCCTCGGTGCAGGCAAATGGCGCGTGATAAGCACGGTAGTGCTCCCTGGCTGTGTGGATGGCGTTATAACCGGCTGCATACTCTCGATAGGACGCATACTCGGGGAATCGGCAGCGCTGCTCTATACTGCGGGCCTTGCGCATACCCTGCACGGCTTCCTTGCGGGAATGAAAAGTTCCGGCTCGACTCTTACTGTTGCGCTTTACGTTTACGCAAAGGAGCGCGGTGAGTTTGACGTTGCCTTTGCAATAGCTGCAATACTGATGGTGCTGGCACTTATAATAAACCTCTCCGCCGAGCTTGCGGCAAGGTACTTTAGGAGGAAAAAGGAACAATGAGCAATATAATCACGGTACAGGATCTATGCCTGTGGTACGGCAGCCATCAGGCATTGAAGGACATAAATATCAACATTGAAGAAAGAAGCATTACCGCGCTGATAGGCCCGTCGGGCTGCGGCAAATCCACATTCTTAAAAACGCTCAACCGCATGAACGACCTTGTTCAGGGGGTAAGGATAACCGGCAGCGTAAAGTATAAGGACGCAGATATCTTCGCGCCGTCAACGGATGTGAACGAGCTGCGTCGGCACATCGGCATGGTGTTTCAAAAGCCAAACCCATTCCCCATGAGCATATATGATAACATCGCCTACGGTCCCCGCACGCACGGTATAACCAACCGCGCAAGGCTGGACGACATCGTTGAGCGGTCGTTAAAGGGTGCGGCTATATGGGACGAGGTCAAAGACAGGCTAAAGAAAAACGCGCTTGGCCTTTCCGGAGGACAGCAGCAGCGGCTCTGCATAGCCCGTGCGCTGGCGGTTGAGCCGGAGGTGCTGCTGATGGATGAGCCTACGAGCGCGCTTGACCCGATATCCACATCAAAGATAGAGGAGCTTGCGATACAGCTGAAGGAAAAATATACTATTGTCATCGTAACGCATAACATGCAGCAGGCGGTAAGGATATCCGACAATACGGCATTCTTCCTGCTCGGCGAGCTCGTTGAGCATAACAGCACCGAAAAGCTGTTTTCACAGCCGGAAAACAAAAAGACGGAAGATTACATAACGGGGAGGTTTGGTTAGAGATGAGGAGCCGTTTTGATGAGCAGCTTGCGCTGCTCAATAAGGAGCTGATAGAGATGGGCGCACTTTGCGAGGAGGTAATAAAGCTCTCCTCCCGCGCACTTACTGAGCGCAGCGCAGCAATGGCAAAAAAGGTCGCGCCGCTGGATTCGGAGATCGACCAGAAGGAGCGCACTATTGAATCCATGTGCCTGAAGCTGCTGCTTCAACAGCAGCCGGTTGCAAAGGATCTGAGGCAGATATCTGCTGCGCTTAAGATGATCACAGACATGGAGCGCATCGGCGACCAAGCCGAGGACATCGCGGAGATAATCTCATTTCTGGACGGGAGACCGGCGGAAAACGACGACCTTCTAAGGGAAATGGCAAACGCAACGATAAAAATGGTTACCGGCAGCGTTGATGCGTATGTAAAACATGATATAATACTCGCAGAAAAGGTAGTGGCCTGCGACGATACTGTGGACGATTACTTCGACCAGATCAAGCAGCGGCTCATAGCGAGGATAGCCGATAACCCCTCCAACGGGGAATATGCCCTCGACCTTCTCATGATAGCAAAGTATTTTGAACGCATAGGTGACCACGCGGTAAATATAGCCGAATGGGTGATATTCTCGGTCACCGGCGTTCATAAGGAGGTATAAGCATGATCTGGTGCGTTGAGGATGACGCGAGCATCAGAGATATCGAGGTGTATACGCTGCGTTCAACAGGCTTTGAGGCGCGCGGCTTTGAGGACGGCAGCTCATTTTGGGAGGCGCTGCAAAGCGAGCGCCCGGAGCTCGTCGTACTTGACGTTATGCTGCCCGGAATTGACGGCATTGAGCTGCTGCGCCGAATGAAGGCAGATGCAGAGCTTGCCTCTGTCCCCGTGGTCATGGCAACCGCAAAGGGAACGGAGTACGACAAGATACAGGGGCTTGACCTTGGGGCGGATTATTACCTTGCAAAGCCCTTTGGCGTAATGGAGCTCGTTTCCTGCGTAAAGGCGGTGCTGCGCCGCTGTGCGCCAAAGAAGGATGAGCATACATTCAAATGCGGCGGCCTTGCCGTTGACCTCGATCAGCATACCGTTACGGCAGACGGCGAGCGCGTAACGCTTACCTTTAAGGAATTTGAGCTGCTCCGCCTCTTCCTCTCCCACCCCGGGACGGCGTTTACGCGCGATCAGCTGATGGAAGAAGTATGGGGTACGGATTATGTTGGCGAAAGCAGGACGATAGATATGCATATACGAACGCTGCGGCAGAAGCTCGGTAAATATGGCGGCATGATAGAGACCGTTCGCAACGTTGGCTACAGGCTGGAGGCCGCCAAATGACAAAAAAAATATTTAAATCCATACTTACCGTAGCGGCGATAGTGATGCTCGCAAGCCTCGTGTTCGTGATGGGTGCGCTGTATGAGTATTTCGGCATAATTCAGGAAAAGCAGCTTCGGGATGAGCTGGAAATAGCGGCCATATCAGTAGAACAAAAGGGCGAAGAGTTTCTTTCGGAGATAAATTCCGACAGGTTCCGCCTGACCTGGATAAGCGCCGACGGAGACGTTATATACGACACTCAAACCGATGCGGAGAGCCTTGAAAACCATGCTGACCGGGCTGAGGTTAAGGATGCGCTGGGCGACGGCTGGGGCGAAAGCACGCGCTATTCCGCAACGCTTCTCGAAAAGACCATGTACCTTGCAAAAAGGCTGAGCAACGGAACGGTGCTGCGTATATCCGTAAGCCGCGCCACGATAGGCGTGCTGGTTCTGGGTATGCTGCAGCCGATACTGCTGGTATTTATAGTTGCGCTTGTGCTCTCCTCCCTCCTTGCAAAGCGGCTAGCGAAGCGCATAGTTGACCCGCTCAACGATCTGGATCTTGAGCACCCGCTGGATAACGATGCATACGAGGAGCTTTCTCCCCTGCTCAACCGCATAAACAGGCAGCATAAGCAGATAGATTCACAGGTCCGCGAGCTGAAAAAGCGCACCGATGAATTTAACCAGATAACCGCAAGCATGAATGAGGGGCTTGTGCTGCTTGATAACAAGGGCTGTATACTGAGCATAAACCAAGCGGCGCTCTCGATATTCGGCGCGGGCACCTCGTGCGTTGGCAGCGACTTTCTCTCCGTTTACCGCGGCCACGACATAAGCACCGCAATAGATTCAGCACTTGAATATGGCCATAGCGAAGCTCACACGGAGCGCGACGGGCGCGTTTATCAGTTTGATATAAGCCGCATAACTGCAGAAGGCGATGCGGCGGGCGTAGTTATACTCGCCTTTGATATCACCGAGCGCGAAAGAGCCGAGCAGAACCGGCGGGAATTTACGGCAAACGTTTCCCACGAGCTGAAAACTCCGCTTCAGGGCATAATCGGCAGCGCGGAGCTGATCGAGAACGGCATGGTAAAGACCGAGGATATGCCACGCTTTGTCGGCCATATGCGCGCTGAGGCTCAGCGGCTCGTAACGCTCATAGGCGATATAATAAGGCTTTCACAGCTTGATGAGGGCGGTGAGCTGCCTATGGAGAACACAGATCTGCTCTCCATCTCCCGCTCTGCGGCGAGCGACCTTGCGGCCGCTGCCGAGGCCAGAAATATAAGCCTGAGCGTTGAGGGCGAGGTGACCGAGATATACGGCGTAAAAAGGCTGCTGTATGAGATCGTTTATAACCTTGCCGACAACGCAATAAAATACAACAACTTTGGCGGCAGCGTAAAAATTTGCGTTGCCGAAAGGAACGGCCTCCCCTCCGTTACCGTATCCGACACCGGCATAGGCGTAGCCCCGGAATATCAGGACAGAATATTCGAGCGATTCTTCAGGGTGGATAAAAGCCATTCCAAGGCGTCCGGCGGCACCGGCCTCGGTCTATCCATTGTAAAGCACGCGGTTCAGTATCACCACGGCAAAATCGAGCTGAGCAGCAGGCCTGGCGAGGGTACATCGATAACCGTCCTCTTCCCCGCCGCGCGATAAACAGCAGCATAATTAAAGCAGGCTTCCCGATGACCTCGGGAAGCCTGCTTTTGTTAGGTGAACAATTTAACCTATAGTGTCCTTTACCACGCGCTGGAAGTTGAGCCTTGCGAGCTTTTCCATGTCACCCTTGCTCATGCCCATTTTCTCGAAGCAGGCAAAGAGGTTCGGTATCTCGGCGCAGGTCTCTATCCCCTTTGTGCTGGGGCTACCGGTGTCGGTCATGGTACTCATGGTATCCGGGTTCTCAAGGAACTCGAAGAAGTCAAAGCCGCAGCCGACGTGGTCGATACCCATTACGTCGATCATGTGCGCAGCGTGCTCGGCGAGGCGCTGAACGGTCTGATCCTTCGGGTCGTCGCCGATAAAGAGGTTAAATGCGTTAAGGCCAACAACGCCGTTCACATCGCGTATTGCGCGGAGCTGATCGTCGGTAAGATTCCTAGCCACGTTGCGGAGCGCACGGCTGTTGGAATGGGACGCAACAAAGGGCTTTTTCGTGATCTTGACAACATCCCAGAAGCCGTTGTCGTTAAGGTGAGAAACGTCCAGCAGCATACCCTTCTCCTGCATACGGCGAACAGCCTCTTTTCCGGTGTCGGTCAAGCCGTAGTTCTTGCCGGAGAGCGCGCCCGCACCGAGGTCGTTCGCCTCGTTCCAGGTCAGTATGCCATGGCGGCAGCCGAAGTCGTAATAGAGGTCTATCCAGCTGAGATCCTTCCCCATCGTCGCCATTCCTTCTATGCCGATGAAGACGTATATCTTGCCGTCGGCATTGGCCTTCATCATTTCGTCATAGGTATGGACAATGCGGAAAGACTTGCACTCGGCGACCTCCGCCTTTATGGCGGTCATTATCTGCTCAGTACGCTTTACATAATCCACATCATATGGGGGATCTACCCAAATTACAAAAATGCTTCCTTCAACGCCGCCCTTACGGAAGCGCTCCAAATGGCGACGGTCAAAAACATTGGTCTCGCCATTGAGACGATGATTCGTTACATCACACCAAATATCAGAGTGTGCATCAAAATACATAGTAGTTTGCCTCTCGTAAAATCACCGGCGCGCCCTGCAAGAGAGACACGCCGGAGAATCAAATTTTGTTTTTGTGTTTAATTGCCGGCTTTTTTAGCGCTTATGCGCCGAGTATAATGCCTACCAGAGTGCCGGCATAGTTGCCGATAACGTAGCCAAGCACGCCAACCAGCATTGCGGGGCCAACCAGCCTCGTCCAGCCCTGAGATATCGCCATGCCCGCAGCGGTCGTCGGGCCGCCGATGTTAGCATTGGAAGCGATTATGGAATCCTCAAGAGTAGCCTTGAAGATCTTAGCTGCGCCGAAGCAGAAGAGCATGTTCACGAGGACCATGATAGTGGTCAGAACGAGCAGCAGCGGGGACTTGGTAACGACGGTCATAATGTTGGCGGGAACGCCGATTACGAACAGGAAGAGGTAAATGAGGTAAGTACCGATCTCCTGAGAGCCGTGCATATGGGATACGGTATCGGTGCAGAAGGTCGCAACAATGACCGAGATGGTGGTTATCCAGACATACTGGCTGCCGAAGAACTGACCTATGAAATCAAGGAACGGGTTGCCGCCGATGCCGGAGAAAATGCCGCAGATAAGGCGGGATACCCAAACGACAACTATCGCATAAGCGAAGTTATAGGCGATATCCTTGAGGGAGATGTCCTTGCGGCTCCAGAAAGCAGCAGCCTGAGTCTGTGCAGCTTCCTTGCTGTTGCCGGACTCGACTTCCTCAATGTGCGGATGCGGGAAGTGCTTGCGGAAGAACTTGGAGCCCGCACAGGCGATCAGAACGAAGAAGTATGCAGCCATCAGCAGATTATCCGCAACGGTAGCAGCAGCGGTGAGGTCGTCACCAGCAGCGTACTGAGATGCCATTGCAGCAAAGTTTACGCCGCCGCCGATGTAGGAACCGGTCATCATGGAAGCGACCTTTGCAAGATCCTGCGCATTGCCGAAGGGCGCACGCAGGAGATAATATGCGATGAACGCGCCGACTATCGTGCCGACAGAGCCGATAAGGAACACGACCAGCATACGGCCGGTGTCCTTCCACACGCGGCTAAGGTTGCACTGCAGCAGCAGCAGCGGTATAGCCATAGGAACGACTACGCCCCAGACGATATCGTCATACAGCGCGCAGCTGGTAGGGATAACGCCGAGGTTTGCGAGCACCATTGCCATGATCAGCGCGATTATGGCGCCGGAGATCTTTGATGCCCAGTTATATTTCTGCTCAAGGTGTATCGAAAGCGCAACACCTACACACATTACGCCCATAAGACCCCAGACATTGTCTGCAGCTATCAGGGTGTGCCCCAGAAGGTTCTCAAATAGTGTCATGTAAAATATCCTCCGATTTCTTCTCCAAATGCAACTGTTGAAAAAAACTATTGCCGAGAAATGCTTTTTACTTCGACGGCGCCGGCCTGCCATCGAAAAACAACATCTATGATATTAACGCTTTTTTTTCGAAATAGCAATAGTCATTTTCGACTTTATGATCAATACACTTAAAATTTAAGGTGTGCAGGGTGACATATTGACATTCTTCTCCATTTGCAGCAGCTTCACCTTGCGGGCGATCCCGCCGCCATATCCCGTAAGGCTGCCATTGGTGCCGACCACGCGATGGCAAGGTATAATAAGCGAGATCGGGTTATGCCCTACCGCCCCGCCAACGGCTTGAGCAGACATTTTTTTGATCCCCCGCTCTTGGGCGATTTGGGCGGCGATCTCACCATAGGTCATAGTTTCGCCATAAGGGATGGTCAGCATGATTTCACAAACCACTTTTCTAAATTCCGTAGAGTCGTATCGCAATGGCGGAAGAAAATCCGGCTTCTGCCCGGAAAAATAGCTATCCAACCACCGTTTCGCCTCTTCAAGCAGCGGATGCTCCTTCACCACTTCAATTTTGTTCGGGAGGGTATTTCCAAAGTGCCTCTGCCCGTTGAACCACAGCCCAATGATCGCCTCCTCGTCGCAGGCAAGCGTGATCGCTCCGAGAGGTGAAATATATTGATTCGTGTATACCATTACTTATACCCTAAATTTGTAGTAAGTCCCAAAGTTGGCCATTGCATCAATGATCGGCAGCATCTTTTCTCCCAATTCAGTTAAGCCATGATCAACCTTGGGCGGCATTTCCTTATTCAAATAAAACGCAGTTATTGGAGGACATTCCGGGTTGTCGTAAACCTTCAGTTTTAGGCAGGCACACCTAACAATTCCAAATCATAATTTTCGTTTGATAGGTGGTTGTGTTTGCATTATAAAAGCCATACACGTCTTAAGGCGTAAACTTCTGCATGAGTCTACGCCCTGTCAAGACCACTGGTTTGATAGAATCCCACAATTTAAGCCAAGAGTGCAAAGACAATATGCCTTGCAGCTTTATAAAATGCCATTTCCTTCAGTCCACCTTCAGCGCAGAATCAAAAGCAACGGTTGAGGCCTCAAAATTATTTTTCTTTGTAAATTCGTAGGCTTCTTTTGCGCCGTACATACGTTCCATGCCGGAGTCCTCCCATTCAACGGAAAGGGGGCCGTCATAGTGCATTGCGTTCAGTTCACGAATGATCCCATCAAAATCCACGTCTCCATGTCCCAAAGATACGAAATTCCATGCTCTACGCAGATCGCCAAAGTCAATGTGGCTACCAAGAATGCCTGCCCGTCCATCCATGCGAACCTTCACGTCTTTCATATGCACATGGTAAATACGATCGGCAAAATCTCTCAGGAACAGGCACGGATCTACGCCCTGCCACTGCAAATGAGATGGGTCGAAGTTTAAGCCCAACGTTGGCCGATGGTCAAAAACATCCAAAAGCTTCTGCGTACTATAATAATCAAAGGCGATCTCCGTGGGATGCACCTCCAGTGCAAATTTGACTCCACACTCATCCAACACGTCAAAAATCGGCGTCCAGAGCTCCTTGATTCTGGCATAGCCATCCTCAATCATTTTAGGGGTTGTCTGCGGGAAAGAATACCACCATGCCCAGATTGGAGATCCCATGAAGCAAGTCACAATGTGAACATTCATCATTTGTGCGGCACGTGCGACAGTCTTAACCTCATCTATGGCCCAAGCACGAATGGCATCAGGCTTTCCCTTGCAGCTTGCCGGCGCAAAATTATCCAATCTCGGATCCCAGACATCGCCAACGCATTGTCCGGCCAGATGTGCACCCAAGGCCCACACCTTTATATTATATTTGTCCAGAATTGCGTGGAACTCGCGGCGATAAGCTTCATCCACAACATATTTGTGTGCGTTCAGATGCGTATGGCAGGCGATTTCCAGTCCATCATATCCAATGGAGCTCATTTCTCTGCAGACTTCCTCCAGAGATAAATCACTGTACTGTCCCGTCGTTATTGTAATCGGACGCATTTTTCATTCCTCCACCGGTTCTGTCTTTCCGCTTTCGGCGGAACGCTGGTTCGCAAAAATCACATGCATCGCATGCAGTGCGCTCTTACCCGAAATCATCGGCTCATGGCCGTTTACAATCGACTCCACAAACGCATCAATCACGCCCGTACTGGTACGGCCGCCGCTGGTCTGATCCTTATTTGATGTCAGTTTATCCAGCTCATAGGGAACGATGCTTCCGTCCTTTTTCTCCACGATCAGGGAATACTGCGTGTCATCATACATGCGAATCACGCCGCCCTGGCAGTACAGTTTTGTGGAATTGTCCTCCTGACCATAATTTGTCCAGCTGACACTCATGGTACCAACCACGCCGCTCTCCAGCGTGTACAGAGCCAGTGCATTGTCATCTACTGCAATAAGCGAACCGTCCGGATATCGCTTGTCGACCGTCGCCAAAGCTGCAGAAGTCTTGACTACCTTCTGTCCGGTCAGGTAATACACCAGATCCGTCTTGTGAACGCCGAGGTCGGCCATAACGCCAAACTGTGCAGTTTTCTTGTCATAGAACCAGGAGTTTGCTTTCCCGGTCCAGCCCTCGGGGCCCGGATGTGAGAAGTGCGTCTCAAAACCAACCAGAGCACCGAGTTCACCACTCTGGAAGATTTCCCGTCCTTTCACATGCGCCTTCGCCAGGCGTTGGTTCAGACCGATCATCAGATACTTTCCCGTCTCTTCTGCCGTCTTCACCATAGCAACGCAGTCCTCTTCGGTTGTCGCCATTGGCTTTTCACAAAGCACATGCTTTCCGGCCTTCAGGGCTTGAATGCTGATTTCCGAATGATAGCGGTTTGCCACGCAGACGCTGACCGCTTCCACATCACTTGCCAAGAGCTCTTCCACGGAAGAAAATGCCTTTGCATGATATTTCTTTGCCATTTCCTCTGCCTTTTCCTGATACATATCGAAGAAACCTACAATCTGGCAGTTCGGATTTTCTGCGTATTCCGGTG
>CAVIAA010000005.1:78588-92807 GCA_963640685.1 Acutalibacteraceae bacterium
TGCGTGACGTACTTCCGTGATTTTTCCGCAGCCAATAATTCCAACTTTAACCATATTCTTTCCTCCCTTTCTCTTACTTCTGCCGATTCTGCACATTCTGCATCAGAACCGCAACGACGATAATTGCTGCGCTAATCGCGCCGTTTAGATAAGACGAAACATTCGCCGCCGTCAGGATGTTGCTGATGATTTTAAACATCAGAACGCCCAAGAACGTACCGGCGATTTTTCCGCGGCCGCCCGTCATGGAAGTTCCGCCGATAGCGACAGCTGCAATCGCATCCATTTCCCACGAAACAGCCGCAGACGCTGCCGCCACAGCTGTCATGCGCGAAGCATAGATTACGCTGGAAATGCCGCATAGCGCACCTGTGATCATAAAGGTAGCAATCTTGACATTGTCCACATTTATGCCCGATAGACGCGCAGACTTTTCGTTGCTTCCGACTGCAAAAATATGCTTGCCTAAGCGGGTACGCTTCATCACAATATCAAATATAATGGCAATGATAATAAATATGATCATCAGATATGGAATTTTCGCCTTCTCCGTGATCTGGATTCCGCCCACTGCAAGCATTCTGAATTGCTCATAAATCGATTTATCGACTGTAAATGGACCGCCCGCACCATAGTAGTTAACAATTGCACGGCAGGCGCTCATACTAGCCAAAGTAGCTACCATGGGAGGCAGGCCGCCCTTGGCTACCAGAAGGCCGTTCACAAGCCCAATGCACAGACCAAAAGCAATGCAGAACAGGAGCATTACTATGGCGCTTCCAGACTTATTCAGCACCGTAATACCAAAGCCGCCGATGATGGCCACCTGAGAACCCACGGAAATATCAATCATGCCGGCGCCAATGATCATAGTCATACCCATGGCGATAATTCCGACCATACTTCCCTGAACAAAAAGGTTGGAGATATTGTTCCATGTAAAGAAATTTTTATTTATGCACGCGCCGATAATTACCAACAGTATAAAAGAAAGAACAAAGCTATATTCCCTTGTCAGTGCCCTTCCGACCTGCTTAGCTGAAATCTTAGTTTTCATCTCTCAGACCCTCCAAATTTGCTCCAGTAGAGTAGTACATAACGTTTTTCTCTGTTAAATTCTCGCGCTTCAACCAAGCATTGCATTTCCCCTTGTACAGGACAATACAGGAATCGGCAACCTTATAAATCTCAGGAAATTCCTGACTGAATACGATGATAGATTTCCCTTCCTTCGCTAGCTTCAGGATTAGATGATAAATCTCGAATTTGCTTCCTACATCGATACCCTGTGTAGGATTATCAAGCAGAAGAATATCCGCGTTTGTTTCCAGCCATTTGCCAAGAATTACCTTCTGTTGGTTTCCACCAGAAAGCGAAGTGATTGGATCCTGATAGCTTGCAACCTTAATGCTCATCGCTTCCCGTTCGCGCTCAAGGCGAGCTGTCTCTTCTTTTTTACTGATAAACAGCTTTTTGAACCGCGTGTTCAAATAGCCCATTGAGAGATTGTCAAGAACCGAAAGGTCGTTGTGGATTCCACGTTCTTTTCGCATTCGTGGTACCATTGCAACGCCGTTTTTCATATATTTTTTAATCGTTCCCTCTGCAGCACGCCCGCTCATGGTCTTACCGCCTATTTCAAGTTCGCCTTGGAAAGGCACCACGCCGAACAATGCGTCAGCTAACGCGTCACGGCCGGAGCCCTGCAGACCTGTAACAGCCAGAATTTCCCCTTTGTGAAGATCAAATGACAAATCTGACAGCTCGCCGCCGTGCAGATGCTTAGCCGAGAGAACGACCTCCTCTTCCATGTAACATGTGTGATGGTTGAACCCGTCTTCCTGCAGATTGTGTCCAATCATCTGCTCTGTAATTTTTTCTTCATCTGTATCCGCAAATCTACCCTGAGAGACAAGCTTTCCGTCACGCATGACGAAATACACATCACAGATTTCAAAGAGTTCGGGCATCTTATGAGAAATATAGATAAAACTGACGCCTTCGCTTTTCAGCTGACGCATCAGGTCAAACAGATGCTCGATTTCCGCGGTGGAAAGCGCCGTGGAAGGCTCATCCATAATAATCAGTTGAGATTCAAAGAGCAGCGCCCTGCCAATCTCTACGAGCTGCTTTTCCGCTGCCGATAGAGTTTCCAAAGGAACATCTGGGTCGATGCTGGCATGCATTCTTTCAAATACTTCTTTGCAGCGCGCAATCATCCGCTGCCTATCTACAAACCCCATTCTGTTTCGGAGCTCGTCTCCAAGGAACATGTTTTCCCAGACGCGCAAATCTTTGCACAGATTCAACTCCTGATGGATGAAGCGGATTCCGTTCTGGTCTGCTGTCCGTACATTCTTCATGGCGACTTCTTTGCCATCTATCAATATCTGTCCGGAAACCGGTGTATATATCCCGGCGAGAACATTCATCAAAGTTGATTTTCCAGCTCCGTTTTCGCCGAGCAGGCCAACAATCTCACCTTGATTTACCGTGATACTTACATTATCCACCGCACGGACAGGCCCGAATTCCATCACAATATTCTTCATTTCCAAGCGCATGGTATTGGTTTCCTTTCCTGTCGCCTTTTTTCTAAAGCGACCGGCTGGCAAGCCAGCCGGCCGCTTCCAGAGTTACTCTATGTCCGCTTTCAATTAGAACGAACCAATAGAATATCTTACCTGATACTCATTGCTCGCCCGGTATTCATCGAAGGTGTAGTGTGCATTGCCAGCATTGCTGATAGAGAAGGATGGGATCAGATAGATGCCATCTTCCAGAACAGCAGTGCCGTCAAATTCCTTGCCGAGCGCAGAGTCAACCGTCATATCCACGCACTCACGGATAAAGGACGGGGCGAAGAACCATGTCACGAACTTAATGTCGAGCTTGGTGTTCTCGAACTTCTGCATGGTATCCTCACGACCACCAACAGAAGTAATCAGCTTTACGTTAATCTTTGCATCACCGCTGTATGCATCAAGCGCATTCATCAGACCGTCAACGATTTCGTCGTCATGGGTAACGATCAAATCAAGAGCTTCAATTTCTTCCTTGCTGTGTCCGTTCAGCCAGTTTTCCATCTGCTCCTGTGCCTTTTCCGTGGACCAGTCGGTCACGAAGGTCTCGTTAACCTGCGCAAACTTCTGATCAATCACATCATCCATACCACCAGAGCGCTGGGACGTTACAGTGGAGCTATCGCCAACGAAGCGGAGATAATCGACCTGATCCATATCTGCAAAATACTCGTTCAGGTACTCGCCCATTTCCTTACCGATGCTGAAGTTGTCACCCATCATCTGTGCCTCAAGGCCATCAAAATCCTCGATCAGGCGGTCATAAACGAACAGCTTAATGCCTGCATCGACAACGGTTTGTGCTGCTGAGCGAAGTGCTTCACCTTCGGTTGGCCACAGCATAATTGCATCAACGTCGCCAGCCGCAATCAGGTTTTCAATTTCCGTGATCTGATCAGCAGCTTCGCTGCAGGACTTGACGACGATTTGAACATTGCTGTTTTCCGCCATCAGAGCATCGGCTTCCATTTCCGCGTGCCTGACAGACTCGCCGGTGAAGCCGTGGTCACCAGACAAAATGACAAGCGCGACCTTAGCAGAAGCAGTCTCTTCGGTCTGAGCAGCCTCTTCGGTTGCGTCGGTTTCCGTCGTGGCCTCAGTGGACGGAGCCGTCTCACTGGCACAGCCGGCAAAAATCGCGCATACCATCGCTACGCAGAGCAGCAGTGCTAACAGTTTCTTTTTCATTCTTGTTTCCTCCTAAATAATATTTTTATCCAACAGCTTGAGCAGCTGCTAAATACAACTATGTCTCCGCAATCGTGCAAGTGGATTCCCTGACCGAAACAGTATAGGGAAGAATCACTTCCGGCTTTGCAGGCTGCTTCCCTTGAAGCAACATAAGCAACAGTTTGATTGCCGTACGACCAAGCTCCTTACAGGGCTGCGCCACACTGGTAATGTACGGGTGCTCCATTGTGGTATAGATAATGTCATCAAAGCCAATGACAGAAAGCTCCCCCGGAACACTAATTCCCAAACTTCTTGCCATGACTGTAACGCCGAATGCACATTCATCACCTACGCAGAACAAAGCATCCGGCCTATATGTCTGAGAAAGCAGCTGTTCTGCCGCTACAAGAGCACTAGAATAACTGTAGTTGTCGTCCATACTGGCAGTCCACTCATCTCGCAGCGGAAGTCTGCTGTCCCGCAGCGCGTCCTCATATCCCTGCCTGCGCCGTAGCGTTGAAATGAAGCCGTTTGTGCTTCCGATCATTCCGATTTTCCTGCGGCCGAGATCCGCCAGGTATTTCGTTGCCTCATAGGCAGCCTGATAGTTGTCCACCGACACGTGCGGCGTGGTACAGTTTTCGGCAAACTCGCAACACTGTACTATTGGGAAAATTCCTTTATACTCATCGACCCAGCTGTCCTCGCGTTTTACGGCCAGCAGCACCGCGCCATCTGCCTGCTTGCGTTCAATCACCCTTTGCAGTGCTTCCTCCTGGCTTCCGCCACAGGTACTGAGGAAAATGTTGTAGCCACTCGCCTGTGCCTGCGTGTTCAGTCCGTCAAACACATTCGCGTAATATTGGTTTGTGATATTGGGCAGCAGAACCAAAATGGTTTTTGTTTCGTTTTTTCTGAAATTTCTTGCAGTCTGATTCGGTACATAGTTCAGAAGGCGAATGGCTTCATTAACCCTCCGTGCTGTTGCTTCCTTTACCGAGTTGCTGCCATTGAGTACTCTCGATACCGTGGCAACCGATACGCCGGCCTGTTTAGCTACCTGTAAAATCGTTGCCATATGCACACTCTGCTCCCTGTTCAAAACATCAGTTTTGGTTCTCCATACCGTAAAACGCCAGCGCCCCCGCACCGATCAAGGATGCCTCATAGCCAAGCGCCGTTGGCAACACCCGAAAAGCTTCGTTGGCCGGCAAAAACATCTGTTCCTGCAAAGTTTTCTTAAGTTCCGGTGCAAACAGGTCAAACGAACCGGAAACACCGCCTCCGATAACCACCAACGGCAAATTCAGAAGCGTCACAGCCGAGGCAATGGCCTTGCCCAGATAATAGCCCTCTTTCTGAAAGACGTCCAGAGCGGCCATGTCATTCCGTCGAGCAAGCTCTGCGATTTCTATTGCCGGCAAAGACGTTTGCCCTCCAGTTTTTTCCTGATAACGTCTTGAAATTGCTGGACCAGCCGCATAAGCCTCCAGACATCCCTTCGCACCGCATGGACAGGTAACGCCATTTTCTGCCACCTTCACATGTCCCAGCTCACCCGCCCCCTTGAATGCTCCGTCATAAAGCTGTCCATTCAGTACCAAGCCGGCGCCTACACCGTTGCTCACGGTGATCCACAAAAAGTCTTCTACATCTTTTGCACAGCCGAAACATTTTTCGCCCACCGCGCAGGCATTTCCATCATTGTCTAGGAAAACAGGCTTCCTAAACGCATCTTGAAGCAGCCCACGCACGTCCAGATTGGCAATTTTTGAAAAAGGCGCGTATACCCATAGTCCTTTTTCGCTGTCCGCCAGCCCAGGAATGGAAACGCCAATGGCCTGAATTTCCTCGCTCTGCATATCCTTCCAGCATGGATTGTCCAGTACCGCACGGCTTTCTTCCAGAATGGCGGTCGTCACCTGCTGCCGATTCGGATCGTGAAACGCCCTTTTCCGGCGGCAGCGAACCCTTCCCAACTCATCGACAATGCCTACCAGAATCTTGGAGCCGCCAATGTCAATGCCCAGTGTCTTCCTCGGCATTAGAGCTTCTCCTTATATAGAATGGACATCATCAGATGGTCGAACACCATGTGCAGGTCTTCTACAACCTGCATGTCATCGATGGGAATATGCAACTTAATATCGCTCAGTTCCTTCAATTTTCCGCCGTTGTAGCCGCTCAAGCCTATGACGATATTGCCTCTCTGTTTGGCATATTCGACAGCATTGATGACGTTTTTTGAATTACCGCTTCCTGAAATCGCCATTACGATGTCTCCGTCCGAAAGAAAATTTTTCAGTTGTTCCACAAAGATGGCCTCATAGGCAACATCGTTTGCCAAGCTGAGTACCGTGGCCGCGTTATCGTTCAAACAAACAAACCGGAACCGCTTTTCCCGGTTCAAGCTCAATCCCTTATTGAAATCTCCTGTGAAATGGGAGGCAGTTGAGGCACTGCCTCCGTTTCCCATGATAAAAACATAATGATGGCTATCACGCGCCTGTTTAAGTGCAAGCATGGCTTTCTCAATTTCGTCGCGGTCGATCTGATCTATCGTTGCTTTTAGCCGGTCATAATAAGCATCAATCTGCTCTCTGTAGCTCATATTCGTCTTCTCCTGTCTGCCTTAATTCTGTAAGTCTCCCCACCACTGCTTCCGGTGATGCTGTTCCGGTTTTCCCGATTTGTTGAATCGTAATGGACGAAATACAACAGCCGAGAAGTGCCGCTTCCGAAGGCGTAAGTCCCAGCGCAAGCCCCATCACAATTCCTGCGTTCGTGGCATCGCCCGCACCTACAATATCAATCTCTCCCGTTACCTTGAACGCGGGAATCAAATCTACTTTCTCGCCAAACACGACAATGCCTTTGCTGCCTCTGGTGACAAAAAAGAGTTGTCCGTTATGTTTCGCGATTTCCTGCCCCTTTGCAATAATCGCATCCAAATTCTCTGCATCCGTTTCATTTCCTCCGAATTTGGAAAAGAGCTCGAGATTATTGCATTTGACGATCATGTTTTTGTATTCGTTTACGAAAGAACGAGAATCTGCATAGAAGATTTTATTGCTATATTTGAGTGCCAGCTCTCCCAAGCACTCACGGATATAGTCGGTGACCGCACCCTGATTGCGCTGGAAAAACTGGTCGGTAACGATCACTGCATCGGCATACACAAGTGTCTTCTCTAGATTTTCCAACATCTTGTTCTGCGTTGTACGAGGCGGCTGTTCATAATTCCGAAAATCCAGCCTGTTCATCTCGTGGTATACACCGGCTTCGTCCTTGCGCATGGGCTTTATATAAGTGCTGGTGCATACGCCTGCATCTTTCACCATATAAGTGGTATCCGCTCCAACACGTTTAAGTTCCCGCAATAGTTCAAAACCCTCGCCATCATCACCCACGACGCCGATGCATGTTACAGGAACTTTCATGGCTCTTAAATTATTTGTGATCGTTCCGCCTATTCCGGCCGCCATCGACTTTTTGTGTACCTGCCAGGCGATAAGTCCTGTTTCCACAGAAAGCTCGTCGCGTTTCGGGTCAATGTACAGATATTTATCCAGTGAATAATCACCAAACACGACTACACTGATATCGTCCGCCTTTGACAGACTGGAAATGATTTTTTCTATATTCATGCTTTCGGATCCCTCGTGCTTGTTAACGGCCATCATCCAGTGCCAAAATCTGTCTTGCAAGATTCGGCAGCGTCTGCCGATGCTCGCCCCGGACGTAGAAGCTCTTTCCGCCGTCTGCCACAGTTCTTGCAAGGATCGTCTTCCACGGACGGAAATAATATCTCGGATCTGTTTTGGGTGGCGCGGTATCATAATCGTCCGATTCATCAATGCCCTGAAGGTCGAAAACTGCCGTGTGAAAATGGGTAATTTTCTCTCCGTTCTGACGAGCCACATTCCGTGCCATAGCCAATGCCTTCAGATAGACTTCAGGCCCAGCCACGGCAGAACCGAAGTTCAGAAAAACGCCATGTTCCAGGTTGGTAATGCTCTGCGCATAAATCAGGAAATCCGTGTAGGAGCAGCTTCCCATCGCAGCGCCATCACAGTTTGGATGCTCATGGATAATATCATTGCCGACACCAATATGCACGGTGCAAGGCACACCCAGATGGTACCCCATAGCCAAAACGCTCTTTTCACGGTTTGGGAAATTACTTTCCCAGATATAACGGCCAACAGCTTCGCCCCAGCCGATGCCATCTTTTGCGCCTTGAACGATGATATCATTAATTAGACCGGTTTCCCTCCAGAGACCGAACTGGCCTTCGCTAATATATTTGGCGACGCTTTCACAGGTATGCCCAATCATGGCCAGCTCAAAGTCGTGAATCGAGCCGGCTCCGTTTGTTGCAAAATGCGTCACCAGCCCACGCTTCATCAGCTCAATCATGAACGCACTGTTTCCGGTTCGGATGACGTGTGCGCCGTACATCATAAGCACGGTAGCATCATATTTTCTACGAGCTTCTACCACAGCTTCAGCCAGCACAGGCAGCGCCGGATGTGAAAAGTTCGGGATCTCTCCATTTACAGCAAGAAGCGTTTTATCCAGATCCACATCGTGTATACGTTCGTTCAGCGGGAGAATCTTAAGCTTTGAACGGTCAAATTGTGCAAACGGCATTGCATTACCCCCTTATGAGTCGGATAATCTCTTCTTTTTCCCGGAAGTCCGGTATGATCGCACGAGCGCCCGCACTGATAAGGCGATTTCGCTTCCATGCGTTGATTCCCTGACGTTTTTTTTCTTCACTGGCCACACCGATTGCAAGGCCGCCCAACTGAGCGACCAATTCAACTTCCACATAGCCATCACCAAAGGAGACCAACTGCCTCGGCAGAATATGTTCTTTTCCCAGCATATCGCGGATAACCAGCTCCTTGGAGCATTCTGTCATTGCGGCGTGCGCGCCGTGAATCCCCCCGGCGAAAATGCCGTCAAGCTTCAGCAGACCTGCTTCATACAGGACATCCTGCTCATCCGTGCCGCTGGCCAAATAACACTTGATGCCCTTTTCACGAAGCAGTTCCAAAAACGCTTTGCTTCCCGGAACGAGATACTCCTCGGGACTGCACACCCCGCTCGCCAGCTTATCTTTTCTGTCTCTGATGCGAAGCTCCAGCCGTCTCAAGTACTCATTCTTGTATTCAATCGCTTCCAAGCCTATACGGCCACGCTTTTCCACTTCTTCTTTCAACCGAAGACACTGGAAAATCGTCTGCTTTCCAGTCAGCTTGTCCACAAATTCCCTGACACAGGTTTCCAGCGCTTCCCTGCTCTCCGCCGTTCCGGTCTCGCTCAGTACCTCCGTGAAATAAGGAATCATAATATCCTGCCATCCCTCACGGATCAGGCTTATAGTTCCGTCAAAATCAAAAAGTGCATAGTGAATATCGTAATCCGCCCAATTCTCAATGATTTCAATCTGGCTGGTTTCCTTCGGTCTGTACATACTCATAAACCCTTTTCGCAGTAATTTCGAGACCATGATGTGATCGCTTGCTGTAATCGATTACATTTTACAGACAATATGATATACGTTTTTCCATCATTCGTCAAGTCTTTTTTATGGATTTTGTGAAATCTTCAACAGCAGCCCCCGGCCGTTTGGCCGAGGTGCTGTACGCTGTTAAATTATATTATCCCGAAAAAGCTCAGAATGCTCTGCATAAGTTGAACTATAAGTGCGGTCGGAACCTTTTTATCCGTCTGGTTCACTGGGTTTGATTCTCCCGTATCGAAATGTTGAAAACCTTATTTGGCAAGAGCCGACAAGTCTTGACCGATGATGACGTAATCGGAGTTTGACATTCATTAAATCTCGTCAAGTTTGTACTTGTGGTGTACATTACCGCAACACTGTATATATAAGCCATACGGTCCTAACTTTGCTTCCAAAGAGCAGTTGCAACGTGCACAATGTTGTCCTGTGCCGCCGTTACGATAAAAGTACCGTTCTACTAAATCCACATCTACAAGAGATGTTTTCCGACAGGCAGGATAACCTGTGCATCCAAGGAAAAACTTACCTTTCTTGCTTTTTTGAAGCTTCATTGGTTTTCCGCAAGATGGACATTTCTTATTTGCAAGGACATAGCTTGCAAAATTTTCTGTAATAGCCTTTCCCTCATCGTCCACCGTAATATACTTACTCTGATCCACGGTCTTACTCATCTCCATAAAGCCATACAGCGATACGGCTGTATACTTTCCCTCGAATCGAATAATCGGACGGTAATTCGTACGGAGAATACTGCCCTCCGATTTAAACTTGGCATCAGACGCAGGTACACCAAACCATACAATTCTTTTATCGATCAGAACCACTGGGTTAGCAAGGAACGGATTTTCAATTGCAAGAGGCTTCAATGCAGCCGGAAGGGAATGCTTGTTTTCGGCTCTTAAGAACACCGTTATGCCCTTTCCTTTGGCCTCTTGTAACGCAACCGAAAGCTGCCTCGCGTATTCGTCATCTACAGGCCTATCAGGAATATCAATCCTTATTTCGCGTTGTGCTGCCGCAATATCGCTCAGAAACTGATTGGTTCCTTCATTATTTTCAAAGAAACTCATCGGGCTGCCACTTATAGACTTACGCTGATGCGTCAGCTCAGTTCCTTTCAAGCAGCTCGGCTTTCTTCGCTGGGTTTCGATCATACGCTCAAACATGAGATTATTTGACAAATTCTTGTTATCCATATACGCAACATTTGCAACTCCAATAAACTTGCCCTTCGCTCGTGTCAAAGCAACATTAAATAATCTATTTGCGTAATTGTTTCCAGTAGAAGTCAACAACATTCCCGGATACGGCATGCGATAGCAATCCACTGCATCATATACAATGACATCTTTTTCAGAACCCTGGAACTGATGAACAGTTGCACAGGAAATCGGCTTCAATTCCGGGTTTGCTTCCGCTATATCTCGTGCCATTGCATGAAGAAGGCGCGACTGTGCATGATATGGTGTAATAATCCCGACCTCTTGAGTTTTAGCAGCTTCTAATGCCAAAGAGAAGGACATCAAGGCACTAAGCACATTTACTCGCGAATTATCACCAGTCTTGATGCAAACTGACATCATGCCAGACAAATCCGCAAATGCTATTGCATAACCCGCAGCAGGATTCTGATCTGCAACATTTTGACGGTTTCTCTCCATATCTTCAGCAGAACGGAGTAATCCACCATACATTGTCTGATTTGCAAAATCAGAAATGCGGGGATGCATACGATATTGGGTATCCAACATACACAACCATTTATGGTTTCTCTCACTGTCTACAGCAGATGTAATTCCGCAGTACTGAAAGATATCTGCATTCAGCGGGGAAGTTCCGTTGCTCTGTACGATAGGAGGAAGTTGACGAAAGTCACCCATACAGATAAAATGCTTCTTTGCGAGGCTGGCAGAGAAGACGACCTGCGGGATATACGCCATGCTGGCTTCATCGAAAATTACTAAATCAAATTGACTGTCGCGAATAACACTATCTACAACAGCTTTTGAAACAGTAGTTGCAACAAACTTTGCGCTCTTTACTGTTTCCTTTTCTTCAATTGACAATTCGTTTCTGATCTGTGTAAGTCTTCGCCCGATTTCTACGCATCTCTGAGAGGTTCTTGACACCCTATTACGTTCAGTAATGAGCTCACGGCGCTCACGAAGAATTTCTGGGTGATTATGAATTGCCAAATTGTAAGAAGTCAAATACTCGTGCTCAAGTAAATCATTTCTTCTTGCGTAGCCATATCGTACAAGGATTCCCGGCTCAATATGTGGTGACATTTTATAGACACGCATAATTGCGCCATCAACGGAAACATTGCTGTATGATAACATCAACACGCGGCTACCTTGCTCAATATGAGCCAAAGCAATCTTAGCCAAGGTCTGTGTCTTACCAGTTCCTGGAGGCCCCCAGATAAACGTAATTGGCTGGTTTTTTGACATTTTAACTGCTTCCTGCTGGCCACGAGTAATTTTTGAATTGCCATAGTCAATGGATTTCCGACCCTCGCAAATCAAAGCTTTAACTATCTCGGACGGATTGTTTCGCATATCGTCCAACCGTTCAATCAGGGCGCTTAACAGTCGCCAAGGCTCTGCTGAAAACTCCAGTGCAGGAATATCTGCTCCCAAATCAGCACTGGAAGCGAGGATAATTGTGAAATCTTCACACCCTACTATATGACCCGGAATGCTTGTTTGTTCCTGCCAAATGCTAATCCGGGTTCCTTCCGGATACTTCAGCTCATCATCCGCTTCAAAGGTGTAAACATATCGTCCATTCTTAAACTCAATACGTTTACCATCAAAAATACGCTGCCGTTTACCACCAGTATTTTTGAGATAAACGACCTCTGAAGTAATCGCTCTTTTATATTCATCGCAAAATCCATCAACAGAGTTAAACAGGCGAAGTTCTACCGTTTTATTGGACTTGCCGATGCTTTCCTGCGCCTTTTCCACAAAGCGGCGTGCTTCTGCTTCTTCCATTTTCTGTTGCTTCTTTTGGCGTTCCTCTTCCTCATACCGTTTCACAGCTTCATCTGTCTTAACGGCTGCATCTGTATCTAATAGCTTTAGGAAAGTCTTAAAGCAGGAAGGATACAGGAATTTCTTTGTTTCAGGCTCAGACATGAACTTGACCGAAATATAGAACGCATCATGTTCTATGATAATGCCCTCCCCAAACTTATCGTGCTTTACTTTTTTTCCAATCAAGTCCATTACATTTCCTCCTACCAATCAATAATCGACTGGCATAAATGACGAGCCGTCCAAACCGCTGACTGGGCTTGACAACGGTGCCGCAGCCACAGTCCCGCACGGTCCTCTTTGCAAGCAGCGGGTATCCAGAAAGATTTCATTCCTCCATGCCGCCTCCGGAAGTCAGTTTCTGTCTTCTTTCATTTCACACCGCACCGTCATTCTGAACTGACCGCCGACCGTGCAGGTAAAGAGCGTCAGATCCCAGTCACCGCCGGTCATTTCCTCAATGGCGAAAGGAGAAAGCGTCTCCAGTTCGGCGACCTCATATCGGAACACGTTCCCGTCCATGTCGGTGAAGGTGACCTCATCGCCATGCGACAGGTTTTTCAAATACATGAAGTGGCTGCGATAGTTGTGGGCAGCGATGACCATGTTGTTCAGATACACGGAGCCGGCATAGCGGCAGGGCGCGATTTTCAGGCGTGGATAGCTCCATTCGCTGATGACCGGCAGCTCCAGCGACAGAACTGGTATCCGCAGCACGCCGATATATTGCTGTCCGTCGATCTCCTCCTCCGGCATCTCCATTTCCGGGTTCAGAGTATAGTCCGGGATATAGACCTCCTCCGGTGACTCTTTGGATGGGAGCCCGGTCAGGCCGGTTTCCGCTTTCTCTTCCGCTTCCTCCTGCTCCGGCGTGAGCTGTTCCAGAACTGTACCGGCAGCCGCGCCCGCTTCCGCGTCGCTCCGGAGATTGTATACAGTAAGTAAAAGAGCCGCTGCCAGAAGCAGCAGCCCTATTGCCGTATAAATTTTTCCGCGTTTATTCATGATCTTTCTTCCTTCTGCTCAGCGCCCCTGCAATCAGGAACGCCAGCCCGCCGCAGGCAAGCACCGGCACCGGCCACCACAGAACGCCGGTCTGCGGCAGCTTCTGCTTGTTCAGCGTGTTCGTCAGAACGAAGGTGTAGCCGTTCTGCCGGATACTGGACACATAGCCGGAGACGGATACCTCGCGGATTGTCCAGCTGATCTCTTTGCTGTTCTTATCGTATCTGGGGAGCTTGCTCCATGTGTATTGCCAGCTGTTTGTACTGCTGAGAGTCTGCGTGTCGTATGCGATTCCATTTTGCAGCAGCATCACCTGCACGGACTGGGGGCGCTTGCTCTCGTAGCCCTTATCGTTCCACACCTTCACTACCGTGCGGGTCACGGTATCGCTCCCCGGCTCATCGGGAGAGTAGGTGTTCGTCACGGTAAACGTGAGGCCGTCCTGCGTTATGCGTACCGTGTAATCCTCGAGCTCCTTTTCTGCGACGCTCCAAACGACCTTGGCGCCGTTCTTGTTATATTCGGGGAGCTTTTCCCAGGTATAGCGCCAGTTGTTCGCAGCGTTCAGGGTCACTGTGTTATAGACCGCCCCGTCCTTCAAAAGCTGGACGACGACCGATTTCGGGCGGGACTGCTCTACATCACCCTTCCAGACCTTGAGCACCTTACGCGTAACGGTTTTATCATCCGGCGTGGGCAGGTTCTCCGTCCGGGTGTACTTGGGCGTTACCGTCACGTCATACGTCCATGCATCGCTTTGGGTATCCAGATTCGGCAGAGAGAGGAGAAACGGCTCGGTCGTGTAGGTATAGCCGTCCTGCACCAGCTGACGGCCTACGACCAGATACAGCCCCGGCTTGAGGCTCGATTTTTGATTTGGAAAAG